>JAKVBK010000096.1 GCA_022447275.1 Oceanicola sp. | reverse complement strand
CGATTTCACTGATATCATTCCTTTTGCGTATGAACCTCTTGGAACCGGCTCCTTTGCACAAGGTATAAAGAAACTACAAGCAAAGATCTGGACCGATCTCGATCAACTAAAAGCGGGTGGCGTTGATGTTGCCCGACGCATCGCAGGACACCGTGGGCATGGTCAAAATGCCATCCTACCAGTGGTTTTCACATCACTTCTCGGCATGTCAAACGACGCTCGCGACGATCTGGTACCGTCCTTTGCGCTCTCTCAAACGCCTCAGGTTTATCTTGATCACCAGGTTTACGAGGAGGGAGGTTCTCTTTGTTTTAACTGGGATTATGTTTCGGAACTTTTTCCGTGTGGACTGATTGAGTCGATGTTTTCGGCCTATTGCGGGCTTTTGCGTCGTTTGTCGGATGCGTGCGATGCAGGTGTGGTTGATCAGATTTGGGGGGCTCCTTTGGGGTCTTTGTTGCCCGATGATCAGCGTGCTGCGCGGCTTGGAACACAGGTTGAGGAGGCGTTTGAGGGCTCGGAGAGTCTTTGGGGTGTCTTCACTGAGGCTGTGGCGGCGGGGCCTGACACTCTGGCGCTGATTGGCGCGTCGGATGGGGCGTCCGAGGGCGTGCGATCGTGGAGCTATTCGGCGCTTGATGCGGCAAGCCATTGGGTGGCGGCGCGGCTGGTTGGGAGTGCCGCTGCGTCTATGCAGGGCGCTCCGGTGGCTGTGATGCTGGCCAAAGGGCCCGAACAGGTGATTTCTGTTCTGGCAGTGTTGCGGGCTGGCGGCGTTTATGTGCCTGTCTCGCCGGACTGGCCCGAGGCCCGCCGCGCGGCAATTTTCGAGCAGGCGGGCATCCGCCATGCCATTGCCGATGGGCAGACGGTTTTGCCGGAGGGTGTCGCTTGCGTCACTTTGGATGGGTTGGCCGAGGGCTCTGGCGCTGCGGATATGCCGGTCCTGGATGGCGGCGGCCGAGGGCCTGCGGATCTCGCCTATATCATCTTCACCTCTGGTTCGACCGGCACGCCCAAGGGCGTGATGATCGAACACGGCGCCGTCGTGAACACGCTGCGCGACATCAACGCGCGCGGTGATGTTGGCCCTGGCGATCGGCTCTTTGGGCTCTCTTCGTTGGCGTTTGATCTTTCGGTTTATGATATCTTTGGCGCGTTTGCGGCGGGGGCGACGCTGGTGATGCCCACCTGCGATGTCACGCGCGATCCCGGCGCTGCGCGCGCCATTGCGGCGGGTCACGGGGTGACGGTGTGGAACTCGGTGCCCGCGTTGATGGGCCTGCAGCTTGAGCTGGATGGGCCTTCTGGCGGCACGCCAACCCCACTTTGGCCTGCGCTGCGTCTTGTCCTTTTGAGCGGGGACTGGGTGCCGCCGGAGATGCCTGACCATCTGCGGGCGCGGGGTGTTGCACGGGTCTGGGCGCTTGGTGGTGCAACCGAGGCGTCGATCTGGTCGAACATGCATGAGGTCGGCTCACTTGACCTGACCGATTGGCCGTCGATCCCCTACGGGACGGCGTTGACGAACCAGCGGATGGATGTGCGCGGTGCGGATATGATGCCGTGCCCGGACTGGGTGACGGGTGAGATTTGCATTGCAGGGCAGGGGCTTGCGCGCGGCTATTGCGGTGATCCGGACAAGACGGCGGCCGCGTTTGTGACCGCGCCGGACGGTGCCCGGATCTACCGCACAGGCGATCTGGGGCGTATCCGGCCTGGTGGCGTGATCGAGTTTCTGGGCCGGCGTGACCGTCAGGTCAAGATCGCGGGCAATCGCATCGAACTGGGAGATATCGAGGCCGCCCTGCGCGCTCACCCCGACATCCGAGCCGCAGCAGCAACCCCAGTGCGACAAAACACAAGCCTCGCTGCAGCTATCGTACCAGTGAAGACAACAGCCGACCGCGTGCCGCAGGCCGCCACCGACGCGGCCCGCACCGCCGGACGCGCGGCCGCAGCGATGTTACCCGACGGCTTCGACCCGGATGCTTATACCCGCTTTGCCCAGGCCCTCGACGCGGCGGCAACTGTGGCGATTGAGACAACCCTGGCGCAATGCGGCCTGTTCACCGCCAAAGACGAGCGGCTGCAAATCCCCGACGCAATCGTGCGCGCAGCCATAGACCCGCGCTTTGAGCGGCTGGTGACGCAATGGTGCGACGCTCTGGGCGAAGACGGGAAACTGGACCGCACAGGCGCCA
>JAKVBK010000095.1 GCA_022447275.1 Oceanicola sp. | reverse complement strand
CAGCAGGCCAAAACGATTTTGTTCTCGGTGTGTAGCGGCTCCCGCAACCAAGAAAAGTAAATAGATCAGACGCTTAAAACCAGACCCAATAGGTCTGAGTCTGCCCGTTCCACCCGACATCAACACCGATCAACAAGAATAAGCCCAGACGCGAAAAACGGTAAGCGGTGCGCTGGTCATACGGTTTTGGGGTAGTTCCAGGACAGCAACTCGTTGATGTCGTTTTGTTTGTGTCCACCTGCGATGGCGGACAGGACGCCGGACAAATAGCCGTGTGGGTCGATCCCGTTGAGTTTGCAGGTTTCGATCAGGGACGCGATGACGGCCCAGTTTTGTGCGCCGGTATCATGTCCGGCGAAGAGCGCGTTTTTGCGGTTCAGGGCAATGGGGCGGATGGTTCGTTCGACGGGATTGTTGTCGAGCTCGACGCGGCCGTCGTCCAGGAACCGGCACAGGCCATCCCAGTATTTGGCGATGTCTTTCAGGGCCTCTCCGGTCGGCGATTTGGTCGAGACGCGTACGCGGTTTTGGGCGAGGCAGACCTCGAATGCGTCGATGATGGGTTTTGAGCGTTCCTGCCGCGCGGCCCGACGTTGGTCGGCGCTTACGCCGCGCAGATCTTTTTCGATGCGATAGAGCGCCTGGATTTGCGCCAAGCCTTCTTGTGCAATCGGGGCCGCACCAGACTGGGTGACGTCGTGCAGTTTACGCCGCGCATGTGCCCAGCAATAGGCCAGTGTCACATCCCGCGCAGGCCGTTTGAGCAGGCGGTTGTAGCCTGCGTATCCGTCCACCTGCAGGATGCCGCTGAAGCCTTTCAAAATATTGTCTGCATGCTGTCCGGATCGTCCAGGCGCATATGTGAAGGCGACACCGGGTGGGTCATCTCCACCCCAAGGCCGGTCATCGCGGGCCAGCGCCCAGAAGTAGCCTGTTTTGGTGCGCTTTCGTCCCGGCGCCAGGACCGGCGCAGGTGTTTCGTCCATGAAGAGCTTGGTGGAGCGCTTCAGATTGGCCATCAGGGCATCATAGACCGGGGTCAATTCGAACGCTGATTTGCCGACCCAGGCGGCCAGGGTGGAGCGATCCAGATTGATCCCCTGTCTGCTGTAGATTTGCGCCTGCCGATAGAGCGGCAAGTGATCTGCGTATTTGGAGACGAGCACATGGGCCAGCGTGGCCTCGGTTGGCATACCCCCTGCGATGATGTGGGCGGGTGTTGGAGCCTGAGCGATGCCGCTTTCACAAGATCGGCAGGCATATTTGGGGCGACGGGTGACGATCACCCGGAACTGGGCCGGGATGATATCCAGCCGTTCGCTCACATCCTCGCCAATGACATGGCGCTCGGCTCCGCAGGCGCAGAAGAGTTCAGGCTCAATGGTAACTTCCACCCGTTCCAGATGCTTGGGCAGTGACCCCCGGTTTGTCTGGCGCGGCTTTGGGGGTCTCACGGGCGCGGTGCGTTCGTCCGTGTCGATCTCGGCTTCCACTTGGGCGATAGCCGTCTCGATGTCCTCGAGTTCCAGCTCGTATTGGGCAGGATCGATCTTTTCGGATTTGGCCCCGAAGAGGGCCTTTTGAAGGAGGCAACCCGCGCCTCAAGCCGCGCATTCTGATCCTGCTGCGCCCGGATGATCGCCTTCAGCTCAGCAATATCATCGGGCAATTTGTCGGGCGCAATCATGCCCGTTTCCATAACAAAACAAGGGCAGAACGACCCGCGCAAACGTCCCCGTGAGTCACTCCGCCGCAGAGGGTGCCGCCACCTCCAAAGGCCGAACGCGCCGCCAATCCAGACCTGCAAAGAGCGCCTCAAACTGGGCCGGCTCCAGCCGCATCACCCTGTTCTTGATCGCGGGCCATGTGAAGCTGTTATCTTCCAGCCGTTTGTACACCATCACCAGCCCGCTGCCGTCCCAATAGATCAGCTTCAGCCGATCCGCCCGCTTGGCACGGAACACATAAACCGACCCATCAAAAGGCTCCTGACGCAATTGGCTTTGCACCAAGGCGGCCAGCCCGTCATGGCCTTTGCGGAAGTCCACCGGATCGCTGGCCACAAAAATCCGAACCTTGTGGGATGGCGTGATCACGTCCCCAAAGCCCGCGCAATCTCCGAGATCCGCGCCGCTGGCGTTGCAGCAGCAAGACGAACGGTGACATCGCCTCTGATCACATCAAGCGTGCTGGAGGATGTGACGGGAAAAGGCTGGGCAACCGGCACAGACGCCTCAATCTCAACAGGCACAAAATCCATGCCGTCCAAGTTGGGCAGGACCAGTTTGCCCTGCCGCGCCAGCCGTCGCCAATCAGACACCGTGCTGGGGATCAAATCATACCGCTTCGCAACCGCGTTGACCGTCTCGCCTTCAATCAATGTCTCCGCTACAATCCGAGCCTTCAACTCCGGCGGCCAATTTCGCATCCCATCCGCACGGCGCAGCGCTCTTGCCAGAAACTCGCTTGTAGCTCCCATCGAGAAACTCCCCACAAATCCAAAAGCCCTCTGAAGCACAGATCAGGCCTCAGCTCGAAAGTGTGGGGACAGCGCAACGCTTACACCGCAGCGACATCCACAAAGAGAACTGGCAGAGGCAAGGACGGTTCGAACGGATACCCGTCATTCGACCAAACCGCTCGCTCAACTCCGACGTCAAAGATATGCTATGCGAGCTTCTCTGTGGGATAAGGCTTGCTGCCCCCGTCCCGTTGCTGCGCT
>JAKVBK010000094.1 GCA_022447275.1 Oceanicola sp. | reverse complement strand
AAACGCCCCGCACAGGCCGCACTGTCAAACTCTGATAGCGCGCCCGGGTGGCCCCTTGAAAATGCAAAACGCCCCCTGAACACAGGGGGCGCTAAACTGGCTCAAAAAGTGTGCGCTCAGGCGCCTGTATCTTCGGCTGCAATGGCGGCAAGGGCCGCTCTGCCCACCGCAATATCCTGCTCGGCGCTGCCAGATCCAACGCCGATGCCCCCGATGACATGGCCATCGACCTTAATCGGCAAGCCGCCCCCAAGCCCGGTGACGGCATTTTGGGTTGCCGAGGCGATATGCGGGCGGAAATCAGCCGGGATCGCATCCGAACGCCCCATAATCGAAGCCGCGGTGCGCGCCTTTGCGAGGGCCGATTTACGGCTGAGGAATTTCGCGCCGTTCATGCGGATCTCCCCAAGGGTTTCGCCACTTGCATCGACAATCACGATACACTGAGGCTGGCCGATTTCTTCGGCTTTGGAGACCGCGGCACCGAGCATTGTCAGCACGGCGGCATGGGTCAATTTGAGCGTTGGAAGTGTGAAGTCCGTCATAGCGGTGAAACCCCGTTCACGTTGAGATAAACGGCATATAGCGAGGTCGTGCCGCAAATAAACAGGCGATTTAACTTCGCTGCGCCGAAACACACATTGGCGACGGTTTCCGGGATCAGAAGCTTGCCGATCAGGCGGCCATCTGGGGCATAGCAATGCACCCCATCACCGGCCGACGTCCAAATCCGTCCCTGCGTATCAAGGCGGAACCCGTCAAAAAGGCCCTGCGTGCAGGAGGCGAACACCGCACCATCCGACAGCGCCCCATCTGCCTGCACGGAATGCCGCCGAATATGGCGCGGGCCATCGGGCGCGTGGGTGGCGCCTGTGTCGGCGATATAGAGCAGGCTTTCATTGGGCGAAAAGGCAAGGCCGTTGGGCTTTTGATAGTCGTCGGCCACAATGGTAATGGCGCCATCTGCTGGATTTACTCGATAGACATGGCACGCGCCAATTTCACTTTCGGCCCGTCCGCCCTCGTAATCATAATCAATCCCATAGGAAGGGTCCGTGAACCAGATCGACCCATCCGACTTGACCACAACATCATTGGGGGAGTTCAGCCTTTTGCCCTCGAACTGATCGGCGATCACAGTGCAGGTGCCGTCATGTTCGGTCCGGGTAACGCGGCGGGTGAGGTGCTCACAAGAGATCAGGCGCCCCTGCCGATCGAGGGTGTGGCCGTTGGTATTGTTGCAAGGCGCGCGGAAGGTAGAGACGGAGCCATCAGTCTCGTCCCAGCGCAGTATGCGATTGTTGGGAATGTCCGACCACAGCAGATACCGACCTGCCGCAAACCAGACCGGCCCTTCGGACCAGCGTGCCCCCGTCCAAAGACGTTCGATATGCGCATGTCCGAAAATGCAGTGCGCGAACTCAGGATCGATCACCTCGTAGCCGGTGCCCTCCACGGTGCCAAACATGATCTTGCCCCTTGTCGAATGCTTTTGATGTGGCGGGCAAAGCCGCGCGCAACCTATGCGTTGTTCATGTATCGGCCGCGCCCTGACCTGATTGCAAGTGGATCGGGGATACACACCCTGTCACCCGGCGCCGTGCCCCGCATCGCCTGCTTTGTTCTGAAAACGATGTCTTTCAGAGGCACTCAGAAATACGGAGGGTGCCTCCGCACGCGCTGGCCCAAGGGGTTTTGCGCTCTTATCGCACAGGACGCATAGCGCCCATCTGCCCACGCCAATGGGAGACCAAGGTGCCACTGACAGACCCTGATCACCTCTTTCCAGTTCATGACCGTTTGCGCGCCTATGCAGCGCTCTGAAGGATACTGGCGTGCCGTATCAGAATGGGCATCAGCCTGACGGCGTAGCGGCAGCTTTTTCAAGCAGAGTGCGAAGATTGTTCGTCGACTGCAGGTGAATGAAGGCCAATTCCAAGGCATCATTGGCCAGCATCTCTTGGGCGATGTCGGCTGGCAACGCGCGCAGCTTCTCCCGGCTGATCACTGAAAACCCGCTCAGGCGGCCCGGCTCCCCGTTCGCGAGGGTGAAATTGGCCTGCATAGGCTCCAGCAGATCATGCTTGGCAAGGCTCTGACAGAACAGTTTGGTGCGGGCATCCTGCGCTTGATAATCCTGCACGAATTTCAGCCGTTCCTCCAAATACTCGGTGCGCTCGCCCGCATCCGTGAACAAACGCGTCCCATCACCCTCGCGATTGATGCTTTCGGCCTCTTCATCGATGCAAAGGGTAAAGTTCTTTCCATCTGGCGCGTTCGAGAAAACAAACGGGTAGCGCCGCAAGAAAGCAGGAATATAACGCCCGTTCCAGCTGCCGTCAGCATTCACGTAATTGTTCTGTTTGTCTTGCACACCCAGGATCACAGCCGGGACGATCGCATCGCCTGAGCCGGCGAAAACAATCACACTGTCGGCAGCCGCCACACGGAATTCCGCCGCCATAAGCGGAACAGAATTGACGCTGCTGGCAAAGCTGAAATCACGGTTTTCTGCAATGGTAATGTCGCGGTGGGCTGTGCTCGAAAGCGGCACCGCCTTGCGATAAAAAAGAAGTTGCGGTTGCATTGGCGTTCCTGGTCTTTAATTGGCCCGCGCTGACAACGGACGGTGAAGGGTAATGGCGCAGACCCTAGCCCAGACATTCGAGCACTGCAAAACGGTAAGTGAGCGGCGCGCCAAGCCGCCATTCATGACAATCATGCGATCCGCCATCGTCATGGTCTCGAGCCGACCATGGGTCCCATAAAGCGATGTGATCCCGAGCTTGTCCTGCAATTCCCCTATCTCAAGACGCATCTGAACGCGCAGCTTTGCGTCGAGATTGGAAGGCGGCGCATCAAAAAAGACTCCGCACAGTGGCCCGCCCCATGGCCATGCGCTGGCGCTGACCGCCAGACAGCT
>JAKVBK010000093.1 GCA_022447275.1 Oceanicola sp. | reverse complement strand
AATCACTGCTAATGCGGCTGCGCCAACCAGCATTTGAAGCCCAACGATCATGAGCATGTTTCCGCCCGCGGTGGCGTTGCGCACTGACAGGGTCGCAATGGTCAATGCCAAGACGCCTGCGATACACAGCAGGACGCCAAGTGGGTCGGCTGTGCCGTTCCCGGCGCGACCCCACATGATGATCACAACCCCTGCGAAGCCCATCATCAAACCGAATGTAGGCACCGCGCCAAGTTTCTCACGCATGAACAGCCAACCTGCCAATGCGACAAGCAAGGGTAAGGTTGAGGCGATGATGGCCGCGAGTGAGGCTTCGACCGTTTGCATCGCAACAAAATTTAGCCCGAGGTAGAGCGCATTCTGGCAGATGCCGAATATGATGGTTGCGCGTGCCTGATTGGGTGTGAGGCGCCATGTCTGGCCGAGCGCACGTGCGATCATGACTGCAAGAAGGCCGGAGATCAGGAAGCGTATTGCAAGTGTCGTGATGGGCGGTGCGGAGGCCACAATGACGCGCGCAGACGTGAATGCAGACGACCACATGAATGCAAAGGCAACGCCCATGAGGATAGCACGTGCATCCATTGTTTCGCCCCAGATCCGGTTGTACTGAACGACGCCATAGCGATCACGGCTACAGAGCCTTGTGGTTGCTTCTTCTTTGTCGGTAGCCTGCCGCGCTCCAAATGAAAAGGCCGCCCACATGGGGCGGCCATAAAGTCAAAAGAACAACTGGCTTTAGCCGTTGACGCTGTCCTTCAGAGCCTTTGCGATGGTCATCTTGACCACCTTGTCGGCTTCTTTTTTGATTTGCTCACCCGTGGCAGGGTTGCGCACCATGCGCTCGGGGCGCTCGCGGCAATAGATTTTGCCAATGCCTGGCAGAGTCACGGCGCCGCCCCCGGCGACCTCATCGGAAATGATGGTCGTGATCGCGTCCAGCGCGGCTGCCGCAGATTTCTTGTCCGCGTCCATCTTTTCGGCAAGGGCTGCCACCAGCTGGGTTTTGGTCATTGGTTTAGACATGTCGATCTCCTCGTTTCGCACCGTTATTGGGGCGGTGTATTATTTGGGCCTTTCAGCGCTAAACCTACGCTATGTTGCGGCCTCCCACAACTTTTAGTGGCGCAGAGAGCTTGTTTTCAAGGGAATTTCGACATTCTTGGGCGGTTTTACACAAGAAAGAGCCTACAGAAAGGCAGTTTCATCAAAACTTCGCAGTTTCCGGCTGTGCAGACGCTCCAAAGGCATGGATCTGAGTTGTTCCATCGCCCGGATTCCAATCTCAAGATGGCGGCTGACCTGTGTTTTGTAGAAATCAGAAGCCATGCCAGGCAGCTTCAATTCGCCATGCAGAGGTTTGTCGGAGACGCACAGCAGCGTGCCATAGGGCACTCTGAACCGAAAACCGTTTGCGGCAATCGTGGCACTTTCCATATCTAGGGCGATGGCGCGTGACTGGCTGAGCCGGCTGACGGGCCCGGATTGATCCCGCAGTTCCCAGTTGCGATTGTCGATAGTGGCAACGGTCCCTGTCCGCATGATGCGCTTGAGCTCGTAACCTGACAGTTCGGTGACGTCTGCAACGGCGCTTTCAAGGGCCTGCTGAATTTCAGCCAAAGGTGGGATTGGCACCCAAACCGGCAAATCGTCGTCCAAGACGTGGTCTTCACGCAGATAGGCATGCGCCAGAACAAAATCCCCAAGAGACTGGCTGTTGCGCAAGCCCGCACAGTGACCCACCATCAGCCACGCGTGCGGGCGCAGTACTGCAATGTGATCTGTGGCCGTTTTGGCGTTGGACGGGCCAACCCCGATATTCACCAGTGTGATCCCTGCATCGCCTTCGCGCTTAAGGTGGTAAGATGGCATCTGCGGCAGCTTGCTAGAGGCCGGCAGGGGCGCATCGCCGTCGGTGATGATTGCGTCTCCGGGGCCAACGAAAGCGGTGTAGCCGCTCTCAGGATCTTTCAGCGCAGCACGGGCAAAGGCCTCGAACTCATCCACGTAGAACTGGTAGTTGGTAAACAAGACATGGTTCTGGAAGTGGTCCGCGGAGGTGGCAGTATAGTGCGATAGGCGCGCGAGCGAATAGTCGATGCGTTGGGCTGTAAACAGCGCGAGCGGTTGCGCACCGTCCTCGTGGCGCCAGCTGAAATCGTCAACAATCCCATCATGGGTCGTCGCAAGGTCTGGCACATCGAAAGCATCGCGCAAGGGAAACGCAAGTGCGCCATCCTGCGGGATGGTCAGATCTCTGCCAGTCACGGCGAAATGCACTGGGATCGGTGTTGTTGACGGACCAATGGTAACGGGCTGACCGTGGTTCTCGATCAAGGCAGCGATTTGCTGTTTCAGATAGTTCTGGAACAAATCTGGGCGTGTCACAGTTGTAGCATAGGTGCCAGGGCCCGCCAAAAGGCCATAGGACAGTCTGCTATCGATCCGCCCAAAGCTGGAGGTCGTCAGCCTGATTTCGGGATAGTAGGCGCGATGGCGGCTATCTGCTTGCCCTCCGCCCAGAGCCTGCTCGAAGGCCTGTGCGAGGAAATCCGTGGCAGCTTGATAGAGCTCTTCGAGATATGCGACGGCTTCGGCCGCGTCCGTGAAGTTCCGAGCGCTGAGCCCCTTTGGAGTTTTCAGAGGGGTCACCTTATTTGGCTGCATTATTGTTTAACCTCAATTCCAAGCTCCGTGCGGGCGATTGTGCGCCGTTGCAGCCGGGATGCAAGGCCGAAGCATTATGCGACCCGGGACCACAGATTATTTGCCACAGGTTTCCGGGCACACACAGTTTTGACGAGGCTGTAAGTGCCCTGATGTCTTTCAGGCTAAGCGTCGCTAATCGGAGTATCAGCCGCGCTAGTATTTGGCGCCATAATTTGAATAGTACCCATAGCCGTCGGACTGGAAGCGGCACTTGTTAAGAAGCATTCCAAGCACATTGGTCTGCAAAGCCAATTCTTTTTCACACAAATCAACCTGATCGACCGTGGACACCCCGGCTT
>JAKVBK010000092.1 GCA_022447275.1 Oceanicola sp. | reverse complement strand
CAGATCACGAGACATTGGCGTGCTCCAGAGCTTGCGGCTGGCCCTTGGGTAAGCCTTTCTGCGCCTCATGTCCAAGACAGAGTTGCCGCAGCATACCGCCTATGCGTCAGCTGCAGACCCTATGGAATTTTTACAACCAGCCTGTGCCCATCCTTCATTGAGGCATGAGCGCCTTACTAGGCCTCGAATGTAGATGTGGGACTATGAACGCCTAGCTAATTCGAAAAACGAAAAAATTACGCGGGCAAAAACGCCCGCGTAATTTCTACAACCTCACAGAGATTTCCAGCCTAGATAAAGGCATCGGGCATCGACGCTTTCTTCTCGATTACATACGCCTCGAGCTTTGCCCGGATTGCTGGGTCAAGCGGCGGCGCCTGATAATCCGACAGCAGTTTCTGCACTCTCTGAGTGGCCAATTCCTGGGTGGTGCGTGCGCCCTCTTCCTCCCAGGTTTCAAAGGGCTTGTAGTCTAGCAAATCCGTGCGCCAGAACGCGTCCTTGAAATTGGCCTGAGTGTGGGCACAGCCTAAGAAATGGCCGCCCGGGCCCACCTCGCGCAAGGCATCCATCGCCTGGGCGTTTTCATCGGCAGTGACACCGGCAGCCATCCGATGCAAGATCCCCAGTTGATCGGCATCCATCACGAATTTTTCGTATGAAGACACAAGCCCACCTTCGAGCCAACCACAGGCGTGCAGCATGAAGTTCACACCGGCAAACAGGCCCGCATTCAGCGAGTTTGCGCTTTCATAGGCCGCCTGCGCATCGGGCAGTTTCGATCCGGTAAACCCTCCGGCAGAGCGGTAGGGCAAACCAAGGCGCCGCGCCAGTTGGCCCACACCGTAGGTGATTTGCGACGCCTCCGGTGTGCCGAAAGTCGGCGCGCCCGAGTTCATATCGATCGACGTCACAAACGCCCCCATGATGACGGGAGCCCCGGGTTTGACCAGCTGTGAGTAGGCAACGCCTGCCAGCGCCTCGGCCAGCACCTGCGTCAACGTGCCGGTGACTGAGACAGGAGCCATCGCCCCCCCAACGATAAACGGCGAGATGATGCAGGCTTGATTTGCCTCGGCATATACTTCCAACGCGCCCATCATCGTTGCGTCGAATGTCAGCGGCG
Organism: Oceanicola sp.; assembly: GCA_022447275.1. Lineage (GTDB taxonomy): Bacteria > Pseudomonadota > Alphaproteobacteria > Rhodobacterales > Rhodobacteraceae > JAKVBK01. Next base: position 2,909 of record JAKVBK010000092.1, on the reverse strand, counting down.
AATTGATATTGATCAGCGAGGTCATCACCGTGCGCCCATCAAGACCATCGAACAGGATTTCAGCCATTTCGACCGAATCGCGGGCGCGCGAGGGCTCCGTGACTGAGCCCATGAATGGCTTGTCTGACAGGGTCATATGGGCCAGCAGCATATCCAGATGACGCTTGTTGACCGGCACATCCGTGGGCTCGCACACGGTGCCCCCCGAATGATGCAGCCATTTCGACATGTAGCCGAGCTTCACGAAGTTGCGAAAATCCTCGATCGTCGCGTAGCGACGCCCGCCTTGGGCATCGCGCACGAAGGGCGGGCCATAAACCGGGGCCAGAACCAGATTGCGGCCACCGATCTCAACCGATTTTTCTGGGTTGCGGGCGTGCTGGATAAAGCTGGACGGCGCTGTTGCGCATAATGTGCGGGCCAGACCCCGCGGGATGCGCACCCGCTCCCCGGTAATCTCAGCGCCTGCTGCTTTCCAACGCTCCAGCGCACCGGGATTTTCGGCAAAAACGACACCGATCTCTTCAAGAATCGTCTCAGCGTTATGCTCGATGATTTGCAGCGCATCCTCAGAGAGCATGTCCATATCCGGGACATTGCGGGTGATGTAGCGCGCGGATTCGATGCGCACGGCGGTCCGTTCCGCACGTCTGGCGGCGCCGCCGCCCCCAGCCCGTCCGCGCCGCCGCCCCGAAGATTTTTCTGCAGATGCCGTCATGGTTCGCTCCCGTCGCCGAAGATCTGAGGGCACGAAGCCCAAGCCTTGGCCAAGCATGTACCGCCTCCAGCCGTTCAAACGCGGCGCATTCCCGCCGCTTGCGGGGCGAAAGCGACATTCGCACGTAAGGGCAATGGGGTCCAAATTCAGATAACAGCCGGATTGCGAAACCAGTGCGACCGGCTTAAATGCTGCCCATGACACAGCCCCAGCACCATGACCGCCTTCTGATCATCGACTTCGGCTCTCAGGTAACGCAGCTGATCGCGCGCCGCCTGCGGGAGCTGAGCGTGTATTGCGAGATCCATCCCTACCAGAGCGTCACAGCCGAAAGCCTCGCAGAATTTGCGCCCAAGGCCGTGATTTTCTCTGGTGGCCCCGACAGCGTGATGCGCGCGGGATCGCCCCGCCCGCCAAGCGCCGTCTATGAGCTGGGCGTGCCAATTCTGGGGATCTGCTACGGCCAGCAAGTGATGATGCATGATCTGGGCGGACGCGTCGAAGCCGGGGAACATGCCACCGCAGAATTCGGGCGGGCCTATGTGACGCCCAGCGCAGAGGTGACCGACCTGCTGGAAGGCTGGTTTGATGACGGGCGCGAGCAGGTCTGGATGTCTCATGGGGACCATGTTGCGGAAATCGCCCCGGGCTTTTCTGTCTACGGGACCTCTCCCGGCGCTCCTTTTGCGATCACCGCAGACGTGGCCCGCAATTTCTACGCGGTCCAATTCCACCCGGAGGTGCACCACACCCCAAACGGCGCACGCCTCTACGAAAACTTCGTACGGATGGCCGGCTTCAAGGGGGATTGGACCATGGGCGCCTACCGCGAGGAGGCGATCGCCCGGATTCGCGCACAGGTGGGGGATGCCAAGGTCATCTGCGCCCTGTCTGGCGGCGTGGACAGCTCCGTCGCCGCAGCCCTCATCCATGAAGCCATTGGTGACCAGCTGACCTGTGTGTTTGTTGACCACGGCCTGTTGCGCCTGAACGAGGCAGACGAAGTGGTGGCCATGTTCCGCGACCACATGAACCTTCAGGTGATCCACGCGGAGGAGCAGGAGCTGTTTCTGGGCCAGCTCGACGGGGTATCAGATCCGGAAACCAAGCGTAAAATCATCGGCAAGCTGTTTATCGACGTGTTCCAGAAATATGCGGATCAGATCGAGGGCGCAGCATTTCTGGCCCAGGGCACGCTCTATCCAGATGTGATCGAAAGCGTCAGCTTCTCGGGCGGACCGTCGGTGACCATCAAGAGCCATCACAATGTTGGTGGCCTGCCCGAAAAGATGGGCCTGAAATTGGTGGAGCCCCTGCGCGAACTCTTCAAGGATGAGGTGCGTGCACTGGGCCATGAGCTGGGTCTGCCCGCCCATTTCATCGCCCGCCACCCCTTCCCCGGGCCCGGCCTTGCCATTCGCTGCCCCGGTGAAATCACACGCGAAAAGCTCGAGATCCTGCGCCGGGCCGATGCGGTCTATATCGACCAGATCCGAAAGCACGGCCTGTATGATGAGATCTGGCAGGCCTTTGTCGCGATTCTGCCCGTGCGGACTGTCGGCGTAATGGGGGACGGGCGCACCTATGATTACGCCTGCACCCTGCGCGCGGTGACATCCGTCGATGGTATGACGGCGGACTATTATCCGTTTACCCATGAGTTCCTCGGAGAGACCGCGACACGCATCATCAACGAGGTGAAGGGTATCAACCGGGTCACCTACGACATCACGTCCAAGCCTCCGGGCACGATCGAGTGGGAGTAACCGCCCTCGACTCTTCTATCTGCATCGGCGGCTGAAGGGCTGTGATATGTCCGGCCACAAGCTGAGGAACAGAAGGGTGGTTCGTGAATGTTGGCGAATGGACTGCGCACAGATGCGCCTGCATGCGTCCCCCATGAAACAGAAGCATAAGGGTGAAGATGCAAAGCGATCCGCCATGCTGCGCATTTGCGTCGTGGTCTGTGGGACGGCTAGCAAGCGTCTAAGTTGCAGGGCTACGGCAGCTAGACTAGGAAAACGCGAGTTGAAAAAGCACTCACTACGCTAGATGTTCACCAGACGCAGAAAGCGGTGATCACTCAGAACGTTCAAATTCTACCAAACCAAACACCCAGACCAAAGTTTGCTGGGTCATTTTCGCGGCCTCATAGAACCGCGATCGATGCAATCAGCACCGAGACAGCACC
>JAKVBK010000091.1 GCA_022447275.1 Oceanicola sp. | reverse complement strand
AGACGCTTCCGAGGCGCCACCTTCCCGCCACACTTCGGACACAGCAAAAAGACGAAATCCCGCTTGTAATTTAAAAAACCTGCAAATTCCGAGCGAAGATGTTAGGCAATATCAAGTTTAGGAGACAATCATGAGCACACGTTACAACACCCGCTCCACGCTATTGGGGGCCCTATTAGTTGCCGCGATCGCCACGCCTGCGCTCGCCGACACCACGTCCCGCGAAACGGGTAAGAGCGACTACCCGCTGCAGTACAGCGCGCTCGACCAGGATAACGCCTACCTCTACCTCAACCGGTATAAGACCATGGGAACAACACCCGAGGGAGAACAGACGGTCACCCGCAGTCTTAGCGATGGTGACATCCTCTTGCCGGAAATGCAGACGCGCCCTCGGGTTCAAGCCAATGCTAAACTCATTGCCCCACAGGAGACGACGCGCAGCCGTCTGTCCATTCGCCACAATTACTCGATTGGGGCCTTCCGCTAATTCGCCAAGACCCAGACTACGAGCGCCAGATCTGAGGGAGAACAGATCAACCGTGCGCTTCTGATTGGGTGCCACCACTTAGAAACCGGCTCTCTGTTTGGGAGCCGGCTTCTTTTTGTGGGATGCCTTCAAAACCATCACCCAACGCAGCTTTAGACCAGAGACGACATTCCGGGCTTTGCGGATTACGGGGTCCGTGGTACCGATTCTGACATCGATCAAGATCAATTCAATCGGGAGGTTCGATAGAATATGCTGCGTAAACTAACCGCTCTCGCCGTTTCCGGCCTGACTGCCGCCGCATTGTGCGGCCCAGCGCCGGCTCTGGCGCAAAGTGGAAACATTAGCCTTGAACTGAATGCAGCCCGCGATGTGGAAGGGACCTGCCGCCTCATTTTCGTTGTCACAAACAATACGGGCGCAGATCTTGGCGACCTCGCCTATGAGGTGGTCATGTTCGACAGCGAAGGCACGGTAGATGAACTGCTGACCTTTGGCTTTGGCGATATGGGCAAGGGCAGAACGAAGGTGCGCACTTTTATCATTGGCGAAAAGAGCTGTGGCGACATTGGCCGCGTACTTGTGAATGGCGAAGCCGCCTGCGCAACGGCAGATGGCGGGGCTGGCAGCTGTATGAATGGCCTCGTCACCTCGTCTCGGACAGATATCGAGTTCGGCACCTGATAGAGGCACAGACGCCGGCGCTGCCGGCATACCCCTCAGGCGCGCCCAAACTGCGGGCGCGCTTACACACGCAGGCCCCCCGGAAATGGGGATGGGAAGCGCATTATTGAGCCGCCTGCCCCCTGCCCATCCACAGTGAATTAACGCTGCCGCCAGAACGGGGTCCCACAATGTTTTCGACACTCACTGCGCAACTGGACGGCAATGCCTGGATCATTCTGGGCGTTCTTGCCGCAAGTTCCCTGCTCGCCCTGACAGTGGCTATTTTCAAGATCATTCAATTCGCGTCTATGGGCGTGGGCCGGCGCAAAGACGCTGAAACCATCGTTGATCGCTGGCTGGCCGGCGATGGCGAAGGGGCGCTGCGTCTGGCTGAGAAACGCAACAGCGCGGGCGTCCGCGTGCTGTTTGCAACCTTGTCCGGCCTGCGCGCGTCCCCCCAGGACCGGACCTATGTGCGCGAACTGGCCATGCAGTCTGCCCTTGATGAGCTGGGCCAAATGTCACGCTCCATGCGCGGGCTTGAGGCGGTTGTGCAGGCAGCGCCCATGCTCGGCTTGCTTGGCACTGTGGTGGGGATGATCGAAGCCTTCCAGCAGCTCTCGCAATCCGCAGGCGCGGTGGATCCTTCAGTGCTGGCCGGCGGCATCTGGACCGCCCTGCTGACCACCGCTGTCGGGCTGGCCATCGCGATCTTTTTCTATTTCATCTCAACGTGGCTCGAAGGGCGTATCGCGCGCGAACGCGCCACGCTCGAGCGGCTGATCTCAACCGTTTTGCACGGGCGCGTGGAGACGCGGCCCGGGCGGGGTTGAGGCGTCCCGATGTCTGCCCCCGGCGTCGCCCAGCCGGTTCCGTCCCTCGCTGTCCCGGAGCCGATCAACCTGTCTGACAACAGGCCCAGAAGCAAACCCGCCTTTGCCCTGACGCCTTTGGCTGATGTCATGTTTCAGCTGCTGATCTTTTTCATGCTGTCGTCGTCGCTTTCGCCCTATGCTTTGGTGCCACTGGTGCCACCATCTGATCCGCGCGCGGCTGAAGCCGTGCTTGAGGGGCAGCCCCCAGAAGACATTCAGCAAAGCCCGGTTGCCATCTGGCAGGTGGGCCGCGGCGAGATCCGCGCAAACGGGGCGCGCCTGAATCCAGATCAACTAGCCCCTGCCCTGGAAGAGTTGATGGCAAGCGGCACAGAAGAAGTGCTTTTGCTTACATCTGCGTCCGCCACGACACAGGATATCGCCACCGCCCTCGAAGCGATCCGCGTATCTGGCTTGCCCCGGGTACGTCTGATTGGACGCGGAGGGGGCTAGAGCATGTCACTACATTCCCGTCTGCAGGATCAAGACAATCGCAAGCCGCCGGATTTTGGTTTGGCACAGGTGAATATCGTTCTGTTGCTGGTGCTGTTCTTCCTCGTGGTGGGAACAATCGTGGAAACGTCAGAGCAAGCAGTGAAGTTGCCCGAAACAACAGATCTGCCACTAGAGCGTCTGCCACGACCGCTACTGCTGATCGATGGCAGCGACACCTGGCAGCTTGACGGTGAGGCAATGACACCCATCGAAACCGTCACCTACCTGATTGAAAACCCTGAAAACCTGCGACAGGTCAATCTTCTCGTGGCGCAAGATTTGCCCGCTGACGCCCTGTTTGACGTGCTGCGCCGGCTTGAGGATACGGGCCTTGGCGTGGCGCTTGTCACAATCAAGCAAGAGGCTCTGCAATGACGCGCGATGCGCTGAGCTGGGCGCTGTCGGCGACGGTAGCGGGCGCAGCGCATCTGGGGCTTGCCCTGTTCATACTGAACCGGATCCCGCCAAGCGCACCTCCCCCACCAGAAACCGAAATCATGGTGGATATGATCAAGGTCGGGCAGGCACAGGCACAACAACCTGCACAGGCCTCTGCCGCTGCCGAGGCAGCCACGGGCGCTGCTGTAGAGGCACAGGCAGACAGCGCTGATGCCGCACAAGCAGACCGTGCAGAGGCCGCCGCAAGCGAGACCGCGCAGGCGGCAGAGACGGACAGTGCCGCCAGCGCTGCGCTCGAAACTGCCAGTGCCGCAGCAGAGACGGACAGCACCGCAGCACAACCCGAGCAACCCGTGGCAGATCGCGCCGCCGAGCAAGCCCAACAGGCCGCTGCAACGCCTTCCGAGACAGCCCAGTCTGCCGCCCGGCAACAAGACACTGGCCCCGCGCCCACAGCAGAGCCGGCAAGCGCGGGCCAAGCCCGTGCGGCCACCACACCCCGACAGACCGTCGCAACAGAGGATGCACGCACAGTCCGCACCCCCTCCCCCCCCTCGGCGCGGGCGGCTCCTGCAGCGTCCAACCAACGGATCATCACGGGCATCGCCGAGGCAGACATCCCGCAAAAGGCAGCGGTCACACCGCTGGCGACCAGGCCAACGCCCAGCACATCCGTGGCGCCCACCACATCTGCTGCGGCAGTGCTTGCACCCGCGCCGTCCCCGCCGACGGCCACGACGATCGCCCCCTCCCCGTCCGGGGGCTCCTCTACCGCGTTCTCCCCTGCGCCCAGCGCCCAGACGGGCACCGTCAGCGCGGCCTCGGTGCCGTCTGCGACCGCTGCGCCATCCACAGCGCCAGCAGCAACAGTGAGCGCCCCCAGTGCACCGGCAGCCCCGGCGGCTGCCCAGGTTTTGGAAGACCAGCCAGCGACGCCCGCAGCACAGGCCTTATCCGTTTCGCGCGTTCCAGCCTTTGTCGAACGCGCCGTGGCCGAGCCAACGGATCAGGTGCGCTACGGTGCCATTGTCGACTACCTGCGCGACTATCGCGCCGATGCCGCCTGCTTTGCCGCGCTGCCCACTGTCTCTGGCGTAAGTGGCGCGCTGGAGCTGGATACGTTCGGCCTGCAAAGCGAGACTCTGGCCAGCTTTACCGAAGGGCTGGCGCGAGAAGCAGGCCTAACGCCCACCACCTACCAGCGCGAGATTACAGCAGCACAATGCGCGGCCCTGCGATTTGTAACCGGCTTGCGCGACTATCCAGCCTTTTCCCTGACAATCGATCTGGACCAGCGCGACATCCCCCAGCAGGGTTATCTGATTGGCGATATCCGCCATTTTG
>JAKVBK010000090.1 GCA_022447275.1 Oceanicola sp. | reverse complement strand
CGCCCATAAATCGGCTTTGCTACAGGCCTTCAACGCGCAATGGGAAGAGCGTGAAAAGGATCAAGCGCATTTGCAGCGAATGATGACCCTGTCAGATGCCCGGCATTTGCTAGAACGTGTCGGGATCGGAGCACATCCTGCGGAGATTGAAAGCCTGTTGGGCCTTACACGCAGTGAGGCCATCAGCCGGATGATGGCACAACTCGACGTATCGCATCCCGTTTTGCCTGCGCCTCGCTGGATCAACGGGCCGTATGTGAAGTATTTTCTGCGGCGGGACTACGAAGCCGATGAACGCCAAAGATTTGAAGCAGCGCGCGACATGGAAATGGGGGCGTTCCGGCTGTGGTGGGTGCGCGAAATGCTGTCGACTGACCGAGCGGTTGGCGAGCGTCTGCTTTTGATCTGGCACAACCTCTTCGTGACGCAATATTCGACGCTTCAACAAGAACCGCTTTCGCTGGCAAAGCAGCATAACATGCTGCGCACGCATGGAACCGGGAACCTTCGCCTCATACTGCAAGAACTGGTGCGCGATGCGGCCATGCTGAACTATCTGGATAACAGAAATAATACGGCGAAAGGTCCGAATGAGAACCTGGCACGCGAGTTTATGGAACTCTTTGTTTTGGGTGAAGGCAACTACACAGAACAGGATGTGAAAGAGGTTGCACGGGCCTTTTCCGGATATCGCTATAACGCGCTGCGCAATTTTGAATTCAGGTTTGCCGATTGGGATCACGACAAAGGCACAAAGCACATTTTGGGCAGACGCGGGCGCTTTGGTGCTGACGATGTGATAGATATCCTGCTTGATCAGCCTGCTGCTGCAGAACATGTCACCCAACATTTCTGGAAGGCCTATGTGTCGGAATTCAACGACAAACCAAGCGAACGCGCACAGATCGCTCATACCTTTCGGGAAAGCGACTACGACATTAAAACACTTATGCGCGCGCTTTGGGCGACACCTGCCTTCTGGGCGGAAGACAACCGAGGCTCAATCGTCAAAAGCCCTGTTGATCTTGTTCTTGGAACCATGCGGACTGCCGGAGTGTTGCCCGATTGGTGGCAAGCTGCACCAAGCCGCATGCGTGGAATGGGGCAGCATCTGTTTGAGGCGCCGAATGTTGCTGGCTGGCCCGGCGGTGCCGCTTGGATCACACCAGCGCGTATCCAAGAGCGCACCGCAATCCTGTCTGAGTTCGACACAAGCCCAGCCTACACCCTTGGGATGGGACAATCCTCAGGCAACATGATGATGTCCATGATGACGGAGCAAGAGCAGCGGCCAACCTCCGTCACAATCCGCTACGCATCAGAGGATTTTGAGGGCCCGGCTCAGTTCCGCGTGGTCGGCATGAAAGAGATAGATGGGCACCTGAGAACGATTTGGCAGTCCAAAGCAGTCGAAGCCCAGAATGGCTGGAACACCGAGCGGTATGGCCGTGTTTCTTCGCCAGCAGATCTCAATTGGCAGACAGTGCAACTTCCCCTCAGCGATGAAGACGCTCTGCCTGACATCTTCCGCATCTCGTTTCTAAACGATCACTGCTGTGGCCCCGGAGGCAGTGGCGGTGGGGACCGAAACCTGTTTGTCGATTGGCTACAAGTTGGCGGACGTCTCTATCCTGCAAAGGATGGCGCGCAGTTGACTTGCCGCGATGGAGCAGACCTAGCGGGTCAGATGTACTGTTCCGGGACGCTGACACTGACAAGTTATCAAGGCCCTGCTGAGGATGAGCCGGATGCCCGTCTGCAAACGGCAGGCTTGGTGGTTGAAAGGGCTGCACTCGATTGGGTGAGCCACGGCTCTGCTGACTTTATCAGCTTTGGTCTGGCAGAAGTGCGGTTCGAAGATATCCATATCAATGCGATGTCTATCGAATTGCAACGTGAGCGTTACGACGGCCGCGAAGAGTATGCGCTCAAGATTTATGGGCGCCAATGCTATCCAGATTGCTTTCCCGACGGATGGCCTGCGCGCGCAAGATCAGGAGACGACGGACATTTTCGAATTGGGCTTCCTCTCAGCTTTCGACAAGATCACCGAGCCGAAGCACAGTATCATGGGCTGACAGAACGCCAGAAAAGGTTCGTTGGGGCCCTCTGGGCCGCTGTGCCCGCACTTTATGAGTTGGCGCAGAATGGGCAAAACTGGCGAAGGCGGGCCGATAAGGATACGGAAATTCACTGGGATCCAGTGATGGAGCACATTGCTCAGACGATACCGCGCACCCGCTATAAGCTGGCTGAGGGCCAACCCGAACTCACCCTTTCGGCTTATCGCGCCGAGGCCGGAGTCATGGGAATGATGATGGCCAATGCGGCATCGCAGGACATTCGATTGCTCAGTGGGATAGCCTCTGAGGTGAATTGGTTGGCGACACGACCGGAACTTTTGCACCAAGATGCTGGGGACCGCTTCGTTGCGAATGCGCGCGATGTCCAATCTTGGGAAAGCTTCGGCCACTTGATCCGTGATCCGCGTTTCCAGTTAAAATAGGGGCGGTCAAGATGAACTGTGAAATGGATAGAAGGCAGTTTCTCGGAGGGTTGGGCCTTGGGCTGTCCATTCCACTGGCCCCCTTTAGCCTTGCGCAAGCAGCAACAGCCAGTTCACGCCGGTTGATCCTTGTGGAGCTTTCCGGGGCGAATGACGGATTGAATACGCTCGTTCCTTTTGGAGATGACCGTTATCGCGCCTTGCGTCCGAATATCGGCCTGGACCGTCATGAGCTTTTGGAACTCAATGACTGGCAGGGCCTGAACGCCGCGCTTGAGCCTTTGATGGGCGCCTGGAACGCGGGCGAGATGGCAATCGTTCAAGGTCTTGGCTATCCGCAACAGAGCCGATCCCACTTCAAGAGCATCGCCTTGTGGGAAACCGGCGGTGATGGCACGCGCGCGGGCCGCACCGGTTGGCTTACAGATGACCTCCTCACGCGCGAAGGCCTCAACCTCGACGCCGACGGTATCAGTCTGGATGGCGGGATGGGCGTCTTTGCGTCCAGTGAGGGAACTTGGATCTCACTGACGTCCCTCCACCAGTTGCGCACGCTTTCCGCCGCCACACGCACGTTCGATTATGCCGGCGATGCGCATGGCAATGATGCCCTCGGCCTGCTTCTCGAGCGTGCACATTCTCTGGATACCGCTATGGCCAACATCAGTGCCAAGATGGCGCGTACGCGTGTAAACCGTAGTTTCCAGCTTCGCGGCGGCGAACTGGGGCCGCAACTGGGCCTGGCTTTGCAACTCGTTGCCCATGAAATTGAAACCCCGGTGTTAAAGGTTCAACTGGGCGGATTTGATACCCATGAGCACCAGCGGGGCACCCATGCATACCTGCTTCGAAACTTGGCACAGGCGCTTGCGGGCCTCAGAAGTGGCCTCCAAAGCATTGGGCAATGGGACAATACACTGGTGATGACATACAGCGAGTTCGGTCGCCGCGCGCTCGAAAACCAATCGGAAGGCACAGACCATGGTACGGCGGCACCTCATTTCCTGATGGGGGGCGCTGTAAGGGGCGGGCTGTGGGGGGATCATCCCGACCTAGGCATACTCGAAGAGAACGATCTGCAGTTCACCATGGATTACCGGGCCCTTTACCACACTGTTCTAGCGGAGTGGTTTGGGGTGAAACATAATCAATTCAACGACAAGGCTGACAAAAGGCTAGATAGGTTGGTTGGCTAAGCCGACATATGCTTCAGCTCTTATCTCTCCTGCCTAGCTGGGATCCGACCTCAGAAACCTTCGTATGCCTGACCGGCATCAATGATTGATCGGATGCGTAAATGTTGTGCGTATCTGTCGAGCCGCGATGAGGCGCTTTCGGACTTTGCAATGGTTACGGGGCTCTAAAGGCGTCTAGAGAGCCGCTAGATTGCAGCCTAGGCGATACAGGCGCTTGTGGTTCCCATGCCAAACCTCCCTTTGCGCTTGGATTTGCAGGCGACGATATCCATACCGCATACAGCTTTCGGCCAACTGCTTCAGACGCCGGATCTCCGAAACACCCATCCCCACATGAACCTTCTTCCATCGACAAAACGCCGCTTCCGCGATCCCGATTTAGCGGCATATCTCACCAACAGTCGTCCCAGCCTCGGCCTGCCTCAGGGCAAACGCTATCTGTTGGTCGCTAAATCGTTTTTCCGGCATCGGCATATTCCTCCGTTGCCGGAAAACTACCCGAAATTTCGCACTCACATCGGATCAGTTTCAGGGGGCAAGATCACAAATTGCAGGATCAGCCCCACCTGAGGCACTTACCTACT
>JAKVBK010000009.1:16149-97097 GCA_022447275.1 Oceanicola sp. | reverse complement strand
GCGTTGATCCGTTTGCGCAGCTCCGGCACGAGCACCTGCCCCTTTGCCACGGGCTTCTTGGAGCGGTTGGGCTCCAATCCCGAAAGGGTGGTGGCAATCTCTGGCAGAATATCGCGCGACAGCCCGATCAGCTGCCCCTCGATCCCATTCAATGTGAGGAGTTTAAGGTCGAATTTCTCCATCAGGCGGGAGCGGTAGGATTGCGGTGTCCAATGGGCCTCTTTGGGAAGGTCCACCTCGGTGCGGAGGTTGTTTTCCAGCCAGTCGATCATGATCTCGCAATTGGCGCGGTGGCCTTCCACTGTCTGGGTGTGCGGATCGAGCCCGTATTTATGTGACAGCACATCGCGCAGGGGCACGTAGCGCTTGCGGCCCTCCCCGATCACCTTATCCGTGTAGAGCGAAAAGAACCTGTCCACCGGGTTGCGCAAAACAGTGAAGGCGTGGGCTTCGCCGCGGATATCGGCCGCGTTCAGGCCGAGGGCGTCAGCGCGCAGAAACTGATTGTCATCGTCATGCACCCGGATGGGTTGATCGTGATCATTCCCATGCTCGATGCGCCAGAGCAGATTCTTGATAAAGGTGCAGCCGCATTTCGGGATCACCAGATAGCGCAGGGGCGCTTTATGGGTGGTGAAAAGACGATTGGTTTCCAAAAGAGACCTCTTGAAACGCGCTCGAAACTGACGGCGCAGGAGATGTCTGCGCGCTTCTACCCTGACGAGCGTGCCCGATCTTTGCAAGCCGCCGCTGCGTCGGTTTGGCCTAGGTTGGCTCAGGGGGTGGTTTGTGCGTTGACTCAGGGCGTGGCTCAGACCGGGCTGTCGACGTCTTTTTGAGTGCCGTTATCTGTCTCGGCCTTGGTGCTTGTGTCGGTATCTGGGCCAAGATGTCGGGCGCCGCGGGCCTTGGCCAGTGCAATCTGGCGCTGGCGTTCGCGGAAGCGGGCCTTATCGGCGTCGCTGGTCTCGGCATAGCATTGGTGGCACGACACGCCTTCCTCGTAGGTGTTGCGCGTCAGATCATCGGGATGCAGCGGGCGGCGGCAGGCCCGGCACAGGCTATGAACGCCCTCGCGCAGCCCATGCTCGACCGAAACACGCTCGTCAAACACAAAGCACGAACCGGACCACTTGCTGTCATCTTCGGGCATTTCCTCGAGATATTTCAGAATGCCACCCTGCAGGTGATAGACGTCCTTTACCCCTTGGGACAAAAGATAATTGGTAGATTTCTCGCAGCGGATCCCGCCGGTGCAGAACATGGCAATGCGCTTGCCCTCAAAGCGGGCGGCGTTGTCCTGCCACCATTGCGGGAACTCGCGGAAACTGTCGGTCTCGGGGTCGATTGCGCCCTCAAAGGTGCCGATCCCGGTTTCATAGCGGTTGCGGGTATCGATCACGGCCACGTCGGGCGCAGAGATAAGCGCATTCCATTCCGTGGCCGGCACATAGGTGCCAACCGAGCCCGTGGGATCAACATCGGGCTGGCCCATGGTGACGATCTCGGATTTCAGGCGCACCTTGAGTTTCCAGAACGGGCGCTCGGCTGCGGTGCTTTCCTTGTGCTCCAGTTCCGCGCAGCCCGGCAGGGTGCGCAGGTAGGCCAGCGCCGCATCAATGCCTGCGCGCGTGCCCGCGATGGTGCCGTTCAGGCCCTCCCGCGCAAACAGCAAGGTCCCGGTGATGGCATGCTGCTGCAGCACGGCGCGCGCCTCGCGGACGCGGGCGGCAGGATCTTCGAACGGGGTAAACCGGTAGAGGGCGGCGATGGTATACATGGTGTCCGCATACGGCAGGCCCTGCCATGCTGGCAAGATGGCACACAGCGACAGGCTGGACATTGACGCCGCACCCCGTGCAATTGTCTAGTCGCGCCAGCCCCAAAAAGGAGGGATAGATATGTCTGCAGGTTTGATCGTGATCGACGTACAACTGGATTTCTGCCCCGGAGGCGCATTGGCCGTTGCGGATGGTGACAGCGTGGTTGCCCCGATCAATGCCATGATGGGGGCGTTTGATACGGTTGTGCTGACACAGGACTGGCACCCCGACGGGCACAGCTCCTTTGCCAGCCAGCACGCCGGAAAGGCCCCGCTTGAGATGATCGAGATGCCCTATGGGCCCCAGGTGCTGTGGCCCGATCACTGTGTGCAGGGCAGCGCGGGCGCCGAATTTCACCCCGCCCTCGCCACAGACCCGGCGCATCTGGTAGTGCGCAAGGGGTTTCGGCCGCAGATCGACAGCTACTCTGCCTTCTTTGAGAACGATCAGACAACGCCAACGGGCCTTGAGGGCTATCTGCGGACCCGCGGTGTGGAAACGCTTGTGCTGGTGGGGCTTGCCACGGATTTCTGCGTCAATTTTTCCGCGCTCGACGCGGCACGGCTCGGCTTTGATGTCTCTGTCGATCTGGCGGCCTGTCGCGGCATCGATCTCGACGGATCGATGGAAGCCGCAAAAACCGGGATGGTGCAGGCCGGCGTCAAACTGCTCAACGGGTGAAGGCCGGCGCACCGAAGGCGGCACGCACTGCGTGCCGGACAAATGGTCCGCCCTGCCAAAGCCCCCTTTTTCTGGATAGCCCCTATCGGTTACCCTGCGCACGAATAGGCCGGGATGCCCGGCCAGACCGCTTGAAATGAGGGATGCCAGATGGTCGATATCGCCACTCGGGTCTGGAACCACCGCTGGAAAATCGATCCGATTGTTCGGTCGCTGATCGACACCGATTTCTACAAACTTCTGATGTGTCAGTCGGTGTTTCGCAACCGGCCCAATGCACGCGTCACCTTCAGTTTGATCAACCGCGCCTCTCATGTGCCTTTGGCCAAGCTGGTCGATGAGGGCGAATTGCGTGAACAGCTTGATCACATCCGCTCGCTGTCGCTTTCGCGCGGGGAAAGCACATGGCTGCGCGGCAACACCTTTTATGGCAAGCGTCAGATGTTTCGCGCGGATTTCATGGAGTGGTTCGAGGGGATGCGCCTGCCGCCCTATCACCTCGAGCGCCGCGGCGATCAGTATGAGCTGACCTTCGAAGGCCTGTGGCACGAGGTGATGCTGTGGGAAATCCCAGCGCTTGCCGTTCTCATGGAACTGCGCGCCCGCGCTGTTACCGATGGCATGGGCAAGTTTGAGCTCCAGGTTCTGTATGCTCGCGCCATGACCAAGCTTTGGGAAAAGGTGAACGCCCTGCGCGATCTGCCCGATCTGCGGCTGGCCGATTTTGGCACCCGCAGGCGACATTCGTTCCTGTGGCAGGATTGGTGCGTACAGGCGATGATGGAAGGGCTGGGTGAGAAATTCACCGGCACGTCGAACTGCCTGATCGCCCAGCGCCGCGACATCGAAGCGATTGGCACCAATGCCCATGAATTGCCGATGGTTTATTCCGCCCTCGCCGAAACCGATGCGCAGCTTGCCAATGCCCCCTATGAGGTGCTCGCGGATTGGCAGGAAGAGCATGATGGCAACCTGCGGATCATCCTGCCCGACACCTATGGCACGGCAGGCTTTCTGGAACGCGCGCCGGATTGGCTGACCAGTTGGACGGGCATTCGCATCGACAGCGGCGATCCCGCAGAAGGGGCCGAAACCGCAATCCGGTGGTGGCAGACCCATGGCGAAGACCCGCGTGAAAAGCTGGTGATCTTCTCAGACGGGCTGGATGTGGCCACGATCAAAACCCTGTCGGAACAATTCCGTGGGCGGGTGCGCGTGAGCTTCGGCTGGGGCACGTTGCTGACCAACGATTTTCGTGGGCTCGTGCCAAACGATGCGCTGGCGCCGTTCTCCATGGTGTGCAAGGCCGTTGCTGCCAATGGCCGGCCAACGGTCAAATTGTCGGACAACCCCAACAAGGCGATGGGCCCAAAGGACGAGGTTGAACGGTACCGGCGCGTGTTCAGCGTGGGTGCTCAAACCCCGATGGAGGTGCTCGTTTAGAGGTTTTCCTCGACGCGAAACCCCTCAGGGATGCGGTCAATGCCCTGCATGACAAGATCTGCCATCACTCGGGCCACCTCAGTCACCACGCCAAAGCCGATCTTGAAACCGCCATTTGCAATGTAATGGCCCGGCCGGCCCGGCCAGGCCCCCAGCATCGGTGCCCGGCTGCGGGCACGGGGTCGCAAACCGGCCCAGCGCTGGATTACAGGGGCTGTCTTGAGCACGGGAACAGCGGCACGCGCCTGATCGAGCACGCCGTCCAACAGGGCATCGGTGGCCGCGGCGTCTGCAAACTCCCGCTCCGTGGTGGAGCCAACCGCAACCGTACCATCCCCATGCGGGATGATATGCAGGCCGTCCACGAAAAGCTGGGGGGCGCTGGCGCGATCCATCTGCAGCAGCGCCGCCTGCCCCTTGATCCCCTGCCCCACCGTTCGGCCAAAATGGGCGCTCAGATCATCGAGGCCCGCAGCCCCGGTGGCCCAGATCACAGGCGTTGCATCTGCCTGTGATCCCGCAGCATCAGCGGGTGTTTGCACAACCTTGCCGCCCCGCGCCACAATCGCAGCCGCAAGGGCCAGACAAGCGGCTTTGGGCGAGATACGGGCACTCAAAGTATCAAATACAACGAGGCCCGTGGCACTGGGCGGGGCCCATTCTCCGAAACGGGCGGCCTCGACCACACGCCAGTCAAAGCGGCCCTGCCACAGCGCCTGCGCCTGTTCCTGACGTGTCTGCGCCAGCGCAACCGCCCGCGCATCGGCCAGAGGCTGCAAACGCCCCGTGCGGGCATAGCCGGGATCGATGCCCGACACTGACCGCACCTCCTGCCAGAAGGCATCTGCACCACTGAGCGCAGCAAACTGAAACGCTTTCTTGGGGTTCCAGTTTTCCGGCACATGGGGGGCCAGCGCCCCGACAATGCCGCCGGATGCCCCTGCGCCCGGCCCGCCCGGATCAATCACGCACACGCGCTGGCCGCGCCGGGTCAATTCCCAGGCACAGGCCAGACCGAAGGCTCCGGCACCCCGCACTGTCACGTCCCAGCTTGTCATCGTCTGCGCGCTGCTCCATCGTCCACGTCGCACCCGGACCAGCCCGGGGCTTTACCCGGAGGGCATAGTGCAGGACGCGCGCACACACCAGCACGCCAAGGTGCAGTGGTCGGACGGTGTTCCGGTATCGGCACGTTTTGACGACCCCTATTATTCCCTGCAGGACGGCCTCGCCGAAACACATCATGTCTTTGTTGCGGGCAACCGTCTGACAGACCGAATCTGCGACGGCTTTCACATCGCCGAGCTGGGCGTGGGCACTGGATTAAACCTTCTGGTGGCCTTTGCGCTGGCCGCACAGAGGAACACCGAGCTGCGCTATACGGGGTTTGAAGCCTACCCCATGGCGCGCGATGACATGGCGCAAGCCCTCAGCCCGTTTCGCGACACGCTTGGGGCGGCACTTGTCGACACCTTCCTTGAGGCCTGGTCTGAAAGCGGCGGTGAGATCGCCTTGCCGGCGGGAACGGCGCAAATCCTCGTAGGCGACGCCCGCCAGCGCCTGCCCGAATGGCCGGGCCGGGCAGATGCGTGGTTTCTCGACGGGTTTTCCCCCGCCAAAAACCCGGAGCTTTGGGAGCCCGCGCTGTTGCACGAGGTGGGCCGCCATACTGCGCCAGACGGCACTTTTGCCACCTACACGGCCGCAGGGGCCGTACGCCGCGCCCTTGATGCGGCCGGCTTTGCGGTGACCCGTGTTCCGGGCTTTGGCCGCAAGCGCCACATGAGCATCGGTGTGCTGAGGCCTGCATGACAGAGCAGAATATCCGCCTCGGCATTGTTTTGATGCTGCTCACGAACTTCGTCTTTGCTCTGCAGGACGGGATTTCGCGGCATTTGGCCGGCGAATACAACGTCTTGATGGTCGTGATGGTGCGCTACTGGTTCTTCGCGGCGTTTGTCCTCACGATCTCGGCCCGCAAGGCCGGGGGATTGCGCGCAGTTGCACGCACCCGGCACCCTTTCCTGCAGCCGTTCCGTGGCGTGCTTCTGGTCGGGGAGATCTGTGTCATGGTGACGGCTTTCGTGCTGTTGGGGCTGGTCGAAAGCCTCGCAGTATTTGCCGCATACCCGTTGCTGGTGGCCGCATTTTCCGGCGTGGTTCTGTCCGAACATGTGGGCTGGCGCCGCTGGGTGGCCATTGCCGTTGGGTTCATCGGCATCTTGATCATTCTGAAGCCGGGGGTCGGGGTGTTTTCCCCCTACGCGGTGGTGCCGCTGCTCTCGGCCACGATGTTTGCCCTCTATTCCCTTCTGACCCGCTATGTCAGCCGCGAGGATAGCGCGGCCACATCCTTTTTCTGGACGGGCATCGCTGGCGCGGTGGCGATCACCTGCGTTGGGATCTGGTCATGGGAGGGCATGGCGGCGCGGGATTGGCTTTGGATGGCCGGGCTGTGCGTCTCTGGGGCGCTGGGGCACTGGCTGCTGATCCGGGTGTATGAGGTGGCAGAGGCCAGCGCGGTGCAGCCCTTTGCCTATTTCCATCTGGTGTTTGGCGCTGCTGTTGGTGTTCTGGCCTTTGGAGAAAGCATCGAGGCAAATGTTGTGATCGGCGCGGCGATCGTCGTGGCCGCGGGCCTTTTTACTCTGTGGCGCGAGCGCCAGCGAAAGCAGCAGAGCGACCTTGCAGAAACGCCCTGAACGCCAGCGGCGCGGAACTCAACCGGCCTTGGCGGGCGGCATAAACCGGCATGCTCTCAGTGACCCGCATGATATAATTCCGGGTCTCTCGGAACGGGATGTTTTCGATCCAGGCGATCACATCCACAGAGGGGTTGCGCGGATCGCCAAACCGACTGATCCAGCGGTCGGCGCGGCTGGGCCCGGCATTATAGGCCGCCGCAATCAGCACCGGCGATCCGTTATACCGTTCTACAAGCTCGGCCAGATAGGCCGCGCCAAGCTCCAGATTATATGCCGGATCCGAGAGCAAGGCGTCGGGATCGTAGGGCCGTCCGAGGCCCGCGGCCATTTCCCGCGCGGTGCCAGGCATCAATTGCATCAGTCCGCGCGCGCCAACGGGGCTGACAACGGCCGGGTCAAACTCGGATTCGCGCCGGGCTATCGCCAGCGCCAGTTCCGCGGGCACGGGAAGGGGGCCATCCGCAATCGGCGACAGCGGATAATAGGCATCTGGCAAAACATGCCCATCACTGGCAGCACGCTTGGCAATGCGCAGAGCGAGATGCGGATCCTGCAAGGTCAGCGCGAGCTCTGCCAGTATGCCAGCCTCGGCACGGCTTTTCTGTTCGGTGAGATGGGTCAGGAACCGCTCTGAAAGAAACATCTCGCCCGCCTCATAGAGCACCAGCCCTGTCGCAAGCACGGTCGAGCCTGCGAAAGAGGCTTGCTCCAGCGGGCCAAACCGCTCGCCACCGGCCATGGCGGGATCAAGCGGCGCGCCCAACGCCTCGGCCGCGAGCAACCCGTAAAACGAGGTCTGGTAGCGTGCGCCCTCTTGCCAGGCCAAGCGGGCATTGGCCGCGTCACCCGCCGCCATGTACGCGCGCCCCAACCAATAGCCCGCACGGCCCAGGCTGATCGGCGTATCCACGGCCGCCCCAAACCGCTTGAAATGGTCAACAGCATCGCCGGGCCGATCAAGGCGCAATGCCAGGTACCCGGACAGCCACTCAAGATCGGCATAGTTGCGACCAGTGGTCAGGCCGTGGCGCGCGGCCACGGGATAGGCCCGAGACAGGGCCCCATCGCGCATCAGGTCACGGGCATAGAATCTGCGCCGTTCGGCCCAAAGCTCGGGCCGGCCCAGCGTTTCGGCAGAGCCAGAGCGCTCTTCCAACAGCGCCAGAGCAGCATCGGCCCGACCCTTGGAGACGCGCCAGCGAAACCGCTCATAGGCAAGGCCCGGATCATCGCTCAGGGCCGCCGGCACGGCGCGGATCAGGGTATCGACCCCGTCCCGCTCGGCCCGCAGGGCAAGCCTAGCTTCCGCAAGGGCCTGCCAGGCCGGGGGCACAAGGGCGAACATCGCCCGTGCTTCCTTTTCCTGTCCCTGCCAGAGCATCGCATCCAGCCGCGCCGTGTGGTGGGGCGCCAAGATATCTGGAAACCGCTCCAACAGCGATTCCCGGTCGACCCGACCAAGGGCTTTGGAGCGCCATGTGTCGACGATCAGTGCCTCTGCCGTGTCTTGTTCGGATTGGGCAAGATGCGCCTCGATCAGACGGACAGCCCCTGCCCCGGTCTGGGCCTCTGCGCCATCGAAAAAGGCAAACACGTCCTGAGGGGACGCACCCGGTGGGATCGCAGCCTCGCCCTGGCGGCGCATGTAGGGCAGGCCCGGCCAATCGCCGTTGCGGCCTAAAAACGCGACATAGTCCCCAAAGGCCGCATTGCTGTCGGCCCGGCGCAATCGGTGCCATTCCACCAAATCCTGCATGAGCGCCGCACCGCTTGGCCCTGCCTGCCCGGCAAGGCGACGCGCCTCGGCCCAATCCCGCGCCGCCACGGCCTCGAGAGCGGCGTTGACAGCTGCCGGCCCCGATTGGGCCAGCCCCGCGCTAGGAACAAGGCCGAGCAATGGCAGTGCAACCGCCAGCAGCGCCCCGGCCCGTGTCAGGCCCTGCCGCGCCCCCTGGCGTCGTTTCAGACATATCTTTACAGCATTAGGTCGCATGTCCTGAAGATGCGGTGCCCGGGCCCGCACGGCAAGACACATCACCGGCATTTACAGAGTTGTCGGCAAAGGCGCGCCGCCCCTTCCATCTTTCATCAGTTGGGTCTAGGTTCCGCGCGATTTCCATCACCACAGCAAACTCGGAGGTGCAGCGTCATGTTCAAAGGGTCCATTCCAGCCCTGGTGACACCGTTCAAACACGGCGCACTGGATCTCGAAACGCTCGGATCCTTGGTCGAGTGGCATATTTCCGAGGGGTCGGCCGGGCTTGTGCCGGTTGGCACCACCGGCGAAAGCCCCACCCTGACCCATGCCGAGCACGAAACCGTGGTGGAGCAGACGGTGAAAGCCGCCGCCGGGCGCATCCCGGTGATTGCTGGCGCAGGCAGCAACAACACGGTTGAGTCCGTGCGCTTTCTGCAACACGCCGAAAAAGTCGGCGCTGCCGCCGGGCTGGTCGTGACACCCTACTACAACAAGCCGACGCAGGCCGGGCTGATCGCCCATTTCACCGCCCTGCACGAATGCTGCGATCTGCCGATCATCATCTACAACATTCCCGGCCGTTCGGTTGTGGACATGACACCGGACACGATGGGCGCGCTCGCAAAGCTGCCGCGCATCATCGGGGTGAAGGACGCCACCGGCGATATCACGCGGGTGTCCAAGCAGCGCATCACCTGTGGGCCTGATTTCTGTCAGCTTTCGGGCGAGGATGCCTCTGCCCTTGGCTTCAATGCCCATGGCGGCGTGGGCTGCATCTCGGTTACGGCAAATGTGGCGCCCCGCCTGTGCGCAGAATTCCAGGCCGCGACGCTTGCGGGCGACTATGCCAAGGCGCTGGCTTACCAGGACCGGCTGATGCCCCTGCACGAGGCCATTTTCCTCGAACCTGGCCTTGCGGGCGCGAAATATGGGCTGTCCCTTCTGGGCAAGTGCTCCGAAGAGGTGCGTTCGCCGCTGGTCGGCCTGAGCGATCCGGTCAAGGATGCGATGCAGGCAGCCATGCGCCACGCCGGGATCCTCAACTGATGAAGGCACCGCGCCCCGGAGAAGTGGTTCTGCCCTTCGACCCGGGCGCGCGCCACGACGCATCCGTGGCCTTTCTGGGCCGCATTCGCACACCCTGGGGGCCAGATGATTGCCCCAAAAGCATCACCCGCGCGCGGGAGCAGGGTGCCGAGGCCTGGATCGAGCTGGACCCGGCCTACCAGCCATTGCTGACAGGGCTGGCCCCGGGCCGGTGGATCATGCTGCTCTATTGGATGGATCGGGCCCGCCGGGATATCGGCGTGCAGCGCCCGGGCCATGTGGACGGCCCGCGCGGCGCGTTTGCCATCCGCACACCGGCCCGGCCCAATCCGGTGTCGATGGCCTGTGTGCAGATCACATCGCTCTCGGATCATCGTATCGGCATCGATGCCGCCGATTGTTTCGACAACACTCCGGTGATCGATATCAAGCCCTGGCAACCCACGATTGATGCCCCTCCGGGCCGGATCGTCGACTAGGCCCTTCCCACCGGGCGCGGGCGGGCCTATATGCGGGTGCCATGGCCAAACCCAAGTCTGATCCGAATTACAAGGTGATCGCCGAGAATCGGCGTGCCCGCTACGATTACGCCATCGAGGATGATCTCGAGGTGGGAATCATCCTGTCCGGATCTGAAGTCAAATCGCTGCGCGAAAACCCCTCGAACATCGCCGAAAGCTATGCCGAGGTGAAGGATGGCGAGCTGTGGTTGGTCAACAGCTATATCGCGCCCTACAACCGCGCCATGTTCCCCCATGAGGAACGGCGCAGGCGCAAACTGCTGGCCAATAAGCGCGAGCTGGCGCGCATGTGGGCGGATACCCAGCGCAAAGGGATGACACTGGTGCCCCTCGTGCTCTACTTCAACCACAAGGGCATCGCGAAGATGAAGATTGGCATCGCCAAGGGCAAGAAGGTGGCAGACAAGCGCGCCTCGGACGCCAAACGGGACTGGGCACGCCAGAAACAGCGCCTGCTCAAGAACGGATAGACCGATCTGGCCACTGGGATGGATAGTGAACTGATCCTTGGCAGAGCTTGCCAGTTTGCGATGCAAGCCCTACCAAGATTGAAGACGCCGCGGGGATAAGATTATGCGAGACGACCCGAAAACTCTGGTTTCAACGGAATGGCTGGCCAGCCATCTCAACGACCCTGATCTGCGCATTCTGGACGGATCATGGTACCTGCCCGCGATGGGACGGGATGCTAAGGCGGAATATGACGCGGCCCACATCCCTGGCGCGCGCTTTTTTGATATCGACGACATCTCTGACCAGCGATCCGAGTTGCCCCATACCGCCCCCCCGGTTGAAAAGTTCATCTCGCGCATGCGGGCCATGGGCGTGGGCGACGGCCATCAGGTGGTGGTCTATGATGGCATGGGGCTGTTCTCTGCCGCGCGGGTCTGGTGGCTGTTCCGCCTGATGGGCAAAACCGATGTGGCGGTTCTGGATGGTGGCTTGCCCAAATGGGTGGCAGAGGGACGCGCTTTGCAAGACATGCCCCCGATCATGCGCGACAGGCACATGACGGTGCAGCGCCAGGCATCCCTGATCAAGGATGTGACCCAAGTCGCCAGCGCCTCTAAGCTGGGGGATTGGCAAATCCTCGACGCCCGCGCCGGAGAACGGTTCCGCGGCGAGGTGGAAGAACCGCGCGAAGGACTGGCCGCCGGCCATATCCCGAATTCGCTCAATCTGCCTTTCACGACGTTGCTCAATGGCGACGGTACGATGAAACAGGATGACGCCCTGCGCGCAGCCTTCGAAGAAGCCGGTATCGACTTGCGCAAGCCTGTGATCACCACGTGCGGTTCCGGCGTGACAGCCGCCGTACTTTCGCTTGGGCTGGAGCGTCTCGGACATCGGTCCCATGCGCTCTATGATGGCAGCTGGACAGAATGGGGATCCTTTCCGGATCTGCCGGTTGCCACAGGATGACAGCCCCTTTGCTGGAACGGCTTGAACCGCAGGAAGCGGACAAAATTCTGCGCCTTATGGCGCAGTTCGCCAATGATCCCCGGCCCAACAAGGTTGATTTGGGCGTTGGCGTTTACCGAACGCCAGAGGGCACCACGCCGGTTATGCAGGCCGTCACAGAGGCCGAGGCCCGTCTGCTCGCCCGCCAGACCACCAAGGGATATGTGGCGCTCGAAGGGGATCCTGCCTTTCATGCGGCGCTGGCCGAACTGGTGCTGGGGCAGCACAGGCCGCAGGATCGGATTGCCGCGCTGGCAACGCCCGGGGGCACAGGTGCCGTGCGTCACGGCTTCGAACTGGCCCGACGCGCCAATCCCGATGTGACGGTGTGGATGCCCGACCCCACCTGGCCCAATCACCCAGCCATCACCGCCGCTATGGCAGTTCCGGCACGCACCTATCGCTATTACGACGCAAGCACCGGCGGCCTCGACCGTGAGGGCATGCTGGCCGATCTGTCTGCCGTGCCGCCCGGGGATATCGTGTTGCTGCATGGATGCTGCCACAATCCGACTGGCGCAGACCTCAGCGCGCAGGATTGGGCCGAAATCGCTGCTCTGTGCAGCAAAACCGGCGCTGTGCCCATGATCGATCTGGCCTATCTGGGCTTCGGCGAGGGCCCGCAGGCAGACGTGGCGGGCATCCGGATTCTGATGGACGCCGTGCCGGAAATGTTAGTCGCAGTCTCGGGCTCCAAAAGCTTTGGCCTCTACCGCGAGCGGGTCGGCCTGCTTTTGGCGCTGTGCCCCTCCGCGGGCCTGCGCGACGTTGTTGCCGCGAATATGTCTTGGCTCAACCGGCTGGCCTATGCCTTTCCGCCCGATCATGGGGCCCGAATCGTCACAGAGGTGCTGACAGACCCGGCGCTGCGCCAGATCTGGGCAGACGAACTGGACACAATGCGCCTGCGGATCGACGCCATCCGGCAGGAACTCGCCGTCGCTCTGCACCAACAGACGGGCACCCACAGGTTCGATTTTCTTGCCAGCCAGAAGGGCATGTTCAGCCTGATCGGCGCAACGCCAGAGCAAGTCACGCGGCTGCGCGATGCCCATGCGCTCTATGTGGTGGGGGACGGGCGGATCAACCTCGCCGGACTGACTCAAAGCCATATTCCACAAGTGGCAAAGGTGCTTGCTGCTGAGCTGGTTTGACCACGAACACGCATCAATCGCCCGCATTTTGCCCAAACACCTTCATTTGGCGAACAGGTAACCTTGTTTCCTGAACAATCGGCCCTCCAGACGCCTTCTATCCAGATAATGTCCGGTCCTCGCCCCAAACACGCCAGATTTCATCGGCAAAAAGATGCCGAACCGACGTGTTTTGTAAGCAGAGGCAGTAGATATGGACCGATTGACCGAGATGGAAGCCTTTGCCACTGTCGTAGATCAAGGCGGGTTCACCGATGCCGCCCGTAAGATGGGCATATCCAAATCTGCTGTTTCCAAGCATGTATCCTCTTTGGAAGCGCGTCTTGGTGCCCGCTTGCTCAACCGCACAACGCGGCGCGTTTCGCCCACAGAAATAGGTCTGGCCTATTATGATCGTGCCCGCCGTGTTCTAACCGATGCCGGCGAGGCCGATGCGCTTGTCACTTCGATGCAATCCGCACCCTCCGGCCTGCTGCGCATTTCTGTGGCCACGGATTTCGGCGTGAATCACCTGTCTCCGATACTGGGTGATTTTCTGTCACAACACGAAGACATCACCGTCGATATGGTGCTGAACAACCGCCACGTCGAACTGATCTCGGAAGGCTTCGACATGGCCATCCGCGTGGGTGAAATGGAAGATAGCTCGCTTCGGGCGCGCAAATTCTCCGAAACCTGCCGTCGCATGATCGCTTCGCCCGAGTATTTCGAACGCTATGGCCGGCCCGTCCGTATTGATGATTTGAATGAGCACAAGTTGCTGCACTATTCCAACAATTCGGCTGGCAACGTGTGGAGGATCACTGCGCCTTCAGGCGAAAAGCGCCAAGTGCGGACCGCCGGGTGGCTGACCGTGAATGATGGGCAATCGCTTCTCAATGCAGCCGTGTCAGGGCTGGGCATCGCTTATCTGCCAAATTATCTGTACGCAGACGCCCTGAAGGCCGGGCTTGTCCAGGAAGCCATCCCGGATCTGCCTAAGGAAATGCTGGGCATCTACGCGGTGTACCCGCCGGGCCGGTTCACGCAACCCAAAGTGCGTGCCTTTATCGATTTCCTGGTGACAAGCTTCGCAGGTCGCACGCCGGACAGTTGGTGACGGCCCCACGGCCAGAGGCACGTAGTCGCTCAGCCCAGCACAGGCTGATCACTCCATCGATGTGACGATCACCTCAACCCGACGATTGGCCGTGCGGCCCTCTTCTGTCTGGTTTGTGGTCAGGGGCACCAGATAGCCGACACCCTCTGCCACCACCTGATTACGCGCAACGCCAAGCGTCTCTACAAGGTAGGTGCGCACAGCATTCGCCCGCGCCTTCGACAGCCGAATGTTGTTGTCCAACGTGCCTTCGGCATCCGTGTGCCCCACCAGCACAACCTGCCGTTCAGTGCCCGCATTCAGGTACTCAGCCAGAGAATTCAGGCTGGCAAACTCTGCATCCTCAAGCCGGGACGAGCCAGTCTGGAAGGAAAGATCTTCCAATACTGCCCGGCCTTCCGCAGCAAGCAAATCCGGAAGCGCTTGTGGCACAACCGTGCCAGCCAGCTTTTCAGGATCGACAAGCTCCGCGATTGCGGGCGGTGATTTCGTGGCCGTTACGATCGTATTCTGAACCGGCAGTGCGTCCTCGCCCACTTGCGTGACATGCACAAAGCCATGGGCATCGGTGCGACTGACCACCACAGTGATGTATTCGGGGCGCGTATCCGTAGCGCGCTGCGCAGCGATAAAACGATAATCGCCCAGATCCACATGCATGTCCGGCTCGGGCAGCAGGTCCAGCGCATATCGGAAATCGAAGCCGCCACAATCGTTGGCAGCGCATTCAAAGATGATCTCATAGCCAGCTTCGGACAACTGATCCCGCAGCGGGGCCAAAATCTGCAGCGTGGTCTGGCCGCCAAGCGCCATTTGCCAAGCCTGCTGCTGTATTGCCCCTTCTGCCCAGACAGATTGCATCTGCCCGTTTTCATATCCGGTTATCGGCACACGCTGGCTGCCAAACGTCTCTGATGCGGAGGCCGTCTGGATCGCTGTCGATGGAAACTCCAAAGCCGCCGCTGCCACGGGTCCGGCCGCCGCGCAGGCAGCCAAAACAGTCAGGAGGCGGAAAGCGTGTTTCATCGATTTAGACCGTGATACTCCGCATTAGGTTCCATTGCCGTGGCCGACGCCAATCGGTTCGTCATGTTAAAGAACCCGGCGACAGAACCAATATCCCAAATATCGCGATCCGAGAAGCCTTCTGCCCGAAGCTCGGCACGGTCCTGCTCAACGATCTCGGCGCTGCTGCGGGTCATCTTCTCTGCAAAAGCCAGCATCGCACGTTGGCGCGACGGCAGATCAGCAGTGCGCCAGTTCATGACCAAGCGCTCACCCAGCATCGGATCACCTGACAGCGCCCGCACGGCCTGGCCGTGCGCCACAAGGCAGTAAAAGCACTTGTTGCAGGACGACACGACTACGGCAATCATCTCCCGCTCCAGTTTCGACAGTCCGCTCTCACCGAGCATCAAGTCATTGTAGAGCGCGCTGAACGCATCCAGCTTTGTTTTGTCGAAGGCATAGGCGCGCAGCACATTCGGCACGAAGCCAAGCTTTTCCACGCAAATGTCGAAATAGCGCTGCGTGTCGTCTGGAAGTGGATCCAGCGCAGGAAGATCCAGCGCCGTAGGGAGCGAAGAGGTGTCAGTCATGTTCCTGCCGGGCTCATCAGGCGCATCTTTCTGCGCGCGTTACTGCTTCTGCCAATACGCGTAGTTTCCCACGACGGACATGTTGAGGGAAGTATAAAGCGCATTGGCGGGCATGTTGCCTTGCGTCACTGCAAGCGCCAACGTGTCGGCCCCTTGATCTAGTGCCCATTTGGCGGCCACCCCCATCATATGGCGTGCCAATCCGGCGCGGCGGCGCTCTTGGCTCACCTCGAGGGCATGAATCATTACAATTTTGTCATGTTTTGACAGAAATGCAGCCGCTCCCGGCCTGTCATTGATGCGCCCCATGAGCACGGTCTTTGGCCCCTTAGCCCGCTCCATGACGGCCCGGCGGGCCGGGCCGATCCCACCGGCCTGCCAGATTTCGCAGACAATCTCGAGCGGGGGCCATTCCGTGACAAAGCAGGTCACGGGCGGCGGTGTCTGCGCAAGTGCGGCCGCAGGCGCGGCATAAAGGCAAGTTGGATCGATGCAGCCATAGCCTGCCGCGCGCAGGCGGTCGGTGAGGCGGGGCTGGGCATTGCGCACCATGGCGAGCGCGGGCTGGCCCAGGCTGGCTTGCGCGTCTTCCATGATTTGCAAGTCAGCGTCCTCATCCGGGGTCGAGGCGCACGAAACCCGCTTGCCGCCGCCAGCCCCCGCGCGCACCAACCAAGGGCCGACCGTCTCCGTGCTGTCCGCGGGCCAGGTGGCCTCAAGGGCTGCAAAAACCTGCTCTGGCTCCATTCAAGTGCCCTCTTTGGCGGGAAAGCTTGCGCGCAGGGCCTCCGCGGCTTCCTCCAAACGGGATTGCCCGGTGCCCCGAAAGACAATGTTTGCGCCATAGGCCCCATCCTGCACAAACGGGTACGAGCCGATAGACAGATCATCGAACCGAGCGGCGAGCGCGGCCAAGGGGCCGGCAATCTCGCCTTCGCCACGATCCACCCGTACCGAGACAGACAACAGGGGCGCGCCCCCATCAATCGTCGCCAGAACGCTTTCCACCATGGCCGTGAACACTTTTGGCACGCCCGCCATCACATGGACATTGCCGAGGCTGAAGCCCGGTGCAACCGAGACCGGATTGTCGATCAATGTGGCCCCGTCAGGGATGCGGGCCATGCGTTGCCGCGCCGTATTGAATGGCATGTCACGGGCGGCGTAATGGGCCGCGAGCAGAGCCCTTGCATCCTCGCGCACATCGATAGGCGCGCCAAAAGCCGCAGCGATGCAATCGGCCGTGATATCATCATGGGTGGGGCCAATCCCCCCCGAGGTAAAGACATGGTCATGACTGGCGCGCAGGGCATTGACCGCCGCAATGATCGCATCGGCATCATCAGAGACCACGCGCACTTCGCGCAGAGTGACGCCCTTTTCGGTCAGACGACCGGCCAGATGATGCATATTGGCATCCCGGGTGCGCCCCGACAGGATCTCATCTCCGATCACCAACATTGCCGCGCTCGGTTGTGCCATGGCCACAAGCCCCTCTTGTTTCGTGTGCAATCCCCCTATACCCCCGCCACATGCGCTGGAAAACACCTCTCATCCGCGGCAGCCTGATCCGCCGCTACAATCGCTTTCTTTCCGATATCCGCCTTGAGGGCACCGGCGAGGAGGTAACGGCGCATTGCCCCAACCCCGGGGCCATGCTGGGCCTGAAGGAGCCCGGGCTGCCCGTGTGGGTGGAGCCCAATGATGATCCGAAGAAAAAACTGAAATATGGCTGGCGGCTGTGCGAATTGCCCGGTGGGCACTGGGCCGGGATCGACACAAGCGTGCCAAACCGCGTGGCCGCCGAAGCCGTCGCAGACAGGGCCATACCTGCGCTCGCAGCCTATGACAGCCACCGGCCCGAAGTGAAGTACGGGGTCAACAGCCGGATCGATCTGCTGTTGAGCACCGCCGGGCTGCCCGATGCCTATGTGGAGGTAAAGAACGTGCACCTGCGCCGCGAGGGCACATGGGCCGAATTCCCTGACAGTGTCACAACCCGTGGCGCCAAGCACCTGCGCGAGTTGTCGGACATGGTGGCGCAGGGCCACAGGGCCGTCATGCTGTATCTGGTGCAGCGCACCGATTGCGATCGCTTGCGTCTTGCCGAAGACCTCGATCCGGCTTATGCCGCAGCCTTTCGCGCCGCGCGCGCGGCCGGTGTGGAAGCGATCTGTCACCGCTGTGAAATCGATGTGGACGGTGTCCGCATCGGTCCGGAGCTGCCTGTCGAGATCGCCTGAAGCCCGCCAAACCCTTCCGGGGCTGGTCCTTCACCGGTCCGGCCCCTAGATTGCGCATAGATAGACTTGCTGGAGAGCCAGAGTGCAAAAGACCCGCGAACGCCTGACCAAAGATGGGATTCGGCTTTATTCGCCCGAAGATTTCGCCGGCATGCATGCCGCCGGGCGCCTTGCTGCCGAAATCCTGGACGCTCTGGCGCCACTGGTGCAACCCGGCACGACGACGGGCGCGCTGGATGCGGAGATCGAGCGCCGCGTGAACGAAGCCGGCGCGAAATCCGCCACCATCGGCTACAAGGGCTATCAGCACGCCTCGTGTATTTCGGTCAATCACGTGGTCTGCCACGGCATTCCGGGCGCCAAAGTGCTCAAGGAAGGCGACATTCTCAACATCGATGTCACCGTGATCGTGGACGGTTGGTTTGGCGATACAAGCCGCATGTATGTGGCCGGAAAGCTGCCCCGAAAAGCCGAGCGGCTGATTCAGGTGACCCATGATGCGCTCATGCTGGGGATCGAGACCGTCCGCCCGGGAAAAACCTTTGGCGATATCGGCCACGCCATCCAATCCTACGTGGAACGCAACCGGATGTCCGTGGTGCGAGACTTCTGCGGCCACGGCCTTGGACAGGTCTTCCATGCACCGCCCAATGTCCTCCACTATGGCCGGCCCGGCACCGGCGCCGTGCTGGAACCCGGCATGTTTTTCACGATTGAACCCATGGTGAATTTGGGCCGCCCCGAAACCAAAGTACTCGCCGATGAC
This sequence comes from Oceanicola sp., assembly GCA_022447275.1. GTDB lineage: Bacteria > Pseudomonadota > Alphaproteobacteria > Rhodobacterales > Rhodobacteraceae > JAKVBK01. The sequence continues at coordinate 78,578 of JAKVBK010000009.1, read as the reverse complement.
TGGACGGCTGTCACCCGCGACAAGAGCCTGTCCGCGCAGTTCGAACATTCTATCGGCGTGACTGAAAACGGGTGCGAAATTTTCACCCTTTCGCCCGAAGGCCGCTTTCACCCCACATGGGCAAACCAGACGTAGCGTCAACAGCGCCTCTCATTTTTGACCAAAGAATAAATGTTTCCGATCAGAGACTTGATTGGGCAAACTGCGCCATTTTGCCCTTCAATTTCTTGAGAATGATTTGCAACTGGGCGGTCTGGCACCTAGATACCCTCCGACGATCAGGCTAAGACAGCCTTTCGCGAGGACCGCCCGATCATGGGCTATCAGAAGGAGGTCCGCACATGACCCCGTTCCTGAAAACCGCTGTTGCCGCGCTTGCGTTGGCTGGCAGCACAACGATTGCAACCGCTCAGGAAGTCACGCTGCGCTTTCAGCACTTCGTGTCGCCCAAAAGCGCAAACCCCACCTATTTCATGGAGCCCTGGGCCCGTAAGGTTGAGGCGGACAGCAACGGCCGCATCAAGGTCGAGCTCTATCCCTTCATGCAGTTGGGCGGCAAAGCCCCCTCCCAGTATGACCTGATCCGCGACGGTGCGGTGGATGGCGGCTGGGTGATCCCGGGCTACCAGCCGGGACGCTTCCCCGAAGCCGAGGCGATGGAACTGCCGTTCATGACAACAAAATCGGCGGAAGAGGCCTCAAAGGCCGCATGGATCTTCACCCAGAAGCACCTGATGGATGACTTCGCCGGTGTCCATGTCATCGCCGCGCATATGCACGGGCGTGGCCTTGTGCACAAGAAAGGGCCTGCCGTGGCCTCCGTGGAGGATTTTGACGGCCTGAAACTGCGCGGCCCGTCACGCCCGGCCACCTTGCTGCTCGACAAGATCGGCGCCACGCCGGTTGGCATGGCCGTGCCGCAATTCCCCGAAGCGCTGTCGCGCGGTGTGGTGGATGGCGGCGTGATCACGTGGGAGATGTCGCCGTCGCTCAAGCTCGATGAGTTGACCGACAGCCATACCGATGTCTCCGGTGATCAGAGCCTGTACAACCTGTATTTCATCTGGGCGATGAACAAGTCGGTCTATGAGGGCCTGCCAGATGATCTGAAAGCCGTCATCGACGCCAACTCAGGCTTTGCAGCCTCGGCTCTCGCCGGGCGCGCCCACGATACCGGGGATACGATTGGACGACAGGCAATGGTGGATGCCGGCAATGAGATTGCCACCCTGTCCGAAGAGGTGACCGAAGAGATCAAGGCGCTTGGCGCCGAGGTCACGCAAGACTGGATCGCCGAGATGACGGAAAAGGGTCTCGACGGCGCCGCGCTTGTGGCAGACGCTCAGGCCGCTGTGCAGGTGACCCGGGCAGCAACGGCCCCCGGCAACTGATCGCCAACCACACCTAACGGCAGACGGGCAGCCCTGCCCCTGCCGATGACGCCAAAAATGCCCCCAACCCCGTGTTGGGGGCATTTCTGTTTCGCGCAGCAGGGGCGTTCAAGCAATGCACCGATACCATCCACGTGCGCTACGGCCGGGGCATCACGCGCTCTGAATATGACGTTCCTCGTGCGTGGACGGTTATTGGAAGCGCGCAATGTCCGCCAAGCAGAAACAGCTGGCGTCTGTCACGGCGCTGTCATCTGACGCACCGGAAGCATGGACACGCCCTCAGGCGGGATGTAGCGCCGTAGAGACCCCTGCCCGGAGCCAAGACGATGGAAATGACCTATCCAAGCCCTGTCCCGTCGCACCGCCGCGCGGACATTGTCGTCCATGCGATCGGGCTGGTCGCGATCCTGATCGCAGGCGGATGGCTCATTTCCAAATCAATGGCCGGGCTCGAACTGAAGTTGGTGTTTGCGGTCTTTGTCTATGTGTCCTGCATACTGGCCTCTAATCTGGCCTCCACCGCCTATCACTTTTCCACGTGGCACGCCGGGCGCAAATTGTTGCGACGGATTGATCATGCAGCGATCTACCTGAGCATTTCAGGCTCCTTCACACCGCTTTTCGTTCTGGCAGGGACAACGTGGACGATGACCTTGCTGTGGATTTCCTGGGGTCTGACAGCCGTGGCCGTGTGGAACAAGATCACGAATGAAACGGTCAAATCACGATGGTCAACAGCCTCCTATCTTGGGCTGGGCGCCATCGGGCTCGGGGCCCTGCCTGACCTCACAGACCTGCCCATCGCAACCTTGTGGTTCATCTTGACAGGCTCCGCCTGCTACGTCGTCGGCACAGCCTTCTACGCGCGCAAAACCATGCCATACCGCTATGCTGTTTGGCACATGTGGGTGAACATCGGCGGCGCATTGATGTTTGCAGGCATATGGACCGCCCTGTCCACCCAGTGGTGATTTCGCACCGCCCGGAAGGGGCTGGCGCGCAATCACTCTGTTGAGGGTTTAGGCCCAACAAGTTTGCCGCTTTCGACCCTGCGCTGTCATCACAGCCACGTTCCAAGGGCCAAATCGACTTGGATTGCGGGTTCTGCGGTGCTCTTTTCTCGGTTTGCCGCGCAGCCCTCGCGTCAGCCGCCCGCGATGCGCCCGATCGCGCGATCGTAGCGATGTGCAGGCAAATCACTGAGCGGCACCCAGATTTCCAGCAACCCATGGTCGGCAAACATCAGGCCAAGTGCCGGATCACTGTCGAATTGGACCAGTTTGGCATAGCCTTCCGGGCTCGGTTCTGGCGTGCGCATCTGAGGCACGTTGCCAATCACATGTTCGGCGTTTTCCGCCGTTGGGATCAACGCAGGAGCCGTAAAGTCGAGGGCAGCCTCCCCTAGCAGCTTTGCCCGTTCAGGCTCTGAAATTGCCTCAATCGCCATCTTTGTCATGGTCGCGCGAATGGCGCGCTCCATGACCGGACCAGCTTGCGGGTTTCGGGCAGCAATGGCGGCGAGCCAGGCCCGCAAGCGCTGGCGTTCTGTGGGCGTGAGGCTTTGCGTGTCACGCGCCTCAGGCAGACGGGCCCGCAGGATGTCAGCGGAGGAGGCGAGGGCCTCCAGCCAAGCAATGCGCTGCGCATCTTCCGGCTCGCGGGGCAGGCCCGCTGTTTTGGCAAGCTCAGCACTGGCTTGCAGGCGAGCCCGTGCCCGCGCCGCATGCGCTGAGATCGAGACGAAGATAGCCCGGGTCAAAGGCAGGCTGCAGGGAAAATCTGCGCCCAACGGGGCCGGTTCGAAAATCCACGCCGGCGAACTCCCATCTTCGGACATGTCCTCAGAGCGGGGTCGGCGGAAGAGATCGCCTTTGGGCACAGTTTGCGGGGCAGGCAGATGGCGGGCGATATCAGCCTGTGTCTGCCGCCGGGCCTCTTCTGCTTCGCATTCACCCTCACCCGCTTGCGGTGCGCGGGACAGCGTTGCAGCCCGGATTGTCTTGAGCAGAGCCGGAAACCGCGGATACAGGCGCTGGCCAGGGCGCGCAGAAAGCGGCTCCGGCACACCGCCATCATGATCCAGCGGCGGCAGATCAGCAGGCAGCGCAGTTTCCGTGGCCCCCGCCATTTCGCGCGCAGACAGATACATCACCGAAACAGCAGGCTTTGCACGGCTTGCCTCGACAGCCGCACCTGTATCAGCAAAAACTAGGATTCGACCATCGCGGGGCACCGATGGCAGAGCACCAACGCGGCTGGCTTCTGCGCAATCGATGGCAGCAAGAAAGTGCAACGGATAGCCCAGGCTGGGGTGGCGCGGCCAAGACCGGGCCTCTGGCAGGCGGGGAGAGCCTCCCAATTGTGTGCCGCTGGGCGGCAAGGGGGCGCCGGGTTGCCAAGCCCGCTGAATATAGAGTGCTGGGCGCAGCTCGGGCGTCAGCGGCGGCAGATCCTCGGGCGTTGGCTTAGGCTCTTGCGTTGGGCTCTGCGCATCTGTTGCCTGCGCCTCCGCAGCACAGTCGGAAACGGTCTGTTTGTCTTTATCCTTGGAGGTTTCCATGAATGCGTCGAAGGACGCAGCAATCACCTTGGGCAGTTCTTCCGGACGTTCCAGAATAATACAGCCATCGATACCGTTGCCTCTGGTGGGGACAATCTGGGTGGCAGTGGCCATCGCCAATGATGAGGCGTTGGCAGAGTACGCCACGTCCGGCAGGGGCATTGCCGTCGGCGCAGAGTCGCCACCGGTTCCCGCGGCATGTTTCATGGGGCGCAGCGTGATTTCACGACGTTTCGCAATGGGCCGCAGCGTGATCTCACGTTTTTGCGCCGCGCGTTTTACCTGTGGCATCGGCGCCTTTGGCAGCGCAACCGCCGGCGATTGACTTGCATTTGGCATCTCAGAGGCAGCCACCTCAGAGAATGGGATTGCAGAGTCATCTTCAGTCACTGGTGCCGCAGATGCCTTCGGCGCAGGGACCGTTTCACAGGCGCTTACGCCTGAACCCTCGGCGCCGGTGACACGTGCTTGCCGGGTGCCAGGCATCGGCGGCAGATCGAGGCGAAAGTCTTCGGAGGCATCCGCATTGGGGTCAAGCGCGTGGGAAAGCGATGTCTGGATGCTGCTCTTGGCAGACGATCGCGCATGATCTGGTGCGTTGCGCGCCGTCTCTGCCTGTGCGGCCTCCTCAGCGAGATCTTGCAGGATGTTGAGGTGCCGAGACGCTAGCAGCCAGGCGCGCATCTGCCCAAAGCGCTGGGGAAACAGCAAGAGAAACAGGGCAACAAGCCGTGCCTGGATCACAACAGGAAGGCTTTCAATCCCGCGACGCCCGCGCTTTGCGTCGTTTTCGAGAAGTGCGTCGGCAACCGCGCCGGACATCATAAGACTGCGCGGCGCATCGGTTGTGTGCAGCGTTGCCCGCGCTTCTGACAGGCGCGCGACACGGAGTTTTCCGAGCGGACCAAAGGCAATCGCCGCGATCTTGCGACGCAGGCCTCCAAAAAGAATTTCGCCGACAAATTTGTTGCGCCAAGCAACGAACTTTTGAGACATCGAGTCCCCAGCACCAACAGAAATCGCGGCACGGTTGGCGGAAATCGCCAAAGCCATCCAGCCACTGCGATCGGTGGCTGAGGCAGGCGCGACAGCCCACAACTGGCGGGCCAGTTCAATGCCCGACAAGGGCGTGCCCATGGCACCGGCATGGCGGGCCATCATCCGCCGCATTGCGACCATCAGATGCAGCAGCGCGTTGCGCTCTTCGGGGTTCTCAGGCTCAAAGGTGAGGCCAGAGCGCTCTACCAGCGCTTTTGCCAATGCCTCGCAATCCGCAGGCTGGCGCAGCCAAATTGCCCAACGCAAGCGCAGCAACAGCCGCTCGGTGCCATCGCCGATCAAGCTGCTGAAGCATTCCCGGATCGTCATGATCGCCGCAACGCCCAAGGTAGCCAATGCCGAGAACAGAACCGGCAGGGAAATGACCATCGGAACCGGGCCCGGCCATGCAATCACGGCGGCCAGCGGCAAGGAGATGGCAACAAGGAATGTAGTCTGCGACATGACGGTGCTCCGGAAACGAACACTGTCTGGCTAGCTGGGAGATTAGGCGGAAAATTGGCACAATTTGTTTCGAATTGGGCAATTCAGGGCCAACTTCAAGCCTCGGCGGGCAACCGCCTATTCCAAACCGGGTCGGAAATGTCCTCAAGGCTCGGAGGGAGAATCCGTTTCTCCGTCGCGCGTACGGGCCCACTCATCCCACATATAGAGGATCATTGGCCTACCGCCCCAAGATGTGTGGATATCATGGATAAACACGGGCCCGGGATAAGGGTCCGGCGGCGCGGGGGCCTGAGATGTGGTGTCCGTCCAGTGCGGGCCAAGCAAGCCGCGCAAGGAAATCATGCTTGCTGCTGTCATACGGTGCATCCTGTTCACGCCACGATACCGTCAGATGACCGCTTTGTCTGCCCCGCAACGCAATATGGTAATATGCGTGTCCCCGTAGCGGCGCTGATCTACAAGTGTGAAGCCCTCAGGTGGCAGCTGTGGCGCATTCTCTTCCCAGACCACAAGCGCCTCTTGCGCCATCCAACCGCCAGCGGACGCCGCCAACAGCGCCTTTTCCCCCATGCCCCGACCATAGGGAGGATCCAACAGGACAAGATCTGCGGCCGCAAGATTATCCGGGCGCGCACCCAGCTTTGTCGCGTCTTTCCGGATCAGCCGGGTCGCTCCGCCTTCAGGATCAGCCCGCTTGATGTTGGACTGCAAGAGCCCCAGCGCCACACGCCCCTGCTCGATGAAGGTGACATGCCCTGCCCCGCGCGACAGCGCCTCCAGGCCCAGCGCACCCGTTCCCGCGAACAAATCCAGCGCGGGTTGGCCCTCCTGCGGATACCCCTTGCTGGCAAGAATCGAGAACAGGCTTTCGCGAACGCGGTCCACGGTGGGGCGCAGCTGGGCCCCCGCATCCCCCTTGCCAACGGCGGCCAAACGCAGGCCACCAAGACGCCCTCCAACGATCCGCATCAGACCGTCTTCATCAACGCCTTGAGGTCTGTCGAAGGATCGACAACCTGCGCAGGATCAGGCGTCCTGCCGCCCTCGATCAGACGCTTGCCCACCATGTAGGCCCGCGGATCGTTGATCGCATCGACCGAGATCAGCCGCCCATCCCTGTAGTACCAGTGCGATCGCGTAAGCCCCTCACCAGCCCGCACATGAAGGCTGTCATGCCCGGCATTCAATCCCGCGATCTGCAACTTCATGTCAAACTGATCGGACCAGAACCAGGGCTTGGGGTCATATGGGGTGTCTGCACCCAGAATATTATCGGCCACACATTCCGCCTGATCGATGGCGTTCTGAACGCTTTCCAGCCGCATCTGGGCACCGCGAAACGGGAAAGACGCGCAATCACCCGCAGACCAGACATGGGGCGCAGACGTGCGGCCATGGGTATCCGTGGCAATCCCGTTGTCCACGGCAATGCCTGCAGCCTCCGCAAGGGCAGTCTCGGGGGCGATGCCGATGCCGACGATCACCACCTCTGCCTCCAGCGTTTCGCCCGAGGCCAGCGTCACACCGGTCACATGGCCATCTGCGCCGCGCAAGTGCGCCACCTGACAGCCTTCGCGCACCGTCACACCGTTGCCAACGTGCAGATCGCGGATGACATCGGCCGTCTCGGCCGCAGCAACACGGCCCAAGATGCGCGGAGCTGCCTCCAGCACGGTGACATCAAGGCCCAGCTTTGCGCAGACCGCCGCAGCCTCGAGGCCAATATAGCCCCCTCCGATGATCACCGCCCGAGCGCCTTCGCGCAGGCCGCCCGCCATCCTGTCCACATCCGCCAGATCGCGCACGACATGGACCCCGGCGAGATCACCCCCAATCGCCGCGGGCAACTGGCGCGGCGCCGAGCCCGTGGCCAGAACGAGATGCCCATAGCCCGCCTGATCGCCAGCCTGCGTCGTGATCGTGCGGGCATCCGTATCGATGGCCTCAATACGCGTTCCCAGATGCAGCGTAATCGCTTGCTCGTCATACCAGCTTTCTGGCCGCAAGAGCAGGCGGCTCAGGGGCATGTCCCCCAACAGATACGCCTTTGACAGCGGCGGCCTCTGGTAGGGCGGGACCGGCTCCGCACAGTAGATCGCTACCGGGCCGGCGCCGCCTTTTGCACGGTAGCGTGCAGCACAAGAGGCCGCAGCCTGGCCGCCGCCAACGATCACGAGTCCGGTATTTGCCGCCTCAACGCCCGATTGAGCCATTGAATTCTTCCTTTGTAGCTGTGGCAGGGGCCAGTTTTGCTGGTCTCGCCTGACGGGCACGCTATACCCATGGCATCAGAGGTTCAAATATGAGGGGAACCATTCAGATGATCGAAGTCGGCTCTGAGCTACCAGAAGCAAACCTGCTGCGCATGGGCGAAAACGGACCAGAGACCGTTTCCCTGTCCAGCCTTACCAATGGGCGCAAGATCGTGTTGTTCGGCCTTCCGGGCGCATTTACCGGCACCTGCACCACCGCCCATGTGCCCAGCTTCATCCGCGTCATGGACAAGCTGGCCGAGAAGGAAGTGGCCGAGGTGGTCTGCGTCACCGTCAATGATGTGTTTGTCGTGGATGCCTGGTCAGAATCGACCGGTGCAAAAGCCGCCGGAATGTCTATGGTTGCCGATGGCGACGGCAGCCTGACGAAGGCCTTTGGCCTGGATTTTGACGCTCCGCCCGTTGGCCTTTATGGCCGCTCCAAGCGCTATGCCATGGTGGTAGAAGACAACAAAGTCACCCAGTTCAACCTGGAAGACAGCCCGGGCGAGTGCTCCATCAGCGCAGGGGAAACGCTGCTGGCGGAAATGGCCTGAGGCCTGCGCAACGCGACCATGTCAAAGCCCGCCGCACCCGGCGGGCTTTTTTATTGGGGGTGCCGGCGGGCAGGCCCGGCTCAGATGCCGTCCATGAGATGGGCCAGCGCGACGTCCAACTCTGACAGGCCGCCTGCGTCATGGGTTGTCAGCGTCACGTCCACACGGTTGTAGACATTGAACCATTCTGGATGGTGATCGTGTTTTTCCGCCGCCAGAGCCACTTGCGCCATCCAGCCAAAGGCCTCGGTGAAATCGCGAAACTTGAACGTCTTGGAAATCGCATCTCGTTCCTCGAGAAGCTGCCAACCCGAGGCAAACAAGGGCTCAAGCGATGATCGGTCGGTCAGTTTCTCAGCCATTGCGGCCCTTCCATTTTCATTCCGGGGTGTCTTCGGTGCCCGTGCGTTTGAACGGACCATAGCTTGTCAGAATCTCGATCTCCTCGCCCACGGCGCGTGCTTCATGATCAAGATACTCTGCCACGGCATTGGCAAAGCCCTTGTCGGCGATCCAATGCAGGGAATGGGTCGTGACAGGCATGTAGCCCCGCGCCAGCTTGTGCTCGCCTTGGGCGCCAGCCTCGACACGGGACAGCCCATTGGCAATCGCAAAATCGATGGCCTGATAGTAGCAGGCCTCGAAATGCAGGCAGTCGTGATGTTCGATCGCCCCCCAATAGCGGCCAAAAAGAACATCGCGGCCGATAAAGTTCAGCGCGCCCGCCACATAGCGGCCATCACGGCGCGCAAGGATCAACAGAATATCATCCCGCAGACTGTCCTGCGCGCGGTCAAAGAAGGCCCGCGTCAGGTAGGGCGTGCCCCATTTGCGCGCGCCCGTGTCCTGGTAAAAATGCCAGAACGCGTCCCAGTGTTCGGGCTGGATGTCAGCGCCTGTCAGGGCAAGGATCTCGCCCCCAAACCCCTGTGCCACACGGCGTTCCTTGCGGATCGTCTTGCGCTTGCGCGAAGACAGCGCCGACAGGAAAGTGTCAAAGCAGGCGTAGTCGTCATTGCGCCAGTGAAATTGCTGCGTCTTGCGATGCATCAACCCCATGGCAGCGCCTGCGATGGCCTCCTCTTCGGTGCAGAAGGTAACGTGCACCGAGGACATGCCATTGTTGGCCGCCACCTGTACGGCGCCCTGCGTCAGCGCCTGAATGGCCGCCGCCTCGTGCCCCGGGCGGGTCAGAAACCGGCGTCCGGTCGCGGGTGTGAATGGCACGGCGATCTGCAATTTAGGGTAGTATCGCCCGCCCGCGCGTTCGTAGGCGTGGCTCCAGGAATGATCGAAGATATATTCGCCCTGGCTGTGAGATTTGGCATACATCGGCGCCACGCCAATCAGCAGGCCACCGCTGCGCGCCAGTAGATAGGCAGGCTGCCATCCCGTCCCAACGCCCACGGAGCGGCTGTCTTCCAGAGCCTTCAGAAAGCGATGAGTTGTGAAGGGATCGTACGGGCGCCCCCCGTCTGCAGCCTCTGGCGCCGCGCATGCATCCCATTGCGCCGCATCAACGGCGGCCACGGTCTCGACCACCTCGATCTCCACCTGGGTGACGGGGTGATCGGCGTCGGTATCGATCTCATGCATCGGGTTGGGTGGCATCGAGCGCATCCTTGCTGGAACCACCCATCGATGTGGCGTCTTCGGCAGGCAGGTCAAGGTGATGGCGCGATGCCAGGACAGGTTTTCATGTGTCCCTCAGGCGCGGGTCAGCGCTAAGGGCGATACCCCTCGAAGGTGACATTATCGACGATGCGGCGCGCAGCTTCCTCGGCGATTGGGCTGCGAATTGTCCATGTCAGGATCGGAAGGCCACGCTCCTTCACACGGGCCAAGGCGGGGTTTCGCAGATCTCGGGCGGCATGGCTGACAAAATGCGCACCGGTGCGTTCCAGATCGGGGATGCCTGCCAGTTGACGCCCCGTTTCAGGCGGCAGATCCGGCCAGAATACCGGGTCAAAACTGTCGGTCACGATCCCGCGCGGAAGGTTGGGGGCCGCGTCAGCAAGATAAGCCACGGAATGGGGATTGAAGGACATCAGCGCGACATCCCCCTCATATCCTTCCAGCGCGGCGAGAGCCGCATCTTCCAAGGGGCCAATATTGGGCCCAAGCGCCCCGTCCTGATCCTTGATCTCGATCAGAAGCGGCACCTGCCCATTCACCAATTCCAGCACTTCCGCCAGGGTTGGAATGGTTTCAGCGGGATCAGCCCCCTTCAGCGGGATCTCTGCCAATTCAGAACACAGGCGCGACGCGGTGGGCCCCTTAGAGGGCGTCAGACGATTGAGGTGCTCGTCATGAAACACCATCGCGACACGATCACGCGACAATTGGAGATCAATCTCAATCCCATACCCGGCCTCAATGGCAGCAAGACAGGCACCACGACTGTTCTCGATGACGCCGCTTGCACGGTCATGCAGACCGCGATGGGCGATGGGCCGGTTTAAAAGCGCTTTGGGCAGCATATCGGTTTCGTTCCCGGAGCAGTTCATTGAAATCAGACCAACTCGAAAATACCTTCGATCTCAACAGCCACACCCAACGGCAGCGCCGCGGCGGAAACTGCCGAGCGGGAATGATGGCCTGCATCTCCCAGAACGTCGACGAGAAAGTCAGAGCACCCGTTGATGACCTTGGGCTGATCTGTGAAATCGGCAGTGGAGTTTACAAAGCCGGTGAGCTTCACCACGCGCTTGAGCTGATCCAGATCGCCACCACAGGCCGCCTTGACCTGCGCGAGCAGCGCAACGCCACAGCGCTTTGCGGCCTCTGCGCCTGCTTCGACAGACATGCCATCCCCCAGCTTTCCCTTGATCAACTGCCCATCGGCGTCGATTGAGATCTGCCCGGAAACAAAGATCTGATAGCCGGATTGCACATAGGGGACATAGTTTGCCGCAGGGGCGGGTGCCTCGGGCAGTTCAATTCCCATATTCGCAAGCCGTTCTTCGATATGACCGCTCATGTCACGTAACTCCAAAGTGATTTGAAGGCACGTTATGCCGCCAGCGGAGCAGATGGAAGGGGCCGCAACGCAGACCACGCGACGAAAGCTGTGGCCACCTCAGAGGGTTTTCAGATCTTCGGCCAGCTTGCGGATCGAGCCCCCTCTGCGGTCCAACAGGGCGCCAATTTCAGTGCGCTCGGTCAAAAGCAGGTTCACACCTTCGATGAACATGTTCACGAACCGATCGGACCCGGACCTGTCAGACAGTTGGAACGTCACCTCAAAGGGCGCAGTGCCTTGCAAGAATGCCTTTGTTTTGACCTCGATGATCGACTTGCGTTTTGCAGCCGACATTACTTCAAGACGGCCCCCGATGAATTCACGGAACCGGCCGCCGTACTTGCGTGCAACATAGCCCTGGAAGGCCTTGGTGAAGGCTTTGATATCCGCCGCTGACGCGCTGCGTCCGTCAGCTCCCAAGGCGTAGCGGGCCATGAAGTCAGTATCGGCATACTTTATGAACAGTTGCTCAAACCGGCGGATCTTATTGGCTTCACTGTCCTTGGAAACGATGATCGCATTGACCTCATCAACGAGCGCCTCAACCATCTTCCGGGCCTGTTGCTCGGTCAGCGCGATTGCCGGCCCGGACAGACACAGCCAGCCCAAAGAGGCAGCCCCGCCCGCCAGCAGGGCGCGGCGCGAGACATCTTGCGCATCGCTCTCGTTGGAAAAATTACTGCAGGAAGTCTTCATCTTCGAAAGGATCAAAGTAATCCTCCTCCTCAACGCTGCCATCCGCCAAAGTGAAACGACGGTTTTGCAGATATTGCAAGCGCGCCTGCGCATAACTGTCTGCGCTTTCATACAGGATTGAGTCGATAAAATCGGAATATTGATAACGATCCCCAACCAAAGACGCGCCCGAGGCGATTGCCGCCGCTGCCGCCTGTTCGCTGGGCAAGACGAAATTCAAAGGGTTCATCGCGATGTCAACAACCGTGCCCACAGCATCCCGACCCGTGGAGGGGCCCAGAAGCGGAAGCTCCAGATAATTGCCCTCTTCTGCTCCCCACACATGGAGCGTTTCGCCGAAATCACTGCTGCGCTCTTCCAGCCCGAAACTGTCCGCCGGGTTGAGCAGCCCGCCAAAGCCAAAAACCGTGTTCACGAGAAAGCGGAAAAAGTTGTGGCTGGCATCCTCGACATTGCCTTGCAGTACGTCGTTCACCACGTAGCCCGGCTGATTGAGGTTGGACGCGAAGTTGGTCACCCCTTGCTTCACCGGTTCTGGGATAACAGTGCCATAGGCCTGCGATGACGGGCGCAGCAACACACGGTCCACACCTGTGTTGAAACTGTGCACTTTACGATTGGCCTGTTCATAGGGATCGCTGAATTCAGCGCCATCCGGTACCGCGGTGCATCCAGCCAGCACCACCAGAATTATCATTGCAAACCCGTTGCGACAAAACTTTATTAAGGGAACAAACAATAGAAATCCTTACGAATTGCGCGTATGCCTATTGTTCAAGGACGCGGACCAGCTTGGATGTTTAAACTAGCGCTCCGCCGCGTCCAGAACAAGGTAGGGTTCCCCACAAGGAAGAGAGCTGCCTTTAGGGAATGCAGCGCCAGACAGGGCTCTTTTCGGGGCCGCAACACACGTAGAAGGCAAATGGCGAATTACCGCCCGCCTGAGAAAGGACCAACATATGGCCGCAGCGCCCGATATAGAGGCCGGTATTGCCGAACTTCGCGATGCGCGCGCAAAGGGGCGTGGCCTGTTTGTTTCGTCTTTTGTGTTTTCGATCTTCGTGAACCTTCTAATGCTCACCGGCCCTCTTTTCATGCTGCAAACCTATGACAGGGTGTTGAGCTCGCGTTCGGAGGCAACGCTGGTTGCGCTCTTTGTTCTGGTTGCCTTCCTCTATCTGATGATGGGCATTCTTGATTTCGTGCGCGGCCGGGTCGTCGCGCGGGCGGCCGCCCAATTCCAAGCGCTGATGGACCGGCGCGTGTTCTCGGCCGTGCTGCGCGCAGAGGCCGTAAAGCCTGGCAATCAGGCGGCAGCCGCCTCCTTGCAGGATCTCGAAACTGTGCAGAAGTTTATGGGATCACCCGTTCTGCTGGCCTTTTATGACATGCCATTCACGCCCCTGTTTTTGGCGGCGATCTTCATTTTTCATCCGTTAATGGGCTTTCTGGCTCTCGCAGGGGGGTGCCTGCTGATCTGCATTGCCATCCTGAACCAGTGGCTCACCCGCCAGCCCTCCATGGAGGCGGCAGGCCTTGGCCACAAAGCAAACCTGATGGCCGAACAAATGCGGAATGAGGCCGAAATGGTGCAATCGCTCGGCATGCGCGGCGCCACCTTCCAGCGATGGATGCAGGCCCGCGGCACCGCCCTGAGCAAACAAGTTACGGCAGCAGATCGTGCGGGCGGCTTCACCACAACAACAAAAACAATGCGCTTGTTTCTGCAATCAGCCATGCTTGCGCTTGGCGCATATCTGGTGCTGCAGAATGAACTCACCGCGGGCGCGATGATCGCAGGCTCTATCCTGATGGGCCGGGCGCTGGCCCCGGTAGAACTGGCCGTTGGCCAGTGGGAATTCATCCAACGCGCCTCCAAGGGTTGGAAAAATCTTGGCAAGTTGCTCGCCGAAGTACCCGATGAGGTGCAGCGCACACCACTGCCGAGGCCAAGAGCCATCCTCGACGTACAACAAGCGACCATCGTGCCTCCGGGCGAAACGCAGGCCACCCTGCGCATGATCAGTTTCAAGCTTGAGCCAGGCAAAGCGCTGGGGGTGATCGGCCCCTCTGGCGCAGGAAAATCCACCCTGGCCCGCGCCTTGACCGGCGTTTGGCGCACGGCAGGGGGCAAGATTCGCCTCGATGGGGCTGCGCTGGATCAGTATGATCCAGACGTTCTTGGCCTGCTGGTGGGATATCTGCCGCAACGTGTCAGCCTCTTGGATGGCACGATCGCCGAGAATATCAGCCGCCTGGCACCAGATCCGGACCCCGAACAAATCGTGGCCGCAGCCAAGAAGGCCGATGCACACCAAATGATCGTCCGGTTGCCCAACGGCTATGACACGCAGGTATCCGCTGCGGGTGGGCGCCTGTCAGGCGGACAGATTCAAAGAATTGGCTTGGCGCGCGCGCTTTATGGAGATCCGGTTTTGCTCGTGCTAGATGAGCCGAATTCAAATCTCGACAATGAGGGCTCCGAAGCTTTGAACAAGGCTATTCGCACCATGAAGGCCGAGGACAAGTCAGTGCTGATCATGGCACATCGCCCCGCCGCAATACAGGAATGTGACATGCTGCTTGTGCTCGATGGCGGCATGCGCAAAGCCTTTGGTCCACGCGATGAAGTGCTGCGTGAGATGGTCAAAAACCACAGCGAGATCACCAATTCCACGGGCCAGAGCGGAGGCGTATCATGAAGGCGCGCGGACATCTGATCATCGGGTTCATCGCCCTTCTGATCCTTGTGGGTGGTTTTGGTGCATGGTCCATGCTCGCCAATATCTCGGGCGCTGTAATCGCCATGGGACAGGTGGAGGTGGATCAAAACCGACAGGTCATCCAGCATCTGGATGGTGGGATTGTGGCTGAGGTGCTCGTTGATGAAGGCAAGCCCGTAGATGCAGGCCAGGTTTTGTTGCGCCTCGACAGCAAGGATCTGTCAGGGGAATTGGCGATCGTTGAGGGCCAGCTCTATGAACTGATGGCCCGCTCCGGGCGCTTGCAGGCTGAGCGCGATGGCGCTGATGCAATTACCTTTGAATCAGAACTTCTTGATGTTGCCGCGCAAAGCCCGGACATGGCCGAGTTGGTGCAGGGCCAAACCTCGCTCTTTGAAGCGCGGCGCCAAAGTGTCGACAAGGAGATCGAGCAGCTCAACCGGCGCGCCGCGCAGACCGAAAGCCAGATTGCCGGGGTCGATGCTCAGAAGGAGGCGCTTGAAATTCAACTTGCGCTTATCGCCGAGGAGTTGGCCAGCCAGCAGGACCTGCTTGACCGGGGTCTGGCACAGGCAAGTCGTGTGCTCTCGCTCCAGCGGGAAGAGGCGCGGCTTCGGGGGTCTATTGGTGAGCTGGCCGCAAACCGTGCAGAGGCTGAAGGCCGTGTGACCGAGATCGAGATCGAAATCCTGAAGCTTGAGACACGACGCCGGGAAGATGCCATCACCCGACTGCGTGACCTGCAGTACAATCTGCTCGAATTGAAAGAGCGCCGGCGGCTTTTGCTGGAACGCTTGTCCCGGCTCGACATCCGTGCCCCTCTGGCTGGAATTGTCTATGATCTCCAAGTCACGACCGAGCGCGCGGTGATCCAAGCGGCGCAACCCGTGCTTTACCTGATCCCGCAGGACCGACCGCTTGTCATCACGGCACGGGTAGAGCCCATCCATGTGGATCAAGTCTATGTCGGACAGGACACGACCCTGCGCTTTTCCACCTTTGACCAACGCACCACGCCAGAGCTTTTTGGGCGGATTGTGCAGATTTCACCGGATGCTTTCACCGATGAACGCACTCAGTCCAGCTATTACCGTGCGGAGGTGGAATTGCTGGAAGGGGAATTTGACAAGCTTGCAGGCCAAGAAGTCCTGCCGGGGATGCCGGTTGAAACGTATATCCGGACAGAAGAGCGCACACCGATGGCGTATTTGGTCAAGCCGCTGACGGACTACTTCAACCGCGCTTTCCGCGAAGGGTAGACCGCTCAGGGTCGAACTTAGTCAGACTATAAATGCTGATGCAGAAGTGCGGTTTGCCAGCGGTGCATTTTGAGTATTTTCAAGACAAAGACGGGCCTTTAGCGCGCCCCAGATCGTGTGGGTCAGCGCCACCCTTTTCGGCGCGCGCGGAGCGGCTCTTTGGGGATAGCGCGCCCTTTGCCCGCGCGCCTTGCCCAAGTGGCCGATGTCGATCTTTGATCGACAAGGCCGCGCGGGAGGGTTTCAAAGCGCTTATTGGCCGCCAAGGATATCGCGCAACACGTTGAGCAGGAACGGATTTCGGTCGCCTGTTTCAGTCTGGTTAGATCCCTGGGCATTCGCTCCCAAAGCATCGACTTCCTCCGGGGTCGGCGCGGTCATGGGAAGTGCACGGATGGGCAGATCCGCGTGCACACGGCGCATGGTCTCGCGCCAGATATCCGCCGGCAGGCCGCCGCCGGTCACGCCCGTCAGGGGTGTATTGTCATCATATCCCATCCAGACGCCCGCCACGTAATCCGCTGTAAACCCGATAAACCAGGCATCCCGAGCAGCTTGGGTTGTGCCCGTTTTGGCAGCTGCCGGGCGTGCATCGGGCAATTGCGCCCTGCGCCCGGTCCCGTCTGCGATGACCGCGTTCATCATCCAGACCAGTTCGCGGGCGGCATTCTCGGAGATCACCCGCTCCCCAAAGCCACCCTCTTGGCCCATCAACGGCAGGCTGTCGCCTTGCAAGCGCAGTTCCGTCAGTCCGTAGGGCGTCACCGAGCGGCCGCCGTTCAGGATCCCCGCATAGGCACCCGACATTTCAAGCAACGTACTTTCAGACACGCCAAGCGCCAGCGCCGGCCCATCTGCGAGATCACTTTCGACGCCAAAATCGGAGGCCACTTGGCGCACGGCCTCTCGCCCCACCTCTTCGGAGATCCGGACGGCGGGCACGTTGAGGCTGTCTTTCAAGGCTTCCACAAATGTTACCGGGCCACGAAACTTCCGGTCATAGTTCTTCGGCTCCCAAGGGCCCGAACCGGGCACTTGGAGTGTGATCGGTTCATCCACAACTGTCGCCAGCGGGCTGTAGCCCATATCGAGGGCGGCCGCGTAGACGAACGGCTTGAAGGCTGAGCCCGTCTGTCGGTTGGCCTGAACGGCCCGGTTGAAACCGCCACTGATCGAGGGGTCGCGCCCCCCCACCATCGCGCGCACGGCCCCATCGGCACTCATGACAATGATCGCCGCCTGCGCCTCGGAGCCCTCACGCACTTTCTCACGGAAGACCTGTTCCATCGCTTCTTCAGCCGCACGCTGGAGCTTCTGGTCCAAGGTCGTGCGCAGGATCACGTCTTCTGTTGTGTCACGGGTCAGGAATGAGGGGCCCGAGAGCATCACCCAATCGGCAAACGCGCCCCCTACCGGTTGTTGTGCAGTTTCCGACAGCGTGGCCGGGTTGGCCCAGGCTTCATCCCGCTGCGCTTCGGTAATGTAGCCCTGATCATACATCAGCTTGATTACCGTTGCCGCCCGTTCCTGCGAACGCGCCAGATTGGCGGTTGGCGCATAGCGTGAGGGTGCGACGAGCAAACCTGCAAGCATCGCGGATTGGGCCGGATTGAGCGCCCGTGCCGGTATGCCAAAATAGCGCTGTGACGCCGCTTCAAAGCCACGCGCAGACGCACCGAGATAGGCCCGATTGAGATAGATCGTCAGGATGTCTTCCTTGGAGTAGCGTGCCTCCATGGCAAGGGCATAGACAGCCTCTGTGACCTTGCGCCATACCGATGCATCCCGGCATTCTGTCTCATAGGCCGCTTCGTCTTCCCAGATTTCAGGGTCGAACGGCCGTCCGGTGCAAAGCAGTTTCGCGGTCTGCTGGGTCAGCGTCGATCCGCCATGCCCCGAAAGTGGGCCGCGCCCTTCCGACAAGTTGATGCGCACAGCGGAGGCAACGCCCCGGGGGCTCACGCCAAAATGGCGAAAAAACCGCCGGTCTTCGGTGGCGACCAGCGCATTTACAAGATGGGGCGACACCTGGTCGAGCGAGGTGATGACATCGAACTGCTCACCCCGCCAGGCAAAGACCTCCCCCTCCCGGTCCAGCAATGTCACGGACCCGGCCACCCTGCCGTCGACGAGCGAAGAAACAGGCGGCATTTGAACCGCGGTGTATGTCACGGCAGCCAGCACCATCAGGCCAACGATCAGCGCAGAGCGCCAGACAAAGGCCCAGATCAGCCAGGCGAACCAAGCGATAACGCGCCCCAACCAAGCCAAAGGCCCCCGCGCCTGCTTGCGGGCTGGTTTGCGGGCGGAAGGGCGCTGTTTGGGAGGCTTTGCACCCGAACCGCCGCCGGACGATGCACGGCGTCCAGCGCTCGGCGATTTGCCGGTTGGGCCGGTTTTTCGACCTTTGCCACGCTTTTCTGCCCGTAAGACAGGTTGATTCCCGCTACCACCGCTCATTTTCCTGCCCGATCTCGAATGCACGCGATTTTGCGCCCTTATGTAACCATTCATAAGCGAATGTGGAGGCTCTGCGCAGCGTCATCTTCCTTCTTTGGCCGCCTAATTTTTAGTCATGACACATTATTTGTGCAAAAATTGTGCAGATTGCGCTGTTTCAGCACCTAGGTAACCCCTCCCTTTTCTTGCGAGACGCTGCGCGGGCTGGTGAGACAGATGGCGTGTGAACTGCTCGCCGCCTGTCCTATCGCGCGGCCGCAACGGAGGGAAAGAAACGTGAAACTGATCATTGCAGCGATCAAGCCGTTCAAGCTGGAGGAGGTGCGCGAGGCGCTCACCGCCATTGGCGTACGCGGAATGATGGTCACCGAGATCAAAGGCTTTGGCTCACAGTCCGGACATACCGAAATCTATCGCGGTGCAGAGTACGCCGTGAACTTTGTGCCAAAAGTAAAGTTGGAGATCGTGGTCGCCGCATCCATGGCGGACCAAGTGGTCGAGACTGTCCAGAAAACCGCCAAGACCGACAAGATCGGTGACGGCAAGATCTTCGTCCTCGACGTAGATCAGGCCGTTCGTGTGCGCACCGGCGAGACAAATGACGACGCGCTGTAAGGCGCCCACGTCAACTTCCAAAGGGTAACTGAACAATGAAACTTACCAAGCTTCTTCCCCTGGCGGCTGTCGCGGTTGCGCTGCCCACCATGGGCTTTGCACAAGACGCGGCCCCGTCATTCGACGAGATTGGCCCCTACATCATGACAACCCTGCTGTTCTGCATGGCGGGTTTCCTTGTCTTCTTCATGGCCGCAGGCTTTGCCATGCTTGAAGGCGGATTGGTGCGTTCGAAAAACGTCACCATGCAGATGACGAAGAACATCGCACTCTTCTCAATTGCAGCCATCATGTACTGGATGGTGGGCTTCAACACGATGTACCCCGGTGACTTCAACGGCTACTTCGCCATCGGCGGCCAGACAGTGCTCGATCCGGTTGGTGTTGCTGCCGCTGACGCAGCCCTTGACTACGCCTCTGTTGGCTCTGACTTCTTCTTCCAGTTGGTGTTTGTTGCTGCCACTGCGTCCATCGTGTCCGGTGCTCTGGCAGAGCGGATCAAGCTGTGGCCTTTCCTGATCTTCGTCATCGTTCTGACCGGCTTCATGTATCCGATTTCTGGCTCGTGGAAGTGGGGTGGCGGCTGGCTGGACGCACGCGGTTTCTCTGACTTTGCAGGATCTACCGTTGTGCACTCCGTGGGTGGCTGGGCCGCTCTGGCAGGTGCCATCATCCTTGGCCCGCGCTTGGGTAAGTACAAGGACGGCCGTATCAACCCGATGCCCGGCTCCAACTTGGCGCTTGCAACGCTCGGTACGTTCATCCTGTGGCTCGGCTGGTTTGGTTTCAATGGCGGCTCGCAGCTGGCCATGGGCACCGTGGGCGACGTCTCTGATGTGTCGCGTATCTTCGCCAACACGAACATGGCCGCCGCGGCCGGTGCTGTTACCTCACTGATCCTGACCCAGGTGATGTACAAGAAGCCTGACCTGACCATGGTGCTGAACGGCGCACTGGCTGGTCTGGTGTCGATCACCGCAGAACCGCTTGCCCCGACGCTGTTTGGGTCCCTGTGGATCGGCGCCGTAGGTGGTGTGATCGTCGTGCTGACCGTGCCGATGCTCGACAAGATGAAGATCGATGACGTGGTCGGCGCGATCCCGGTACACCTCTTCGCAGGTATCTGGGGCACGATCGCCGTGATCTTCTACAACACCGAGGCCAACCTCATGGCGCAGCTGACCGGCATCGTTGCCTACGGCGTGTTCACCTTCGCTGCCTCGCTGGTGGTGTGGATCATCCTGAAGATGGTGATGGGCATCCGGGTGAGCGAAGACGCGGAGCTTGCAGGGCTCGATATGGCCGAACTGGGCATGGAAGCCTATCCGGACTTCTCCAAGGGCTGATACCCTTCCTGTCAGTCCAAACTGGCCCCGGGCGAGCGCATCGCCCGGGGCTTTTTGTTTTCAGTGTTTCATAGAAGTCGGCAGGATGACCTGCGAACGCATACACTTCGGCAAGGGGGCTCTGCCCCCGGCAGCTACGCTGCCTCCCCCGGAGTTTCACAAGACAAAGACAGTCTAGCAGAACATCAGAACTGCGCCGCGAGGCGACAGCCCTGATCAATTGCGCGCTTGGCGTCCAGCTCTGCAGCAACATCGGCGCCCCCGATCACATGGGGCGTGAGGCCCTTTTCGAGCAGCGCGTCAGCGAGGCTGCGTTGCGGCATCTGCCCCGCACACAGAACAATCGTATCCACCGGAACAATGCGCGGATTTTCCCGCGCCTCACCGGTGGAGATCATCAGACCTTCTGGCGAGATACTCTCGTAGTTCACGCCCGTTTCCGTGCGCACTCCAAGAGCCTTCAATTCCGCCCGGTGGATCCAGCCCGTTGTTTTACCCAGGCGCTTGCCAGGCTTTTCTGCCTTGCGCTGCAAAAGTGTAATCTCACGCGCTGCAGGCTCTGGCACGGGCCCAGTCGGCGCTAGGCCACCGCGCGCGGTTTCAGGGTCATCAATGCCCCAGCTTTTCTGCCAGGCCTCCGGGTCTTCCGTCAGCGAATGCTCATGGGCAAGGAACTGCGCCATGTCGAAACCGATGCCGCCAGCGCCGATGATGGCCACCCGCGGGCCCACGGCGGCATTCCCAGCCAGCACATCCACGTAGCTGACAACATTCGGAGCATCCTGCCCGGGTATCTGCGGATCGCGTGGCGATACACCTGTCGCGATAACGACTTCGTCAAAGGACATGAGATCCTGCGCGGTGGCGACAGTTCCCAGCTTCACGTCGACGCCTTCAACCTCCAGCATCCGGCCAAACCAATCGACGAGGCCGTAGAACTCTTCCTTACCGGGCACGCGCTTGGCCATATTCAGCTGGCCCCCGATCTTGTCAGACGCTTCAAACAGCGTGACATGATGGCCGCGCCCGGCTGCAGTGATGGCCGTCGACAAACCTGCTGGCCCTGCCCCGACAATCGCGATCTTGCGCGCGTGGGCCGCTGGCTCATAGGTGAGCTCAGTCTCATGGCAGGCCCTGGGATTGACAAGGCAAGAGGTCAGTTTGCCCGAGAAGGTATGATCAAGGCAGGCTTGGTTACAGGCAATGCAGGGCGCAATCTGCTCTGACTTTCCTGCCGCCGCCTTGGCGACAAAATCTGCGTCCGCAAGCCAGGGGCGCGCCATGGACACCATATCAGCGCATCCATCGGCCAGAACATCTTCCGCCACCTCAGGTGTGTTGATCCTATTTGACGTGATCACCGGGATGCCGACCTTGCCCATCAACTTTCGGGTGACCCAAGCAAAGCCTGCGCGCGGCACAGACGTGGCAATCGTCGGAATACGCGCTTCATGCCAGCCAATGCCCGTGTTGATGATCGATGCGCCCGCCTGCTCTACAGCTTGGGCCAGTTGCACGACTTCTTCATGGGTCGATCCGTTTGGAACAAGATCGATCATCGAGAGGCGGTAAATCAGAATGAAATCAGGGCCCACGGCTTCCCGCACCCGGCGGACGATTTCGATCGGTAACCGGATCCGGTTTTCGTAGCTCCCCCCCCAACGGTCGGTCCGCTTGTTGGTATGGGTGACGATGAACTGGTTAATGAAGTAGCCTTCAGAGCCCATCACCTCGACGCCGTCATACCCCGCCTCTTTCGCGCGCACAGCGGCCGTCACAATGTCGGCGATCTGCTTTTCGATGCCGTCCTCATCCAGTTCCTTCGGCGGGAACGGCGAAATGGGCGATTTTACAGGCGACGGCGCCACACATTCCGGCCCATATGCATAGCGGCCCGCATGCAAAATCTGCATCGCAATCCGCCCACCCGCTTCATGAACACGGTCCGTGACAATGCGATGGTTCGAGATGTCTTCCGCTGAGAACAGGCCAGCAGCGCCTGGGAAAACGCCCCCCTCCCGGTTTGGCGCCATGCCGCCCGTCACGATCAGGGCGGCTCCCCCACGGGCCCTGTCAGCATAAAAGGTGGCAACGCGGTTCCAATCGCCACGCTCTTCCAAACCGGTATGCATTGACCCCATGAGCACGCGGTTCGGCAAAATCACGTGACCAAGATCGAGAGGGGCTAGAAGATTGGGATAGTCAGACATGGCTTCCTCCTGAACACTTACCCAAGGCTTTGCCACATCTTTGCCTGCCGTCACCCCAGAACGCTACGTCAGCCCCTGACAATCAGCCATTCGCCTTGGCGAAAATACTCCGGGGTCCGGGGCAGAGCCCCGAAAAAGCGCTGGAACGCCCCGGTTCCAGCGCCCGCGTCATGCCAAAACTCAGCTCGGGCGTTCACGCATTTCAGCCCGGATCTGCTGACGCAACAAATCGATTGGCACGGTCTTCCCGTCACGCTTGAAGCACCAGTAGGTCCAGCCGTTACAAGACGGCGCCCCTTCCAAGGCCGCGCCCACCTGATGGATCGAGCCTTTGACGTCATGTCCGATCAACGTCCCGTCAGCACGCACCTTGACCTTGTGACGACCATTGGACGACCACAGGTCCTCCCCAGGGCGCAGCATGCCCCGCTCCACAAGTGTCCCAAAAGGAACCCGCGGCTCAGCCCGCTTCGACGTGCTGACCTGCAAGGCTTCGGCCTCGATGCGCCGGGCACGGGAAATCCGGTCCCGCGCAATCTCGACATATCCAGCCTCACGTTCAATGCCGATGAAATGCCGCCCCAGCATCTTGGCCACGGCGCCTGTCGTGCCCGTTCCAAAGAACGGATCAAGCACCACATCGCCGGGATTGGTCGTGCCGATCAGCACGCGATGCAGCAAAGCTTCCGGCTTTTGAGTGGGATGGGCTTTCGCGCCATCGGCCCCCTTCAGACGCTCATGGCCTGTGCACAGCGGGATAACCCAGTCAGACCGCATCTGAATGCCTTCGTTGAGCGCCTTGAGCGCCTCATAGTTAAAGGTGTACTTGCCCCCTTCCGTCTTGGAGGCCCAGATCATCGTCTCATGCGCATTTGTCAGCCGTTTGCCCCGAAAATTCGGCATCGGGTTTGACTTGCGCCAAACCACGTCGTTCAGGATCCAGAATCCTGCATCCTGCAACTGCGCCCCCACACGGAAAATATTGTGATAGGAGCCGATCACCCAAATCGCGCCACCGGGCTTGAGGACGCGGCGGGCTGCGGCCAACCATTGCTTTGTAAATTTGTCATAGGCCGCAAAGGACGAAAACTGGTCCCAGTGGTCGTCAACCGCGTCCACTTCACTGTTGTCGGGACGGTGGAGCGCCCCCTTGAGCTGCAAGTTGTAAGGCGGATCCGCAAAGATCAGGTCTACCGACCCTTCAGGCATCGCGTTCATCTCCGCAATGCAATCGCCTTGAATCACTTTATCAAGCGGCAGTGTCGATTGACCTGCCGCGACATTTTTTGTCGCCATGTCCGAACTCTTGTACTTTTTCTGCCTCTGGGCGGCCGCGTGTTCCCGCGATCTCTTCCCTTGAAGCCAAAATGCGCCAACAGCGATTCGGCGTCAATTTATTTATTGGGAATCAAGGCTTTATGGCAGATTGGCCACACAACATATTGCGTATGGGTGCAAAGGAACGCCTATGATGTGGGGTCACCCCCAAATCTTGCAGCGCATTTAGATGCGCTTTTGTTGGATAGCCTGCGTTCTGAGCCCAGCCATAACCGGGAAAAGACAGGTCCAGTTCGGCCATAAGCGCATCGCGCGCCTGTTTCGCCACAATGGATGCCGCCGCGATTGACAGGCTGCGCGCATCGCCCTTCACAAGCGCAGTGGCCGGGCAAAGCAGCCCCTCAGGCACCCTGTTGCCATCCACAAGCGCATGACCGGGCTGGTCAGCAAGCCCTGCTATGGCCCGGCGCATCGCCACCATGGAGGCCTGCAGGATATTGAGCGCATCAATTTCTTCCACGCTCACATGCACGATCGAGACCTGCGCCACATCGGCAAGCGCTTCGGCCAGTTCTGCGCGCTTGCGGGCCGTGAGCTTTTTGCTGTCATTCAACCCATCGGGGATGGCCTTTGGGTCGAGGATAACCGCAGCCGCGGTCACCGGGCCCGCCAAGGGGCCGCGCCCGACCTCGTCCACTCCGGCAACGGGGCCTTCCGCCCCCTCATAGAGCTGGGCTTCAAACTGGAAATCGGGCGTTGCGTGTGTTTTGGCCATGCCCCTGTCTGAAACCGAAGGCATGGATTTGCAACCAACCAAAAAAGGGCGGAGCCCATGCGCTCCGCCCTCCCTGCCGGTCCGGCACCAGACGGGACGTTGGTGCCCCTCGACAGATACGCTCATCTGCGGGCAATCTGCACGTTGTTGTTGAGCAGGCAGCGCTGGCCATAGGCATCAATGGTGCGACGGGGCAGGTCGACCGTCCGCAGGCAACGAGACGGCAGACGCGCAAGCGCAACACCTTCCCTGCGCAGGCACGGCACGCCAAACACCGCCCGACGCCCGCGGTTTGTCTCAACCGTTCGGCGGCAGGACGCAGGCACAGCGCGTCGTCCAGTATCGGGGTGCGGGCGGACCGCGGGCTTTTTCTTATCCTTGAGGCCATTGACGATAATCGCCAGGGCCGCCGCTCCGAACAGAAAACGCGCAACTTCATCTGCGTCGGCGGCGTGGGCCCGCGTGGGGGCAAGGCTGCTCACTGCAAGGGTGGCAGCAAGGATTGTGGCAGCGACTGTCTTGATCATGGGGGATCTCCCTGAAATCTGGGGCCGGGCTGCACCCGGCTGTGATGCGATGGGGGGAAGGTGGGGCCAGCGCTGCCTGTCAGGCAATTTCAGGCCATTGAAATCGCATATCACTGGGCCTGCAGAGGGTGTGTTATTGAATATCAAGTCGCGCCACAGCACAGTGGAAGGCATGAAACGTCTCGAAACACTTCTGCTGATCGCTGGCCTTGGCATGGCAACAGCCGCCCCTGCAGGGGCCGCCTGTTTTGCTGATTACAAGGCCAAGCGCGACAATCCCCTGAAGCTGCATTACGGCGTGGCACAGATTGAGGGGCCTTGCACCCCCAAGTCTGCAGCCCGCGAAATCGCACCCCGCGTGGCACGCGATGGCTGGCAACTTCTGAATGTGGTATCCGTTTTTGACGAAGCAGGATTGGATCAGAGACAAAAAAGTGCAGGCACCTTCTTCCTCCGTTACTGACGCTCGCCGATCTGGCGCCCGTATCGTTATGTTCGGGCTGATCGGCATCATTGCGATCCTTGGCATCGCAGCGCTTTTGCTGTTTTTCAATCTGCCCGATGCAAATGCGTTCAACGCGCGGGTTGAGAGGCTATTTGTCGAGAACGACGATCTGACATCAGCCGCTGAGATCAAACTGCTCGAGATTCTCGCGCAGTCAGGCACAGCGTTCTCGGATGTGCTGGCCAGCTACAGGGTGGTGATCTTTGTCTTGCTGGTCTTTTCAGCAGCGCTGCTGGTGGCCGCTCTCGGGCTGCTCGTCACCTTGGTGATGCTGAACCGACGCGTGGGCGAGATCGAACGTGCCGGCTTGCAGGTGACCTCTCTGATCGTCAGCCGTGCCGAACGCTCCGTCTATCTCAACGACATGGAGTTCAAACTCACGGAAGCGGCGATTGAAACACTTGCCGTCTTGGCTGAGGCACGTATGGATGGCGATGTGATGACCGGCGCTGCCCTTGAAGCCATGATACAAGGCAGAGACGAGTCTGACTGCGAAGAAGCCGCTGGCGCGACCCGAGTCAAACGCCTCCGCGACAGCCTTGGCAACCAGATGGTCGCCGAAATGCTGGTCAGAACTATTGCCCGCCGGGGCTATGTACTCTCTGTAGACCCGGCCGCAATTCGCATGATCTGAACGCTCAAGGGGGGCCAGCCCCCCTGGCCTTCGGCCTACCCCCGGAGTATTTCAAAGACAAAGACTAATAGCTGTCTTTGTCTTCCGAAACTCTGGGGGAGTCCGCAAGGACGGG
The DNA here is from genome assembly GCA_022447275.1 of Oceanicola sp. Lineage (GTDB taxonomy): Bacteria > Pseudomonadota > Alphaproteobacteria > Rhodobacterales > Rhodobacteraceae > JAKVBK01. The sequence goes on along the minus strand of JAKVBK010000009.1, from coordinate 52,144 downwards.
GGCAAAGCCCCCCCGCGCCGCGGGCGCCCCGGCACGCGGCGCTCCCGCGTCAGCCAATCGCGCCGCGTATGCCGCCCGTTTGCCCACGATCAAGCAAAAGATGGTCCAGGATAACACAGGCCGCCATAGCTTCGGCAACAGGGACAGCTCGGATTCCGACACATGGATCGTGCCGCCCTTTGGTAATGATCTCCGTCTCGGAGCCAGCTTTTGTGATCGTCTTGCGTGTCGCCAGAATGGAACTTGTGGGCTTTACCGAGAAGCGGACCACGATGTCTTGGCCAGTCGAGATACCGCCTAAGATGCCGCCTGCGTGGTTGCTGCCATAGACGGGCCGTCCATCCTCCCCCATGGAGATCTCATCGGCGTTCTGAACACCCGTGAGGGCCGCTGCAGCCATGCCGTCGCCAATCTCAACCCCTTTGACCGCGTTGATAGACATCATTGCGGCGGCAAGATCGGTGTCCAGCTTGCCATAGATCGGCGCCCCCAGGCCCTCGGGCACGCCGCTGGCTGTCACCTCGATAACCGCGCCAACGCTGTCGCCAGACTTGCGTAAACCATCGAGATAGCCTGCCCATTCCGCAGCCGCTTTGGCATCGGGAACCCAAAATGGATTGCGGGCGATCTCGTCCCAGTCGAACCGGGCCCGATCAATGCTCTGGGTCCCCATCTGCACCATGTAGCCTGTAACCCGCACCTGCGGCGCCAGTAGCTCCAAAGCAGCGCGGGCGATCCCCCCTGCAGCGACACGCGCAGCCGTTTCGCGCGCCGAAGAGCGCCCGCCCCCGCGGTAGTCACGAATACCGTATTTTTGCCAGTAGGTGATATCCGCATGTCCTGGCCGAAATTTCTCGGCGATATCCCCGTAATCCTTGGAGCGTTGATCCGTGTTGCGGATCATCAACTGGATCGGTGTGCCTGTGCTCACCCCGTCAAACACCCCAGACAGGATTTCAACAGTGTCTGGCTCTCGGCGTTGGGTGGTGTACTTGCTTTGGCCGGGCTTGCGCTTATCCATCCAGTGCTGGATTGCTTCTGCCGTCACGGGCACACCCGGTGGGCAGCCGTCCACGGTTGCCCCGAGGGCCGGACCATGGCTTTCGCCCCACGTGGTGACGCGAAACAGATGTCCGAATGTGTTGAAGCTCATGACGGGACTCCCTCTCTGGGGATACGCTTAACCCTCACGCTGCCTGTCAGCAAGGCGGCGACGGCGCGCATCGGCATGAGAGGTTATGAAAGACACCAGCCTGTCCACGGCAATGATCAAGGTCGTGGTCAACCAGACGGGCATGTCATACTTGGCAGCGAGGCCGAAGCAGAAATAGATCAGCCAGACAAACCCCAGCTCAAAACACAAAATACCTAGACGTATTCCCCCATGGGCGCCTCCTTTCTCCTGAATTTTGGTGATGCTTCTGCATAGCAAAAAATACGGCCGAATTCAACGATATCCGAACCGTAGGGGAAGGGTTCAGAACGGCACCGCACAAAAAAGAACGCGGCCCCGAGGGACCGCGTTCCAAGCTGTTTTTCAAAGGGTGCAGATCACTCTGCTGGCATGCCCTTGGCCCGTGCCTTGACCGGCGCCCACAGGCGCTTGTTGGTCAGGTACAGCAGCACCGAAAGCACCGAGAGGAACACAACGCCGACAAAGCCGGCCTCTTTGCGCGCCATCATCTTGGGCTCGGCTGTCCACATCAGGAAGGCGGCCACGTCTTGGGCCAGATCTTCCACATCCGTGGGCGAGCCGTCGATGTATTCCACATCATCGCCCCAAAGCGGCGGCGACATAGAAATCCAGCCACCGGGATAGGCCGTGTTCTCATAGAGCACCGCCCCGGCCTCTTCTTTCTCTTCGCCCGTATATCCCGCCAACAAGGACGCGATATACTCCGCGCCGCCCATGCCGTTGATCAACTGGCTGATGCCGGTGCCGTAGGGGCCGTGGAAGCCCGCGCGGGCCTTGGCCATCATCGACAGGTCCGGTGCGCCGGCGGATGTCACCTCAGGGAAGTTGTCCGAAGGTATGGCAGGGCGGAAATCCCCCTCGCCATCATACAGAAGCGGATCCCATACTTCGTAGAACTCAGCATAAGCGCGCACCTGATCCTCAGGCAGCTGTGGGCCACCCTCGTCAGCAAGCGTGCGCAACGGCACGTATTTCAGGCCGTGACAGCTGGAGCACACTTCAGTGTAGACTTGGAGGCCGCGCTGTAGCTGCATCTGATCGAAAGTGCCAAACGGCCCTTCAAATGAGAAATCGTAGTCCTTCACGTAACCCGCACCGCCAGCGGCGTGGGCGGCGCCCCCCGTAAGGGAGAGCGCCAAAACAGCGGACACGATGGCTTTCTTGAACATTGGAGACGTTCCTTTTCGTGTCTTTATTCGGCCGGGGTCGCAGCAGAGCTACCAGCGCCGCCTTGATCATCACCGTAGTGGGCCTTGAAGTCATCTTCGATGGTTGACGGTGTCGGCAGCGGCTTCTCGATCACACCCAACAGAGGCAGGATCACCAGGAAGTAGGCGAACCAGTAGGTGGATGCGAGCAGCGACAGGCTTGCATAGGGCTCTTCTGCCGGCATGGCGCCGAGCCACATCAGGAAGAAGAAGTCTGCTACGAGCAGTGCAAACCAGATCTTGAACTGCGGACGATACCGACCCGAACGCACCGAGGAGGTATCCAGCCAAGGCGCCAGCGCCATCACAGCGATCGCACCAAACATGGCCAGCACGCCGAAGAACTTCGCGTCGATCACGCCGAACGAGATCCACTCAACCGCGATCACCACCCACACATCGGCGGTGAAGGCCCGCAGGATCGCGTAGAAGGGCAGGAAGTACCATTCGGGCACGATGTGCGCAGGCGTCGCCAGCGGGTTTGCCTCGATGTAGTTGTCGGGGTGGCCAAGGTAGTTGGGCATGAAGCCAACGATGGCGAAGAACACAACGCCGATCACGGCCAGTGCAAACAGGTCCTTGATCACGAAGTAAGGCCAGAACGGCAGGGTGTCGCGCTCTGCTTCTTCCTTGGATGTCCGACGCACTTCAACACCGGTTGGGTTGTTGTTGCCGGTGCTGTGGAAGGCCCAGATGTGCACCGCCACGAGGCCGGCAATCACGAAGGGCAGCAGGTAATGCAGCGAGAAGAAGCGGTTCAGCGCGGGCTGTCCAACAGCGGATGCGCCCAGCAGCCATGTCTGCAGCGCCTCGCCCACGAAGGGGATCGCGCCGAACAGGCCGGTGATCACAGCCGTGCCGTGGAAGGACATCTGGCCCCAGGGCAGAACGTAGCCCATGAACGCGGTGCCCATCATCAGCAGGTAGATGAGCATGCCGATGATCCATGTCACTTCGCGCGGCGCCTTGTAGGAGCCGTAGTAGAGGCCACGGAAGATGTGCGCATATACCGCCACGAAGAACAGCGATGCGCCGTTCATGTGCAGGTAGCGGATCATGTGGCCACCGTTCACGTCGCGCATGATGTGCTCGACGGAGGCGAAGGCCAGATCCACATGCGGCGTGTAATGCATCACCAGCACGATGCCAGTGATGATCTGCAGCACGAGGGTAAAGGTCAGGACGATGCCCCAGATCCACATCCAGTTCAGGTTTTTGGGTGTGGGGATCATCAATGTATCATAGGCGAGGCCTACGATCGGCAGGCGGCTGTGGAGCCACTTTTCGAAGCCGCTTTTCGGTTCGTAGTGATCGTGCGGAATTCCGGACATGAGCTGCGGTCTCCCTTAACCAAGCTTAATTGTTGTTTCGTCGACAAATTCGGCCTGCGGTACCAGCAGGTTCTGCGGCGCCGGGCCTTTGCGAATGCGGCCGGCCGTATCGTAGTGCGAACCGTGGCAGGGGCAGAACCAGCCCCCGAACTCGCCCGCGCCGTCGCCCAGCGGAACGCATCCAAGGTGTGTACACACGCCCATCTGCACCAGCCATTCGCCGGCCTCGTCAAGTGCGCGGTTCTCATCGGTAGCGTCGACGCCATCGCTGAGGTTGTCGTTGCGCGCGATCGGATCTTGCAGATCGGACATATCCACGTCGCGCGCTGCGGCGATCTCATCGGCGGTACGGCGGCGGATGAACACGGGCTTGCCCTGCCACAGGACAGTGATCTGGGTGCCTTCTTCGACGGCCCCCACATCCACGCGGATCGATGCCAGCGCAAGCACGTCCGCCGACGGGTTCATCTGGTTGACCAGAGGCCAGACAGCGGCACCAGCAGTCACAGCTCCGGCACCGGCAGTTGCGTAGTACAGGAAGTCGCGGCGCGTTGCTTCGTGATCTTCGGCTTGGGACACAGGTATTCCCTCTCTAGATTGCGTTGCGGCTTAAGCCATTCGAAACGGTCTATGGCGCGCCTGACTCGCAGCGCGCAAGATTTTTCTCACGCCCGTTTAGACTCGGCGACATAGAGCGTCTATCGGACAATGCGGCGCATCCGCGACCGGATGACGCACAGAAGGGTAAAATCCCCCCAAAACGAGGCAAAATGCCCCAAGCTTGGGCATCTAAAGCGCAATTGAGTTGGGCGCATTCATCATCCTCCGAAAAAGCTGCAGCAGAGGTAGATTTCTCGTCCCCCTTTGCTACTTCCGGAGGGTCAGTGTTATAGCCAACACAGATGTTTTAGACTTTGGGAGTTCAAAATATGACGGGACAGCTGATGAGAGCCACTGCCATGGCCTGCGTGCTGGGTGTGCCCCTTGGCACCGCTGCGGCCCATGCCGAAATGCAGCTTTCTTTTTACCTAGGCGCACAGTCGTCCCCCCATTCAACTGTCAAGTACGCGGAGCCGGGCGACAGCTTCAGCTTTCGGGCAGGTTGGGAAGGCCGTTCGGCCGAGACACCCCCCTATTACGGCGTGCGCGCCACATGGTGGCGCTCCGAAAACGTGGGCTTCGGGGTCGAACTCAATCACGCGAAAGTCTACCTCGAAGATGACATCCGGGCTGCCAATAACTTCGACAGATTCGAACTCACCGACGGAATCAACATCGTTACAGTGAATGCATTCTATCGTTGGCCGGGCCGGTGGGCCTCTGGTCGGCTGACACCCTATGTCGGCGGCGGCGCGGGCCTGTCGATCCCCCATGTGGATGTGCAGCGCGACGGCGGCCCCAAAACCTTCGAATATCAAGTGACCGGCCCGGCCGTCGCTTGGATGGCTGGCTTTAACTATGACATCAATGACACGTGGGGCGTGTTCGCGGAGTACAAGGGCACCTATTCCATGAACGAGGCCGACCTGACAGGCGGCGGCAGCTTCTCAACCGATATCATCACCAATGCGTTGAATCTCGGCGTCAGTTACAATTTCTGAGCAAACGCTCGATCCCGGTATCGATGGCGCAGCCTGCACGGGCTGCGCCTTCTTTTATGCGCCGCGCTCAGGACGGCGCAGAGCGTTGGAAGCTGTCACGTTCGGAGAAGGTGCCAAACCACGCAGCCAGAGAGGGCCGCCCCGCGCGCCAATCGCGCGCTTCATGGCGGAAATCGAGATACCCAAGCGCGGCCGCGGTGGCGAGGTGGCCCATGTCCATGGGGCCGTGCAGGTGACTCAGCCACCGAGCCTCGATCGCGTCCAGCGCGCGGCTCACCTTATCCCACTGCGCCTCCACCCAAGCGTCATAGACCATTTCTTCAGGACGGCAGCGCCCCTCATAGACCATCAAAACAGCCGCATCCATGATGCCATCTGCCGTCGCCTCCAGAACCATGGCTTCCCACTTGCGGGCCTCTGGGTAGAACCCCCCGCCTGCCAACGCATCAAGGTACTGGCAGATCACCCGGCTGTCATAGAGCGCGGGGCCATCCGTGCGCTCAAGGGCGGGAATCTTGCCGAGCGGATTTTCAGCCACCGGCATGTTTGAGCTGTCCATGGGGCTTCCCCCCGATGCCACCAGTTCGACACTGTCTTCCTGGCCCGATTCGATCACCAGAAGATGGACCTTACGCACGAAAGGCGATGCCGCGTTGTGGTAGAGCTTCATTCAGGGGTCCTCCAGATAGGGCTGTGCGGGGCCTCAACGCGCCGCGTTCGGCCCATCCTGCGCCGCGCGTCAGGGAAGTTACAGCCCCCAAGTGGCACCTGCGCATCTAACTGTCGTCAACGCCCCGCATAAGGGCAGACAAAACCGCCGTTTCCGAGCCGGGTGAAAAGGCCTCTACCCCATCTGCAGCCCCAAGCCGGGCGGGCTGTGTTTTGTTCTGGCCGAGCTTCCACGTGCCCGAGATGTCGTCGATCTCAAGCGTGAACAGCAGAATCTGCCGCATCATGCGCGCCAGCATCTGCGGCGTCATCTTCGCAGTGTGCCAAGGCTGCTTTGCGGGCAGCATGGTTTCGAAATGCGCAGACACCCGATCAAGATGCGCCCGCAGATCCGCCTCCGGCGCAGGCCGGAGCACGCCGCGCAGATGCACGGCCACATAGTTCCAGGTCGGCACCTGATCTTGCAGGCCATACCAGTCGGGCGAGATATAGCCATCGGGCCCTGCCACCGACAGAACAGCGGGCGCGGGCGCCCCCATCCGGGCAATCGGATTGGAGCGCACGAGATGAAGCTCCGCCTGCGTGCCCTCAGCGCTCAGCAAAAAGGGGACGTGGCTGAGCTGGGGACCGTGGGGGCCGTTGATGCAAAGGGTGCCAAAGCCCCGCTCGCGGGCAAAAGCCAGATTGCGGGCAGTGTCTTCCTGGCGAAACGCTGGGTTGGGATGCATGGAGTTTACTCGTCAATGAATGAAACAGTGCAGGTTAGCCTAGGCCGCGCGAGGGGAGAGAGGCGCGCGCACCCCATCGAGGCTTACTCCGCGACACGCCCGGACAAGCGCCCATCGCGCACCCCGGTGATGGTGGTTGCCACCACGCTGCCCACCGCCTGCTCCGTCTCAAAATTGACCTCGGCAAACTGTTCGGTCCGCCCCATGAGCGGGCTTTCCATCAAGACGCGATGGGCGCGGCCCACCTGTGCTTGAAGATGGGTCTCAACCGCCCGCGCTCCTGCCGCACGCAAACGGGCTGCGCGTTCCTTGATCAGGCGCCCATCGGTTTGGGGCATCCGGGCTGCTGGCGTACCGGGGCGTGGCGAATAGGGAAACACGTGCAGCCATGTCAGATGGCAGCTGTCCACCAGTGCCAGCGCGTTTTCAAAAGCGGCCTCGGTCTCGGTCGGGAAACCGGCGATAATATCGGCCCCAAAAGTGATACCTGGCCGTGCGGCGCGGGCCTCTTCGCAAAACCGAATGGCATCGCCAGACAGGTGCCGACGTTTCATCCGCTTCAAGATCAGATCGTCACCATGCTGGAGGCTGAGATGAAGATGCGGCATCAAGCGCGGCTCTGTTGCAATCGCGTCCATGAGCGCATCATCGACTTCAATGGAATCGATCGAACTGATCCTCAGACGCGCCACATCCGTCAGCCGCAAAATGCGGCGCACCAGATCCCCAAGCGGCGGTGTCCCGGGAAGATCCGCGCCCCAGGAGGTCAGATCGACCCCGGTCAACACGATTTCCTGATACCCGCGCTCCACCAGCCGGTTCACCTGATCCACAACCACCCCCGCCGGCACCGAGCGCGAATTGCCCCGACCGTAAGGGATGATGCAGAAGGTGCAGCGGTGATCGCAGCCGTTCTGCACCTGAACATAGGCGCGCGCGCGCGTGCCGAACCCGTCGATCAGATGCCCGGCCGTCTCCGTGACGGACATGATGTCATCCACCTGCACGGGCTCTGTCGACCCGATCAGATCTGGCGCCATGGCGGCCCAGGTTTCGGGCTGCATCTTCTCGGTATTGCCGATGACGCGATCGACTTCTTCCATCGCAGCAAAGCTGTCGGGATCGGTCTGGGCGGCACACCCCGTCACGATCAACGTGGCGTTCGGGTTCTCCCGGCGCAGCTTGCGGATATCCTGGCGCGCCTTGCGCACAGCCTCTGACGTGACCGCGCAGGTGTTCACGATGACAGCGTCATCGAGACCAGCCTTGTTGGCCAGATCCTTCATTGCTTCTGTCTCATAGGCGTTCAGGCGACACCCATGGGTAGAGAATACGGGGGCTTTACGATCCATCTGCCACCCCGCTGAGAAAGGCCGCTGACAATTCGCCCGCAAAGACAAGCGCGGTGGGGCCAGTCATGCGCACCCCGTCTGGGCGCCAGTCAATCTCGATCAGCCCCCCATCCAACTCGATCTGGACCGCCCGCCCGGTCAGACCCCGGCGTGCCGCCGCAACCGCAGTTGCACAGGAAGAAGAGCCGGAGGCCAGCGTGATCCCAACGCCGCGCTCCCATACCCGCATCCGCAGCCTGTCCGGCCCGATGACATGGGCCACCTGGACATTGGTGCGCTCGGGGTAGAGCGGGTGATGCTCATGCTGCGGGCCAAACCGTTCGAGATCGATGCTTTCGGCATCCTCCACAAAGAAGGTGCAGTGGGGGTTGCCCATGCCCGTTGCCGTGGGCGCGCCCTCGATCGGCAACGCCAGCGTATCCATTTCCGAGGCCAAGGGCACGTCACGCCAATCAAGGAGCGGCACCCCCATATTGACCTCCGTCAGGCCATTCCCGCGCTCCCGGCACTCCAAAAGCCCGCGCTCGGTGCGCAGCCGCAGGCTGGTCTGGCCAGTCTCGTCCAGGAGCAAGCGCGCCACGCAGCGCGTTGCATTGCCACAGGCCCCCGATATCGACCCGTCGGCATTATAGAAAACAAGCGCACCATCCGCTTCGGCATCGGATTCCAGCACGGCCAGTTGATCATAGCCGACACCGCGATGCCGATCGCCCAGCGCGCGCGCCAGTGCCGCCGACACCGTCACCCCACCCGCACGGTTGTCCAGAACAACGAAATCGTTGCCCAGCCCATGCATCTTGAGAAAGGGTAACCCCGCGGGGGTGATATGTGTCGGTGCGTCTTGCATGTGCGCGCATATACGCCCGAAGACGCAAATTGCAAAGAACTGCCTGCAGGCAACGGTGCCGCATGGTGTTTTGAGCCGGCACCAAGCCCTGATTTTTGCCGGTCATGAAATTTACTGAAGTTTGGGGGGTTGACCCCTCCGGCGCGGTCTCCTAAACGGCAGTCCTCGAGTGGGCCGTTAGCTCAGTTGGTAGAGCAACTGACTTTTAATCAGTGGGTCGCAGGTTCGAATCCTGCACGGCTCACCACTGAACCTCCAAGACAGATCAATGACGCTTGGCACGCGTGCTATCAATTCGCTTGCGAATAGAAGCAGCCGCAACGGACTTTCCTGCGCGATCGGCACCGTGGAATTCAGATTGCGCTTGATAACATCATTACATCCGCATCGTCGGCCGCGCCATCGTGCCAAGTACGGCGGGCAATGAGATTCGATCTTGTTGAGCGAAAGGCGCACAAAACACCCCAGCGGCTTCCCAGCACTAGCCGTGCTCAACACCCGCAATCGCTGATTGCTTTGCCAAATCCTTCTCAGTTTTAAACTGTTGCCTGCGCGCGTATGCGGATTGGCCTTCCGCAAGCCTCTGCATGCGCCTGCGCAGCAGGCGAATGGCCAACCATGCTGGTACAGGGCGGACGAGGCGTGACACGCGCGGCGCAAATCGGCTGTAGAGTGGATCATCGCGCGCGACTATATCCTCGCAGGAGCCGGGATCCCCCTGGCGCCCTGCCCGCCCGTAAAGCTGCCGGTCGACGCGGCGGCTTTCGTGATGCTCTGTGAGAATGACATGCAGCCCTCCGGCAGCGCGTGCAGCAGAGCTGAGGCTGATATCCGTCCCCCGCCCTGCCATATTGGTTGCTACGGTAATGGCCCCAAGCGCACCAGCGCGCGCAATCAGATCGGCCTCGTCGGCATCCTGGCGGGCGTTCAGCACGACATGGGGGAGCCCTGCGCTCTCGAGAGCATTGGAAACCATCTCTGAGGCGCTGACGGTGCGCGTACCCACCAAGACCGGCCGCCCTTGGGCATGCATCTGGGCGCAACGCGCCACGATGGCCGCGATCTTGGCGGGCGCATTCGGCAGAAGCTGGGAGCCAAGAAATCTCCGCTGGCTTGCGACATGCGGCGGCACGGCATAGGTTGTCAGATCGAAAAAGCTCCGCATCTCACCAGAGATCTCAAGGCCTGTTCCCGTCATGCCAGACATACGCAAATATTGCCGAAAAAAGCGCTGATAGGTGACCCGCGCAATTGTTTGGCGCAATGCGGTTGGCACCAGCCCTTCTTTGACTTCGATGCATTGATGCAAGCCACCTTCCCATGAACGGTCCGGCATCGGACGGCCCGTGCTCTCATCCACGATGACAATTGCAGGCTCCAACGTGTCTGGATCCATTCCGATTATATAGTCGCGGTCCCGCACGTAGAGATGCAGCGCCTGTAGCGCCTGGCGCACCCGTTCTTCCCGCGCACCGGCCACATGCCACAGCCCACCCAGCGGATAGGCCAGCGAGGCAATACGGGCGCGTCCGGCATCCGTCAGCCTTATGCGGCGCGCGCGCGCCTCCTGAAACCAGTCGGCGCCTTCCGTGAGTTGCCGCGCAACCCGCAACGCATCGATATAAGGGGCCGGGTCAGGGGGCATGTCCTGGCTCGCGGAAATGATCAGCGGCGTGGATGCCTCGTCGACCAGAATGCCATCCGCTTCGTCGACAATCGCAAAATGGAGGCCCGGCAGGATGGTGGGTTGCGGTTTCGGTTGGCCTGGCGCACCGATGGCCGCACGCAGCAGTCGCCGCGCAGGACTACGTGCGGGACCAAGCGCCACGATGTCCTTGAGATAATCAAAGGCGACCTCGGTATTGTTCACATAGACGATGTCCTGAGCATAGGCGGCCGGGCGGTCCCCCTTGTCTGTATTCGAGGTGACGACCCCAAGCGATAGGCCCAAACGTGCAAAAATCGGCTGACCGTTTTCAGCGTCTCGCTCTGTCAGATAATCATTGACCGTAATGACCTGTGGCCGCATGCCAGCAATAGCGGCTGCCCCAGCCGCCAATATTGCCGTGAAGGTTTTGCCTTCGCCTGTTGCCATCTCGAGCATTGCGCCGTCTAGCAGCAAGAGCGCGCCGGAAACCTGCACGGGCCTGGGCCGCATGCCGCGTTCCTGGAAGGCCGCTACGGCGACAAGCGCCACTGCGCGCTCCAGCAGGTCTGGCCGAAGGCCATACTCCCGAAACTCTGCGCGTAGATCTTCCACGCGTGCGCCCAGTTCTGATGCGGGACAGTCCTGATTTTGCTCTAGCCCTCGCAGCACGGAAGCGATGCGCTGACGGCCTCGCAAGCGCCTTGGCCCGATGGCGGTCAACCCGCCTTTCAACGCCCGCCAGGTTCTATCGACCCAGTTCATCGGGGGTACCCGACGCTGCACATAGGGCCGATATACCTGCTGAGAGGCCGGCAATAGGCGGCGTGGAGGGAAGAGCCGCGCGATCATAGTTCTATCAGACCTGCGATATTGCGGCGCATTGCTTCAACCATCCGCGGCCCAAGCGGCTGCCAAGGGTGCACCAACTTGATGTAGACACGCCCCCCAATCGGCGCGTCTAGGCCCTCGGGAAGGATGGCGTCATAGGTGAAAATACGCTCTGTCGCGCGTTGCGTGCCCCCCTCTGATGGCAGGGCAGGCACCGGTCCGCCCGCGCTGCGCGCCAAAATCGGAGACGGCAGGTCGAAGGCCCCTGTCGAAACCCTGCCCTCAAGCATCGCCTGTCTGGTGATGGCTTCATGCGGCAGTTGAAACTCCACCCGAAGTACGCCCTCTTCAATCGCAGCCACGTCTCTTTGCAGCGCCACGAAACGCACCCGGTCTGACGTGCCTGGGATTACATGGCCCACCCGTTCTGAGCGCCTGACATGACGCCCGACCAGGTTTCCGGGCGCGGCAATCGGCTGAAAGACACCGTCGATGCCCGCGATCATCACCCGATCTGCCGCCCGGGCCTCTTCGCGGCGCAATTGTGCGGCTGCATCCTCCACACCAATTTCGGCCAGACGCGCTTCAGCAGGTCCCTCAAGCTGCGCGATCCGAAGCCCCACACGGGCCTCTTTCAAACGCGCGCGCAAGGCTTTAAGGCGCATCTCTGACAGGGGGTTTGCCAAGCGCACCAAGGTCGTGCCCGGTGCCACATTCGCACCTGCTATGCCAGGCACCGTCTCGATCTGTCCCTCCGCAAGCGCGATCACCTCTGCTCCTTGGGGCGCGCGGACAACCCCTTGTGTCCAGGTCGCATTGGGAAGTGGAACCGCGAACAGGAAACCGAGAACCACCGCACAGCCTGCCGCGGTCAAGGCATAGGCGCGGGTGCGGGTGCGTTGCAGCCGGGGGGACGTTGCGATGTGCCAGAGCCCCTTTGCCAGCGGCTTGCCCACGGACAGAACAAGGGACCAGATCGCAAGGATAACGCCCAGCACAAAGAAGCTGGATGCCACGTAGAGCCCAATCGTCAATGACAGGAACACTCGATACACAAACGCGGCAGGCGCATAGAACGTGTAAGCTGCCTTTTCAAAGGCAGAGTAAGGGCGCCGCGGCACGTCCCGGGCGGCGAATAGCACCCGGTCGGCCCAATCTCCCCATGCCTTGTTTGCGCGCTGCGCCAAATTGGGCAGGCCAAACAGGTCTGTCATAACAAAATACCCATCAAACTTGAGAAGTGGGTTGCCATTTACCAGAACGGTTGAGACGCCACCAACCAGCATCACGTTGAACAACACTGCGCGCCAAGGGCCCGGATCTGCTTCACGCCAAAGCAGAAAAGCCAGCCCGGCAAGCGCTGTTTCAACCACGATTCCGGCGCTGGAAATGCCTGCCCGCGCCCAGCGGCTTTCAAGCTTTGCTGCTTCGGTCGCATCCACATAGGGAACAGGCATAAAAACCAGCAGCATGATACCAAACTCTGGCACATGCACACGGTGGCGTCGGGCCACCCAGCCATGGCCAAATTCGTGCAGAATTTTGATCACCACATAGGTGCCTGCGATGGTGGCGATGCTGCCCGCCGTCCAGACCTGATCGGTAAAGGCGTTCGCAATGGCCGTGCGATCGGCAAGGGCCAGCCCGCCAGAATAAATAACAAATGCCAGCCAGAGCACGAAACCAAACCAGCCGGTAAGCGGGCGCACAAGGGGTTCGGTCACTGCCAGTAAGGCGCTGGGGTCGAAAAGCGGTATCCGCGTTGATAATGGACCCATCAGATTTTGCTTAAGCAGCTTGCGGTCTTGCTTTCCACGCCGCTCTTCCCGCTCCAAAACATCCGGTGCAATATCGGCGATCACAAGATCCTGCCCGTGCAACTGACTGAGCACCTGCACGGCCTCGGACTGTGTCGGAGCCGTCTCACCCATGCGATTGATCAAGTCTTCCCAGGCCATGCCAAATGGCGTGTCGCCATCGAAGGTGGCCACAAGGCGGGCCGCACCAATGGTCAGGCGGTGCGATCGTCCTGTCAGCGCATCGAAAAGCAGATAATGTGCCCCTCCCGGGCCCCGGCGCCGCTCCAGGCGCACCTGGGGCGCGAGCTTCGGCGTCAAATCCGCGACGCGATACCACTGGTCAGACAAGAAGGGGCGTTCTGCAACTGACATCGTTCAGGGCCGCCAACGCCAAGTTTGCAAGATCAGCCAGCCACGCAGGCGACGAGTCCAAATCGTCCAAAGTCGCTGCTCGCCCGCCTCAAGGCGCGCAAACCCCTCAAGCCCTGGCACCAAGCCGTCAGGTACGGAACCAGAAAGCTCCGCTTCAGCCGTGAACAGGCGGCGTCCTTCCACCTCTCCAGCAACGGGCGTGATCGCCGTCACAGTCAGCGGCAGTCGCAGGTTGGGCTCCGAAGCCAGTGCAAGCGTGCCACGCATGCCGGGTCTGACCAAAGCCAGGTCGCGTTCATCAATACCCAATTCAACCTGCAGCCCGTCCCCAGCGGCGATCTCATGCAGTAACTCACCAGCCTCCACCGGAGCCCCAAGTCGACGCCTGTGATCACCCGACAGCACTGTGCCGGACACCGGCGCACGAATGCGCATGCGCTCCAGTTGCGCGATCGCCAATGCAAACTCAGCTTCGGCCGCTTCTAATCGAGAGGCCGTCAAGGCCCGACCCGACGCGTCATCTTCAGATAGGGCAAGTCGCGCTTCTTGGCGCAAGCGCCGGATCTCGCCCGAAAGTCGTTCCGTCTCCAGCTGTAGATCACGATCATCCAGCGCCACTAAAAGATCGCCCTCCGCCACCCTGTCGCCGGGCCGGATATCGGCCTGTTCGATGAAGCCCGCAACAGGAGCAACAGCAGCGCGCTGTTCGGTGCCCAAAAGCGTTGCATCAGCCCCAAGACGCAAAGCCCCTTTTAGGAAGAAAGGTAGGGCGAGCGCGACCAGAATGGCTAAGGTTGCCAACCTGTAAGAGGGGCGATGCGGCGCACCAAGTGCCCCCAAACCACGCCCGATCAGATGCGGCATCCGACCTGAAATCCAGCGCGCCTCGCGCGCCTTGAGGGCCAGAAGAGGGCCAGCCAATGCTGCTATCGCCTCTAGGCGCAAAAGGTCTTCTTCACTGGGTTCTGTTTCAAACTCGGCCAGTAAGGCCCCAACACACCCTTCCGCATCGCGCAGAGGCGTGCTGACGACAGCGCGGCTGCCGGTGCGGGTACACAGCGCTTGATGCGCCGTATCTATAGCGGCGAAGCGCGCCTCTGGCCGGGGAAAAGCTGTGGTTTCATTCTGATCAACAGCCTCACCCATCGCATCTTCGACGGCCCGCGCCAGCGGGGCATTGCGCCGGAACCAAGCATTTCCAGAAATCGCCAGCAGCTTTGGTGTCGACCCGGTTCTGCGCAAAAGCCCGATTGCCGCGCGACGGGCGGGTAACCATCGCGCCAACTCTTCGACCAACGCCATTGCGGCAGGTTTCAAACCGCGCTGCTCTGCGGCGGTCGCCATGAGGTCCAACGCACCAAAGCCACGGTCGAACCGCGCTCGATCTTGCGCGCCGCGGCGCTGCCACAGCCGCGCCGCCACCCAACCGGTGCTCAAGCGCAAGGCGCGCGCTGTCTCCGCCTCGGGTCCAAGGGCGGCTATCGCTGCCACGGCGACCACGGTCTCGTTGTCGCGGATCGCAAGCGCCTGTCGCAAAACACCATCTGGCCCGCGCACGCGGGCGATACCGGGGCGTGCTGCCGCGCGGGCGACAATGTCGGAAAGGGCCTCTAGGGCGGCGGAATCCCCGTCAGGCCAAAGCCCAACCGGGCGCAGCGCATCGGCACCGTCATCCACGACAAACAACGCCAAGGTCTGCACACCCGTCACCAAGGCGCGCGTCTCATCCAGCCATCCAGCAATAAACGCAGCCTGATCGATGGCTTCAAACCATGCGCCAGATGCGGGGTGGCGCAACACCCCGAGGGCCAGACCGTCAGACTGGATCGGGTCAACCGTCATGACAGCTTGTCTGGCCTTTCAGACTCTGCACCCAGCGGAACACGCAACAGCGCAGCAGCGCCTGAAATGCCGTGCCCGTCAGGCGGCGCCACCGCTGGCGCCTTAGCCGCACGGCGCGCCTTAGAGCGCTGTCCCGCAGTTTGCGCAGGCCGCGCAAGGCCGAGTATACCCGCCAGAACAACCGGTGCTGCCAATTCAGACGAGGCCGACTGCGATTTTGCAATCTCCCGCTCCATCGTTTCCGTCGACCGGCCTGCAACCGTCAGCGTTTCGATGTGCGGCGCAGAATCCAGCCACACCACTGCGGCGGCGCCATCTCCCAAAACAGGGCCCGATGGGCCATTTTGAACATCCCCGGTGACCGCTTCCGGTGCGAGATCAGCGCCCATGCCGCGCACAGAGAGCTCTGCCGCAGCTCCGGACCCTAGCAGCGGAATACCAATCGATTGACCGCGCACGAAAGCGGGACCACCGGCCACGATCGCGCCTTCATAGACGATATCGGGTAAGTTCAATGCAGCCTGGTCGAGCCCCATGTCAAACTCCGCAATATAGTGCCCACCAGCGCGCCCATCGCCGTCGCCATCGATCTGGCAGCCCAGCATATCCAGCACACCCAACGGACCACTTTGCAGACGCAGTGTTAAAGTGCCGGGCACAAGGTCAAGCCCCAAGGGCGTGATCGTCAGAACTGTGCCATCTCGCGACAGAACCGCCCCCATATCGACCGTTCTTCCCGCACGATCAGCCAGCCAGACCCTGCCATCTTCCAGAACGTCCGGCGATACCGCACGCGAGAAGGTGAGCACCAACCGACCACCGCGCATCACCGCCTCCACGATGCGTACTGGGTCGGGCCGTCCAACCGACACATAGAGGGTCTCTTGCGTGGCCGTATCGCCAGAACCATGGGTGATCGTTACGGCGCGGATTCCTTCGCTGTCAAAGCGTCGCGAGACGGTTGTCGCGCCCACTGGAACGCGCACGCTTCCTTCCGTTCCCCAGTTTATCCGCATTCCTTCTGGCGCACCGTTTGGCAGGCTGAGCGCAACGCTATCGCCCGGCGCCACAAGGGTGGGCAACGTTACGATCTGCCCCCCGATCATCGCGACGCTGGCCGCCCGGCAGACACCAGAGGCGGACGCACCATCACTATCTGCCTGCGTTGTTTGCACAGAGGATCGGATCAGTGTCGACTGCAGGCGCGAGGGCGGTTGGGCACGGCTTTCACCGGACGGCACAACGGCAATACCCCGGAATCCCGGAAGCCTTGCGGGGCCCGAATGCGCTACTGGTGCAACAGGCGCCCCTCCAACGGAGCCGCCCCCATCGCTACTCGCCCCGCCGCCATCGCTTGGATCAGAGACCAAAACGCTGCCAGAGACAGTCAATGTCACTGTAACCGGCTCAGACAGATTGACGCCATCGCTCACCGAGTAGGTGAAGCTGTCTACGCCAGAGAACCCCGCATTGGGCGTATAGACCAAGCGCCCATCTCCAAGCTGTGACACCTGGCCATTCTGGGCTGGGCCGAAGGAGGCGATCACCGGAGCACCTGCTGATCCGGCGATGTCATTTGCCAGCACATCCAGTGTTACCGCGCTTTCAAAAGCGGTCGTTGCAGTATCGGCCACGGCAATCGGAGGTGACACCCCGGCCAGGATACGGAAGGTCAGTTCCGCCGCACCGCCTGCTATCGTGTCCCCATCTCCGTCCAGCGCCGCGCCGCCCTCTGCGGGGCGAGCAGTCCACCCGTCGGCGATCCGCAACACGTAGTCGCCACGGTTGAGCTCTGTATCCGGGGTGACTGTCACAGTCCGGCCAGTGCCGGAAAGAGAAACAGATGTGGAAATCACCCTGCCATTTGCCTCTTCCAACACAAAGAGACCCGGCGCTGGTTCGATCATTGCACGATCCGTGACCACGGTGAGCACAGATCGCGTGGCGGTGAAACTTTCGACGACAGGCGCGGGCGGATTAACAACGACATCGCGCACCTCAACAGCCAGATCTGGCCCGGCAAAAATGCCATCCTTGTTGGTGACTGTAATGCCGACACTGAAATCTCCCGCCGCAGCATAGGTGGTGCTCGCCTCGCGCGCAGTTCCCGGCAGGATCGAAGAGGTGCCATTGCCCCATGTCACGACAATCTCAGTGGGTGCATCTGCCACAACATCTGCGACGTCAAACGCCACGGTGTAGGTCTGGCCAGCAGCAACAGAGGCGGCACCGGTTAAGGTGATCTGAGGGGCCACATCGGCGACCGTCACATCAAAGCTGGCTTGGCGTGTGCCGCCATCTGCATCCCTTAGTTCCACAAGAAAGTTTTCAGAACTGGCACCGTCTGCGGACTGCCAGGTCAACTGACCTGATGTTGCATCCAGCGCCGCACCAACGGGGCCGGACAGCAGCGCCCATGTCAGTCCACCTGTTGCTGCGGCATCAATCCCAGTGAGGCTAAGCGACAGCGTTGCGCCCTCCGAGACAAACTGAGGGCCGGGATCAACAATGACCGGCAAGGCTGCAGGCGGCGCCACAGTGACCGTCACCTGCGCCGGCAGACTGTCGCCCCCGGCATCGCGCGCGACATAAAAGAAGGTGTCTGCGCCCGCGAACCCAACTTCGGGCGTGTAGAGCACTGCGCCATTCTGGATCACCGCAGTGCCATGGGCGGGGGGCATTGTGATGACAATATCCAGCGCATCGCTTTCTGCATCTGTATCATTGGCAAGCACATCAATGCGCACAGGCGTGCCTGCGGTCGTTCCGGCGGTATCAGGTTCCGAAACAGGGCGCAGATTGCCGTTAGCCCCTGTAAGCAGCCGCACATCATCAACTGCAAACTGCGCATCATCACCGCCAAACCCCAACAGATCGACAGATACCCGATAGCCCGCATCCACAACTGCATTCGTCAGCGGGATGAGAACCCGTAGTGCCTGCGAAAGGTCCAACCGGCCATCTGGTAAGCGCGTGCCCTCAACACTGACACCAGAGGCCACGCGTAAGGCGCCATCCGCTTGTATCGAAATCAATGCATCCGTCCCCGACAGGCCCGACACCGCCACAAGCGGCGCCCCGGTGGCCTCATCACGCAAGGCGATCTCGATGGCATCCGGCACGCGGCGCGGCTCTGCCGTCAATGATATTTCAGACAATGTCAGTTCTAGCGCCGTTGCCGATCCATCATGCAAGAAGGCCTGCGTGATCCCAGAAAAAACCGATGCTGACTCTGAGATCAACGCCCGACCATCCACAACCTGCGCATCTCCGACCAGCGTCCAGCCCAACCCAGCAGGGTCATCTACATCGAAATTGCCATTCTCAATCGTCGTATTCACTGGCGGTGTGGTCGCCGCAGCACCCACAATTGCGTTGGTGCTACCCGTGGTTGCAGCCAGCCTTGTGCGCGGCGCGGTGCCCAGAACATCCGAGAGTGTCAGCGGGGTAGCAGGTGCAGCCACATCGCTCGGAACAAGATCGTCAGCGTCCGGCACCCGCCGCACACCAGTGGCCAGCGCGCCAACCATCAAATCCTCTTCCGTACCGCTGCCCGGCAGGTCCGGCAGACCAAGCGCGTGGCCCATTTCATGGGCAATCACCGTCAGCAAATCGACGCTGCGCAACGCCGCATTGTGGACCTGCCAGCCATCAACACCTGCTGCACTCCAGCCGTTTCCAGCCGCATCGTCATCGAGCAGAACCTGCTCGCCATCAAACAGGGCAAGGATCGTGCCGCCCAGATCGCGCACCTCGAAATCAAGCGTGGCAAGACGCGCGTCCTGCTCCGGCGTCAGCACACCAGTGGCTTGCCACAGAGCGCGCGCAGCGTCGGCGACAGCATCGACTTGATCTGCGGCCAGTGGCACTGTCGCTGACACGTTTTGCGCGACACGCGTTGCTTCTTGCGCCTGCCCTGTCGAGGGCGGCACGGCGGACAAAGCTATATTGTCAATGAGATAGACTTGGCTGAGCCCAAAGACCCCTGGGCTAAGGCTCGTCGAGGCATTCAGGAAAAACTGTTCGATTTCACCTGTGCTATCCTCAACCTCTGGCGCTGTTATGTCGACATCATTGGCAACGGTTTCCATCCCGACATTGCGGATCACCAGCTTGACCATCTGGCCTTTCAACGACTCAGGCACCTCAATACTGTGCGTGGTTTTTTCAAAGAAACCTTCCGGCAGCGGAACCAAGGCCCGATAGAGCACATTAGGGCTGTCGCTGCTCACTTTAGCGCCTTCGGTGGTCTCTCCTTTTAAGAACATCACCTCCACCGCAGCACCGCCCCCAACGGTCATCGGCGCCATAGTGTCAAAGGTCAGGTAGTTTGTCCCGGTTTCAGGTAGCCAGAAACGGTTGTGCACAAGCGTGTCAAACTCAGTCAGTTCATCGACAACAGACGAAACAAATTCCCCCATTTCGGATCCGCCGCCAAAGATCGAAAACGCACCTTCGAGCAATTGTTTCAGCGCCTCGCTGCCACCCATTAAGATAGCATTGTCCTGCTGCGCTGGGTTCTTGCCAAAGAATGTGAATTTCAGTGCTTCTTTGATAAATTCTGTGAGGTCTTTCTTTTTAGAAATGTCGATGACACCGTCAGTCTCGACCTTCAGCCAGCTTTCCAGCGTCTGCAGTTTGCCCTCTTTGTCATTGTTTGGGCCAATGCCAAAGATCGCTGGACGCACAGCTTTGATATGGTTCCAGGTGTCATCGTTCAGGATCGCGCTGGAAAGCCAACTGACTTGCTTATGCAACCCTTCAACCTCGCCATTCAATTTCACGCGATTTTCGTAGCTGTCGAGCAGCCTTTTGGCATCATCGCGTACTTGTCGAAGGCGGGCCAGCTCTGCCAGACCAACTGGGTCGACGGGGTTCAACAGTTCATAGATTCGGAACTCCTGCTCGGCCAGTTTGTATTTCTCTTGTTGCTGATCGCGCAGCTTGATTGCGGCAGACGCCTTGGCCGGTGTGTAGCCCTCAATGGCGTCGACCTTCTCTTTGTAGTTGGCGTATCCTTGGTTGTTGTTGATTGTTTCGTTGTTCTTCAGAACCTTGGCCGTCAAATACTTGGTAGCCGCATCGGTGATCTTGCCCGCATAAACGTCAAAAAGCGCGTCAAAGACATCAACAAACAGACCCGTCGGATTTGTGTTCATCACAAAGAGACCCGCGATATCGGCGCGGAACGCATCCAGCCCAGCCGAAAATCCTTCGCCGCCATGGAATGACCAACCCGGAAGTTCATAGCTGAACGGGAAACGGCCAAAACTCGTCACCTGACCCGAGAACAGCGATTTGAGGGCATCTTTGCCAAACAGCCTCTCTTTGGACGATTTCTTCGCCACGGTCGCGTTTTCGGGCTGCGCCGTGAAGTTTTCGATGTAGGCCCCCACATCGATCATTGACGCAATCATGTTCACAAGACTTTGGCGCGTCCCATGCTCGAAGTTACCATTGAAAATCTCCGGCACGGCGCCTTCACTCTTCCAAGCCCCCTGTTCCGAATTATCCTCTGTGTATGGCGTTGCTGTCAGAGTGCTTTTGACGGGCTGATAGATATCTCCGCCGCCGCCTGCGGACCAGAACCAGCCCTGGCCAACGCCCTCACGGATCAGACCTGGCGGATTGCTTTTATATCGAGAGGGGATGTAGCTCTGCATATTGTCGCTCAGGACCAACGCAAGGCTGCTCGCACCATACCATCCCCGTTCATCAAACTTGTTTTCCGTCGCCATAGAATACGGGCGGATATCTTGTGCGATATCCCCGGCACGGCGCCAGATCGGAACATCTAAGAAGAGCTCCAACTTGGGGTCGATTGTGCCAGCATACCAAGCAAGTACGCGTTCTGTGGGGTTGTTCAAACCAAAGCGGAACCCAACCGCATCGATCTGGAAGTCATCCCTGTCGAAGCCAGTCGCAGTTGTACTGAGGTCGATTTCATAGTCGGCAATACCCTTGAGAGAGCGTCCATTTGCACTGAACGTAAAGGGACCCGGCAAGTCGAGACCAACATCGAATTTTAGCTTCAGCCATTCCCATTGTGCCCGGCGCGCGACTGTCCAACGATCGGGCGACTGTAAGAAGGCCTGCATCGCTTTTTCCGCTTCGCTCGCCGTCACGGGCGAGTTTGCGAAGAAATCGGTGATTGTGTTGGTTACATCGGAACCGTCCTTCTTTCCCTTCGCGGCAGTTTGGAAATAGTTGTCGTGGAATGCGATGTTGTCCCAGCGTTTGACATCGGGATCTTTGAAATCATCCCAACTGACAACTCCGATCTTGATGCCAAGCTTTCCAGCCACTTCAAAGACCGTTGTGATGGCCTTTTCGAGCAAACCCTGAGTCGCCAAGCTTGACGCGGTTGGCACAGCGTCTACGGCCAGAGAGGCGCCGCCCGTTGTGACCGCGGCTGCCACGGATTTGGCCACATTGACCACTGCCGCGAGACGATTGGTCCAGCGGATCATCAGCAACATATCCTCAACAGGGAGTTCCAGCGTCTCTTGGCTTTGGTCAAAGGGGTCCAAAGTGGTGACATGAACGTCATTGATTTCAGGCAGGTGCGCGGCCAGACGCTGTGCGATTTCCGAGTTCACCGAAGCGCCGCGATTGTGCCCGATCATGTGTAGCGGGGCGTCAAGCAGCCGATGTTCGGTTTCCTGGTCGAGCGCCATTAACGAGGCAAAAAGTGCGTCTGCGGCAGCCTCCGAAAATCCTTCATCAGTAATGTCGCTCTCGGTCACCCAATCCGACACGAGAACAACGCCTCTGCCCAAGGTTATGCCTGCGGCCCCCGTCAGACCGTTCTCAGGATTCACCCACTGACCGGTCCGCTTGTCATAGAGCAAAACCGCAGCGCCACCGCTGGCATCGGAAATTTCGCGCGCGAGTTTCAGCATGGTTTCCGGCTGACCGTAGCCAACGGACCACGCCCCATCCAACACCGACATGAAGGGCTGGAAGCCATGGGTCAGAAGAGTGACATGCGCGATTTCATCAGCGCCCGCCGCGCGTGCCGCAACCTCAACTGAGGAGGCCGCGCGAATGCCAGCCGCGCCGAACTGCACACCCCAGTAGAGTGTCGTTCCCGCTGTCACAATCTCCATGAAATCCTCAGAGAAAGTGACTTCGACGGTCCCGTTCTGCGACGCCTCGCCAAGATCTTGTACGATACGATCCGCGCCAATCTCATAGGCACGTCCAATCTTGAAAGCAAATCCTTGCGGCGTCGACCAAACACGGCCCGGGTTATAGTCGTTCGCGAAAGGTTTCAGTGCCTTATCGCCGCCGGCATCATGCAGTGGCGGATCAGACGGGAAGAGACCCAAGCCCGGAGCGCGGGTGGATAGATACAGTTGTACCCCTTCATCGGAATTCGGTACCTTTTCAGGGTCCCAGCCAAAGGTCAGGCGCAATTCATCGCGGTTCTCGCCCCAATTCACGATCGGTTCAGTCACAGGGGTAACGAATATTTCGGATGCCGTGGAGAATGCGATCGCAGATGGGCGTGAAATATCAATGCCCGGCTTGTTGACCCCTTGCGTGTCATTCAGATCCAACGGCTCAATGCTGGGATCATTGACGTCCTTGCCTGTACTGGTGATCATCTCTGTCGCCCGCGCGATCAGAGCAGAGGTGTCATAGGCCAGCACCGTGTCCGAATGCCAAAGGGTTGCAACAAGCCTCTGACCGGATGGATCGAGAGCAATGTCCTTGATTTCCTGGTTTGGGAACACGCCGACCGAGCCTAAGAAACGCGGTTCGCTTCCCAGCGGATCCAACACCACACCGATCTTTGTTCCAATCGTGGTCTGGTTTTCGATCTTCGCGAGGGTGCTTCTGTCCGGAGAGCTTCGATGGCCTGTGTCGACCACGAAGGCATAGAGCCCGTCGGGGCTCATGAGGATCTCGCCCGCCGTCTGAATATCAAGGTCGTAACGCTGGAAAGACGTGCCAATCTGGCGCTGCAAGAAAGGGTATTGCCGTCCGCCTTTGCCAGGTATCCAGTCGGTTTCGCCAAGATTATAGCCCCAAGCATTATAGGCATTGCGCGTCATGCCAAGTGCATCCGCCATGTCATCCGGGAAGCCGCGCCACTGCGCTACCGTGGCTTTCATAGTCTCCATGTTCAGGCTGAACGTGTCAGGATCGTCAGAGGTTGTGAACAAAATAGCCACGCCGTTGCCAAAGGCGCCGCGCCGGGTCACCGTCATGACCCCATCCCGATTTGTCCGGGATAAATCACGCGCATCATTTTTCACGATCCAGCGCCCATTCGAGGCAAACATCGGCATCGCGCCGTTAAAACGATCGCCGGCCCGATCTTGCGCAGGCCCAAGCTTGGCACCGTAGAGTTCAACCGTTTGTGTTGTACGCTTCTTGCTTTTTGCGCCGTCGGGCTCGTAGATCTGGTTGCCGTCATCATCCAGTTCCAGTTCCCAAAGCGCGCGTTCGCCCCGCACGCCCTTGAGTGCCGGGTCAACGTCGATCACATGCATCTCTGATCGCCAGAACTGACTGGATTCTCTAAATTTTATGTGAGATTTACGCAGCATATTCATGTTGCGCTCGCCGTATGGCGTCAGTGCATAGAGGCGTCGCCCATCTTTGGACAGTTCAATCGCATGGATGATGTTATGCGCCGAGTTTTCACCCGCGCGATCAATTGCGCCGGTCTGGTCCCAAACTTCCACGTCAAGCGTCAGTAGCTTGCGCGCAGTCATAAAGTCTTCAGCACCCTGGCTCAGATCAATCTCGTAGATTGAAGCCTTCGCCGAGACAAATAGTCTGAGACCATCCTCGGACATGGCCATATCAGTAATGGGGCCTTCGGGGATTGGTATGCCCCTCAGTTCTTTTGCTACAAAAAGGTTGGCCGGATCCGCAGCTGAAAAATCGACAAACCGTTGCGAAATCGTGTCGAAGACCTCCACGGCCCCCAAAGTCGCCACGAAGATCGCCGCACCGTTAGGGCTGGCCACCATTTCCACGCCCACATCGAGGTAATCCCGGGGCAAGGGCACCCGACGGATCAACTCATCAGCCGCATTTGAACCCAATGGAGCAGGGCGTATCACTTCCAGATAACCACGATCCGGTAAGCCAGTGGGATCACCGAAAGTACGCGAGGTCACGTAGAGCAATTGCTGTTCATTGTTGAAGCGGATCGGCTGCGAGGTGACGAATTCTGCGTCTTC
The DNA here is from genome assembly GCA_022447275.1 of Oceanicola sp. Classification (GTDB taxonomy): domain Bacteria; phylum Pseudomonadota; class Alphaproteobacteria; order Rhodobacterales; family Rhodobacteraceae; genus JAKVBK01. The sequence goes on along the minus strand of JAKVBK010000009.1, from coordinate 27,524 downwards.
ATCCCAGGGCTCGGGACCCGTGTAGCGGGGTACAATTGGGCGTTCGACAAAGATCTCCGTCGCGCCGAGCAAGACGTATTGCGGCACGTCGAATATGATGTCTTGCACATATTCACCTGTGGTGCCGGAGGACCTGAGCGCAATGTCCACGAATTCATTGCCGTGAATGTAGAAATTTTGTCCGTTGAAATTCAGACGAATACGCGAATTGCGGATGTCCTCGGCATCGAGTTCCTCGTAGAGGTCATAGCTCAGCGCGTCGTCCATGAAGAGGAACCCACTGAGTTTGACCTGCGTGGCATCCTCAAACACCTCCACGATCTCGCTTTGGGTTATGACGGGGCGGTCCACAACACCGGCAAAGGCAGCCGAAACACTGCCCGGCTGGATTGAGGGAGGCGGTGCCTCCCCTGTCGGCACAAGATCGATATCTTCGAAAGTCAGTTCAGGATCTAGTTCAAGCTCATATTCGAGCCGCTCAACGGTACCATCCGCGGTTTTCTTGAATGCCTCCAAGCGGGCCTGCCTATAGTCCCCATCCGGGACGATGTAATTCAAAGAAATGGCCCCGCTGACGGTAACAGCCATCGACGCCATATAGGCGGACAGGTCGACCAAGCCGCCTGTAAGATCAGAAATCAGCGCGCCGGCGTAAAGGGCCGCTTGGATCAACGCATCTGAGACATAGTCCACTTTGACGACTTTTGACGGGAAGCCCACACGGGCTGCCAGCACCTGTCCCCGGTCTGTCAGGCCCGGGAAGGGTGGCGAGGCTGTCCGTGCCAGCCCATCATCGCCCACGGTGCCCGTGTCAAATAGGGCCCAGTGCCATTCCATTGCATCGTCAGGCCCTGTCGGCATTTCAATACGCTGGAAAAACGCGACCGTTTCGCCAGGCTGGGCCGCGCCATTCGTGGGCACCGCAAGTTGCATCGGGGTATCCGTTTCAGTGCTTGGCACGCTCATCTGCACATCGACAGCGCCAAGAAATCCCCAGTTGGCATCCCCACCCAGACCCAACCCTTCGAGCTTGGCATCCAGATCCTCAAAGGCAATATCAACGAGCGAAACAGCCGTGCCGTCAGGCAGTGAGCCCGGCGCTACAGACAGGCGCGTTCCCGAGGCGGACTGCAAAATGGCACCCTCGGCACCGACTTCGGCGCTTGCGCCACCAACCGCCCCCAGCACCTTGACGGTGATCGTCTCCTCGCCAAAGCCATGCAGGACGGTGACTGTGGTCTCGCCAGGCTGCAAGGCGGTGATCAGCCCATCCTCGGTTACAGACACGATGCGCGCATCAGCCACCACATAACGGGTGCCCTGTGCCGCTTGGCCTCGGAAATGTTCGCCAAGGCTGCCCAAACTCGTCACAATCTGGCGGGACTGAGACGCCTGCAAAACAGTGACGGCATCGGGGTAGGCGTCGATACCACCAGCAAGGGTCAACGCCTCGTCCAGCGTGTCGGCCTTGGCCACCCCTGCGATGGTCGCCGCTGCGATATCGCCTCGACCGGCTGAGATCACGACATGTCCACGCGCCAAGCCAATCAGGCTGCCATCCGGGGAAATCTGGATAACATCCGGATCAGAGCTTTGAACCCCAGCCCACCAAAGCGGAACGTCCACATCCTCGGCGTCTGCAAAGTCAGCAATCAATTGCAAAGGCACATCGATGCCGGCTGTCGCCATAACCTGAGCACGGCCCACAAAATCCAATGCCAGAAGGGGTGCGTCAGATATTGTGATGGGAATGTGGATCGGGTCGGACAGAGTCCAGCCATCATCTGCCTGTATGATCAGCTCGGCATCACCTGACACACCAGTCTGCGGCAGGAATACACCCGTCTCACCCCGAATCCAGCCGGTGCCATTGACAGCTCCGAGCACCACATATCGAGCGTCATCCCCTTCTGCATCGGCAAGCAGCGACGCCAGATCAATCTCAATCGGAACGTCCACATGGGTCAGGAAAGGTGGGATTTCGCCCACGGGCTGCGGTGGCCGGTTTGGTTGCAAGCCAAAGTTGGCATTGAAAAGCGCCCGATCGGCGGTATCCACATCGCCATCACCATCGACGTCCGTGCCCGCGCCAAAGGCGCTGGTGTCATCAGCATCCACATCACCATCAAGATCGAGATCACCCACCGCCTGCAAGCGCACTTGGTGGGCCCCCGTGCCCGTCACCTCCAGGGCAAGCAGGCCCGGACGGTCAACAGCGAAAACCAACACCGAGCCATCGTCAGAAACACCTATCGGATCAACGCCGTCTAGGGTTGCCCCGGTGGCGCCGCCAGCGAGAGTGACTTGGATATGCACCCGCCCAGAGGCGGTTGAAGCCAGCTCAGAAGCCCGAACAACCAAGGAATGCACCACGTGCCCATCCGGGCCAAAGTTAATGCTGTCGGAGGCGTCCCCCCAGCTTGTCAATGTTGCAAGGTCCGCGCCAAAGGACATTTCCGTATCGCCCGCCCAGGCGCTGCCCCCTGCATCATTCGTAGCCAGCCGCAACTCGCCTGAGCTTGTATGGCCCATGCGTTCCGCAGCGCCGGTCAGAAGGTTGCGCACGAGTTGCAAGCGCCCTTCGTCATCGGTGCGATAGGACATGTCGATCCCCTCGCCCACGATGCGTGTGACGCGGCCGGCACTATCGCGTTCAAAGCGCAATGCGTTCCCATCGCGACCGATCAATCCGGCATCGGAGACATGCACCAGGCCACCATCGGCGGTGGTGATCCGTGTCAGACCCCGTTCGGCATCCAGCGCGTAGACACGGCCGTCCGGACCCGTTACCCGGTAATCATCGCCGACACCGCCCGAAGCGCCAGGATTGTAGGGGGCTGCGGCGGAAACGGTATACCACCGTCCGCCCACACGGATCAGTTCCGCCTGTCCCGTCTCAAGCTGCCAGCCTGCATCTGGATCATCGGGAACCCAGGCAGGGCGGGCAAAGCTGCGGCCATTTTCCTGAACGGATACAGGCGCGAAAGTGAAGCCCGCTTTCGTCCCATCTGGCAGAGAAACCAATGCGCGCTCACCGCTGCGCAGGGCGGTTTCAAGGCCCAGACCAGACACATCGCTCAGGCCGCGCTCGCTCTCGACACGCATGTCGAGCGTGGCAAAATGCCAACCCTCTGCTAAGTGGCCCCGCGGCACAGCACCGGCGGCAAAACTGTCAAATCGGCGGACAAGATCCAGTGCCACGCCGCCCAACGACAAGGATGCATCCGTTGTGTCATGCAGCAAGCGCGCTGTCTTGTTGGGCTGCGCAATCTCAATGAGGGTGTCACGCACAGTGCGGCGTCCGCCCATATCAGCCGCAACCACGCGCAGCACATACCAGCCATCCGGCATTTTGGCTGGATCAAGCTGCGCCAGCACACCGGTGATCCCCGCGTCGCCCTCTGCGAGGGTCAGCGCCGGGCGCACGCCGCTGCGGTCGATGAGCGCCACACTCCAAGTGTCCAGATTGCTGTCTGAAACGGCTCCTGCAATATCCACGGGGCTATCGAGAGGGCCATTGGGAAGCTCCAGCAGATCGAGAAGCGGCGCGTCCACGTCATCGGGGTCACGTACTTTCAGCGTATGTGTCTGCGTGGCCGTAGCGCCATCAGCATCCTCGACCGTCACCTCGATTGTCACCCGGCCCGGCATGTCCGGCACCAGAATGAAGCGGCCGGCCTGATCACGCGGTAAATCCTGCCCGTCGGCGGTGACAGCCAGCCGCACAACAGGGGCTGCGGCATCGATGACCGGACGGATCAGCACCGGCTGACCGGGCACTGCCGGGAAATCAGGCGTTGTCTCGACACGAATGCTGGGGGCCACGGGCAGATCCCGCACGGACCAAAGCGCCACGACACGTCTTGGGTCGACGCCATCAGTCGCCTCCAGAACGATCAGGTGATCACCAGACTGTCCGGGCTGCGGTGTCCAGCTGAGTCTACCTTCATCATCCACGGTTACACCCTCAGGGGCATTGATCAGGCGGTAAGTAAGGTGATCGCCATCTGCATCGCTAGCGTTTGCCTGAACCTGCTTTGGCACGCCCACTGCAAACCCGGCATCAGCCAAGGTCAGTTCTGGGGCGCGGTTCACATTGACAACGTTAATCTCGATCGTTTGCTCGGCGCTTTGCCCTGCTCCATCAAGCGCCAGAATGCTGATCTGGTAGTTGCCCGCATCCCCGTAGGAGGGGCGCCAACGCGCAACACCGAGCACCGGATCAAACACCATGTCAGCCGGGCCCTGCGCAAGGCTGAGGAACACATCGCCCTGTTCAGGGTCGCGCGCACCAACCGCTATGATCAGTTCATCTCCCTCCCGCACCAGTTGCGGCGCAACAGGATCAAAGACCGGCGGCCGCTCTGGCAAGTCAACACGCAGCGCAATGGTTTCGGTTGCCGTCTCATGACCGTCGGTCACACTTAGAACAATGCCCTCACGCCCAAGTTGACCGGGCCTTGGCGTCCATTCCAGAACGCCTGTCTGGGGGTCCAGCGTTGCCCCTGCAGGCAGGCCACGTGCGCTGTAATGCAGAGAGTCGCCATCGAGATCGCGGCCGACAAGTTGCACAAGCAACTGGCCACCGGGCGGCACGGTTCGATCGCCCACCGCATCAAGACGCGGCGCCGTGTTTGCCGTGCGCACCGTCAAGGTGAAGGCATCGGACACGGTGACGGGCGCACCATCTGCGCCCCCTTGATCTGTCACGGAAATCTGCACTTGATGGGTGCCAAGCGCACCCGGATCAGGGTTAAAGCTCAGCGCCCAGAGACCTGTGGTATCCGATGGCATCATGTCGATCAGCCCTGGCAAGCCTGACACTTGCACATCCAGCGTTTCGCCATCCAGATCAGAGAGCGGCAGAAGCAGAGTTTGCGCTTCCCCGGCAACGGCAACCGCATCATACAGCGGGCCCAATACCGGCGCCTCATTCGATGAGGTGGCCTCAAGCGTGAAGCCAAATGTGGTGTCAGCGCCATCGCCATCAGTGGCCGTAACACGCAGACTGTAAAGACCGCGATCCCCGGCCCCGGGCGCAATCGTGACCGTGCCCGAGCCATCGCCATTGTCGATAAACTGCACAAAGCCTGGCAGCGCGGTCTGCGGTGCATCCGTTTCCAGTTGCAAGCGTGGGATATCACCATCGCCATCCGTTGCGCGCAATGTCAGCACGCGCGTTTCCCCAGAGGCCACGGTTACAGGGTCGATAAAATCAATCTCAGGCAGGATGTTGGCAGGTAGCACCCGCAGGCTCAACGTATCGCGCACGGTGATCGGCACGCCATCGGGTACACCGCCGCCGTCATCGGTAGTTTCGAGCACGATCTCATAGACACCCGCATCATCTGGGCCTGGCGTCCAAGTGAACTCCGTCGTGTCCGGATCAAAGCTGGCCCCTGCCGGCAACCCGGAGACAACCCGTGTGGTAGTGCTCAATGGAACGTCTGCGAAGTCCAGTGAGCCATCGGGCAAACGGACAGGTGGGCGCGCATAGGGGGAGTCGGGATCGTAGGGGAAAAGCGAAAGCGTTAACTCGCGGCCCTCGTAAACCTGCCAAGCATCCATGCCAAAGAACACAGGCGCAGCATTGGCTGGTGCCACAGTAATCTGCACCGACCGTTCGATGCGGGCTTCGCCGTCAGTCAACGCGATTGTTGCGTCCCATTCCCCGGCCTGATCGTAGCCTGGTGTCCAAGACAAAGCACCGGTTTCAGGGTTCAGAACCGCGCCTGGCGGCAGGCTTGAACGGTCCGCCTCAAAGCGCAGCGCGCGCCCTGCGCCACCGCCTTCTCCTTCAAAGCGGATCACAATGCGCCCCCCTTCGGCGACGCTCGCCTCGGATGGTCCGCGCAACACCAGCGGATCGGCGCCTGCATCTATAAGGATTGGCACGAATGCCACCGATTGCGAGGTGCCATCATCGGCGATCAAGCGCAAATCAGGCCACAGACCCTCCTGACCAGTTTCTGGCATCCATGTCAGGGTGCGGGTTATCGGATCGAACCGAGCGCCCGGCGGCAAACCATCGGCAAAGACGGCCAGCGGATCGCCATCGGGGTCAGAGACATTCACCCGCAATTGCAAGGTCTGGCCTGCTTCCCCCACAAGCTCTGAGGGCATATTGACAAAGCGTGGCGCGCTATTGCCGCCAATCACATCCAAATCAAACCGCACGATCCGCGCAGCGCCCAAAGTGTCAAAAGCCTGCACGGTGACGGTAGAGCGCTCGAGAACGTCTGCATTTGGCGTCCAGGAAAGCGTCCCGGTCACCGCATCCAGCGCCATACCCTGTGGCCCGTCCAGCAACCCGAACAGCACCGGATCCCCGTCAGGGTCCGTCGCCGTGAGGTCAAAGGTCCAGGGGGTCCCAATCTCAAGCTCCGGCAGGTTTGGAAGATCACCAAACTCAGGCGCAGCATTGGGCCCTGTATTGCCAGCGCTGCCAAACAGGACGTCTGGGCGCGAACGACCAGAAGCATCCAGCTGCACCGTTCGACCGGTCGTCGTTTCACCCGGCTGCAATACACCGTCATCCGGCAGCAGCGCCGAGAGATCCAGGGTCCAGGCACCTTCACCAATCGCCTGTGCATCCTCTGGAGGCACGCCCAGACCGCCATCCGTATCAAGTGTCAACAGCAGCGGCAGCCGAACTGGCCTATCCAATGTGTTCGTCAGCGCCACGTCAAAGCTGACATCGCCGGTGCTGCGATCAAACCGCGTGGCCGAGAGATCCAATTCGATCACATCGCTCAGGTTTGTAATCAGCGTAAAGGGCACCTCATAGGGATCGTTGAGTGGCACGCCATAGATATTGGCGGCGCCGTCCACCACCATGGTCCATGTGTCACCGGGCAACGCGCCAAAGCCCAAATGCGCGGTACGGGTGCTTTCAGAGTAAGCCACAAATTCAGGTGTCTCAATCGTGCCATCCGAGCCGCGCAACGCATAGTTGGCCGGGTCTCGGACAGAGCCTGGAACGCCGGGTTCTGCATCGAGCATCCGTTGATCAAAGGTGATCTCAAGCAACGGCAGCGGCGCCACGCGCAGATCGCCAGGCGCCGGATTACTAGCCTCAACTTCGGGTGCAAAAACCGGAAGGATGGCGTCCACAACACTGCCCTGGGCGACCAGCACGCGCCCATCTGAGGTTGTCGTCACGCCTTCGCCTCGCAAACCTCCATCGGCGATTTCGACCGCCTGCAGGGAACTGGGGTCAATCAATGTCAGCACACCGCCCGTGCCAGCGCTCGTACCCGAGGGGGTATCCTCTGCTGCGACTGAGGTGACGAACAGCAGGTTTTGCAGCGCGGTGCCGGTTTGACCGAATGCCAAGCTGTCAATCGGATGGGGGGAGATATGTACCGTTTCGACACGACCCGTCTCAGTCATCCGCACCACGCGATCACGACCCGGCCAAGAAACACCCCAAAGCGTGCCGCTGTCGTCAAACGCCAGCGCGCCCAAACGCAAATCCAGATCGCGCCCCAGCGGCGTAAACGCCTCGGTTACCGGGTCGAATACGGCTGCACCGGCGACACCGGCGACGACAAGAGTTCCATCCAGAGGTGACACAGCGACAGCCGTGCCAACGCTGTCGCCGTGGCGCGCAATGACCTCACCAGTCAACCGATCAAGTTCAAGCAGCGGGCCGCCGCCCGTGGCGGCCCAGACACGGCCGTCCAGCCCCTCGGCCAGATCATAGAGCGGCAAATCCGCGGTCTGGATCGGTTCGCCGACGGGCGCTCCGTCATTCTCCAGATCCAACTCCCAGATACTGGCGCGGGCCACCCCGCCCGTGACCCAGACACGGCCATCAGATAGCTCCAACACATCGAGCGCGCCGATACTGCCCTCAGAGGTGGGAATGGATGCTGCGAAGGCCTCGCCAGCGAAGGGGGTGTTCAATGCGGAGAAGCTGGCCGGCGCAACATCCGCCACATATGGCGTAAGCTGGTCGATCTGTGCTGCCAGGAAGAGCGGGTTCGTAGGCGCAGGCCCAGGCTGCGCCAAGGGGGGATCGGCCGGCGTGCGGGCCGTCTCGGGCGGGGCGCCCAGATCAACGCGCGGCCCGTCCGCAGGCAGTGCCTCGGCCAGAGCAGGGCGTTCAATATTGCCTGCAATATCAGTGGCAAGTGCCAAGAAGCGCGTTCCCGGAACAACGTTTTCAGCAACATAGCCGCTTGCAGCTCCCTCGGCCCGGCGCACAAGAATGCGCCATGGCCCGTCCGGCTCCTGAGCATAGAGGGTCACATGTTGCACCCCGACATCGTCTGCGGCGGCCCAATCAAGTGCAATCCGGCCTCCGCCCAGATCCTGCTGCTGCAAACGCGTTGTCGGGGCACGCAAATCCAGCCGCGCGGGTGCATTTGCGGCTCTTTCTGGGGCGCGGTCATCCATCAACACCACGGCTTCGGCGCTCACGCCATTGCCTGACACCAACCCCGTCGCAGAACGGGCGAACCAGCCCAATTCAGCCGTCTGCCCTGGAAGCAACAAGCCCTGTTCGCCCGCCGGCAGCGTCACACCGCTCAGTGGGTCGATCGCCTCAATCAGCCAAGTCGCTGTGGGGGTGGAGGACAGCAGGTCTATCCCTGCAGACACCCGCAAGATGAAGCCACGTGAGGTGCGCAGGTCAATCTCGGTTTGAAACAGGCGCTTGCCCTGAGGCACGTCGATTCCAATCGAACCCAGCCGCATGTCCGCCAGCGTAAAGCTTTCGGGATCAAGGTCCGGATCCAGCGGGACGCTTGCCCGCAAGGAGCGGACCGCGCCGGCACTTTCGTCAGCGACAGCCCCCAAGGTGAAAGGCAGATCGGTATCATGGGGGAGCCAGCCGTCAGTGTCAGAAGTGTCGGGCCCCACCAGCGTAGCCCCACCCGTGGACCGGCCCTGATCAATCAGGTATTGGCGCAGGTCCAGTGCCATCTGCCCTTGGCCGCCAATGGCATCCGGGCCCAGCGCGCTGATAATTTCCTCGGGCTCCGCGCCCACTGAGATATCCTGAGGCTGCAGATCGCCAGAGGGCACCATAAACAAGCGCGTCTGTCGCGAAGCTGTTGCGCCTTCGAGCCCCATGTCGAAGGCCTCGGCATCTTGGACAGCTACGAAGGGGGTGCCGTCGTGGACATCAAGCTGGATGGGCCCCTGACCCAACAGCGCTGCCTGCACCCCCGCATCGCCTGCGTACAGGGCGGTTAGCGCCTCAAACAGCCCACGCGCACCGCCGGCACCCGTGGCCTGTCCACCCAGTGGGCCAGCCAATGCGCCTTGGGCCAAGGTCGAGAGCATGCTTGCAACGAGGGGCTGTTCGCGCACCGGCGGCACCCCATCCTGCAGCCGCAACACACCGGCATCTTCCAATGCGCCTATGTAGAGATCACTCCAAAGCTCGCCATCGGCGGCGACCGCAAAAAGCTCTGGTGATGCGGCTGGGTCTGCCAGAAGGGCCTGCCGCAGGGCCTCAGCCAAGGCCCGCTGCTGGGCTTCGAACTCAGCACGCGTCATAGGTGTGGCCGCAACAGCCACAACCGTGTCAAACGGCATGGCCAGAACCTCTTCAAAGGTTGGGTCCTCTACGCCCGGATAAACATGCAAGGCCATATCCGCACGTGCCTGCTGCCCTGGCGCCAGCCCGAAGGCATAGCCACTCGACACATGGCGGCCGCGGATTTCGCTGCTCGGGTTCAGCACCTCAAACGGGCCATCACCGGACAGCGCTGCGCCCTGCGCCATGATTGCATCCCCGTAACGGGCGAAGCTGTTCCGAACATCATCAAGCACGAGAACGTTCTGCCCCATTTCAGGGATGAACGTGCGGAAGAACACATATTCCGCATCCAGGTTTGACGCGTTGCGCAGGGCAACTCCGATCGGATGCACACTGTCCCAGAACGGCATCACCCGCTCTGCATCCAGAGCCACCTCAACTTCCGCCGCTCTCGGGGGGTCGACCATTACGCGATAGGGCAGGACGGCAATCGTCCCATCTGGGTTGGTCACCGATACATCATAAAGCCCACGGGTTGCACCGGTCAGATCGAAGCTGGCGATTATGCGAGAGCTGTCGACGACAGACCAAGCCTGCGGTTCATAGGCCTCAAAGCCCGGACGGGAGAGGCGCACCGTCGCGCCTTGAGCGAACTGCGCCCCATTGATTTCTGTCGTGACCCATGCCCCGGCGCCAAGGCGGTCTACTGTGACAGTGTCGATCGAGAGCGGCAGCAGTCGCGCCTCGAGTTGCACTGTGCTGGCGCCACCAGCAACCCCACGCACCAAGATATAATGATCGCCCGGGCTCGTACCGGCTACCACAGCCGTAGCGCGTTCGGCACCGCGCGACAGATCTGCTGCCAGCGGGTCAGATCGGTCCGGCGGGCCCTGATAGCCCACCATTAAATCTGCCACAGGCCCTCCAAGAGGGCCGTCAAGCCCCGCCACCATGGCCTGCAAAGTCTGGCCAAACGGCACTTCCACCTTGATCAGCCGCTCCACCCCTGGCGCGAGATCAAACGCAATTGGCTCGTTCAGTCCAATACGTGGTACGGTTACCGTGACAACCCGCGTGGTGACGACGGTGTTGCCAGCCTCACCGGCGCCTTCGTCGATCTCACCCAGCAAATCAGTGCGCAGGATCACACGCCATTCGCCCTCCGCCAGCATTGGCACACGGACCTTGGTGCTGCGCTGCAGATTTTGGCCCGCGCCCAAGGCCCCTTCGTTTTCAGCGCGCACCAGAAGTATATCATCCGCGTCATAGGCGCCGTCACGGCTGAGATAAATGGCATCAGACCAGGCCGGGCCCGTTGCATTATCCCCTGCATTGAAAATTTCCCACGCGATATCAATTTCATCACCGGCAATAAGTCCCGCTGGCAATGTGACACCGACAGGCACCAAGTTCGCAGGAGGCGGCGCGTCAATCTGCACGGCCACACGGGTAATATTGTTGGCCTCGCCTGCTGGCCCTTCCAGCACGAACCCATCAGGCGCCCCGATATCGGGCCGATCCACTTGGGCGATCAGGCGCCATGGTCCAGGCTCAAGCCCCGGGGGTACACGCAAGCGCACAGTATGTTCCGAACTGTCGCCCGTATCCATGTTCGACAGCCCGTAGACTTGGCCAACAATTGGGTCGTTCGCGGTAATCAGATCATCGCGCGACAGTCGCAACCGAGTGACCCAACTGCTTTGTTCAGGAGGCATTGGCCCGCCCTGATTGACCAGGGTCACAGTGATTTCTGTATACTCACCAGCCACCATGCGCGCCGGAGCCGTAATCTGTGCGACCACATCGGGTTTTGGGGCTGGTTCAACGCGCAAGGCATGGACGGCCACATTGTTGCCCTCGGCGTTGTATTCATCGACTTGGCCGG
>JAKVBK010000009.1:0-16139 GCA_022447275.1 Oceanicola sp. | reverse complement strand
TCCGAACTTCATCGAGCGGCACGCCATCTACGGCAGGGCCAACAAAGCGGAGCGACGCGGCAGCCCCGATCCCACGCGTGAGTGGCAGGAAGCCTTCACCGCGATGGTCCACGCCCAGATGCCCGGCATCAGCGATAGCCAAAAGCGAAAGATCGCCTGATGCTTCGTGGGGGATATAGACATCAAAGGTGGCGACGTAGCTTTCGCCAGGCTCCAGCACACGCGGTTCACCGGGGCGCTCATAACGCTCCGGGGCACCCCGCGGGCTGGACGACAGGGCGATGTCGGCCTCATCCAAAGTGCTATCAAAAGACAGCGCCAAAAGATCAGACCAAGTGTTCACCCGTGTCGCGCGAGCGCCCTCATTGGTGATCTCAACTGTGACCTGAATGTTTTCACCCGCCTGCACCACATCCGGGGCTTCAACGCGTGTAATGACAAGATCCGCCTCTGCGATTCCAACTTGCACCGCAGCCGAGCCAATATTGTTAGCTGACCAGGGCTCATACACTCGGCCCGCATAGGTCGGAGCAAGCGCTGAGCTCAGATCACGGTCTGCTGCATCGAGCCGGTACTCGTAGGCGGGATAGTCCGGGAAAAAGACGCCACTTCGGTTCGTGATGACGCTGACGTGGTATTCACCCGTCAGCATCGGTGGCAAGGTGTAAGTCAGCGTCCGGGTGTAGCTCTGCCCCGGATCCAACACCCCGTCGAGTGGCTGGCGCTGCAAGGCAATTGGCTCTGCCCTCTGCACATTGTCAGGCAGGGGGAAGTCGGGCGTAATCCAAACCTCATCCGTGACATAGTCGGTCCCCGGCCAGATCGGCTGATCACTGACATTCGTCACTGTGTAGACGATATCAATCGTGTCCCCCACGAGGGCAGAGGGCGTTACCGTCACATCCGTCACGGACAGGTCCGCACGGGTTTCTGTTACTTGCCACAGACCAAAGGCTCTGTTGTTGGTCACATCTACATCTTCAACGCCAGCAAAGTAGCGTGGGATTACCCCCGCATTCGCCACAATATAGCTGCCGTCGGCATGGGGCCCGAGTTCCACGATATCGGTGAAAGTTGCGCGGGCGCCGGGCGCCAAATCGGTGCCAGTAAAGCCAACTGTACCGTAGCTCTGCCCGATCAGGGTGGGGCTCTCTGCAAGCCGCCAACTGCCTGCCCAAGTGCCTGCAGGCAGATCAACTTCCCCTACGTTTTCGACAATCGTTGTCAGCCGCCACGCGCGCGTGCCATCCACCTGTTCGGCACGGGCTGAGACCACTGCCAAATCAATCACCGGCTCTGGCGCGCCGATCACATCTATCGGGGCTGAGGCCTTGAAGTTGTTACCATCCCGCTCGGCCGGATCGTCGGGGTTCACATCGCCCGAGAATGTAACTTCGCGCACTCGGTCCAGCGGATCGACGAAGGGTGTAAGATACCAGATACCGCTGTCGAGCGTTTCAGGCAGCGTAACATTTGCGCTTGTTTCGTAGCCGCCCAAGGGGCCGAGCGCTTCGCCGCGGCGCAGGCGCGTTTCCAGCAAAATGTCCCCAGACCCGGGACGATTACGATCCCGCGTCAGCCAGACCTGCTCCACCCACTCCCCATCGGGTGTGGCTTCAGGGCCAAGGTTGGTCACAGTCCAAGATACGGTTGTGCTACCGCCAGCCACTAATTGTCGCGGTCCGCGCACGTCAGATACCGCAAGATCGGGCGCGGGGAGCGCTGTCACATCAATCGCGTGGGCACGGAAATTGGCCAACTCGCCTCCCGTGCCCTCATCAACAGCACGGTTCGCATCAGCCCAAACGATGATATAGCCCGTGCCCCCGGCGCTTTCGGGAATCTCGAGTTCTACTTCCGAGACATAGCTTTCACCTGTGGCCAATGCCGCTCCCGAAGGGACAGGCGTTGCAAAGAGGCTGACATTCGAGGGATTTGCGGTGGGCGACCAGAACACCCGGTCCGTCCAGGCGCCGCCATCCGCGATGCCCAGACCGCCATTGATGACCTCAAAACGCACCGTGATCCGATCACCGGCCGTTGCGCTGTCTGCGGCGTCGATACTGGTGACGCGTAAATCGGGGCGTGGACGCAAGGCGATATCGATAAGCGCTAGCGCGGTGTTGTCGCCAGTGGCATCCGGCCTTTCATAGACAGCGGTGGTGCTGAGGCGCGTACTGGTTGTGATGCGCAGTTGCATCTCACGCGTGCCCACAAGCCCATCCGGCAGTTTGATGGTCTCGCGTCGTTCTTGTGCCTCGCCCGGAGCCAATCGATCTGCATCCACGGCCGACCATAGAGTCCGGCCCGTTGCAACATCGATCAGAGAGACCCGCCAAGTGCCATCGGCAACCCCCGGACCGGTGGAGCGCACATTCCAAGAGAAATCGACAACCGCGCCTTCCTCAGCCGTTGCCTCGATCACAAAATCTTCGACCGCCAGATTTGGTGCCGGTTGCCCCGTCACCTGCAACGCCGCAGAGGCGCGGTTGTTGTTCAGTGCCGTGTGCTCGTAGACATCGCCACGACTGTCCGTGATCACGATGACCTCGTAGTCCCCGTCAGCAAAAGCGGGCAGGTCGACGGTTTCTACGCGCTCCACCGCGCCACCAGGCGCCAACTGCAGCAGACGATCCGACAAAACGGAAGTCAGCAGGGCGCCATCCGAAACCCGCCGGATCTCAATACGGTCTACGACAGCAACCCTGCCACCTGGATCCAGCGGCGCCGCCTCCACGCCGATGTTCTCAACCCGCCAGCCCACGCTGATCGTATCTCCGCCGGTAGCCGTCTCTGCCACATCAACACGGGTGACTGCCAGATCTGCAAAGGGCCGTGCTGCAAAGCCGATCTCTGTGCTGCCCAGATTTGCGCCGGAACCTTCCTCGTATAGCGCGCCTTCCGCGTTGGCGATCACCTCAACGCGCCAGTCGCCAGAAAGGTTCTGGACCGTATAGCGCGCAGAGGCCGTGTAGGATTGGCCAGGCGGTGGCGGTGCCGCACGGCTCACAGAGCCCAGCGGAACAGTTCGACCAGTGCCCTCTTCAACCAACCGCACCACATCGCGGTAGGCGACATCGGTGCCGACACCCGCGCCACTGTTCGTGACCTCCCAAGAGACATCGAAGCTCACCTCAGCGCCAAACACGAGTTGGGGCGCTATAACGGACACGACCTCGAGATCGGGCTGAGCGAGTGCTGTAATCGTGATATCGCTGGTGGCTGTCGCCGGGGCACCGGCCAACTCCGCCATGGAGGCATCCGCATTCGCCTGCACCAAAATTTGCATGGGCCCAGCCATGTCCGGTGGCAACGCAACCGTGCGACGCAGGGTGACACTCTGGCCCGGCTCGAGCCCACCGCCATCGGTGACAACCTCACCCAGCAGAACACCATCGGTTGGGTTGCCAGTGGGCGTCAGCCAGATCTTGTCAACAAATGCCCCAAAGGCAGGGCGTGTGCCCAGATTTGTGAGCGTCCAAGCGATTTCAACCGTGTCACCTGCTGTTGCCGTATCCGGTGTGGCCACCGTGACAGAAAGATCAGGTGCTCCACTGGGCAACGGGGTGCCATCGGCGCGATTGTTGGCTTCCAAGCCAGCCTCAAACACCACATCACCACTATCGCTGACAACAGCGAGCAGGAAATTGCCGGATGGCAGGTTGCGCGATGGGGTGATGCGAGCCTCAACGCGATAGCTCTCACCGGGTGCCAGAGAGGCATCCCGGCGCAGTCTTGAAAGCGTTGTCACGACAGCGCCGCTTGCCGCATCACGCAGCACAACGTCGTCAAACCAAGGGCCCAGCGCCGCAACAGCACCCGCATTTGTGACCGTAAAGCTGAGATCAAACGGCACGCCAGCCGTGACGCCATCAGGCCGCACGACATCCGAGATCACCAGATCTGCAGCCGGGCGCGCCGCAATCGAGATCGACTCACTGGCATCCGCCCGGTTGTTGTCAGCCCCACCCGGCCCTTCCCCCACGCGGCCATCTGCATTTGCAATCACGAACAGCGTCAATGTACCTGTGAGATCGGGGGGCAGAACCAACGTGCGCGTGCGGGTCACGCCCTCACCTGCGGCCAAGCCGCTTTGCGTAGGGATCTCAGCCAGAACGATGGCATCCGCCAAGGTTCCGCTCGCGCTGACCAAAATGCGATCCAGCGCCCCTGCAGCAACCGGATCAGGGCCGGCATTCACAGTCCGCCAAGTGACGTCCAGCGTTTCTCCCGCAAAAAGGCGTGTGCGCGATGAAGTAACACTCTCGACCGAGAGATCGGCCGATGGGGCCGTCACGGCAACAGCGCTGCCAGCACTGGCGTTATTGGCCCGAGTGCCGGGCTCATCCAGGGTAGCATCGGCATCGGTGCGTACGATAATCTGCCAGTCGCCGCCCGCCACTTGCGGCATAGCGAATGTGGCTTGCCCGTCGTAACCCGCCGCCTGCACCAATCCACCTTGGCGTGCTACGCGCGCCAAAAGCACATCGTCGATGTCGCCAAGCGCGCCATCCCGGCTCAGCCACACCTCGTCATACCAAGTGGCAAGAGCCGTCTCGACCGGGCCGATATTGTCAACGCGCCAACTGACATCAATGGTGTCACCAACAGTCACTGCAGCCGGGCTTGCAACCAAACTGACAGCCAAATCGGCCCGCAGGGCGGGCAATGGAACGCGGTCCAGCGCGCGATCATTGTCCGCATCGCGTATGGAAGAGCCGAGCCGAACCTCTGGTACAGCTGGCGTACCAACATTTGTGACAACGCGCAGGCGCATCTCCCGCAGGTCGGTTCCAAGGGGCAAGTCAAACGTGATCTCTTCGCGCTGACTTTCCCCCGCTGCCAACCCGGCGCGCGAGACAGTCTGCACGAAGATCGGATTGAAGCGGTCGTGGCGGTAGGCCAGCTCGAACCGATCTTCATATGCGCCCGCATCAAGCGTACCGACATTGCGCGTCTGCCACTCCACGGTGACAGGGGCCCCCATACGCAACTCGCTCAGCAAACCCACCGTCGAAACAGTTAGATCAGGCGCAGCCACAAATTGCGTTAGATCAGTGTTATCAGCCTCAGCATCCAGACCGGCTTGCCGCTCATCGAGCACATTTGCCGTATCAAGGCTGAGGGTCATCTCAAAGGCTGAGATGTCATCGGCAGGCACAGTGATCTGGGCAGCCCGAACCGCAGTGCTGCCCGCCGCAAGATCCTCCTGCACAACCACGGATGCACTGGCAACAACGGTATTGGTCGCCCGATCCACAAGCGACACCCGCTCTGTCCATGGGCCTTGGGCTTCGGCATCACCCGCGTTGCGCACAGTCCAAGACACAGTAACATCCTCACCCGCACGCCATGCGGTAAAATCCGGACCTGTCAACGCGTCAATCACAAGGTTGGGGAAAGAGGGAACAGCAGCAACCGTCTCCAGCGAAGCCATGTTGTCATCTTCAGCAGTGCCCGCAAGATTGGCTTCGGCCAGTGCAGAACTGGCATCCGTTGTTACCCGAATGGTCAACGCGCCTTCCGCACCAAGGGGCAGGTCAAGCGTCGCGCTACGGGCGCGCCCGGTTCCGGCGGCCAGCGGTGCGGCGCTCAAATCCAACGATAGGGTTTTTGAGGCAATCACTGTGCCGGCGCTGTTGAGCAGGTCGACCCGTTCGCTCAAGGCCCCCAAGGCAGACTGCGTGCCGATATTTACACTGCGCCAAGTGATTTCTAATGGTTCGCCTGTCAGAGCCGGGCTGGGCAAGGCGATATCGCGGACACTCAGATTGGGCCCATCGCCACGATTGACCACCGGCACCGGGCTGTCTGGTTCAAGTAGATCGAGATGGGGCACCAACACGTAATCGCGCGTCTGTCCAAACGCCTCTGCATCGCCGCGCAGCACGGCCAGATACCGACCGGTGTCGGGCAGAATGATCTCGCTTGAGCCACCGCCCGCTGAAATCAACGCAACCCGTTCGCCTGATGGCGCCCAAAGGAAAAGTCTTGCGTCTCGTTCGGCCTGCTCAAAGGTAAAAGACACGGCCTGCCCGGCGACGCCCTCAAACGCAAAAACTTCTGCCAAGCTGCCAGGATCTAGCCGCCCGGCCAGAGCGACATCATCGCTGAAGACAGGCACTTCGGCGACGTCAAGCACCCGCAGCGCAACACTTCCCGCCACTGGGGCTGGGTTGAAACTGGAGGCGGCACGTGCCGTGATCTCAACGGTCCAGGTGCCTTCTCCCAGCCAAAGAGGCTGCTCCTCCGATGATCCGGAAGAGCTTGCGTCAAGATCCCACTCTGCGCGCACCGTGCCCTCAGGCGACAACAGCCGGGCTTCAGCCCGCACACCGGCTTGCACCGTGTCAATCACGACCTGCTTTGCATCGCCAGTAACTTCAAAGGTGAGTTGGCGCACCTGGTCGGCGGCAACAAAGGCCATCTCCACACGCTCGCCCAGCGGCGCAGAAACTGGCGCCGGTGTCCGAGAGACACGCAGATCAGCCGCATCGACGCCACCGGCCGAATCCACCACCAGAAAATACCGGCCTGCCGCAGCGATTTCGATCCGCCGCGCATTTGCAGCGCCAGTGCCAGAAGATAGAATTTGGCCTGCAGCATCAGCAAACCACCACCGCGCATTGCTTTGGTTGAAGCCGTCTATGGCGATCTGATCGCCTGCGGCCAGATCAACCGCCGCGCGCAAGGCCCCGCCGGGCACGGGGGCTTCTGTTCTACGGGCGACATCCGGTGTCAGGACAGGCGCTGCAGCCAGATCAGCCAACACAAAGCGCATCTGATCACCCGTCCGGGCCGAACGGGTAATCTCCAATGCCCAGTCTCCTGTGGGCAACGCTATCAGAGGATGGGGCAGATCATTCGCACCGCCTGCGCCACTTTCTGCCCAAATCGCACCTGTGGTAGCCTCCACAACGCGCCAGGTCTGTTCGTCCCCTCCGGCAAGCGTATCCATATGCAGCAGCCCTGGGGCCGTCAGCGTAAAACTATGCCGTGAGGTGGCGCCCGGCACCACGGGCGGCCCGTCGGTGGCCGCGTTGAAGGCCAAAGGTCCACCGGTTGGCGTCAGATCATGGATCACAGCTGTCAGATCATGGGGTGTCGTGGTGCCATCAGACCGATCCCACAAAACGGTGTATCGACCTGCAGCAGCGGCTGTCACGAGCGGGATTTCCATCTTGCCCGCCACACGCGCCAGAACATCCCCCTGAGGCCCGACAACCACAACCGACGCATTTCGCGTCAGTTTGCCAGACAGCACTTCAACGCCGAAGCGCTGGCCCTCAGCCAGTGTCACGGACACACCTGCGGCCCGCGCACCAGGATCCAGCGCCACAGCAGTAGAAGAGCCCAGCGCCACTTCGGGCAAAACAGACAGATCAACAAGCCGGAAGCTGTGATCAGAAGTGCCATAGGACCTCGTGGTGGCGATCAGTTCCCAACGCCCCGCAGCAAGCTCAAGCGCGGGCGGATTGGGGTCACCATAGACGGTGCTGGTAGAAACTGGATCAAGCTGCTGAGCTGTGCGATCCGGTGCGCCGTGCATCTTGATGTAATAGCTGGCGCTGCCTGAAATACGGTCTAGGAACAGTGTCTTGGGCTCAGCAAGATCTATGGTCCAACGGCTAAACCCGTTGTTTCCAGGCTGCGACAGTACAGTGTCACCGAGCCCCAGAGGCGCTGCAACCAATGGGGTGCGCGTGACTTCGATCGAGTCGATATCGTGGTTGGCTGTCGTCGTGCTGGTCCGGGCGCCGAAGCCGAGCCGGAAATCTTCTAGAACAAAGCCAGGCAGTGCATGGCCGTCAATCAGTGTTTGGCCATCCAGCGTCACGGTCATGATTGCGCCGTTGCCGTTGGCTGCAAGCGACACGTTGAGACGCTGGAAATCTTCAGATGAGAGATCCGCAAGAGTGGGCGGAATGTCGAAATTTTGGCTGCGGATATCAACACTGCTGCTGCCCGCACGCTCCTTCAGATGCGTGACCTCCAGCCTGCGGAGGCTTGGGTGAATTTCCAATGTAAGCCGTCCGGAGCTGCGGGGCGCATTACCCTGATCCGCCAAAAGCCGTTCCGGGACAGGCCCCGCTGGGCCCGCGGCTTCACCCGGCAGCCATGCCAGAATAAACGTGCCCCCCACCGCTCCAGTTACGGCAGGGCCCGCCCGCCAGTCCAACGCCACATCATGCTGCGCCAAACGCCCCTCAAATGCCTGGCCTGGCAGCAGCCAGTTTTCGGCACTCGCATCCGCAAGGCCTGCCAGACGGTAGAACGTGTTGGTCCCGTCTGTTGCAAGCCGGCCAGCCGTGCCCCGCACAGACTGCGTCTCAAACAGCCAACCGGGCGCCGTAAAGTCTATTGTCGTTGCTCCGATATCTGTTGCGCCTGTCAGATCCGTGAGTTGCAAGCCGTAAAGATCAACCCCCGGATTGCGCGCTGGATCCGCATTGTAGGCGCCGTCAAAGCGCACCACATACTGCCCAGCCTTCGGGAGCACGACGATTTCCGATTGGGTATTCCCATTGCCAGCCCAGATTTCGCTTCCGTCAGGGCCTAGTACCGTCACCGTGCCGGAGAAAGCCGGAGCGCCGCCAGGGCGGACCCATTCAGGCCGAACAACAGCACGTGCTGACACATCGATCACATGCAGTGCTGCGCCGTGACCCTCATCTGGAACCTGCCCCTGCATGACCGCGCCCAGCAGCGTCTCGGTTACTGTGTCGCGGAAGACATAAGAGACCGATGCCGCAGAACTGCCCGAGCTCTGCCAAGTCTCGATTGTCCACGTTCCCTGGGCAGCAAACCAAGGCCCTGGTGCATCAGAAAAACTGCTATTGCGGAACGCGTTCCAGTCTCCTTCATGTACGACTGTGCCATCAGGATCGGTCAACCGCACCTTCAGCAATTGATCGCTCTCAATCACATCCAATGCGACCCAACCCTCAGAGCCAACAACGACCCGATCCAGTTGCACGGTGCCATCGGTCCCTGGTGTGCGGGTGATGATGTCACCAGCCATGATATCCGCTTCGATCACAGGGGCTGGAGGACGGGCGGACCGCGCAGGAATTGGCGCCAGACGATCCCCTGTGCCCTCACGCAACCAGGCGATCACATCTCCGGACGTGTCCGCCGGATCAGACGCGCTGGAGAGCCTTTCCAGAACGCGCCCACCCGCATCCAGCCGCCAAACCGTCTGCGGTGTTTCCTCTCTTGTCCCGTCAAAGAATTGGGCAATCTGCCCCGGCTCCAACGCCAAACGCACAAAGCGACCCTCAGGTGCGGGTGTCAGGGTCGAATATTGGTTCATCTCCAAGCGTGCCACTTCATCCAGCATGAAGACACGCATGGCCGCCGAGGTGCCGTTTGCCCACTGCAGTTCCCAAGCGCCAGCGCCAAGTGTCATGACATGACTGCTTGACGGGCTGAGGCTTTGCTCCGTTCCGTCTGGCCCTATCAGTTTGAGTTGTCCGGACGAAATAGGATCGATCAGAACCGTCTGCGCCACATCCAGCGCCAGAACATGCACGGCAAGATCGCCCGCAAAGGCGGTTTGGCCGCGCAGGATGCCGGCATCATCCTCCTGCATGATCGTCTTGGGGCGGGCGCCAACCCGGGCACGCACATCCGCACCCACACTGCCTTCGGGCAGGCGCACCACATGTGTTCCAGCCCGTACCGCAATCCAGCGATCCAAATTCTTTTGCACGATCGTGCCATTTGCATCGAACACCTCCAGACCAAAGGCGTTGCTCGAAAGATCCACTTGCAAACTCGCACCCGCTGCAAGCTCCGTGCGGAAGAGACGGCCAATATCCCACGTAGCAGGCACGCTCTGGCCGAGCGGAAGTTCTGGCAAATCCTGTGCGCGGCGCAATGCAAAACGGCGTGCATCTTCTGCTTCGATTACCGCGTACCACGATCCGGCACCCAGGGCGGCTGCCCCCGCGCCATCAGCTATTTCAAGCCGCACCTCAACACCGTCATCGCGCGTAAAGACGATCTCGTCATCGTTGTCCCAATCGCCGATTGCCTCGGCCCACAATGTGGTTGCTGCGTCCAATGAAAAACGGTGCAAAACTTCAAGCCCGGCCCCGCCCACAGGATCGTCAAGCACGGGCACGCGTGACAGGCGCGGCCTGAGAACGGGATCGGTGCCAATGCGTGCGATTGCAGCCTCGGCACCCTCAAAATCCAGATCCAGCACAAGCGCCGTCTGATCGTCAGGCAGGGTGAGGGTGTCGCCCGCCAAACCCGCGATTGCCGCACTGTCCAGCGCTGATGACCAGAACCGCACGTCATCCACTGCACCTGCAACACCAATACCGAACCCTGAGCCGACGGGCCGAGATGAGAGATTTCTCAGGGTGTTGGTTCCCCTATGGGCACCGTCGACAAACAGTGAAGCGCGCCCTGTATCGTCCACTCTCACCGCGACATGATACCACTGATCGGCTGTTCGCGTCGAGAAATCCGACAGGGTTGCACCCAGATCCCCATCCCAGGCCGTCGCTGTGATACGCCCATTGTTCACCGAGATCTGCACGCCGCCCAGTTCGGCGAGCACGCCTCTGGCCCCATCTTCGAACCGCAACCAAGCTTCTACGACACGCGGCCCATTTTCCGGCAAAGGGGCTTCGAGCACGATGCCTACATCGTCCAGCAAAAGTGCCTGCCCATTACGGCCTGCCACGCGGCCCGCGGCGGAGCCGTTGCCTGCGGTGATATCCAGCGCCACCTCAGTTTGGACAATCTCAGACACAACCGCCCGGAAATCGCTCCGGTAGCTGATCGGGTCCATGCTGACAGCAAAAAGTTCGGGTAAATTGGCAGGCAAGCGTTGGTTGGGTGTGTCCGGCAGATCAAATACTGCCCCCGTTGCGGCCTCGAAGAACTGAACTGTACGGGCATTCTCGAATGCAAAAGTCTGAGGCACCGTGGCGGAAGGCAGACGCGCCGCTGCAAAGCCGTTGCGTCCAAGGTTCAGCCCTTCCGTTGTCGCAGCTTCAATGCTGGAAGCTGGCAAAACGTTCACTTGAACTGTGCGGTTAAAGGATGGGGGCGGCACTACGATCTGCCATGTACCAGGGGTCAGCGCACGAACGACCGGATCGTCTTCCGACCAAGCGTCAGACGCGACGACCACTTGCCCATCCGGCGACACGAATACGGCGCCGTCCAGCCGCCCCGGGGACAAGACATACAAGCCCGGCTCGGTCACGGTCACGTCTATTACCGCACTTTGATTTCGGTTCACCCGTACGGATTGATCAATCCCAATATCGATGCTCAGCGCGTCCGCATCCTGTAGCGAGACAGTGACGCTTTGCGAGTCTGCCGTCGGCGTACGTGTATAGTATCCGATTATGGTCACTGTGCCTGCTGCGCCTGGCTCAGGCATCCAGGGCGCTGAGCGCACAATCCCGTCTGGCGCCAGAAGGAAGGTGCGTACGCCAGAGCTGGCCGAGAGGCTGACGGTTTGCAACTCAGCAACTTCGATCTGCCCCACAAAGGTGGCCATTGCATCAGAGACGTCAAAACTGGACGCAACATCTGAGGTAAGCACGATGGGTGCGGACACATCAACCAGCTGCACCGACCACGTATTGCTCTGGCCCCAAATCTGCAGCCTGTTCGCGCCAGCCGGCAGTACCAGGGCCGGGTCATCCGTCCGCTGGTAAATATCCAGCTGCGACAGTGCCCCCGACCAAAGCGGCACATCATCCGGCCCCAGCAAGACCGCAGAACCCGTACCTTGAACGCGGAAAAGGCCCGGTGTGTCTGCCGCCATATCAAGCGTGATCTCATGCACTGCACCCTCTGGCGGCGCATCTCCGTTCACTGTGCCGCCCACCGTAAGCGCCTGGCTGCTCGCAACCGTTGGCGCCCGCAGCGCAAAGCTGTAATCAAGTGCTTCGCCGGCCTCCCCGCGGCCCTCCAGCAGCACCGTATAGCGCCCCGCCTGCTTTGCGGTGCCCAGAAACCCATCCTCAAAATCAGAAATGCCCAAATTCTGTCCGGCGGAGTCGTACAACCACACACGCGCCGCATCGTCATCGAGCGCCTCATCCACATCGAGAAAAAGCGTCTCACCGGCTGCCAAATCCACCGAATGCACAGCCACCGCGCTTGCGTCATCCAACTGCCCGGCAAATGTCCGGTCAGCCGAAACCGGCGCATCATCGACATTGCGCAGCGCAAATTGCAAGGTACCGGTCTGCGAACTGCCCTTAAACTCCAGCCGATAATCACCTGCCTCAAGAGACAATGGTTGGGCCTCAGGCCAATTGGACAAACGCCCGTCGCGCAGCACACCGTCAGGCCCGACAAGCGTCAACTCTGCCAACGTTGGCGCTTCGATGAGATCAAAGATGATCTGCTGGCGTTCCTCCAGCGTGAATGTCCACGCCTCACGCTCATGGGGCGCATCCAATTGGGTGAGCACAGGCGCGAAGTCCGCTGAAAGTAAAATGCGATCTTCCAACGTTTCCAGCTCTACGGGAGGCAAATGCCCGCTTTGCATCACCGGCTTGGATGTCTGTGTAAGCTGCGCGCGAGCATCGTCACAACTGCTTGCCCTATCGTTGTCGGAGGTCGGGGAAATGCTCCTCAGGCAAAAGCTGAGTGCTGCAGAAGTTGTGTCAGTCGACATAGCAACTCTCCTTTGCAGAGGAGCAGAGAATGGCTGGCGCGGGGTTGAATGCGCTCAAATCGAGCGCCACAGCCGAACGCCGTGACGATCCGCTCACCGGGGAGACATGCGCAGGCGCGTTGCTGAGAATTGCCGTTGGCAACGGGATCGTCAGAAGCAGTCTGGTCATTTGGTGCATAGCCATTTTTGTTTCAATTTCGCAGGGGAGCGAGAGAGGCATCCCGGCGCAGAAACAGGCCCCACGCACCAATACATCCAATCAGCCACCTTGCAGTTGCGCTCGAGAATGCGGCGCAGGCCTACAAGGATTATTCAGCGCGCCCGCCCGCGCTGCCAAATTGGCAACAGCAGACAGGAAACACCTCAAGATTGGTTGTCACCCCAGTCGTCCCAATTACGAGGATAGAGGGGCGAAATCTGAGTGCGCATGCGTCATATGACGTATGCGGGCAAAATTTTTAACGATTTAATAGTCAAGATCAGTATCCACACGCTTGCTGGCGGGACATAATTGTGAGGTCAGATAGACCTGTACCCCCACGACGTGGTGTCGTCACAGCTACACACGCACACGTTACGGCTTGTTTGCGCGGGGTGAATGACGTCACAACTGTAGGCTTCCAAAATTTGTACACCGGTAATCATTGCGCCTTGTGGCAGGGCCAAATCGTCTCAATTTGTCATTCAGAGCTACCCAAACGATTGCGGCGTATAGTCAGATATGATCACGTGAGGCGCATTATGATTGGACAACGAATTCCGAAAACTTGGATTTTTACTGCATTCAGATCGCGTTTGATCTGCGTATACCTTATTGTCTTAGCTTTATTTTCCTCTCCAGTCTCGACCCTGGCACAAACCGCCAACGACTGTCTTCTCAAACCGTCAGCGGATGTGCAGCTTGCGGTCAAGGCCTCTGGCGTGGTGCAAACCGTAGCTGTAAGGCGCGGTGATCCGGTTACAGAGGGGCAAGTTCTGCTGACGCTCTCAGATGAGATGGAACGCGTCGCGGTCACGATCGCCGAAGCCCGCGCCCTAGACCGCTCCAATCTAGACGGTATCATGGCACGCCTCGCGGTGGCCGATGCGCAACTCGAACGGATGAAGAACCTGGCAGATGGCAGCTTGATTACGCGCGAACGCCTAGATCAAGCCGAACAGGACGCGCTGACTTTAAAACAGGAAAAGCGCGTTGCCGAAGCCGCACTGCGGATTGCAGCACTCGAGGCCGATCGCGCCCGCGCGGCACTGTCCCGCCTGTCCCTACGCACGCCCCTTTCAGGCGTGGTCACCGAACGCCATTTGGATCCTGGCGAATTTGCCTCCGAGCAAAGCCCGGCCATTACCATCGTAACGCTAGATCCCCTGCTGGCTGAAGCTTGGATCGATGCGGAGGCATGGGGCCGCCTGTCCAAAGGAGATGTCGCCGAGATTTCAACCACGCGCGCCCCGGATCAACGCTATAGCGCCCGCATCCAAGCCATTGATCCAATCCTCGAAACCGTCTCTTCTACCTTCCGGGTGACACTGAGTGTCCCAAATCCAGACAGAGCACTTCCTGCGGGGTTGCCCTGCACGCTTTACCTTGACTGAGCCGCGCGTACACAACCAAGGCCATCTTTTGTTTTTGAAAGGTGCCCCAGAGCGGCCTTAGGGGGCCATGCTCAGCGTCCTATCCGACAGCAGATCATTCGGTATGGCATCAGGGCAAAGCGTACACGGTCACGCAACCACATTGACTGCGCCTCCGCGACAAAAGCCTTGCCTGTCAGAAACCGAAGCGCAGCCCCACATAGGCGTTACTGTCATCCTGAAACTGGCCGTAGAATGTCTGCTCGGTGTCCCCGTAGAAATGGTTGATGCCGACATTCAGGCGCAGCGCATCCGAGACGGAATAGCTGAGACTGGCGCGCACATACCCGTCTTTGTCGCTGGGGCTGTCAGCAACGAACAGGTTCGCGATCAGCCGCTGATCAAGAAAGCTGCGGGTCAGGCGCGCGGTCAGCACATCGCGGGTTTCTGGCCGCGCAGTCATCCCCGTTGGCAAAGCGGCAAGGTAGGCTGCCTGATCATCCCGTATTTCCTGATAATACTGCAGGCCCAAGGTGGTTTCGCGCGCCACCTCCATCTCATAGCCAATCAGCCAGCGGGTTTGGCTGTTGGGGATATTGGGATCAGAGCCCGTAGGGTCCTCGTTGCTGTCATAATAGCCCAACTCCACATTCAGCAGCCCAGGGCCCACGGGGCCGCGCAGGCTGGCGCCAATCACCTGTAGCTGCGGAAAGGTGTTTTCAGACAGGGCCGTATCATAGCCAACAGGGCTTTTCCAAAACCCATCGTAGAAATAGGCGGCCAATTCAAAGCCCGCGACAGTGCGATAGAGGCGCAGCGCCAACTCATCATCGGAAAAGCTGTCATCGGGCAGAGCAACCGGGATCGCTGCCCCCCCGATCTGGCTGCCCGCGATGGGGCTGAAAAACGACAGACGCTCCCCATCGATATAGCGATCAGGATCAAATTGCGGCGTGTAGACCAGGTCGAGATTCACGATGTCGCTGAAAAATGACAGCTTGAGCGCATCGGACGGCGCCTTGAGATACTCGATATCCCGACCGACAAGGAAGCTTTCGTAGTCCTTTGGGAAGAGATCGTTGATGAAGAGCAGATCACCGGTGCCCCAGGTGAGGATCTGACGCCCCAATTTGACGTCCACGGAGGCAACGGGGCTAAAGCTGACATTGGCCTGCCGCAGGTCGAGCACACCAGTGCCCGCATTCAGATCAAGAGACTGGCCCGACAAAACCGCATCGCCCACCACATCGAAGGCGAGCCGGGTCTGGATCGTTGTGCCGAAACCGGCCTCAAGATGCAGCCGCCCTTCCCCAAGGATGTCGCGCGGCATCAGGGCGTTATCTTGGGTGCGTGCCCCATAGCGCAGATCAAAAAAGCCCGTGAAAAGCGCGCTGGGTTCCTCCGCTTCGATTGCCGCTTGGCCAGAGGTGTCGGCCCCATCAAGGCCAGCCGGCAGTTCCGGCGCGCCGCCAAGGCCCGGGGGCAGCTCAGGTTGCCCCCCCAAGCCCGGCGGCAGCTCAGGCTGGCCGCCCAGGCCCGATGGCAATTCAGGCTGGCCGCCCAGGCCAGGCGGCAGGGCTGGCATCTCAGCAAAGGCCGGGGGCGCCGCAACAAGGATCAGAACAAGGGCTGTCAGCGCACGCATCAGCGTAGGTACTCCATCGGCGGGGCCCGCAGGGAGCGCTCGGAAAACAGATCGCTGCCAAAGCCATTGCCATAGCGCACATTGCGGTAGCGCAGCGTGGTGTTGCCGCCCATATCATTGTCGGTCATGCGGATCTGAGTGACCGTGGGCACCCCTTGAATGGTGTTCACGGCCAGCACCTCCATCAAGCGATACAAGGTGCCATCGGCCTTGTAGAATTCCATCCGTGTCGGGATCATCGAGTTGCGCTCAATGTAGGTCACATAG
>JAKVBK010000089.1 GCA_022447275.1 Oceanicola sp. | reverse complement strand
GTTCGGCTCTTTCGTCCAAATTATTTCTGAACCGTCTTCTAGAGTTTCAGACCACTCGATGTCGCCATCACGTGTTTCATATACCTTATAAAACAGCTCTGGCTGATTGAGCGCTTCGGTCAGCGCCTGGGCAATCGTAGGGCTTTCAACAAGGAACCCCATCTCGGTGTTCAGCATCGCGGAGCGGGGATCAAAGTTGAACGACCCAATGAAGATACGTTCCCCATCGATGGCAAATGTTTTCGCATGCAGGCTCGACAGTGAACCGGTAAGGATCGAGGTCAAACCCGATGATTTCGGCTTATCGGGGCTTGCACGCAGCTCCAGGACTTGCGCACCAGCATCGACCAGTTCGTCGCGATAGCCCATCCACGCACTGTGCACGACCGGCACGTCCGTTGCCTCCATCGAGTTGGTGACAAGACGCGTTTCGATTCCTTCACCGATGTAATCCAAGAAGAGGGCGTTGCCCGCCTCACCCGGGATCAAATAGGCCGAAACCAGATCAACGCTGCGCTCAGGCCGGCCCATAATTTGGGCGAGCTGTCCAATCAGCAGATCTTCACGTGCTGCTTCGCCGAGGCCCTTGGCTGGATCATCACTGACCAGCGTGACCGTGGTCCATTCATACAGGTCCTCGCCGGCCAACAACCGAGACATAACCGGAGCCTCTTGCACAGCCGTGGCGTAGGTGGACCCAAGGGCGCTGCCTTTAGCTGCGTCAACGGCAGCGGCCATCTCAGCAAGCCCATCCTCAGACGCGGGCAGCACATCGGCAGCATCGTAGGAAGATCCGCTGGTCCAATATTCATCGAAGTTTTCAGACACATCTTCCGCACCGGGGCCAATGGCCATCACGTCGAAATCGAAATAGGCGGTGCCTTCCCCATAGGCGAAGTAGATATCCCCAATATTTCGTCCGCCAATGATTGTGGCCACACCATCTACCGTCATGGATTTATTGTGCATCCGGCGGTTAAGGCGGAAGAAATCAAAGACGTAGGACAACAACTTTGGCTTGCGCATCGTGAACGGATTGAAAATCCGGATCTCGACATTCTCCATGGAATTGAGATCAGCCAGCACGTTGTCGAGGCCAGGAATGCCGTTGTCGTCGAGCAGCATGCGCACACGCACGCCCCGCTCTGCTGCCGCGCGCAATTCGTCCAAAAGCAGCCAGCCGGTCGTGTCCATCTGCCAGATATAGTACTGCACATCGATCGTTTCTTCTGCTGCGCGGGCCAGCAGGATCCGAGAGGCAAGTGCATCGCGGCCATCGGCGAAGGGCACAACACCACTCAGGCCTTCGTTAGCTGCCATTTCGGGAAGGAACGTCCTTCCAAGGGTTGTCTCCTCGCTCGCGGGTATGCGCGCCGAAGACTCGGACGGCAGATCAGGCAAGGGGTGCGTCCACCGCAGTACCAACACAACAATTGCCAGTACAACGAAGACTTTCAGCAGAAATTTCAGAAACCGCATAGGTCACTCCCCTTGGCAGTCAAGCTTTTGTCATGTGTTGCATGGTCTTGGTCCCAACGACAACCCATGAGGGGTTCTGGGGTCCTAAATGCCGCGTTTTTCGCCTAATGGTTGGAGCATAAAGCGACGCTCCAACAAAAGACGTTTCCGCGTGACGCGCTCACAGACAGGCCCAATACCAGGCTGTGCACCAAGAATGTTGCGCGAAAGTCTCCTAAAAGTGCTCAACAAGCCTTTGATCCGCTGTCGAAACGCTATTCTTCCAGAGGCAGCAAACTCCAGTGATTGTCACCAACTTGCTTTAAGCCCGTCCGTTCTGCAGCGCCCAACCCCTGATTGAGCAATTGATCCAGATCATTGCCGACCTGTGTGCCATAGATGTGGTAAAGATGGCCGCTGGCGCTATCGATTGGCAATTCGCTGATATCAACGATTTCGACGCCTTCAAGGGTCTCTACGGGGTTTCCTGATTGGCCCAGACGCGGGTAGCCATGCAAGGTTTCCGAAAGATCGAGCGCACGATCTGCATTCGTAGTGTAGATCGTGATACGCTCCGCAATGCCCGTTATGGATGGAAGCATGCCCGCGAAGGTATCGAAATCCATATCGGGGGCAAGGAGCGCAACATTGTCGAGCCGCACATCAGGATGGTGCCCCGCCAAGATATAGAGGGACAGCGCGACGCCCCGCCCGCCCAAACTGTGCCCGGTCACATTGACCTTCTGCGGAGCGAAATGATCCGCCATGTCTGCAATCACACTGGCTAAGCTTGGAGCACTCCAAACCAAATCAGTCTCATCCCGAACGTAATTTGTAGGCACGCCGTCCGAGGGCCAGCTGAACCAGAGGAGGCGTTCTTTCAGGTTGGCGTTGTCCTGCAAAGATGTGGCGCGGCGACATCCCTTCTCAAAGCCGATGTTGAAACCGTGCGTGTACAGAACGGGGCCCCGTTCGGCCTCAGAAGCTTCCAGTGCTTCGAAAATCTCATCTAGAGGAACGTCCCGGATAGCCGTGACCTTCATGAACTCATCCGGCACGCGGAAAGGCGCGACATCGGCAATGCTCGTCAGCGCAGGCACCGCCGTCTGCCTGACATCGCACCAACCGGCGCTTTGCGTTCCCCGGCCATCGCCAAAATAGTCTTCCGGATCGGTTTCCCCCGTCCGATCCCGGACAGTGACAAAGGCCAATTCGTTATTTGTCCGCTGCGTGACGCCTTGCTGCGCCTCAAGCGGAGCGCAGACGCCAAGGCAAAGAAGAACAGCGCCAATCTGTCGAAAGTGACTTAGGTGGGTAAATTTGATCACGCCCTCACTCCGCATAAAGGTCCGGAAAATTTCAAACACGCGCAAACGAGTGCGTGCGCAGTTAGGCCATATTTCGGCAGGTATTACATGTTTTGACAAGATCGCTTTGCAGCCGATGCCATCAACATTGATGTGATCATGTGTGGCTGTCAGCGCATTTCGTAGCAAAGGGCCTTTTGAACAGGATCAAAAGGCCCTTTGCCTTAGCTTTCAGACGCAGACGGTCAGGCCGCCTCCGCTCCCCCTTCGGATTTCGCCTTGCGCCCATCGAGCGCCAGCATGATCAGCGATACACCGTTCGACAGAAGTTCAACCGCGAGGAAGACCCCGAGGATAAAGACGCTTGATTCTGGGAAGTTGGCAAAGATCATGCCGCCCAGCACCAGCGAGATCACGCCCGCGATGGCAACGATCCAACGCGCGCCTTCAGCCGCTGGCGAGAACGCCAGCACGAGGCGGAAGATGCCGATGGCAATCAGCAGCCCTGCAGTGGCTGCAGTCAGCGTCAGGATGCCAGCCAGCGGTTGCGCCACAAGGTTGTAGCCGCCCACAATGAACAGGATGCCAAGCAGGATGGCCCAGATACGTGCACCCCAGCCCTGCGACTGAAACGCCGAGATGAGCATCAAGATACCGATCGCAATGAACGAGTATCCTGCAAAAAGTTCTGCTGTGAGGGTCGCGGCAAAGGGGTTTGCCAGTGCCAAGATCCCGGCGACGATGGACAAGATGCCCACGATTAGCCAGAGAAACCAGTATTTCATTTATTCATCCACCATAGTTAGTGCAATGTTGTTGGTGATCCAACCTATGCCCATTCTTTTTGCACATTGCGACAGATGAATTGTCGCGTCACCAAAGCCGTTGCCTGAACGCCTCATGCCGCACCGCAGCAAGTCGCTCTGCTCATTAGCTGTTTGGGACTGACGCATTATGCAAATGCAAAAGCAGTCCAAACAGCGCACGAACGCACGCGCGACAAATCTGGCGTCATAAGCTTCTGCAGCTATAGTGACGGTGTTCAAAAACAGTCAGGGCATCTGATGATCGTTTCCATTATTCTCTTCGCTCTCTTTTTGCTGCAGATCGCCGCGTTTTGGTGCGCCTGGCGCGCCGTCACCTCCTCGCGGACCCCGCAGGGCGCAGTTGGCTGGGTGGTTTTCCTACTCGCGGCGCCCTACGTCGCTGTGCTTGCTTACCTGTTCTTGGGCCATCATCGCTATCGCGGCTACGAAGTTACACGGCTGTCGAGCGAGCGTGTGGTTGCGGCGATCAAGGGGCAATCCCCTACCCCGGCGGCAGAAATCATGCCTGTGGTGGATCCCGCGCCATTTGAGAAGATTGCAGAATTGCCAGCGGTGCGCGGAAATCACCTGGCACCGCTGATCGACGGTCAACGCGCATTTGAGGCAATGTTCAAGGCAATCGATGCTGCCCAGAAATATGTCCTAGTGCAGTTTTTCATCGTGCATGACGACACACTTGGCCAAACCTTCAAAGATCACCTCATCGCTGCTGCAAAGCGGGGCGTATCCGTACGCTTCATGGCGGATGCCATTGGCAGCCATGCCCTTTCTGAAGCTTACTTGGATGCTCTGAGTGAAGCAGGCGTTCATATCGCTGATCCCA
>JAKVBK010000088.1 GCA_022447275.1 Oceanicola sp. | reverse complement strand
CAAATGGCCGTGCGTGGATTGGGCGTGCCCGCCCGTACCCGGCCACGCGCCTTCGCAGGCGTCGCGCAGTTTTTGAAATCCCACCACGGAATACTGTTATGCAAAACATATCTGAAACTTTGGTTAGAAAAATATGGGCGGTGGTAACCACATCGCAACCACAGCATGCCCCAACGTCAACCCAAGACGTTCTTCCCCTTATCGTCGTGTCGCGCGCATTTTTGTGGAAATTCCGGCGATATCTGAACAGGAAGTGGGCTTGCCAAGGGGGGCGAAGGGGCTTACTACGCCGCCTCACGGGTGGTTAGCTCAGTTGGTAGAGCGTTTCGTTTACACCGAAAATGTCGGGGGTTCGAGCCCCTCACCACCCACCATTTCCCCCTGATACGCTAGGTGATCCGCGCAAGGTACGCGGTGCATAAGCCGCTGCATAAACGCGCCTCTGGCAGTGACTGCGCCAGGGCAGGTTTTCTTTTTTTGCGGAAGGTCTGGTGTGGCGGAGATGTCCCGACGGACAGTTGGGGGGCAGGGCGCTGCCCCCCGTTTGTGTGCGCGCTTTGCGGCACCCGCAGGCCCCGGTGATGCCAGGGGCGGCATCGCAGGGGCGCGGGTGTCGCGCAGGTAAGCCGTGGCTCAGGCTTTTTTCTGAATTTCCACGGAATGGGGGTAGGGGATAGAGATACCGTTCGCGTCAAAGGCTTCTTTCACGGCCTTCGTCAGTGCGAATTTCAGCTCCCAATAGTCTTCTGCTTTGCACCACAGGCGGGCAGTCAGATCGACGGAGCTTTCCCCAAGATTGGTGACCCGCACCCAAGGCGCTGGGTCTTGCATGACGCGGGGCTCTGCCTCGGCGAGATCCATGATGATCTTCATCGCGGCGTCTGAGCTGTCCGTGTAGTCAATCCCGAACACCAGATCCACTCTGCGCGTGTCATGGGCCGAGAAGTTGGTGATGATCGATCCCCATGCCTGCCCGTTTGGAACGATGATCTGCACGTTGTCGGCGGTCACCAGTTCGGTCACGAACAGGTTGAGGTCCACGACCGTGCCAGAAGTGCCATTGATCGAGACGAAATCGCCCAGCTTATAGGGGCGGAACAGGATCAGCATAAAGCCTGCGGCGAGGTCACTCAGGGTGCCTTGCAAGGCCAAGCCGATCGCGAGGGATGCCGCACCGAGGACAGCAACGAGGCTTGTGGCTTGTACGCCAAAGAGCCCCAGCACCATGACAAGGACGATGAGCAGAACGGCCCATTTGGCCATGCTAGCCAAGAAGTTCGAAAGCGTGGCGTCCATTTGGTCGATGGAATTCAGGCGCTTACGCACCGTGCTTCCCGCCCAGGAAGCAACCATCCAGCCAATAATAATGACGGCCAGCGCCTTTCCCGCGTTGAGCAATAGCGGCCAAATTCCGCCAAGTTCCTGTGACATTTCCATTTATTGATCTTTCTCACGTGGTTTCATTTTGCGGCGAGAGTGATCGTATTTTCACCTGTTTTCAAGAAAGTTGGGGCCCTCGTTGGCGCGGCATAAATGCCTGCGTTTACTGAAGCTGCGTTATGTGCTTCCCGTTTGGAAGCGGGGGGTGGAGCCGCGCTTTGGCGATTGGGCACAACCGCTGCGGGGCTGCGTTTATTGCGAATTATGCAGCAATCCATGGCGCGTTGTCGCGACATGTGCAGGGCGTGAGGGGCATTGCGCAGATGTTGGTCTAGGATTGAATTGCGGAATGTATACATCCCTGCCAACGCAACCGTTGGAGACGCATGATGAGCTGGAACCCTGCACTTGATCCCGATTGCCCGACCGGTGACGCCGTTGACGCCATTGAAACGCTGATTGTGCCACGGGCCCGCGATCTGGGTGATTTTGAAGTGCGCCGCGCATTGCCATCGCCCAAACGCCAAATGGTGGGGCCTTTCATTTTCTTTGATCAGATGGGCCCGGCGGAATTCGTTACCGGGCAGGGGATCGATGTGCGCCCCCATCCCCATATCGGCCTGTCCACGGTGACCTACCTGTACAAAGGCAAGTTTCACCACCGCGACAGCCTTGGGACAGATCAATGGATCGAGCCGGGTGCGGTCAATCTGATGACGGCTGGCCATGGCGTCACCCATTCGGAACGGGTGGACGGCGACATGCTGGCCAATCCCTATGCGCTGTTCGGCATCCAGACATGGATTGCCTTGCCCAAAGACAAGGAAGACACGCCGGCTGATTTCGTTCACGCGCCCAAGGACACGCTGCCCATCCTCGAAGGAGAGGGCAAAAAGTTGCGCCTGATCCTTGGGGATGCCTATGGAACGCGCTCTCCGGTCGAAACGCCGTCAGAGATGTTCTATCTCGATGCCCTTCTGGAGGGCGGCGCCAAGCTGCCGTTGCCCGACAATCACGAAGACCGCGGTGCCTATGTGGTTGAGGGTGAGATCACGATTGCGGGCCAGACATTCACGCCAGGCCAGATGATGGTTTTTCGACCCGGCGACAAAATCTCAATGACCGCAGGGCCTCTGGGCGCGCGCGTCATGCTGCTGGGCGGCGCAACCTTGGAGGGCCCGCGTCACATTTGGTGGAATTTCGTGGCGTCTTCGCAAGAGCGGATCGACGCTGCCAAGGAGGCTTGGCGCGCGGGGGATTGGGAACATGGACGCTTCCAGTTGCCCCCCACTGACAACGCCGAGTTCATTCCCCTGCCGGAGCGGTAAGCCGTCATTTTATCATCCCAGCGGGCGCGGACGACACTCGCACCGCCTGCTGGGGCCTTGCTTTCCGCGCCGCTCGATCATGTGACGCCAGCAGCGACTTCACCATGTCGGAAATCGGCATTGCGCCTGTGCGAAGATGTGGCATGGGTGCTGTCAGTCATGACACAAACCGCACTGCACTCCACCCGGCTTGGGATAATTATGATCCTTTTGGGGATGTTGTTGATCTCGATCAACGATCTCACCATCAAAAGTCTTTCGGATCGCTATCCGTTGCACCAGTTGGTGTTTGCCCGCTCGGCCATTGGGATCTTCCTGTCGTTCATCATTTTGCAGTTCGAGGGCGGCATCGCTGTGCTCAGGACAGACCGTGTTTCACTGCATGCGTTGCGCTGCCTGCTGATCGTGATCGCGAATATGACCTTCTTCACAGCGATTGCCGTTCTGCCACTGGCCACGGTGACGGCAATGTTCTTTGTGGCGCCGTTGATGATCACCCTGCTGGCCGTGCCGGTGCTGGGTGAGACGGTGGGCCCGCACCGTCTTGGCGCGATTGCGCTGGGTTTCGTAGGGGTGCTGATCATGGTGCGCCCGGGCATGGATGTTTTTGATGTGCCGGGATGGGTGCTGACGCTGCCGATATTGGCGGCGGCGGGTTATGCGGGCATGCAGGTGCTGACCCGCAAACTGGGTGTCGACACGCCCGCCTCAGCGATGGCGATTTATATCCAGCTGACCTTCATCCTCGTCTCAAGTCTGTTCTGGTTGGTCGCGGGGGATGGCCGCTATGCCGAGATGGTAGAAAACGAGAGTCTGATTTTCCTGCTGCGGGCCTGGGTTTGGCCCGCGCCCGAGGATTGGCCCGCCCTGCTGATGCTTGGGGCTTTGTCCGCGGGCGTGGGCTATGCGCTCAGCCAAGCTTACAGGCTGGGGGATGCGGCCACCATTGCACCGTTTGAATACACTGCGCTGCCTCTCGCCATCTTCTGGGGCTGGTGGTTCTTCGATGAGTTGCCCGATGCCATGGTGATGCTGGGCATCTTCCTGATTGGGGTGTCAGGCGTCTATGTCTTTGTGCGCGAGCGGCGCCTTTCGCGGCAGGTTGCCGGTGGCAGGCCGGTGCGGCGCACATGACGGGCGCGCCGATCATACGTGCGGCTTTGGATGCTGATTTGCCGAACATTGCCCAGCTTCAGATCGCGTCGTGGCAATCGGCTTATCGGGGGATGTTGCCCGATGCCTATCTGGATGGGCAAATCCTCTCGGATCTGGAGGATAAGTGGCAGCCCCCTGTGCTTGACCAGCTGATCACACTTGTCGCAACGCCACCGCAGGGCGGCGCGCTCACTGGCTTTATCGCGTGTATCCCAGACGGTGAAAAAG
The DNA here is from genome assembly GCA_022447275.1 of Oceanicola sp. Lineage (GTDB taxonomy): Bacteria > Pseudomonadota > Alphaproteobacteria > Rhodobacterales > Rhodobacteraceae > JAKVBK01. The sequence goes on along the minus strand of JAKVBK010000088.1, from coordinate 648 downwards.
GCCCCTATATCGACAATTTCCATGTCGATCCGCAGCTCAAGGGGCAGGGCATCGGACGGTGTTTGTTTGACGCTTTGGTGGAGGCACTTATTGCGGCGGACCATTCAACGGTATGGCTGACGGTGATCGATAGAAATAGCGCTGCGCGCGCGGCCTATGCCCGCTTGGGCGGGCAGGAGGAAGCGCCGCGCACTGTTACGCTATATGGGCAGCCGATTGTTGATATCCCGGTGCATTGGCCGGATTTGCGCCGGCTGAATCGGGGCGACCGGGCCTGACGCGCCTGTTGGGGCGCGCGCACCATCGGTGGTGAACAGGCGTCGGTTTGGCGCCTTCGAAACCGGATTTCATTCCGGTGAAAGAAAATCGTTGATCGGCGTGCAATCGCGCTTGACGCTCCTGTCACCCCCCAATAGAACCGCCGCTACGTCTTGGGTGTTACCCGGGGCGGGCAAGTTGGGCGGTTGTAGCTCAGTTGGTTAGAGTACCGGCCTGTCACGCCGGGGGTCGCGGGTTCGAGCCCCGTCAACCGCGCCACCGCTTGCCCCTCCGAAACGTTCCAGACCGATGCGCGGTTGTAGCTCAGTTGGTTAGAGTACCGGCCTGTCACGCCGGGGGTCGCGGGTTCGAGCCCCGTCAACCGCGCCA
>JAKVBK010000087.1 GCA_022447275.1 Oceanicola sp. | reverse complement strand
GCCAAGGTAAGAGTTGGTGCCAAAGCGGCCGGAATGGACGTCTCATCGGGCAACTCGAAAGGGGCTGGGACGCTACACTGCGCGCACCCGTAGAACTCACTTCTGCAGAGTCTCAGGGTCGAGCGGCCTTTCATTGCAAGTTGCTCGACACTGTCCAATCCACTTGCCCAATACACTGATCCCTTCAGTGGGCTAGCTGTGTTTAGACACTTCGGACAGCGCTCCATTCTCGCGCAGCCCTTAATGCGACACCGCGTGCGCAGACAGGGCTTTCACTCTTTCGATCATGGCATTCAGGCCATTGGACCGCTGGGAGGACAAATGTTCCGCCAAATCAAGTCTGCCCAATTCCGCCTTCACATCCATATTCTGAAGCGCTTGCGCCGTCTGCCCGGAACAAAGGGCGATGAGAATTGCAATCAGGCCTTTCACGATCATCGCGTCGCTTTCACCGCGAAACTGGATGATGGCGCTTGGCCCCTGCCCCGTCACCTCGGGCACCAGCCAGACTTGCGAGGCACAGCCCTCCACCTTGGTCGCCGGCACCCGCTCGGCCTCGTCCAAGGCAGGCATTGCCTTTCCCAAGTCGATGACATGGCGATAGCGATCTTCCCAATCGTCCAGAAAGGCAAACGTATCTACGATTTCTTCAAAGGCGTCGCTGGGCATCTCGGTCTCCCTTTCCACCCTGACCTAAGCCGCCCATGCGCGAAGGGCAAGCAGGCGGCTTTTCAAGTGGGCTGCTTTCCGTTAGTGCATGAAGGTGCAACCACGACAACAGGTGGACGGACAAGGGGCGCGGCATGCAGGGCACAACGAAAAATCTCATCGCAGCGGTAGCTGCACTGACCGTTTTATCCGGATGCGCCCAGATATCAGAAAGCCGTTTCAATCCGCTGAACTGGTTTGGCGGTAGCTCCGAGGAAGCCACCACGCTGGCCGGCGACATCAGCAAGTATCAAGGCCCGCCTGACACCTCTGTTCAGATCGCGGAACTGGTCAGCATGAATGTGGATCGCATGCCAGGCGGCGCCATCATTACAGCTGAAGGCGTTGCCCCCATCCAAGGCTTTTGGGAGCCCAAGCTTGTTGTGGCAGACAGCGAAGACCCGGGCACGATCACGCTCGATTTCCGGATTCAACGCCCCTATCGCCAACACCCGGCGGGCGCTGTACCGACGCGCACTGTCTCGGCCGGCGCGTTCCTGTCAGACGCTAAGTTGCGGAATGTGAACCGCATTATCGTGCGCGGTGCCTCCACACAGCGCGTGTCCAGCCGCTAGTTTGGCGGCAGATCAAAGTTTCTCAAGTTTGCTAAGTCGGTGACTTTCCAACGGTCACGCCCGTGGCTTGCCGTTGGGCTCCAGATCGATCACCCGCACAGACTGCCCTGAGACTGTCAGCCCGATCTCTCCTGCGCACAGGCGCAACGCATCGGCACCAAAGACTTCGTGTCGCCAACCGCGCAGCGCGGCAGCCTCCCTCAGCCCGCCCGCGATCCCGTCCAGATCCGCAGCCGAGGCGATCAGCTTGGCGGCCACGCCGGACTCTTCAGACTTGGCCTTGAGCAAGACGCGGAGCATGTCCGCGATGGCGGGATTGACCTGCAGCTTCTCCCGATCGCGGTTGACCTTTGGCAATTCCGCATCGGGCATGTTCAAACCGGTCTCGACGGCAGCCACAATGCCTTCCGCGATCACGCCCTTGCGCGCTTCGCGCAGCAAAAGGCGCGATTTCCCAAGGTCTTCGCGCGAGCGCGGGCGTGTCGATGCAAGCTCCAGCAGGGCGTCATCCTTGAACACGCGGTTGCGCGGCACGTTGTTGGTCTGGGCATGGCGTTCGCGAAACGCCGCCAGCGCCTTGACCATGCCCAAAAACCGGCCCGTGTTCGTGCGGGTTTTCACCCGGCGCCAGGCTTGCTCAGGATCAATGACATACGTGTTGGGGTCCGTCAGGATGCCCAGTTCTTCCTGCAGCCAGCGTTCCCGCCCGTTCTCTTTCAACTGCCGGGCCAGTTCCTCATAGATTCCCCGCAGATGGGTGACATCGGAAATGGCATATGTCTTCTGCGCATCGGTGAGCGGACGACGGGACCAATCCGTAAAGCGTGACGTCTTGTCGACGCGGCCACGCACGATCTTCTTGACGAGGGTTTCATAGCCGACCTGCTCACCGAAGCCGCACACCATTGCCGCAACTTGCGTGTCAAAGAGAGGCTCCGGAAAAACCTCCCCTTCAAACCAGAAAATTTCCAAATCCTGCCGCGCAGCATGGAACACCTTGACCACGGATGTGTCGCGAAAGAGCTCGAAAATGGGGTCAAGCTTCATCTCGCTGCCAGCGATTGGATCAATCAGAACCGCCTCGCCATTGTTGGGCAGGGCCATCTGGATCAGGCACAGGCGCGAATAGTAGGTTCGTTCGCGCAGAAACTCCGTATCGATCGTGACATAGGGCTGCTGGCGGGCCTTGGCGCAGTATTCAGCAAGCGCTTCGGTTGTTGTTATTGTGCGCATTCGGTGGCGTTTCACATCGCTTTGCGGTGGGGATACGCCCGGGACCATATGCCGACTGCAGCATGGGCCCTTGACGGTTTTCACCGGGAAAAATTGTCTCGCGGCCAAACCCGCATGGGTAAGTCATATCCCTGCGGCGATGGATTGAAAAGCACTCCGCGCCAAGGCAATGCAACATGGCTGGAAATGGCCGCCTCAGCGGGCTGCTCAGGACAGATGAACCGGGGTGTGATCACCCACGGCAAAGCGCCGGAGCACGGCAGGATAAAGCTTGTGCTCAAAGGGCAGGATGCGGGCGGCCAAGGCGTCTGGCGTATCCTGCGGTAGAATTTCGACTTTGGCCTGCCCGAGGATTGGCCCTCCGTCCAATTCCGCGGTCACCTCATGTACGGTGCAGCCCGCAAACGCATCGCCCGCTTCGATGGCGCGCGCATGGGTGTTCAGCCCGCGGTATTTGGGCAAGAGCGAGGGGTGAATGTTGAGCATCCGCCCAGACCAGCGCGCACAGAAGTCGGGCGTCAGCACACGCATGAACCCGGCCAAGCACACAAGGTCTGCCCCCGCATCGCGCAAGGCTGCATCGATACGGGCCTCAAAGCCTGCGCGATCTCCTTTGAATGGGCCATGCGGGATCGACACGGTATCAATGCCCATGCCCCGGGCCTTGGCCAGCCCCCCTGCCGTGGCAACGTTTGACAATACGAGGCACGGGCGCGCGGGATGATCCGGGCTTTGCATGTCCTGGGCGAGGGCCACCATATTGGAGCCACCGCCCGAGATCAGAATCGCGCAGCGGCGTGTCACGCCAGCGTGCCCGAGTACTGCACGCCGTCGCCCTCAGTCACCGTGCCCAAGCGCACGACTGTCTCCCCGGCCTGTGCCAACTGTGCCGCGAGCGCATCGGCGCGGTCTTCCGCAACCACAAGCACCATGCCGATGCCAGAATTAAACGTGCGCAGCATTTCAGCCTCGGCAATGCCGCCTGCATCACGCAGCCAGGCAAAGACCCCCGGCAAGGACCATGCTCCCAGATCCACCTGCGCGCCCAGCCCCTGCGGCAGGACGCGCGGCAGGTTTTCTGTCAGGCCCCCGCCCGTGATGTGGGCAAGCCCATGCACACCGCCAGCTCGGATGGCCGCCAGCGCGGGGCTCACATAGAGCCGCGTGGGCGTTAACAGGGCCTCGCCCAAGGTGCCCGCGCCAAACGGGTTGGGGCTGTCCCATGTCAGGCCCGCATGATCGGCCACGCGCCGCACCAGCGAAAACCCGTTGGAATGCACGCCATCGGAGCCCAGCCCCAGCAACACATCCCCAGCGCCCACGCCCGCAGGCAGCGCCGCACCGCGCTCCATCGCTCCGACGGAAAAGCCCGCGAGATCAAAGTCACCATCGCTGTACATGCCGGGCATCTCGGCCGTCTCGCCCCCGATCAATGCACAACCAGAGCGCTTGCAACCCTCGGCAATGCCGGCAACCACCCGCGCCCCCTCTTCCACCGACAGCTTGCCGGTGGCAAAATAATCGAGGAAAAACAGCGGTTCAGCCCCCTGACAGATCAAGTCATTCACGCACATTGCCACCAGATCGATGCCGACCCCATCCAGATGGCCCGTATCGATCGCGATCCGCAGCTTGGTGCCCACACCATCCGTGGCCGCCACCAGAACAGGATCCGAATAGCCCGCCGCCTTGAGGTCGAACAGGCCGCCAAACCCGCCCAATCCCGCCATCACCCCGGGACGGTGCGTGGCCTTGGCCGCCGGGGCAATCCTGTCCACCAGATCATTGCCCGCCGTGATATCGACCCCGGCATCAGCATAGGTCAGTCCGGGTTTCTCATTCTGCGGGCTCTGCGTCATGGTGATGTCCTCTGAGGCGGCAAAAGCAGCGTTACGGGCGCTCTACCCCAGTGCGCGCGCGATGAAAAGCGCGCGTATCGAACAGAAGGGCGAAACGGGGTGCGTAATCCGCTTGACCCTCCCTCCCCGTCTGCTACCCCCAAGGGGCATGGCGGGCCTGTAGCTCAATTGGTTAGAGCAGGGCGCTCATAACGCCTTGGTTGGGGGTTCAAGTCCCTCCGGGCCTACCATGTCTTGATGATCACCAAACACATCAGCGCTGGCGGTAGGCCGTCGGAAACAATGCAGGCTGCTCTGCCCCGGCACGGCACCGCCCGTCGAGAGATACATCGCACGCATATACAAGCGGCATTGTGCCTTATGTGCTGAGATCTGGCTGGGTGCAGTCCAGCGCCGATGCATCACATGCGCCAGACCTTCCAAGAAGACAAAATTTCGAAAATCTTAAATTCATACGTCATATGACGCATGTGTCCGTCCTCTTTGCTTTTTACGCTCTGCGCGTGGGGTAA
>JAKVBK010000086.1 GCA_022447275.1 Oceanicola sp. | reverse complement strand
AGCAGATCAACCCGGCCTCCAAAGCTGCGGACTTCACCCGGGCAAAAACCTTGTCGCCTGGGTCGAACGGCGCCTTGGTGTCGCGGGACTGAACCAACTCAATGGCTCGGAACAACCCTTCGCCACGGATATCTCCGACATGTGGGTGCTGACTGAACCGTTTTGTTAAAGCGGCATGCAAGGCATCGCCAAGCGGCTGAACCCGTTCCAGCACCTGCTCGTCGAGCAGTCTTTCCAATACCGCCAAGGCCGCTGCGCAGGCGACGGGATGGCCCAGATAGGTGTGGCCGTGTTGGAAAAATCCAGAACCGCGTTCAATCGCGTCATATATCTCCGCGCTACACAGCATGGCGCCGATAGGCTGATACCCAGCGCCTAAGCCTTTCGCGATCGCACAGATATCTGGTGAAACGCCGTAGTGTTCGCTGGCAAATAGTTTGCCGGTTCGTCCCATGCCGCACATGACTTCGTCAAAGATCAGAAGAATGCCATGGGCATCACAGACTTCCCGCACCCGTTCGAAATAGTTTCCAACCGGAGGAACCGCTCCCAAAGTCGCACCGACGACTGGCTCTGCCACAAAAGCCATGACCGTTTCTGGCCCCAAGGTCTGGATCTCTTGCTCTAACTCGGCGATCAACCGGTCTACATACTGCGTGTCCGTCTCTCCGTCCGCCTGACCGCGATAGGCATAACAGGGCGAAACATGGCTGACGTCCATCAAAAGCGGAGAGAACTGGGCCCGCCGCGCTGCATTTCCACCCGTAGCTAAAGCGCCCAATGTGTTGCCGTGATAGCTTTGCCGACGCGCAATAATCTTTTCGCGGTGCGGCTGTCCCGTCTCGACATAGTACTGGCGCGCCAATTTAAGCGCGGCTTCCATCGCCTCGGACCCGCCCGATACAAAATACACCCGGTCCAAACCCTCAGGCGCAAACGCGATCAGTTTGTCGGCCAGACGTTCAGCAGGCTCTGAGGTAAAATATCCCGTATGCGCGAAAGCGACGCTATTCATCTGATTTTGCACGGCTGCGGTGACGTGCGGATCGCCATGTCCAAGGCACGAAACCGCCGCGTCTCCACAGTTCAGATAGGATTTGCCGGACTGGTCATAGAGATATGGCCCCTGCCCTCGTGCGACCATGGGGGGCGGGGCTTTCGAATTTCGGGGAAACACGTGGCTCATGTTCACGTCTCTTTCTGGAACGCATGTGGTAAAATTCTCTGTGGCATGCTTTCTGCAAGGCACGCTTCTGGCAAGTGCTTCTATCGGATGTGCACCACTGTTTTCTGTAAGAAGCTTGACGCACCGGTTTGTTTCCGCAGTGTAGAGGCACGCACAACCACGCCCGAAAAAGAGCGTGTGGAGAAACGACAAAGGGAGATCTTTACCATGTTTTCGAGAATGAAATTTGGCGCCGCTTTCGTGGCAGGCGCGTTGATGTCGGCACCAATTGCCTCTGCTCAGGAGTTTATTTCCATTGGCACAGGCGGTGTTACGGGCGTGTATTACCCAACGGGTGGCGCGATCTGCAGACTGGTCAACAAATCACGCAAGGAGCACGGGATTCGCTGCGCGGTCGAATCGACCGGGGGATCTGTTTACAATATCAACACGATCAAAGCGGGCGAGTTGGAGTTCGGCGTGGCCCAATCCGACTGGCAGCACCATGCCTTTAACGGCACCTCCAAGTTCGAGGGCGATGCAGCCTTCCCCGGCATCCGGGCTGTAATGTCGGTCCACCCCGAGCCCTTCACGCTGATCGTGCGTGGCGATAGCGGCATTTCAAGCTTTGAGGACCTGAAAGGCAAGCGCGTCAACGTCGGCAACCCGGGCTCGGGTCAGCGCGCGACCATGGAAGTCGTGATGGACGCTTTTGGCATTGGCATGGACGATCTGGCCTTGGCAACGGAGTACAAGGGCTCGGAAATGGCCAAGCAGCTGTGCGACGGCAACATCGATGCAATGATCTACACCATTGGCCACCCCGCCGCGGCGATCAAGGAAGCGACAACCACCTGCGACGCGCGCCTTGTGTCTGTGACAGGCGCACCGATCGACCAGTTGGTGGCCGACAATCCGTTCTACCGCGTCGCCACCATTCCCGGTGGGATGTATAAAGGCACGGACTCTGACACGACGACGTTTGGCGTTGGCGCAACATTCGTGACGTCGGCTGACGTGTCGGATGATGTCGTATACATCGTTGCCAAATCGGTCATGGAGAACATCGACGACTTCCGTGGCCTGCACCCGGCATTTGCCAATCTGGACCCGGCACAGATGGTCAAAGATGGACTCTCGGCGCCGCTGCATCCCGGGGCGGAAAAGGCCTATAAAGAACTGGGCCTGTTGAACTAAATCAAAAACGAAGACGCCCGGGGCACTCCCCCGGGCGTTTTTCATTCGAAGCACAATCATGAGACGGGCGACAAACGCCCGCGTGTGAGGGACAAACATGACTGATCAAAAGACAGTTGATCAATCCGCCGACGATCTTGTGGCCCAAGCTGATACTGGCGCACGCAATCCCACATCGGTCTTCCAAGCAAAGCTGATTACCGGGACCTGCATCGCCTGGTCGATCTTCCAGCTTTATATCGCGTCGAAAGTGCCCGGCATGCTCGCGCAGGCGACCGGAATGGGGATCTTTGCCAACATCGTCGCACAGGCCCGCTTCGTACACTTGGCCTTTGCCATTATGCTGGCGACACTTGCGTTTCCGCTGTTCAAGTCGTCCCCGAGGGACCGGATCCCCTTCTATGACTGGGTTCTTGTGGTCTTGGGCGTGTCATCCTGTTTGTACCTCGTGGTTTTCCGCTTTGAGATCGCCGATCGCCCCGGTTTGTGGAGTACCTCAGACCTTGTCATGTCCTCGATCGGCATGATCGTGCTGATGATCGCGGTTTATCGCTCTCTGGGGCTGCCGCTGGTCATAATCGCCAGCGCTTTCGTCGCATTCGCGTTTTTCGGGGGATACTCCGAATGGGCGCGGGAAATCACGAATTATGGCGGCGCGTCCCTGTCCAAGGCGTTGGGCCATTATTGGATGCAAACCGAAGGCGTCTTTGGCGTGGCGCTCGGCGTCTCAACGTCCATGATCTTTCTATTTGTCTTGTTCGGCGCATTGCTGGATCGTGCGGGCGGCGGCGGTTGGTTCATCAAAGTCGCCATCGCTCTGCTCGGTGCGTTGCGCGGCGGACCTGCCAAAGCCTCTGTGCTGTCGTCTATGTTGACGGGTATGATTTCCGGCAGTTCAATTTCGAACACCGTGACCACCGGAACCTTCACAATTCCCTTGATGAAGCGGATCGGATTCCCCGCCGAGAAGGCCGGCGCCGTCGAGGTTGCGTCTTCCACCAACGGGCAATTGACACCTCCGGTCATGGGGGCTGCCGCATTCTTGATGGTGGAATACGTTAACATTCCCTACATCGACGTGGTCAAACACGCGTTCCTGCCTGCTGTTATTTCCTACATCGCGCTGCTTTACATCGTGCATTTGGAAGCACTGAAAATGCAGATGCAGGGCCTCAAGAAAGCCGGCCGCCATATTGGCCCCGTGCTGATTTTGATCTTGTTCTTGTCCGGTTTCATTTTCCTTGGGGCTTGTACCTTTGCAATGATCGGGCTGCGCAACCTGTTGGATGGGTTCATGGCAGAGAGCGTGTACGGCGCGCTCGTGATCGTCGCTCTGCTGTATCTGGTACTGGTGTATTTCGCCTCCCGCTATCCGGATGTGTCGATGGATGATCGGGATGGCCCTCTGGAGGCGCCGCGCCTGACACCAACCCTGCTGGGAGGGGCGTATTTCTCCCTGCCGATCTTCATTCTGGTGTGGAACCTGATGGTGCGCACAGACAGCCTCGACCGGCTCTCTCCGTCGCTTTCCGCTTTCTGGGCCACGATCTTCATGATCATCGTCGCCCTCACGCACCGCCCGCTCAAGGCGTTGTTTCGCGGCGAAGGCGCAGGGAACGCCACAGCGCAAGGTTGGCGCGACTTCATCGAAGGCCTGATCCTGGGCGCGCGAAACATGATCGGCATCGGCGTCGCAACCGGTGCCGCCGGTATCATTGTTGGCACGATCAGCCTGACAGGTGCGCATCAGGTCATTGGACAGGTGGTTGAGGTTATTGCAGGTGGCAATATCTGGATCCTGTTGATCCTGGTCGCGGTCATGTCCCTGATCTTGGGAATGGGCTTGCCAACGACTGCAAACTACATCGTTGTGTCGTCCTTGATGGCGCCGGTTATCCTGACTGTCGGGGCCCAAGCAGGCTTTATCTTCCCGCTCATCGCCGTTCACCTTTTCGTCTTCTACTTTGGGATCCTTGCGGATGACACACCACCCGTGGGCCTCGCGGCCTATGCCGCTGCCGCGATCAGCCGGGGTGACCCGATCAAGACAGGTGTTCAGGGGTTTGCATATGATATACGCACGGCTTTGCTCCCCTTTCTTTTCATCTTCAACACGGATCTCCTGCTGATTGATGTGGGCTTCGCCAAGGCAGTGCTTGTGTTCTTCATCGCGCTGATTGCGATGCTTTTGTTCGCTGCCGCAACCCAAGGGTACTTCATTGCCAAGAACCGCCCATGGGAGACCGTCGCCCTTCTCGGCATCGCCTTCATGTTGTTCAGGCCGGATTTCATGTTGGATCAAGTCAGTGAAAAGTATCAGACGGCCACGGGTCCGGCGGCGATGGAATTAATGGCCAGTGCCGAAACCGGACGCGAATTGCGGGTGATCATTGAGGGCCCGGATTTTGATACGGGTCAGATCCGGCCAACCACGATCACGCTGCCCGCAATCGGCGGTGACGCGGAAGGTGCCTTGGATGCTCAGGGTCTGACGGTGTTTGTCGAGCCCGATACGATTGCAATGGACGAACCGTTCCCTGGCACGCCGTTCTTTGAAAGTCTCGGCAATGAGTATGACTTCTACGGTGACACTCCGGTCCAGATCACCGAGGTGCAGGTCGAAAACGATCGGCTGCCCAAGGAGCTGTTCTTCATTCCTGCCTTGTTGCTGCTGAGCGGGCTTGTGCTGCTGCAAAGCCGCCGTGCCACGCAACCTGCCTTTTGAAGGGGTCGACCATGTTTAAGAACCTGCTTCTCGCCCTGGATGTCCAGGCGCCGGAATCATCGGTGCGCAGCGCACAGGCCGCAGTATCGCTCGCCCGCACAGAGGGCGCCACTTTGCATGTGCTGAATGTGGTGCCTGACAGCGGCATGCCAATTGTAGGGGCGTCTTTGTCAGCGGACTTTCTGGAGACAGCACGTCGCAGCGCAAAATCTGAGCTCGAAGAATGGGCGAAGCAGGCCATCCCGGACGATGTTGCGTGTGTACTGCACATAACGGAAGGCACGATCTACGATCAGATTATCAAGATGTCCGACAAGCTGGAAATTGACGCAATAATCGTGAGCGCCCATCGCCCTGAACTGAAGGATTATCTTATCGGGCCGAACTCGGCGCGCGTTGCCCGCCATGCAAAGCAATCCGTGTTCGTGATCAGGTAAATCGATCGAGCAAAGTTGCGCCAGGACATCAGGAAATGCCTGGCGTAATCTGCAAGCCCACAGTCAGTCGGTGTCATTCCTCTGCGATCTATGTCGTGAAGCGCCAAATGTAGACGTTCTCTTCTCTTGGGCGGTGCCTTGCGCCTATTTGCGGCCAATAAAGACAGAGCTGCGCGTCCTTTCAAGGGCGCCTGTGCGTTACAAGCCGCTAGT
>JAKVBK010000085.1 GCA_022447275.1 Oceanicola sp. | reverse complement strand
CAGAATTTTTCAAGTGTTTCGGCTTGGTGGCTAACGATAACAACGGTTGTTGTCTTCAGGCGCTCACGCAGAATGGAGCCCGCTTTCTTGTTAAACTCCACGTCTGTGGTGCCGGGCATGCCTTCATCGATAAGGTATATGTCAAAATCCAATGCCAGCATCAGCGCAAAGCAGAACCGCGCGCGCATGCCCTGACTATAGGTGCCAACGGGCATGTCAAAATACTCATCGATACCGGCCAGCCAGCGGCAGAAGGCCTCTACGTAGTCGGGATCAAGATCATAAAGTCGCGCGATATATCGACAGTTTTCCTGCCCCGTGTGGCGACCAACCACCCCGCCCATAAAGCCAAGCGGGAAGGAGATTTTGCAATTACGATTGACGGCACCTTCATCGGGTTTCTCAAGCCCCGCCATCATGTTGATCATTGTTGTTTTGCCAGTGCCGTTGGGCGCCAGAATGCCCACAGAATGCCCAAGCTCGACCCGGAAATTCGCCTGGTCGAGGATGACCTTCCTCTGGGTGCCGGTCCAAAAGGACTTGCTGACATTTACAAACTCTAACATGCGGCTGCCTGTTCAATACATTTTGGTATCGCACCTGAGCGATGTATTCCGGGTTAAGGTCAGTATCATGCCACTCATGCGGCATAATTAAGATGCGGACCTACGCGCTTACAAGACTGACGCTGGATAAGGGTATCGTCTTGCATTTTCCGAGGCTTGCCAAGAAAAAACGCCCGCTCCTAAAGAGGTGGCGGGCGTTCTATTTGGTGTAGCTACCGGATCAAATGATATCAGGATCCGGGATTGGGGCGTCAGGCCGTCTGTTTCTGGATGCGGGTCAGCTTGCCCACCACGATCGAGATCACGGCTGCGACGAAGCTGAACACGGCGCCCATCTTAGCAGCGTCCTGAATTGGGCCCGGATCGAAGGCCACAGTTGCCACAAAGAGCGACACGGTAAAGCCGATGGCCGAAACGCAGCCGATTGTGAACAGATCGACCGTGCGCACACCTTCGGGAAGGCCAAGGCGCAAGGGCCCGGCCGCAACCCATCCAAAGAACAGCACGCCGAAAGGCTTGCCGATCAGCAATCCAGCAAGGACCAGCCAAGTCGGTTCGGAAATCGAAGAGAATTCCACGCCCGCGTTCAGAAGCCCAAACAGGAACAGCACGATTTCCACCGGTACTTTCAGGGCGTGTTCCATCTGATTAAGGATGTCGGTCAGATAGCTTTCGGCCTCTGCAAAGATACCAAAGGCACGGTCCGCATGGGGAATCGCGGGAACAACGGGCAAAAGCCCAAGTGCCGGGTGCAGGCCGCTTTCCTGAAAGCCATACCAAGACAGGCAGCCAGCGATCGCATAGGGCCACCAGCTGAGCTTGCTGCGCACCCACGTGGAGTTCGGACGCGCCGCCTTGCCACGGTCCAGATAGCGGGGCAACCAGTTGAACAGGATAAACACGCCCACCGCAGCGCCGAGCGAAAGCAGCAGCCATTCGGGTGCCAGCTCACCCGAGGGATAGAAGATGGCAAGGATCAACAAGCCTGCCGCGTCATCCGCAATGGCCAGTAGCAGAAGGAAGCGCACGGCGGGATGGCCCGCGCCGAACACGATCCGACCGACAAGGTAGCTGAAGGCAATGTCAGTGGCGGTGGGGATGGCCCAGCCGTTGAAGACCGCGTCATAGGTGGTCGAGCCCAGCATCGCCGCCAGCCCCAGATAAACAGCGATAGGCCCGAACATGCCGCCGGCTGTTGCGAAGAGGGGGGTCGCCGCTTTTTTGCCGCGTAGCGATCCATTCTTGAGAACGACCGCCTCCCAGACTTCCTTTGCGGCGATTGCGAAGAAAAGCGCCATCAGCACGTCATTCACAAGGTAGTGCAGGGTCAGTTCACGGTGCCCATCGTGCATATGGCCGATCGGGAAATCCTTGAATATGACGATATCGTGGAAGGCCTTGTAGCTTGCGTTGTCCACGTTGGCCCAGATCAGGGCGGTCAAGGCACCTGTGATCAACAAAATCGAGTAGTTTGTGACAAAATTCCAAACGCGGTACATCGGGGCCCCTTCGGTTCAACTGTTCTGCCGGGCGCGGTCGGCAAGCTGCGGCGCCCTATTTCGGTTTGATATGTTCACCACCATGTGTCCGGGCAACCCACATAAGCTGTGCGCGGCGCAATGCCTCGGCCGGACACAGGCCCCGTGACGCCCAAGCGCTAGCAAATCGGGCCGCCACTGCCAAGACGTGATGGTGCACCCTGCACGTAAGTGGGATATATTTCGCCGCATTCGAACCTGTCGTGGGCGTACTACATAGCCGTCGGGATCAGGAGAGAAGGCGCCTGTGTATGAGCCAATGTCATGCAACTTGTTGACCGCATCACCGCTTGCCGTCTGTGTGCAGACCGTTTTGCATCCTCAAAAACGGCGCACGCACCAAGGCCTGTCGCATGGTTTCGGCCGGGCGCGCGCATCCTCATTGCAGGCCAGGCGCCGGGCTTGCGGGTCCATCAGTCCGGTAAGCCCTTCACTGACGCGTCCGGTGATCGGTTGCGCCAATGGTTGGGCATGGACGCGGACACATTCTATGACCGCGCCAGAACCGCGATCGTGCCCATGGCGTTTTGCTTTCCGGGCTATGACGCAAAGGGCAGTGACTTGCCCCCGCCAAAGCTGTGCGCTGAGACATGGCACGCAGATGTGATGGATGCGCTGGGCCCGATGCCCCTCACGGTGCTGGTCGGCGGTCACGCCCATCGCTGGCATTTGCCGCGCGCCGGGGGCGGTAGGGTCGGCTCTGTCACCGCGACGGTCGCGGCATGGCGCGCACGTGCGCCGGCCATCTTCCCCTTGCCACACCCGTCTTGGCGCAATACCGCGTGGATGAAACGCAACCCCTGGTTCGAGGCAGATGTTCTGCCCGCGCTGAAAGCCCGTGTGCAGGAGGTCCTGGAATGACATCAACCGCATTGGATAAGGCGCACGCTGCCATGCAGGCCGCACCGGAAGATGCGCAGGCCCGCCTCAAGTTCTTTGAGCGCTTTGCCGATAATGAGCTGTTCCTTCTTCTCGAGACGGAAGCCGAGGGCGATCAGATCACCCCACGGGTGTTTCCTTTGGAAGATGGCCCTGTCGTGCTGGTGTTTGACCGGGAGGCGCGCCTTGCGGCCTTCGCGGAAGGGCCTGCGCCCTATGTGGGGCTTTCAGGGCGCGTGTTGGCTGGGATGCTGGCCGGGCAGGGCATGGGCGTGGGGTTGAACCTTGAGGTTGCGCCCTCCGCGATGCTGTTGCCGCCGGATGCCATGGCTTGGCTCGCCGATATGGTGGCCTCAAGGCCAACCGAGGCATCCGCCGTTCCGGCCCGCATTGATCCGCCTGGCGGTCTGCCTGAAATTCTGCTGGAGGCATTGGATGCAAAGCTGGCCACCGCGCGCGGGCTGGCCTCTGGGGCTTGGCTGGCTGCCGTCACCTATGAGGGTGGCGCCAGGGGGCATCTGTTGGCCTTCATTGACGCGATACCGGGATCGGAATCCGCGCTGGCCGCAGCTGTGGGCGAGGCATTGGTGTTCTCGGGCCTTGAGGCGGGTGCGCTGGATGTCTCGTTCTTTATCGATGGCACGCCTGTCGCGGAGCGTCTGGCGCGGGTGGGCCTGCGCTTTGATTTGCCCGAACTTACCGCCCCCGCACAGCCCTCTGCCCCGGGAACGGACCCGGATCGCCCCCCGTTGCTGCGCTAGGAAGCCCCACCGCGCTTGCCTGCGCTTGACTTCACGCCCCACACGCGGTCTACCGCGCGCCGACCCTAGTTTCGGAGGCCCCCCATGCACGCCTATCGCAGCCATTCCTGTGCCGACCTCAACGCCAGCCACGCGGGCGATACCGTTCGTCTTGCCGGCTGGGTGCATCGCGTGCGCGACCATGGCGGCGTGCTCTTCATCGACCTGCGCGATCACTATGGCATGACACAGGTGCTTGCGGACCCTGACAGCCCGGTTTTCTCACAGATTGAGACGGTCCGCTCGGAGTGGTGCATTCGGATTGATGGTGTCGTCAAGAAGCGTGACGACAGCCTCGTGAACCCCAAGATCCCGACCGGTGAGATCGAAGTGTTCATCCGTGACATGGAAGTGCTCGGCGCAGCCGAAGAACTGCCGCTGATGGTGTTTGGCGATCAGGAATACCCTGAGGAAACGCGCCTTCGCTACCGCTTCCTTGATCTGCGCCGCGAGCAGATGCAGGCCAATATGACCCTGCGCTCGGATGTGGTGGCCTCGATCCGCAAGCGTATGTGGGAAAAGGATTTCCGCGAGTTTCAGACGCCGATCATCACGGCCTCCAGCCCGGAAGGCGCACGCGACTTCCTGGTGCCGTCGCGTCTGCATCCGGGCAAGTTTTATGCGCTGCCTCAGGCGCCTCAGCAGTTCAAGCAGCTGATCATGGTTTCGGGCTTCGACAAGTATTTCCAGATCGCGCCCTGCTTCCGCGACGAGGATCCCCGCGCCGATCGCTCGCCCACGGATTTCTACCAGCTCGATCTGGAGATGTCGTTCGTGGAGCAGCAAGATGTCTTTGATACGGTCTCCCCGGTGATCGCGGGCGTGTTCGAAGAGTTTGGCGGCGGCCGCAAGGTCGATGCGCCTGAAAGCTGGCCTCAGATCAGCTATCGCGACGCCGCTTTGTGGTACGGCACCGACAAGCCGGACTTGCGCAACCCGATCAAGATGCAGGTGGTCTCGGATCACTTCCGCGGCTCTGGCTTTGCCATTTTCGCAAAGCTTCTGGAGCAGGAAGGCACAGAGATTCGCGCCATTCCCGCGCCCACGGGCGGCAGCCGGAAATTCTGTGACCGCATGAACGCCTTTGCCCAGAAAGAAGGGCTGCCCGGTATGGGCTACATCTTCTGGCGCAAGCAATCGGCAGACAGTATCGCGCAGGAGCGGGGCATCTCTGTCAAAGAAGTGAATGCTCTGATTAAAGCGGGCGAAATCACATTGGGCGAAGAGGCGGCAGGACCGCTGGCCAAGAATATCGGGCCGGAGCGCACCGAGGCGATCCGTCAGCAGCTGGGCCTTGGCGTTGGCGATGCTGCCTTCTTCCTGGGGGGCAAGCCCAAGGCCTTTGAAACGGTGGCCGGCAAAGCCCGCACCGTCATCGGCGACGAACTTGGCCTGACCGATCAGGACCGCTTTGCCTTCGCATGGATCGTGGATTTCCCGATTTACGAAAAAGACGAGGAAACCGGCGCGATCGATTTCGAACACAACCCGTTCTCGATGCCCCAAGGCGGGATGGATGCACTCAACGGCGATCCCCTCGAGGTCAAAGGCTATCAGTACGACTTGGCCTGCAACGGCTATGAGTTGGTGTCGGGTGCCATCCGAAATCACAAGCCAGAGGTCATGCTGAAGGCGTTTGAGATCGCTGGTTATGGTGCGGATGAGGTTAAGAACCGCTTTGGCGCGCTGTTCAACGCGTTCCACTACGGCGCACCGCCGCATGGTGGCTGCGCAGCAGGGATTGACCGGATCGTGATGCTGCTGGCAGACCAGCAGAATATTCGTGAGGTCATCATGTTCCCGATGAACCAGCGGGCCGAAGACCTGATGATGGGGGCACCCAATCTGCCGCAAAACGAACAGATGCGCGAACTGTCCTTGCGGGTTGTTCAGGAAGACTGATCTGCGGCTTTGTGCTTGGGGCCAACCCGTTGCTGGGGGCTCAGGGCTGACAGGTGCAATCAGCGGCCAGCAACGGCGGGAAAGCGCTGATCTGCGCTTCTTCCCCATTCGCGCGCTCTAGGGTCAAGGCCTGTAGTTTTACAAATTTCAAACATCGGCGGTAAGCTCAATGCGGCCCTTTAACCATAGTGCCGATAGACCAAGTCCAGCGGATCAGGCCGCGGTGCTTCGGCATCTAGCGTCGCGCCAAGCCGTTCTGCCAATCTGGATGATCTTTCATTCCTGGGATCGACGTAGCTTACCAGCGTTTCGATGTGCGTGACAT
>JAKVBK010000084.1 GCA_022447275.1 Oceanicola sp. | reverse complement strand
CGGTAAATGGTGCAAATTGCACACTTGAAGGCCCGAAGTGCTATGGCCGCTTCGAGCCCAAAGCGACTACGGAAGTTGGCGCAAAACTGTGCTCAACTCTGACAATGAATGTATCTCGGCGTCGGTTTCTTGGAGCAGATCATCCGGCCACATCGCACCGTTTGGAAACCAAACGGATTTCATTCCAGCTCTTCTAGAAGCAACGACATCCGCCGTCGGTGAGTCACCAACAAATACACAGCTTTCTGGACGCACTGACAAATTTTGCGCCGCTAGGTGAAAGATTCTTGGATCTGGCTTTCTGAGATTTACCGCCTCAGAGATCGCGTAATCGTCCACCAATCGATCCAAGTTCAGAGCCAACAAAGATCGAAGCTGAATGTGAGTTTTCCCATTTGTGACAATCCCAATTTTTAACCCTAACTCTCTGATATCCTAAAGCGCATCCGACATACCGTCGAAGCCTGAGGCAAACCTCCACGCGTTCGCCTCGTAGTGCTCGAACAGTTCAGCAGCAAGCGCTTCATCATCTCTGTCTAACTCTGCCAAAAGTACGCGGTAAACTTCATCTTTTGGTTTCGTTCCCCGGTTATCGAGTTCCAAAAAGCGACCAATAGTCATTTCCACATTCGGAAAAATGTCAGGGTACTGACTTCTGATCTGGTCTTCGACGAACTGCCTCAGGGAGGCAGTGCGAGCAAAGAGGGTTTCGTCAAGATCGAAGAGGACAGCAGAAATCATAAATCAAATTAGATCATGCTGTTTTGAATTCGGCAATTTTAGCTTTGTCCCGCATTGCCGACCTCCATCGCAGACAGCCCCGAAGACGCTTTCGGGCGCAACTGGCTGTTATGGCTTCGGGTCGACAAGGTGTGCGGCCTCACGCAGCACCACCTATTGCAACGGTCTGGGCCGGGGCCGGGTTCGGGTTGTTTCAGACGCGGCTTGTTGCCTAGAACATGCCCAGCAGGCCCTGCAGGCCGGTGCGGATCAGCCAATCCACAATGGCGAAAAAGATCGCGGTCAGGGTGGCCATAACCAGCACCATCACGGTGGTCAGAAAGACTTCACGGCGCGTGGGCCACACGATCTTTGCGACTTCGGAGCGGGTCTGCTGCAGGAACTGAAGCGGGTTGGCCATGAAAAAGGTATCCGGTTTGATTGCGGCGTTTGGGGGCAGATACGCGCGCGAACGGCAGAATTCAAGGCGAATGCACGTCGCAGGGCTTTCACGATGGCCCCAGCCGCTTTACCAAGAAGGGTATGACCGAGAAAACACCCCCGGAATCAGACCTTGTGCGCGAAGTTGCTGCTTTGCGCGCCGAAATGGAGCTGCTCAACAATCATCGGGTCATTCGGCTGCACAATCGCCCCATGCGCTTGCTGGCCTTCCAATTTCTGCGCGGCATCCTGATGGGATTCGGCACGGTGATCGGCGCCACGATCCTTGTCTCGGTTGCGGCCTACCTGCTGTCACAGATTGATTTCATTCCGATCATCGGGGAATGGGCCAATAGGATCGCCCAGCAAATCCAAACCGGCCCCATGGATAACACCCCCTAAACCACAGCCCCAGAACAGCCCGCGCGACACAGTTTGACACCACGGACTTTTCTAAGCCATCCTGCTCAAACCATATTTTGAGGGGCTTAGAAATGTGGATTCTGTTTGCGCTTATGGGCGCTGGTTTGGTTGCAGCCTTGGCTGGCGGCGGCGACGATGAGGATGACGAAACTGAGACCCGCATAGGCGGTGGCGGCGGCGCTGATGCTCTGCCAGACCGGGCCCCAGATATTATACCGCTCTCTGTGATCGGCACAGATGAGGACGAAGAGTTCCCGGACATCCCCTACGGCACCGATGCCGCAGATACGTTTGACCTCTTGGGAGGGGATGACGTGGCCTATGGAAACGGCGGCGACGACCTGATGCTGCTTGGCGCGGGGGACGATTTCGCCAATGCCGGTCTTGGGGCAGATCGTGTGGAGGCTGGGCCGGGGAGTGATTTCGTGCGCGGCTCAGCTGGGCCAGACGTTTTGCTCGGAGAAGACGGTCAGGATCTGCTGCAGGGCGAAAGCGGTAACGACCAGCTTTTTGGTGGCAACGATGAAGATATTCTGTTCGGTGGGCCGGACGACGACCTTCTGGAAGGCCAAAATGGAGATGACTTTTTAACAGGCGGCGAAGGTCTTGATGCGCTGCGTGGCGGCGCAGGGAGTGATATCATCAATGGAGCCTTCACCCCTGAAAACTCAGGTCTTGAGGGCGTCGATGAGATTTTCAATTTTCCAACGACCAAACCGCCCCTTGAGGAGTCTCCCGATGTATTGGAGGGCGGCCCTGGGATCGATCTGCTCTATGGTGGCGAGGGGGACACACTTTCCGGCGGGAGTGAAAGTGACACTTTTGCGGTGGTCCTATCGGAGGGTTTTTCAAACCCAGTCGAGATTCTGGACGCCGAGCAAGGGGAAGGGGTGATCATCGACATTACCCGCCTGAACCAGACGGTCGAAGACACTTCTGTGTCTGAGCTTGCAACCGTGCAGGGGGATACGCGTGTCTTGGTGGATGATGTCGACGTGGCCCTGCTACGCGGGGTCAACCCCGGGGACGTCAATGTGAGTGTGCTGGATTTTAAGGTAGAGGTCATTTGACCCTTCCCTTTACACGCCAGATTGCCTATACGCCCCCATCCGCATTTGCGGTACACCCTCCAAGGGCCCTGCTGGACGACATCCCGGCTTGTGCCATGACCCTTAACCTAGGAGATCCCGATGTCGATCACTGCTGAAGAAAAAGCACGCGTCATGAAAGAATACGCAACCAAGGACGGCGACACCGGTTCGCCTGAAGTTCAGGTTGCCATTCTGTCCTCGCGCATCGCAACGCTGACCGAGCACTTCAAAACCCACAAGAAGGACAACCACTCCCGTCGTGGCCTTCTCAAGCTCGTGGCCCAGCGCCGCAAGCTGCTGGATTACCTGAAGGCGAAGGAAGAGGCACGGTACACCGACCTCATCAAGCGTTTGGGCCTGCGCCGCTAAACGCGCACCCCACAGCGAACCAAACGAAGCCCGTGGCCCTGCCGCGGGCTTTTTTCGTTTGGTGGGGTCAATCCGATCAGCGCGTCGGATCTTCCCGTGCGATCAGATCAGCGATGCGGGCGGCAATTGCCTTGGAGCCCTTGAAAGAGGGGTGAATCCGATCCAGCGCGTGAAAGCTCAGATCGCCTTCGGGCACCAAATCCCGGTTTGAAAGGTAATAGACCCCGCGCATCCGGCGGGCGAGATCCGCCACGCGCCCCTCCAGCCGGTTCCCAACGGCGGCGCAGGAGTCAACCAAGGAGCGGCGGCCGGGCGTGCGCAGATAGCCGACATAGATCACGTTGGCGCCCGTATCGCGCAGCTTTTTCAACAAGACAGGGATGGTGCCCCGGGTGCCGTCCTCTGTGATCAGGCGGGACATCACACGCTGGCACTTCCCACAACCGCACCCGAATAACAGATCATTGCCGCCCCCGTTAACGATAATCCAATCCCAGTCGCCCTTGCGAAACTGCATCGGGATTTTCAGGCCAATCGCCCCTGTGAGGGGCTCAATGTGGTTCATGCGGGCGCCCTTGACGGGCATGTTCATCACCGGCTCGCCAAGACGCTTTTTCAGCGCTTGGCCCACGGATTGGCCCACGAACTTGTGCATGGCGAGCAAGCTGTCGCCCATGACAAGGATGCGGGGTTCGGGCGTCTCCGCCCGCACGGGCATCGCTGCCAGACCTGACACTGCCAGCACAAGGCATAGGCGGAGGAGACCAAACATAGCGCGCTCCAGAAAACATCGTGACTTGAGCGGAAGCTTAGCAGATCAAACCGCGCTTAGGACAGGGCCAGTTGCGCGCGGCATCTCCCCTTCGCAGGCTGCGCGCGCGCTCTGATCAATGGAGCACAGGAGGCCATGCGGGGATTTCATCGCCACGATACGGTGGTTGGCGTCTAGACGACAGCGGGCACCCTCGATTGTCTGACGAGTGGGGCTGCTACCAAGTGCTGAACTGGGCGCAAAAGAAGACCTAGATGTTTGAAAGGCTCCGAGCGCAATCGGCAGGCGCCAAGAACAAGCAGCCCCACGAAAACGAAATGCGATCCAATCGGCGCGCGCACTGGGCTGATCACACCGATTTCAGGGGGGCGTCTATTGGCGGACGTTGCGCAGCACCCCCAAAAGTGACCTGTGCAGCCAGACACGCAGCCACGAGCACTTTCAATTGCCTGCGGAAGGGTGTAACGGGGGGCCACCTGAGAAGGCGCGCATGACCCCGGCGCCATGAATAAGGATTGGGGTACGCGGCAATGGGGCCGCAAAACACAAGGGCACTTGGACCGCCAAGACTGGCCCGGATAGGAAACATAAATGTTCGATGTTGTGAAAAAGACCATGGAATGGGGTGGCGAAGAGCTCACCCTTGAGACGGGCAAGGTTGCCCGTCAGGCCGACGGGTCCGTCATCGCCACCCTTGGCGAAACCTCCGTCATGGCAAACGTGACCTTCGCGAAGGCACCCAAGCCGGGGCAGGATTTCTTCCCGCTGACCGTGCACTACCAGGAAAAGTTCTACGCCGCGGGTAAGATCCCCGGTGGTTTCTTCAAGCGTGAAGGCCGCCCCAGCGAAAAAGAAACGCTGACCTCGCGCCTGATCGACCGTCCGATCCGCCCGCTGTTTGTGCCGGGCTTCAAGCACGAAGTGCTGGTGATCTGCACCGTGCTCAGCCACGACCTCGTGAATGATCCCGACGTTGTCGCGATGATTGCTGCCTCCGCTGCACTGACGATCTCTGGCGCCCCCTTCATGGGCCCGATCGCCGCTGCGCGCGTTGGCTTCGTGGATGGCGAGTATGTGCTGAACCCCGAAGTGTCCGACATGGACGACCTCAAGAACAAGCCCGAGCAGCGCCTCGACCTTGTTGTTGCAGGCACCAAAGACGCCGTGATGATGGTGGAATCGGAAGCCTACGAGCTGTCCGAAGCGGAAATGCTGGGCGCGGTCACCTTCGCCCATGAGCAAATCCAGCCCGTGATCGACCTGATCATTGACCTGGCCGAAGAAAGCGCGAAAGAGCCCTTCGACTTCACCCCGCCGGATTACGCCGATCTCTACGCCGCTGTCACCGCAGCTGGCGAAGAGAAGATGAAGGCCGCCTATGCGATCCTCGACAAGCAGGAGCGCGTTGCCGCTGTGGCTGACGTCAAGGCCGGTGTCATCGAAGCCCTGAGCGAAGAGCAGCAGGAAGATCCCAACCTGGGCTCCGCGCTGAAAAAGCTGGAATCGACCGTGCTGCGCAGCACCGTCGTCAAGGAAGGCAAGCGGATCGATGGCCGGGCGCTGGATCAGGTCCGGGCGAT
This sequence comes from Oceanicola sp., assembly GCA_022447275.1. Classification (GTDB taxonomy): domain Bacteria; phylum Pseudomonadota; class Alphaproteobacteria; order Rhodobacterales; family Rhodobacteraceae; genus JAKVBK01. The sequence goes on along the minus strand of JAKVBK010000084.1, from coordinate 1,234 downwards.
CGAAGCCCAGACCGGCATGCTGCCGCGCACCCACGGCTCTGCCCTGTTCACCCGCGGGGAAACCCAAGGCCTCGTGATCACCACGCTGGGCACCGGTGAAGATGAGCAGATCATCGACGCGCTGCACAACAACAGCCGCTCCAACTTCCTGCTGCACTACAACTTCCCGCCCTACTCGGTGGGTGAAGTTGGCCGTTTTGGCCCTCCGGGCCGCCGCGAAGTCGGCCACGGCAAGCTGGCATGGCGCGCGCTGCAGGCTGTTCTGCCCGCAGCCACCGATTTCCCCTACACGATCCGCGTTGTGTCCGAGATCACCGAGTCCAACGGCTCGTCCTCGATGGCCTCCGTGTGCGGCGGCTCTCTGTCGATGATGGATGCCGGCGTTCCGCTGAAAGCGGCCGTTGCAGGTGTTGCCATGGGCCTCGTGCTGGAAGATGACGGCTCCTACGCTGTTCTGACAGACATCCTGGGCGACGAGGATCACCTCGGCGACATGGATTTCAAAGTGGCCGGTACCGAAAACGGGATCACGTCGCTGCAGATGGACATCAAGGTGGCTGGCATCACGCCAGAGATCATGGAGAAAGCCCTGGCCCAGGCCAAGGACGGCCGGATGCACATCCTGGGCGAGATGAACAAGGCGCTGTCCGGTGCCGGTGACTTCTCCGTCCACGCGCCGCGCATCGAAACGATGCAGGTGCCGACCGACAAGATCCGCGAAGTGATCGGTTCGGGCGGTAAGGTGATCCGCGAGATCGTCGAAGTGTCGGGCGCCAAGGTCGACATCAACGATGATGGCATCATCAAGATCGCCTCGCCCAATGGCGAAAGCATCCAGAAGGCCTATGACATGATCCACTCGATCGTGGCCGAGCCCGAGGAAGGCAAGATCTACAAAGGCAAGGTCGTGAAGATTGTCGATTTCGGCGCCTTCGTGAACTTCTTTGGAAAGCGCGATGGCCTTGTCCACGTGTCCCAGATCGAAAACCGCCGCCTGAACCACCCCAGCGATGTGCTGAAGGAAGGTCAGGAAGTGTTCGTAAAGCTTCTGGGCTTTGACGATCGTGGCAAAGTGCGCCTGGCGATGAAGATGGTCGATCAGGAAAGCGGCGAAGAGATCAAGAAGGAAGAAGCGTCGGACTGATCCGACCCACCTTCACAAAGACATCGGAAAGGCCCCACATCCCGTGGGGCCTTTTCTTTTGGCGCAGGATCAGCGGCCCATGCGCTGCCC
>JAKVBK010000083.1 GCA_022447275.1 Oceanicola sp. | reverse complement strand
ACTGAGCGCCCAATTATGGCGGAGACGAAGGGATTCGAACCCTCGAGACGGTTTCCCGCCTACTCCCTTAGCAGGGGAGCGCCTTCGACCACTCGGCCACGTCTCCACTGATCGTTTTGGTTGATTAGGCCGCGAGATGCAAGCGTATTATTTTTCTTGAAAATGATGCTGCTATCTTTGGATTATGAGTATTTTTATTATTTAAAAGCAGTATCTTATATCTTTCTTTCGGCTGCGGAGGCGTTCTAGGCTTGGGCGCAGGCTGAGTCGCTTGTTTCAGCCGACAGCCTGCGTTTTGGCTTGGGTTGCGGAGGGGATATGTCTGCAATCCGCTCAGGTATTGAAAAGGAAATGCAGGACGTCTCCGTCCTTCACGGTGTAGCCCTTGCCTTCTGCCCGCATTTTGCCCGCTTCCTTTGAAGGGCCTTCGCCGCCCAAGGTGACGTAGTCGTCATAGGCAATCGTCTCAGCGCGGATAAAGCCGCGTTCGAAATCACCGTGAATGACGCCAGCTGCCTGGGGGGCCAGGGTGCCGGTCCGGATTGTCCAGGCGCGGGCTTCTTTCGGCCCGACGGTGAAATATGTCTGCAGGTTGAGCAGATCATAGCCCGCCCGGATCAACCGGTTCAGGCCAGCCTCTTCCAAGCCAAGCTCTGCCAGGAATTCCGTGGCCTCTTCATCCTCAAGCTGAGCGATTTCCTCCTCGATCTGGGCGGATATCACAACGGATTTGGCCCCCTGTTGGGCGGCCATTTCTGCCACAGCTGCGGAATGAGCGTTGCCTTCACCAGCCTCGTCTTCGCCCACGTTGCAGACATAGAGGATGGGCTTGGTGGTCAGCAGTTGCAGCATGCCCCAAGCTTTTGCGTCTTCTGCATCAACATCAACGGTGCGGGCCGGCTTTCCATCTTCGAGCGCGGCCATGGCCGCCTTCATCAGACGTTCCTGCTGCACGGCTTCCTTGTCGCCGCCGCGGACTTTCCGCACGATGTTTTGCAGGCGCTTTTCGATGCTCTCCATATCGGCCAGCATAAGCTCGGTCTCGATCGTTTCGGCGTCTTCGATGGGGTTCACGCGGCCGTCAACATGGGTCACGTCATCGTCTTCGAAGCAGCGCAAAACATGCGCGATGGCATCGCATTCCCGGATATTGGCAAGGAACTGGTTGCCGAGGCCTTCGCCCTTTGAAGCCCCTTTCACCAGACCTGCGATGTCCACGAAGGTCATCCGCGCCGGGATCACCTGTTTGGACGCCGCAATGCCCGCAAGCTTTGCGAGGCGCGCATCCGGAACGGCCACATCGCCCACGTTGGGCTCGATGGTGCAGAACGGAAAGTTTGCAGCCTGCGCCGCAGCGGTGCGGGTGAGGGCGTTGAACAGGGTGGATTTGCCAACATTCGGCAGGCCAACGATGCCAGTTTTAAACCCCATGGGTCATCTCTCCGTAAAGGACGAAAGGCGACCTGAAGAGGCCGCCCTTGTTAACTGCTTATCCGAGCCGATCAGGCGCGCTCGGAATACTCCATTGTCTCGGTGTTCACCACGATGTCTTCGTCTTGGCCCACAAAGGGGGGCACCATGACTTTGACGCCGTTCTCGAGCACAGCCGGCTTGAAGCTGTTGGCGGCTGTCTGGCCCTTCACTACGGGCTCGGTCTCAACGATCTTGCACGTCACTTTCTGCGGCAATGTCGCATTCAGGGCTTCTGCCTCGTAGAACTCCACGACGATTGTCATGCCGTCCTGCAAGAAGGGGCGCCGGTCGCCAAGAATTTCGGCGGGCAGTTCGATCTGCTCGTATGTTTCGGTGTCCATAAAGACCAGCATGCCATCGCTCTCATAGAGGAACTGCTGATCTTTTTGCTCAAGGCGCACCCGCTCAACCTTGTCAGCCGAGCGGAAGCGTTCGTTCAGCTTGGAGCCGTTGCGCAAATTGCGCAGCTCGACCTGCGCAAAGGCGCCGCCTTTGCCGGGTTTGACATGGTCAACCTTTACAGCGGCCCAGAGGCCATCATTGTGTTCCAGCACGTTGCCGGGGCGGATTTCATTGCCGTTAATCTTTGGCATGGGGGCAAGCCTCTCTGCGTAGACGGTTGAACCAAGAACCGGGCTTCCTATATCCAGCAAGTCGGGTAAGGGCAAGAAACGCGTAGGTTTCTTCGGCCAAGATCTCGATATGTGAAAAATGCATGCCAGCCATGCAAAGTTTGCAATACCGAATCGTCTTAAAACCGTCATATTGCCGGTCACGCCAGAAAGACAAGATCAAGAATACAAGGACGACGAGATGAACGATTTCGTTGATGGCACAGCTTTTAATCATGAACAGGGTTCGCGCGCGCGGAAACTGTTCGCTGCCGTTGTGCTGGCAGCCTTAGATGATGCAATCGCCGACGACAAGAAGTACGGCAATGGTCCTGAGCAAATTGCGCGCTGGGCCCGCTCTCGCGATGGACGCGAAGTACTTTCCTGCGCCGGGATTGACCCGAACGAGCGTGTGGTCTCTGGCCTCATGGAGTTTGTATCGAACGGCGTTCGGACGTCCGTTGCCCTCTCTCGGGAAGAGAGCGAACGTCGCCAAGCCGCTGAACAGGCCGCTGCCGCCTGATCTCCACGCAGACAGTTGCTGCGCAAAACAAAGGGGCACGCCGGTAAGGCGGGCCCTTTTTCTTTGCCTGATTGCCCATGGAACGCGCTTAGGTCACAGCGCGTATGCATCAGGCCGGGATATGGGATTTGTCGCCTGTCGCCGCGCCAGTGGTCGTGTTGGCGTCTGAGGCATGCGGAAACAGCGTTCCAGTTGGATTAAATCGCCGTGTGGAGTGCGAACGGCAACGTGGGCGCTTACTCAAGCCGGCGTACGGTAATCGCGCGCTGAATTTCCTGACGGACAAGCTTTCGGACGCTGCCAGTAATGCGTTCGCCCAAATCGCCAGACAACTCCTTGCGGATCAGATCTGCCACAAGGGGGCGCAGGGCATCTTCATCCAACAATTGAGGACGGAGCTCTTCCATCTGAGCCGGCAGGGCTTCCGCAATTTGATGGCGCACAGCGTCTGCAAGTTGATCAACCAGCGCCTCTTCCGCAGGTGGGGCGGCAGGCCGTGTCTCTGCCGGATCGGCTGTCGCGACTGTACTGGCAGTGCCCGTTGTCCGGGCCGGTACGTTGCCGGAGGTGGCCGCGTAAGGTGCAGCGGGCGAGGGCGCAATCGTCCTGTCATTTGATGTGTCGGCTTCCGCTGTCTCGTCTGCAAGACCCTCGGTAGCGTCGGAGCGACCGTCTGGTGCGGCGGTCTCATCAATCGCCTCGTCGACATGTTCTTGGTCCGCCGCAAGGCTAGGGGAGGGGGCTTCAGCGTCGGGCAGTGCCTTGGGGTGCTCGAAATGGCCTTCCGGCAGGCCCGGCATAGCCCCGCTCTGGCGGGCCCAAGCGGTTACAAAGCTCGGCAGGCTGCTTGGCACTGGGTTTGTCGCGTTGGCACTGCGTGGCTTTGGCCCAAAACTGCGTGCGGCCTGTTTGATCGTCTCGGGCTGCATATCCGGATCTGCAGGCGTGTCTTTGGAATCGGTATCTATGTCTTCAGGCGCAGCATCAGATGCCGAGGAACCTTCTTCGGCCAATGCAGGGCTGTCCACAGATTGGGCCGGTGCGGTTTCAGCGAGTGCTTCCTGCACGGTTTCCGTCTTGAGGGGCTCCGCGTCAGATGAGGCCTCCAGCGGTGCATCGTTGCTCGGTGACAGGGCATCTTCCTGGGGCTCTGCTTTGTCTGGCGCCGCATCTTCCTCAGCCTCGTTTGCTGATGGAGTGACTGTGCTGGCTTGTTCTGTGTCCTGCGCGACCGCTTCAGTATCGTCGCTCTGCGGTTCTGGTTCCGCCGCTGGCGGAGTAGAGGGCGTGTCCTCAGTCTGAGAAGCCTCGGTGTTCACACGTTGTGTCGGTAAAAGCACCAGCGCTGCCACGGTTTCAGTGCCGGTGCCCTCTGCACTGTCAGTGGCCACTGTCTCTTCGCCAGAAACAGCAGGATGCTCAGACATGACCGTGTCCCAGTCCAGGCGCCGGTCACCATCCAGCGGGGCGGCGACAGGTGCTTCGCGGCCCGCAATCAGCTTGCGCACGGATAGAAGAACATCATCCACTTCAGGATTTGTCTTGGACATGGCTGCTCGGCTCTCTGTGTACCTTTACAATAGCCTAGCAAGCCCAGGGCGATGGGGCAACAATCCCGAACAGGGTATGCGTTTTGATGCCGTGCGGGAGCATGGGCAGCACGGCATCGTTTTAGTGCTTAGTTGTTCCCCAGACGTTGGAGCACTTTCTCCAACTGGCGGCCTTGCCGTGACATTGGCACCGGGGCCGATTTGACTGCGTTGTAGTATGCAGCGGGGTCATAGGTGTTGATGCCCAGATTAAGGTGTTCCACCGTCAACAGCCCCATGGATGAAAGCAGCGCATAAACAGCGAGATAGCGGTTGGCCTCTGCATCAACACGTGCCGTCCGGGCGTCGAGCAGATCCTGCTCGGCATTGAGCACGTCAAGCGTTGTGCGGGCGCCCAGCTTGGCTTCTTCCTGCACCCCGCGAAAGGCGATCTGTGCGGCAGCAATCTGCCGATCGGTTGCTTGAACCTGAGCCGAAGTCGCTTGAAGGTTGGCCCATGCATTGCCCACCAGTTGGCGCACCGTGTGCGTTGTGTTCAACAGGTTGGCACGCTCGGCTTCCAGCCGATTGTTGGCTTGGCGTAAGCGCGAGCCTAGGAAGCCCGCGCCATTGGCCCCAGCGCCGAGGATCGGCTGGCGCAGGGTCAAGCTGAGCGATGCAGTGTCGTCGAACCCATTGCCAACATCGGCGACGCCCAAGTTTGCCTCCCCGGAAACTGTAAACTTTTGGGCCGCTTCTGCGGAGGCGACCGTAAGTTCGGCGACTGTGATGCTGCGCTGAGCAGCGCGGATGTCGGGATGGGTGCGGACGGCAATCCCTTCGGCATCGGCTTGGCTGCTTGGCAAAGACGGGGCGCCCGGCACAGCCGTGAGCGTGCCAGGGTACCGGCCGACCGCGATGCGATAGCTCTCCCGCGCAATCATCAAGTCACCCTGCGCGCGCGCCTCACCAGCGCGCGCTTGGGCAAGGGCGCTTTCGGCAAGGGCAACATCCGTGCGGGTCACTTCTCCAACGTCAAAGCGGTCTTGCGCTGCGCGCAGTTGCTCGTTGAGGACGCGCACGTTGTTGGCCCGCAGGCCCACATTGTCGGTGGCCGAAAGAACATCGAGATAGGCTGAAACGGCAGAGAAAAGAACGTTCTGTTCCAATCCGCGCAGTGCTTCGCGCGTTGCAAGAACCGTTTCCTTAGCCGCATCGATGGAAAGCTGGCTCCGCCCATTGTCAAACAGTGTCATGCTCGCCGAGAGACCAAGTGTGGTCGTTACCTTCGAAGCGCCCTGCGAATTTGGATTGAATGAAGAATTGCCAATGAAGCTGACAACCGGGCGCAGCAACGTCATTGCTTGGGCCACATCTTCATCAGCGGCGCGTAGCAAGGCGCGATTCTGATCCAGTAGATGAGAATGCTCGTAGGCCCCAATCAGTGCATCCGTGAGCGATTCCGCTGAAGCCGCGGCGGGTGCCAGCGCAATTCCTGCTGTGAGGCCAACGCCGGTGACAACCGAGCGCATCTGCTTTGCAACAGCCCGGGACCAAACGCCATGTTGCTGTTTCACATTTATGGCCATTTTTGACCCCCCCTTTGGCTGCGCGGCGATATCTACCGTGTCAGCAACATAGTGCCGTGCGCGCAAAGCCTCCAGAGAGCAAGCAGCACTAAAGTGCGAATGTGCGCAAATTCGTGAATCCGGGCAACACTGGTGCGCTCGCGTTGAAGGCATAGCGCCACGAAATGGCCCCGTCTGCCTTCAAGCCGATGCGCACTGTACCCAAAGCGCCGTCCTGAAAGAGACAAGCAATCCGACCGCCCTCTTTCAGTTGGTCTGCGATTGCCTGAGGCAGCGCCTCTGCGGCCCCTTCAACGATGATCACATCGAAGGGTGCATGCTGTGGAGCGCCCTCCGCCAACGGGCCTTCGACCACGGCAACATTGTCGAGGCCGTCTTCCGCCAGCAGTCCGGGTGCCTCTGCGGCCATTGCAGCGTCTTCTTCAACGGCGACGACAACTTCGGCAAGATGGGCGATCAGAGCAGCAGAATAGCCCCAGCCGCATCCGATATCGAGCACCATATCGGTCGGGGCGATGGCCAACGCATCCAATATCTTGGCCATTGTACGCGCCTCCAGAAGAACGCGGCCTTCGGCGATCTCGATGTTGTCGCCCACATAGGCGGTGTCTGACAAATCGGCTGGCAAATAGAGCTCGCGTGGGGTCTTGAGCAATGCCTCGATAATTGGAAATTTCGTGACATCGGCGGGACGGACCTGCGTGTCTACCATCATAGTGCGGCGATCAGCGTGGGATGTCATGGAAAGAGGGCCCTTTGGTGCCTTGGTTCGTTGGGACATGAATTGCCACGAACCGCACGCCGGAGCAAGCATGCGAGAGAGGGCAAAACGGCGCGCTTAAATCCGATAGTATGCATGTGGCGGGCTAAGGATTTCTGTCACTGGGCGGCTTGCGCGCAGCAAAGCGGTGACGTATACGGCCCAAACCACGGCTGGCGAGTTGGCGGAGTGGTGACGCAGCGGATTGCAAATCCGTGTACACCGGTTCGATTCCGGTACTCGCCTCCATTTAAGTTCATACAGTTAGGGCGTGTCGAGTTCTCCCCTGCAACACAGATTTTGGGGGTTTGCCACACATTC
>JAKVBK010000082.1 GCA_022447275.1 Oceanicola sp. | reverse complement strand
GGTCGGCATGTCAACGATGGAGCTTGAGAATTTTGCTGTGACCCGCCCCCGCTTCACAACGGGTTTGTGCTGGAACGAGAGCACCGACTGCTAAGCATCAAGAGGCCGCCCCCCCCTTTTGGGGTGCGGACGCTATTCTAAAATAGGCCGCGCAGATTGATACGCCCTAAAGCCCGTCACCCACGCCTTTCTTCTGAGCCATGTGCATTGACAGGATATCCGCCATAGCGCGGGTTGCCCCGCCATTGCATACGCCGCCAATTCCGATGCGTTTGCCAAGCCGCCACCACAATCCGGGCTGCCACGCGAGCGGCTGAGAGGACTTCAAGATCAGCAGGAACCCGTTTGAGGGCTTGAATGCGAAAAGACCACGGTCGACCCGATCGATATCTTCCATGGCAGCCAGCACCCGACCATTTTCATCGGCCAAGCCCTGTTCCGTCAGCACCAGAGCAACAGACGTGGCCTTCCAGAGGATCATCGCAACCCAAAGTGCGCCCAAGCCCACAACGATAAACGCCGCCTGGGCCAACAGCGCAATGGCCCCGCCTGCAGACGTGCCCGTGGCCTGAAACCCAATCCAAAGCAGCATCACCGCCAGCAAACACAAAGCCGTGACAGCAAACCCTCTGCGACCAGGCGATGCCTCAACACGGGCCAGTTCCTTTGGCTGTTTGGGCTTGCGGGCCATCACATCACCTCATCATCATTGTCTGCGACCGTCTATTCGGCCAATGCGCCCTTGCCAAGGACAAAGGGTTTTGCTCTGCCTGCGCTCTGAATAGACTGCGCTGCGATAAACCTGAAAGGAGCTCCACCATGACCCCCGCCCTGCGCACCGCCATCCTTGTCGGAGGCGCCGTTTTTGTATTCCTTCTGGTTGTCCCGATCTTTGGCTTCGTGCTGCGTGCCGCCATGTTTGCCTTTTTGGCCGGCCTCGTCGCCTATCTGATCTACCGCGTGGTTAAAGGCTAGAACACGCCCCTGTGCCCAATCTGCAGTGCGCTTGCCCTGTTCATCGCGGGCCAACGCACCTACCTATCCAAGCAGACAAGAATTCTAAGAGGTCTTCATGCGTTTTACGCCCTTCCCCCTGATGCCCACCCTGTCCGAACCCGCCTTCGACGCCTCCGCCACGGGCGGGGTTGATCCCTTAGGCAATCTGCCGGACTGGGACCTGACAGACCTCTATGCTGCGCCGGACGCTCCGGAAGTGGCGCGCGATCTCGACTGGTGCGACACCGCCTGTGCTGAGTTTGCGGCAACCTATGAGGGCAAGCTGGCCGATTTGGATGCGGAGGGTCTTTTGGGCTGTGTCCATGCCTATGAAAAGATCGATCTGATCGCCGGACGACTGATGTCCTATGCGGGCCTGCGCTATTACCAGAACACAACCGACGGCGAACGCGCGCAGTTCATGGGCAATTGTCAGGAGCGGATCACCAACGCGACGGCCGCGCTTGTGTTCTTTAGCCTCGAAATCAACCGCCTCGAAGATGGCCACCTGGACGCATTGTTTGCCGCAAATGCCGCGCTTGCGCGCTACCAGCCTATTTTCGAGCGGCTGCGGACCATGAAGCCCTATCAGCTCTCAGATGAGTTGGAGAAATTCCTCCATGATCAGTCCACGGTGGGCGCCGCCGCGTGGAACCGTCTGTTCGACGAAACCGTGGCCGGGCTCGAATTCACCGTCGATGGAGAGACCCAAGGCCTCGAGGCCACCACCACCCTGCTGATGGACAAGGATCGCGCCAAACGCGAGGCTGCCGCCCGCGAGATTGCCCGCGTATTGGGCGATAACGTCAAGCTGTTCGCCCGTGTCCACAACACGCTGGCCAAGGAAAAGGAAATCGAGGACCGCTGGCGCAAGATGCCCACGCCCCAGACCGGCCGCCACCTGTCAAACCATGTGGAAGCCGAGGTGGTCGAGGCCCTGCGCAATGCCGTTGTCGAAGCCTATCCCCGTCTGTCGCACCGGTACTACGAACTGAAGCGCAAATGGCTTGGGCTGGACACAATGGAAGTGTGGGATCGCAACGCCCCCCTGCCAATGGAAGATGACCGCACCGTCGCGTGGGCTGACGCACGCGCCACTGTCATGGATGCCTATGCCAGCTTTGACCCCCGCATGGCCGAAATCGCGAAACCGTTCTTTGACGATGGCTGGATTGATGCCGGGGTGAAGCCGGGCAAAGCCCCCGGGGCCTTCGCCCATCCCACCGTTACAGACGTGCATCCCTATGTGATGCTGAACTATCTTGGCAAACCGCGCGATGTGATGACCCTCGCCCATGAGCTTGGGCATGGGGTGCATCAGGTGTTGGCGGCAGAGCAAGGAGAGCTGCTGTCTTCAACACCGCTGACACTGGCGGAAACCGCATCGGTGTTTGGTGAAATGCTGACCTTCCGCAAGATGTTGTCAGAGGCAAAAGACGATGCGGCGCGCAAGGTAATGCTGGCGGGCAAGGTCGAAGACATGATCAACACCGTTGTGCGCCAGATCGCGTTCTATGACTTCGAGTGCAAGCTGCATGCAGCCCGCGCCGAAGGCGAATTGTCGGTTGAAGACATCAACGCGCTCTGGATGTCGGTGCAGGCAGAAAGCCTTGGGCCTGCGTTCACCTTCATGGAAGGCTACGAGACATTTTGGGCCTACATCCCGCATTTCGTGCACTCCCCGTTCTATGTCTATGCCTACGCATTTGGCGATGGCCTCGTGAACGCGCTTTATGCGGTTTACGAGGAGGGCGACGCGGCCTTCCAGGAGAAGTATTTCGACATGCTGCGTGCAGGGGGCTCCAAACACCACAAAGAGCTGCTGGCTCCGTTTGGGCTCGATGCCTCGGATCCAGCCTTCTGGCATAAGGGGCTGAGCATGATCGAGGGCTTCATCGACCAGTTGGAGGCGATGGAAGACTGACAATAAGAAGGGCTTTTGCGCATGACACAGCAAATCGAATACTGGTTTACTGCAGGCAGCACCTACAATTACCTCACCGCTCAGCGGATTGGACAGGCCTGCGGACAGGCCGGTGTGCCCCTTGTGCTGAAGCCCTTCTACCTCGGCGACATCTTTAAGGAAGCCGGATTTTGGCCCTTCCATCCTGACACCGCGCGCACCCGCTACATGTGGCACGATATTGCGCGCTCTGCGTCTCAGATGGGATTGTCGCCCACGCTCCCGGCCCCCTACCCGGCCCCACAAACGCCGCTGGCCAACAGGGTTGCCTTCTTGGCGGATGCTCAAGGCGTCGGGCTGGACTGGCTCATTGCCGCATATGTTGAATGGTTTCATGCGGGCCATCTGGCCGGTGAGGATGCAAATCTCAGACCGTCCCTCAAGGCTGTGGGCCTCGATCCAGATGAAATCATCGCCGCGGCGCAAGAGCCCGCCACAGAAGCGGCCCTGCAAACCTTAACACAGGAGGCGCGCGACAAGGGCATCTTTGGCGCGCCCTCCTTCTGGGTGGATGGTGAGCTTTTCTGGGGCAATGACCGGCTTGAGGCCGCGATAGCGCACGCCACCAAGTAATGCGTATTTACGATGCCATCGTTACAGACCGTGGCTCGAAATATGCGGCTGCGGGCGGGCCCTGCGGATCACCTGAGGAGGCAAAAGCCTTCCTGAAAGAGCTCAAGCGGAACAAGAAATTCGCCAAGGCAACGCACAACACGTGGGCCGTTCTCTTGGATGGAGGCCCCTTAAAAAATGATGATGGCGAAACCGGAGCAGGCAATGTCATCCTGCGGATGCTGGAGCGGGACGGCCTGCATAACCACATCATCGTTGTGACCCGGTGGTATGGGGGCAAGCACCTTGGCGGAGACCGCTTTCGCCACGTGCAAACATGCGTGCGCCACTACATCGAGGCCACAGGGATAAAGCGCTATCCTTGATGGCCAATGCGGCAGATCAAAACCGGCGGATGACTGTCTCAGAGGCGCTGATTGCCAGCCACATTTATAGCCGACACGCGAAACATCACTGCGGGCCGATTCTGTGGTCATCGCCCCAGACGGGTGACAGGGCTGCGCAGAACGCTCCGGCATCGATCCCGGTCTGCTCAAACCGTGGCAGGTAGAATGTAAATTCATGCGAAGAAAATCCCAAAAAGCTCTTGCGCCCACCGATGCAGAGCGATACATCGCCCTCACTCGAAACGAAGCGGCCACCGCTTCAGTCATCGAGACGGAGCGGGCGTAGCTCAGGGGTAGAGCATAACCTTGCCAAGGTTAGGGTCGTGAGTTCGAATCTCATCGCCCGCTCCAAAAACTACCCATCCATCTTTGGTTCGTTGAGATTCGGCAACCTGTGCCGAGCACACAGTGGCGCGCGGGTAAATAAGCATTTGTAATCTCATGCCTTACGATGTGCGCATCACCTCTGATACAAGCGATTCTGCCAACTCACCCAGAGCGATAGCTAGGGGGTAAGGATTCCCTTACTTTTATTTACGCAAGGTAAATTTCTAACCTGACCACGGCTGTAATTGTAACTTTTGCTACCTGGGGTGGAGTGTACCAATGAAAGACCTGTATTTTGCACAGGACGTGCAGAGCGTTTGGATTCAAAGCACATCTGAAAAATTGGATCGCGATTTAAGGCAGTTGCCGCCTTCCCTCGCACACCCGATCAAAATACCTTCAAAGATCTTGTCCAATCGACAGAACGTCCAAAAGTTCATCGGACGCGCCGCGGCAAAAATGGCCCTCACGGGAACATCCTTGGTTCTGGTGCTCCTCAGCGCGAGCGAAAGCGCGGCGCAAGACGCCCCCACAGACGTGTCTACGATTGAGGGGGTCACAGGTTTTGAAGTGCAGGCAGATGGCTCTGCGCTGGTCTCTTTGGAAAACGGAACGACCGTCAGACTTGCCCCCGGCAGCTTTGAGCTGGCCGGTGACAGTTTGCTGGTGGCGGCGTCGATCGCAGATCAGATCGCAGCCAACGCAGCGCTCGCGGCTGCAGGCGGCGCAGGCGGCGCGGCAATCGGCGGTCTGGCGGCTTTGGCGGGCCTTGCCGGTGCGGGCGGCGGCGGCGGCGGCGATGAACCACTCATTGGTGGCGGTAGCGGCGGCGGCGGTTCAACAACACTTACCCCGGGCAGCGTTGTTGACGGATACATCGTTGGCGCATCAGTTTTCCAAGATGTCAACGGCAATGGCATCTTTGATACCGGAGAGCCAAATACAGTCACCGATGCAAACGGCGACTTTGAAATCGAATTGGCCAACGAAACAGCGAAGTTGATTTCGATCGGCGGCACCGACAGTTCAACAGGTCAGGCGTTCACCGGCACGTTGACGGCACCGGCTGGCTCTTCTGTCGTGACACCACTCACAACCCTTGTGCAAAGCTATGCAGAGGCGAATGGCATCGATGCAAGTGAGGCCAGCGATGACATTGCCGCAGCGCTGGGACTCGATGGTAATACTAACCTGTTAGACCTCGATCCGGTCGCTGCAGCTGCAAGCGGAGATACGGACGCCTTTGCTATTGCCGCGCAAGTGGCCTCCGTCATTTCTGCTGCCGCAGCAGCCGTTGGGGAGGATGGCGCAAGCGAGGCGTCCGCAGCGGTTGCGGCCTCCTTGGCCAGCGCGTTGGTTGATGACGAGGGGGAATCGCCGAAGGATAATCTCACAAGCGGTGATGCGATCACTGCCGCACTTCAGGCTGCCGGTGTAGAAGAAGATCAAGTCAGCTCGATCGAAGCGGCGGTCACCGCAGCAAATGGCATTATCGCATCCGGCGACAGTGTGCAGGCTATCGAAGCCGTGCAGGAAGTTGTTCAAGGCTCTTTGGTAGAAGCGATCGGTCAAAGCTCCGAAGAAGGTCCAGTTGACATTCCCGACGCTACTGCAATCGAAGAGGCAGTCAGTCTCGTCGTCCCGCTGCGGCCGGTTCTAAACGATCCGAACGAGGCCTTTGGCATCTTTGGCCCAACAGAACTGGGCAGCGCTTCGCTGGAGATCAGCGGTACGGGCCGCCCAGACAGCTGGGTGAAGGTCAGTGTAGTTGATGCCGACGGCCAAGAAGTAACTTCTGATGCGGTTCAAGTGGATGCACAAGGCGATTGGGCGCTCGTGCTAGACAGCGCTGAATTGCCCTCAGCCAGCGGTGAATATGGGATCAAGGTTGGCGGCTCGCTAGATGAAACCGGTCCGTTCACGGTGCCCGTTAGCGATGAAGAGACTGCCGGTACAATCACGATCGATGTGACAGGCCCGGATGCTCCCACGATCGACGACCTGACGGCCGATGCGGATAACCGGCTTGAGCTGGATGAGCGTAATTCTGATTTCGAGGTGTCTGGCACTACCGAAGCAAATGCCTCTGTCACGGTCACAATCAACGGCGAGGAAGAAAGTTCCCAAGCCGATGGCGATGGCGAATTCAGGGTAACATTCGATAGCTTTTCTACAGATACCAATTTCACAGTCAGCGTTGTGGCAACGGATACATTGGGCAATGTGGGCACCGCAGGAACGCGAGATGTGGAGGTCGAGCCGGAGTCCGCCTTGATCCCCACCGTAAATGCTGTCTCGGAAGCATTTGGCGGCCCAGACCTTGCAAACGGGCTTGTGGTCACTGGCACAGGCCGTGACGGCAGCACGGTTAGCGTGACGATTGGTGGCATCACCAAGGAAGCAACATTTGGTGAAGGCGACACCTGGAGCGTCACCTTCGAACAGGGCGACCTCCCAGATGCGGACGGTAGCTACCCTGTGGCAGCGGTGGCGACACTGGGCAACTTCAGCTCCGATCCGGTTGCAGGAGGCACTCTGTCTATCAACGTCACAGGCCCGGATGCGCCCACGATCACCGGCGTGATTGCAGACGGCACGCTGAGCCTAGATGAGCGCAGCCCAGACCTT
>JAKVBK010000081.1 GCA_022447275.1 Oceanicola sp. | reverse complement strand
CTTGCATCACCGCCTCTCCTTCATTGTGTCGCCCCTACGCGCAAGGCGCCTGTTATTATGATTTGCGCAACAGTCGCTTTGGTCTGCACGCGCTCTTGGTGGTGTTCAAGCATATGTCATCTCGCACCACGTCTTTAATTCTGCGTGTGATTATCTCGGAACAATGAGCAAAATGAACGACTGCGAACGAACGATTTTTGGGCAATTAGCGCACAAAAAGCCGCAATTCAGTCCGATCCTCTCGTCTCGGCCCTTGGGTTTCTCAGTCCGCTTTCAGCCGTAGTGATCGGGTGGATGGCTCTGGGGCAGGCCCTGACCATCTGGCAAATGACAGGGGCAGCGATTGTCCTGACCGCCGTCGCCCTCGCCCAACGCGGAGGCAGGGCCCCCAGTTTCAAATCCAGCGTTCTCACATCAAATGAAAGGATAAACGCATGAAAATCGTTGTATTTGGCGCAACAGGGGATGTCGGCTCCCGCGTTGTCAATGAGGCTGTCATGCGCGGGCATACCGTGAAGGCAATCGTCCGAAACGAGGCTGGCCTGTCCAAATTGCCGCAATCTGTCACGGGGCATATCATGGACGTCAGCAATCCGCTTGATGTTGCCGAAGCACTGTCTGGTACTGATGTTGCAATCAGTTCCCTGCGTACGCCAAAGGGGCGTGAGGGTGAGGTCATCGCCCTGACGCGGTCGATCCTGAAAGGGGCAGCGATCGCAGGGCAAAGGGTGATTATTGTCGGGGGCGCTGCACGCTTAAGACTGCCCAACGGCAGCCCGCACACCGTCTTGTCTGACCCCGATTTTCTACCCGCCGACACTGTGCCAACCGCGAGAGCGTCCTTCGCACAGTTCGAACTGTGCGCCAGCACATCCGAGGCGGAGTGGTCGTATGCGAGCCCGTCTGCACTGTTGAAACCGGGTGTCCGCCGGGGAAAGTTCCGACGCGGGACTGACACCCTTTTGGTTGATGCGCGCGGGAATTCTGAGATTTCGATGGAGGATTTTGCGGTTGCCCTGGTGGATGAGGCCCAGACTGCGCAAGCGAAACAGGCCGCATTCACGGTGGGGTATTAGGGGGAGGCGCGGCGCCGGTGTAGGCGCTGCGCGCGCCAGCGATTATGTCTACGGCCTCAACTCAGGCCCGAAGTAATTGCGTTACGGTTTGTGATAAAAAATTCCACTTATGGTAACAAATCATTTGAGACTTGCCGCGCCCTTTGCTACCTCTAACCCGAACATCTTCGGAGCGGGAGGAACGCACCTTGGACGCATATATCTGCGCGGGCTACAGGACACCGATTGGCCGATATGGCGGTGCATTGGCACAGGTGCGTCCGGATGATCTAGCGGCCATTCCAATTCGAGCATTGATGGAGGCCCATCCCGATGCAGACTGGTCGGCACTGGATGAGGTCATGCTGGGCTGTGCCAACCAGGCGGGTGAGGACAACCGCAACGTGGCGCGCATGGCAACGCTTCTGGCCGGTTTGCCCGATGATGTCCCGGCAATCACGGTGAACCGGCTATGCGCGTCTGGATTGGACGCGGTGGGCCAGGTGGCACGGGGTATCCGTGCCGGAGACATGGATTTTGCAATCGCTGGCGGCGTGGAAAGCATGACACGTGCGCCCTTCGTGATGGGCAAAGGCCAAACAGCCTTTGATCGGCGCGCCGAAGTATTTGATACGACCATCGGGTGGCGATTTGTAAACAAGGCTCTGCAGGCCTCACACGGCACCCATTCAATGCCGCAAACCGCTGATGAAGTTGCTGCGGACTACAATATCGACCGGGCGGATCAGGATGCCTTTGCGGCCCGCTCCCAAGCCCGTTGGCAAGCGGCGCACGCCCAAGGCCTATTCGAAGAAGAGATCACGCCGGTGAGCATCCCGCAGCGGCGCAAAGAGCCGTTGATTGTCCGGGAGGATGAGCACCCGCGCCCGGGAACAACGGCGGAAAACCTGGCGCGGCTGAAAGGGATCAATGGACCCGACTTGTCAGTGACAGCGGGCAACGCATCCGGGGTCAATGACGGGGCTGCCGCGCTGCTGGTAGCCTCTGACGCTGCTGTGGCGCGACATGGATTGCGCCCGTTGGCCCGGGTGGTTGGCATGGCCGCTGCGGGTGTTGCGCCACGCGTCATGGGCGTTGGCCCCGTGCCGGCCGTTGAAAAGCTGTTGGCACGTACGGGTCTCGACATAGATCAGATGGACGTGATCGAGTTGAACGAAGCTTTCGCTGCGCAGGCGCTGGCCGTACTGCGCGCATTGGGCGTCGCGGATGATGCGGCCCATGTTAATCCAAACGGCGGCGCGATCGCTTTGGGGCATCCTTTGGGCATGTCGGGCGCGCGCATGGTGTTGACCGCGGCACTGGAACTGACACGCCGCAAGGGGCGCTATGCGCTTTGCACGATGTGTGTCGGGGTTGGGCAAGGGGCGGCGCTGATCCTTGAACGGGTCTGAGCCGCAACGACAGGAGGACGCAAGATGTATGCACAGATGGTGAAATCCACGGGGCGCGGGGTCAAATCCCCCGAAGAGATGACCCCAGAGGAACGCGCGTTTCAGGCCCGGATCGATGCGGATGAAAAGATCGAGCCGCGTGACTGGATGCCGGATGGCTACCGCAAAAATCTGATCCGTCAGATTGGCCAGCATGCCCACTCGGAGATCGTGGGCCAATTGCCCGAGGGCAATTGGATCACGCGCGCGCCCACGCTGGAACGCAAGATGATCCTTTTGGCCAAGGTCCAGGATGAGGCCGGCCATGGTCTGTATCTCTATGCGGCGGCAGAAACCCTTGGTGTCAGCCGGGATGCGATGACCGAAGACCTGCTGTCCGGACGGATGAAATATTCCTCGATCTTCAATTATCCGACGCTGACATGGGCAGATATGGGCGCTGTCGGCTGGTTGGTTGATGGGGCCGCCATCATGAACCAAGTGCCTTTGCAGCGGACGTCCTATGGCCCCTATGCGCGGGCCATGGTGCGGATTTGCAAGGAGGAGAGTTTTCACCAGCGCCAGGGCTTTGATATCATGATGAAGATGGCGCAGGGAAGCCCAGCTCAGAAACGGATGGCGCAGGATGCCTTGAACCGGTTCTGGTACCCGTCCCTGATGATGTTCGGCCCTTCGGATGCAACCTCTGTGCACTCGGCCCAATCCATGGCGTGGCGGATCAAGATCAACTCGAATGATGAGTTGCGGCAGAAATTCGTCGACCAAACTGTGCCTCAGGCAGAGTATCTTGGGCTGACGGTGCCCGACGATGGCTTGGCCTGGAATGCCGAGAAGGGTGGCTATGATTTCACCGAGCCGGATTGGGAGGAGTTCTTTGCCGTTCTGAAAGGCGATGGCCCGTGCAATGCCGAGCGACTGCAGGCGCGTCAGAAAGCCTGGGACGACGGCGCATGGGTGCGCGAGGGCCTGCTGGCTCATGGTCGCAAACGTCGCGCGGCGGGCATTGCAGCCCAATGATCGCTTGCTCTTGCGATGCCACTGAGCGGGGGCTCCGCCCCGGCGGCTGTGCCGCCTCCCCGGAGTATTTGTGCCAAGATGATAGAGCGGGTTTGTCCTGTGTGGAGTGTGCCGAATGAGCGATGAATGGCCCTTGTGGGAAGTGTTTGTGCGCGGTCGTCATGGGTTGAGCCACCGGCATGTGGGGTCACTGCATGCCCCGGATGCCGAGACAGCAATCCGCAATGGGCGGGATGTTTACACCCGGCGGAATGAAGGGGTGTCGATCTGGGTGGTTGAAGCGCGCCATATCTCGGCCACGGCGCCCGGCGACAAGGGGCCGCTTTTTGAGCCGTCCGAGGACAAGGTGTACCGGCACCCTTCGTTCTATGACATTCCCGATGATGTGGGGCAGATGTGATGGCAGTTTCGGAGCGCAGCATGGTTGGCGGACCGATAGCGGGTGTGGACCCGGTTGCTATTCTTGCTGGCCGGATGGGCGACACGGCTTTGGTGCTCGGGCACCGGATTTCGGAGTGGTGTGGCCTTGCCCCGGCCCTGGAGGAAGACATCGCGCTTGCCAATACGGCGCTTGATCTGATTGGGCAGGCCAAGCTGTGGCTCGACCTCGCTGGCGCGCGCGAGGGGCTTGGCCGGGACGCGGACGGGTTGGCGTATTTGCGGGATGCGTGGGATTTTCGAAATCTGCTTCTTGTTGAGCGGCCAAATGGCGATTTCGGCGATACGATCCTGCGCCAGGCCCTCTTTGATGGGTGGCATGTGCAGCTGCTGGCGGGGTTGCGCGACAGCCGTGATGAGCAAGTCGCGGCCATCGCCGCCAAGGCCTCAAAGGAGGCCGCCTATCATTGGCAACGCTCCCGCGAAACTGTGATTGCCCTTGGGGATGGCACGGAAGAAAGCCATGCCCGCATGCAAGCCGCTCTTGTCCGCGCCTGGCCTTTTGTGGGTGAGATGTTTGAGAGCGATGAGACGGATGCAGCTTTGTCATCCGCTGGGATCGCCCCTGCGCCAGCCACATTGAGCACCTCCGTCATGGGCGCGTTTGAAGAAATGCTCGCGGAGGCCACGTTGCGCGCGCCTGAAGTCAGCCGTTGGCAGACCGGGGGGCGTTCTGGCCGGATGCATACGGAACATCTCGGCCATATGCTGAGCACGATGCAGTGGCTCCAACGGGCCTATCCGGGCTGCGACTGGTAGCACGCGATGCAGGTAACCGCACAGCAGATACGCACCTGGCTCGCCGATGTGCCGGACCCGGAAATTCCGGTGATCTCATTGGTGGAACTTGGGGTTATTCGGGATGTGCGGCAGGTGGATGCGCAATGGGAAGTTGATGTCAGCCCGACCTATTCTGGCTGCCCTGCAACATCCGTGATCGCGCAGACGATCCGCGAGGCTTTGGCGGAGCATGGCGTGTCTGTTGCCGTGAACCAGACGCTGAGCCCCCCCTGGACCACCGACTGGATCAGCCAGAGCGGACGGGAAAAGCTCGAAGCCTATGGCATTGCGCCGCCGCGTGCCGCTGGCGGCCCAGAGCGTTGTCCCCGGTGCCACAGTGCGGATCTGGAACGTCTGAGCCAGTTTGGCTCGACGCCGTGCAAGGCGCAGTGGCGTTGCCGAACATGCCTTGAACCGTTCGAATACTTTAAATGTCTGTAGGAGGCTGCGCATGGCCAAGTTTCAACCGGTAACCGTAACCGGTCTGCGCAAGGTGGCCCGGGATGCGGTTGAGGTGACACTCGCGCCGCAGGCTCCGGACCAATTCCACTTTGAGCCTGGCCAATATCTGACCTTCTCGAAGATATTCGACGGTGTTGAATTGCGCCGCAGCTATTCGATCTGCTCGGGGCCGGATGAGGCTTTGACGGTTGGCGTGCGCGCGGTCGAAGGTGGGGCGTTCTCAAACTTTGTGAATGACGACTTGGAAGTGGGCATGCAGTTGCAGGCCCTGCCGCCGATGGGGCGATTCACGCTCGGTGCAGCTTCTGGGTGCCGACATATCCTGATGTTTGCGGGGGGCTCCGGGATCACGCCTGTTCTGGGCCTGATCCGGGCGGTATTGCGCGGTATGGCGGATACCCGGATCACATTGGTTTATGCGAACCGGGCGATTCAGACGATCATGTTCCGCGAGGAGATCGAAGATCTGAAAAACACCTATCTCCGCAGGCTGTCTGTGATCCACGTTCTGGAGCAGGATGCGCAGGAGGTGGATCTGTTTACCGGGCGCGTCACACAAGAGCGCTGTGCAGCTTTGATTGCCGCTGGACTCGTTGATCCGGGGGCAGATCGGGCGTATTTATGTGGCCCCAAGCCCATGATGGAGGGCATTTCAGCCGCCCTTGAGCAGGCCGGAATGGCGCCTGAGGCAATTTTCTACGAGCTTTTTGCATCAGATCAGCCGGGCCGGGTCACTCTGCCGCCAGCGGCCGCCGCTGCGCAGTCGACGGGGCAGGTGGCGTCGCTGTCCATAACCTTGGATGGGGCAACGCGGGCCGTGCCTCTGCCCCCCGGTGAAAGCTTGCTCGGGGCAGCGTTGCAGGCTGGAATCGATGCGCCTTGGTCCTGTCGGGCAGGGGTCTGCTCAACCTGTCGGTGCAAGGTGACGTCCGGGGATGTGGAAATGGCCGTCAATCATGCCCTCGAAGATGACGAGGTGGCGCGTGGTTTCGTGCTGTCCTGCCAAGCCTATCCGGTGTCGGGCACGGTAGCGGTGGACTTTGATCACTAAGAAGCCTGAGGTTTTGGCTCAGGCGCCCCGTGAAACCGTATCAGACATTGAAGCCGTCTTGGGCCTCCATGGGGTCGTCTCCCTCACAGCCTGAAAGCCCGTGCTGCGTTAGATGTTGCTCGACAAGAAGCCGGATCGCCGCGCGATAGCGACTGCCATGTTCGAGCATGTCCAGCACGTGGCTGCCCACATGGGGTGGCAGGCTATAAAGTTCTTCATCCGTGATGATGTCTGAGCGATCAAAGCCGGTTTGGAGGCTATTTTCTGCGTGCTGTGCGCCAACTGGCAAAGCGACACAAAGGCAGGCAATATGTGCCCAGAGGCGGAGTGTTTGCGCCATGAATGACACCTTTCGAAGAGCGTGTTGATGCAATCCAATGCTGCGCTTTCTTCGAACGTGGCCGGGATCAGGTCGGGTACCTGATGAATTACGTCAGAAATTCCAAGTTAGCAAGGTGTCGCACTGTCTCAGGCTTTGGCCTGTGGTCCTGAAACCGGTGCCAGCAACACACATGGTGCGATCAGGCGGATGTGGGCGTGTACGAAATTTTTAGGCAAGGCGGGTCGGAAAATTTTTCGGTTTGGACAGAGCCGCTCGCATGTCTCTCGTCTTTGCATGTGCTCGTTGTGTACTAAGTGCGCGCCTGCAACTGACCTGCTTTGCTGCGATTGCCCTTCCCAAAATCCGAGGCAAGGCACCGTCCCGCCGCTTTTCCTGAGCGAAACCGTTGGAAACCAGGCTTGATGGCGCTTTGTCCAATGAATCCGTTTGCTTGGCGTAACATAGAGGGTCCATATCAGGGGGAATTTTGACTTCAGTTCGAGGCAACATGTCCATGACCGATATCCAAAAAAATCTGATTG
>JAKVBK010000080.1 GCA_022447275.1 Oceanicola sp. | reverse complement strand
AGCATGCGGGCGCCCGTATCTACTTTATGGTCATGAAATCTGCGCTTTGCGTAACGGCATTCACCTGACAGTATGGTGGCCACACGTAGTTGAGGCCGATGAACGACACATGTCTTGGTATTCGAAAGTCGCATGGAAGGAAGGGCTGTTCATTCAGCCCCATCACTTTCAGCAAAACGACCGCTATTTTGAGAAACTGATTGAAGCCCGTACTCGGCTTGCATCCCCGTATCCTTGGGGGTTCAGCCAGCTGGAGATTGATCGGGACATTGCCCAGCAGACAAAGTTTGGGCTGCGCTCGGCTGCGGGCATCTTTCCCGATGGCACGCCCTTTGACATGCCGGGCATCTCGGCCCTGCCAGCTGCGATAGATGTGCCCGAAGGCTCTGAGGGGCAGATTGTCTGGCTGACAATGCCCATGGCGCAGATGAACGGGCGTGAGATTGGCACGGATGACGAGGGCAGCCGTTCCGCCCGCTTCCGCCTCGACGCAGAGACGGTGGCCGACAGTTCTGCCGCGATGCGCCTGGAGCAGGCCATCGAGGTGGCCCACCCGCGCATCGAGTTTGACATTCGCAAGACGGCAAAGCCGGGCTATCACTCGCTCAAGGTCGCCCGGATCGTTGAGATGCGCGACAAAACCGTGATCTTCGATGAGAAATTCGCGCCGCCTGTTTTGTCCGTTCAGACCCATCCTGTGGTTGCCGGCTGGATAGACAGGATCGTTGGCTGGACAGAAACAAAGCTTGAAAGTTTGGCGCGCTATGCGTCAGACCCCTCCTCGGGCGGGGGGCTGCAGGCTACAGACTATTTCATGCTTCTGGTTCTCAACCGCGAGATCAACCAGCTGCGCCACTTCAAGAACAGCCAGTTTGTGCATCCCGAGGAATTGTACCAGCTGCTGCTGCGCTTTTCCGGCGAGCTTTGGACGTTTGATACCAACCGCCTTGCGCCCGAATACAAGCCCTATGATCAGGACGATCTTGCGGAAGTTTTCGAGCCCGTGGTGCGGGACATTCAGCGCTTGCTGTCGCGCGATGTCAGCCGTGCCTTGCGGCTTGATCTCAAAGAACTGCGTGCGGGCAGCTATCTGGCGCAAGTCACGGATCGCAACCTGTTCCGCGACGCCAATTTCATCGTCGAGGTGGCTGCCGAACGTCCCCTGACGCAGATCCAGCAGCAGTTTCCACAGCTGTGCAAGGTTGGGCCGTCCAACCAGATGAATGCGATCGTGAACAACAACCTGCCCGGATTGGAGTTGCGGCACATGCCCACCCCTCCGCGCCAGATCCGTGCTGTCACGAACCATGTCTACTTCCACATTGATCGCAACAATCGCATGTGGCGGGAATTTTCTTCGGCCCCTGCGATTGGGATGCATTTCGCAGGTAGCTGGCCGGATCTGAAGCTGGAGCTGTGGGCCGTACAGGAGAACAGTTGATGTCCGACAAAAAGGATAGCGGCAAGACTCAAATCCGGCCCATGCCCGGTGCAGGCGGAGGGGGGGAGAAAACAGTCATCGGGGGCATGCCCCCGGACGGCGATCCTTTTGGGGGTGGCAATCAGGGCGGTGGTGGTTTTGGTGGCCCGGGCCCGGAGGGAGATAATCCGTTTGGCCCGGCTGGGGGAACAGGCGGCGGCTTTGGCGGCTCCGACCAAGGCTTCGGGCCGCAAGGTGGTTTCGCTGGCGCCGATCAGGGTTTTGGCAGCGGCGGCGGTTTCGGCGGGGATGAGGTCGGTCAGACCGGGGCCTGGGCAGGGGCCACGCCCAGCGATCAGGGCTTTTTCCCCGAAATGCAGCGCGAGCAGCAGGCGCCGATGCCAACGCCCAATCGCAAGATCAGCCTTGATGCGGCACTGTCTGCGAATGTGACGGGCCACTCTGCCGAGGCCAACCCGATCACCGCGGCGGCCTCTGGTCTTTTGATCCTGCTTGGCCGCTTGCGCAGCCAGGTGGTGGATATGCACGCTGTGCCGCTCATGCAGCATGTCACCCATGAGATCGAGGCCTTTGAGCGCAACGTGCTCGAGGCCGGGGTGGATCCGACAGACGCACAGATTGCGAAATACTGCCTGTGCGGCACGGCTGATGACATCGTCCAGAACCTGCCGGGCACGGATCGGTCGGTCTGGTTGCAATATTCCATGGTGGCGCGGTTCTTCAACGTCCGGACCTCGGGGAAAGGCTTCTTTCAGGAGGTCAACAAGGCGCTGCAAAATCCACTTCAGAAGTACCATCTGCTTGAATTGATGCTGACCTGCCTGCAGTTGGGCTTTGAAGGCCAGTACCGGGCCATGCCGGGTGGAGATGTCGAATTGCAGCAGGTTAAGCGCGGCATCTACGAAGCGCTGCGCAGGGTCAAAGCGCGCGGTGATGACGATATCTCACCGCGCTGGCAAGGTGTGGAACTGGCCGCAAAACGCAGTTTCAGTGGGGTGCCGGTTTGGGCCATCGCTATTTTTGCTGCCGCGATTATGTCCGGATCCTACTTCATTATGCGCATGTTGCTGGTGGACGAGGGCAATCAACTCGCCGAACGCATGGTGTCTCTGCATCCTGCCGGCCAAGTCCAACTGCAGCCCACTGTCGTGCCCGAGGTGGAATTGCCAGAGTTGCCGCCGCCGCCCCCGCCAGAACCGCCGAAACCAACGCAGCTTGACCGAATAACCGAGGCTCTGGCTGGCTCTGCCGTGGAGGTGAGCACCTTCAAGGATTTCATTGTTTTGGAATTGAACAACAGCGTGCTGTTCGACAGTGGGCGCGCCGATGTAAAGCAGGATTTTGCGGCCTTGGCGGCCACCCTCGCAGAGATTCTCAACAGCGAGCCTGGCCCGATCAAGGTTATTGGGCATACGGATAACATCCCGCTCAGCGGTCGGGGCCGCTTCAAAGACAATTACGAGCTTTCGGTTGCGCGGGCCCAATCCGTGGCTGACCGGCTGCAGGGGGCTCTGACGGTGCCCACACGTGTCTTCGTGGAAGGCAAGGGCGATCTGGAACCGATTGCGGATAACAGCGCGCGGGACGGGCGGGCGCAAAACCGGCGGGTCGAGATCATGATCCAACGCGAAGAAACGCTCTGACAGAGGGATATGCTCCATGAAAAAGTGGATTGTCGGTTTCCTCGTCATCCTGTCTCTGCTGCTCTGGGCGGCCGTGGTTTTGTTCGCATTGCCGCTGGTCGGCTTTGGCGAGGCGCGTCCGTTCGCGGCCCTTTGGGTGCGGCTACTGCTGATTGGTCTGGTTTGGTTCACCGTCGGGCTGATCTATCTGCTGCGGTTCCTCAAGCGTCGCAAGGCAGAGAAAGCGCTTGAAGAAGCCATTGCCGAGCCCGAGGTCACCGGCGATGGCGAAGTGCTCAGCGAAAAGATGTCCGATGCGCTCACGGTCCTCAAGAAATCCTCGGGCTCCAAGGCGTATCTCTATGATTTGCCCTGGTATGTGATCATCGGCCCGCCCGGAGCAGGCAAGACAACGGCGCTGCTGAATTCGGGCATCAAGTTTCCCCTGGCGGAAAAGGGGCAGGGCGCTGTCGCCGGTGTGGGGGGGACGCGCTACGTCGATTGGTGGTTTTCCGAAGAGGCCGTGTTGATCGACACGGCCGGCCGATACACCACCCAAGACAGCGATGCCGAAGCCGATAGCCAAAGCTGGCAATCCTTCCTGCGCCTGCTCAAGACAAACCGTACCAACCAGCCGATCAACGGCGTGATCGTCGCGATCTCGCTGCAGGAGGTGCTGGCGGGCACGCCGGCCGAGTTGGACTTGCATGCCGAGACGATCCGCAAGCGCCTGATGGAAATTCAGGAAGAACTGAAGGTTGAGTTCCCGGTCTACGTGGTCTTCACCAAGGCGGATCTGATCTCTGGCTTCATGGAGTATTTTGGCTCTTTCTCTGCATCGCGCCGCCAGAAGGTGTGGGGACACACCTTCCAGACGGACAGCAAGAAAGAACAGACCGTCGAGCGCTTTGGCGTCGAATATGATGCGCTGGTAAGCCGCTTGAGCGAAGAGGTGACTGACCGGTTGTCAGAAGAGCCGGACGGTGTGAACCGCATTGCGATCTTCGGCTTTCCCGGTCAGGTCGCCATGCTCAAGGACAAGCTGCAAGGCTTTATGCAGGGCGTGTTTGCCCATTCCCGCTACAAGGTCAGCGCCAATCTGCGCGGCTTTTATTTCTCTTCGGGCACTCAGGAAGGCACCCCGATTGACAGTGTGCTGGGGGCGATGCAGCGCAATTTTGGCAATGTCGATGCCTCCGTAGGGCGTTCGGGGGCAGGGCGCAGCTATTTCCTGCACGATCTGCTGCGCAAGGTGATCTTTGCCGAAGCGGGCTGGGTGTCCACGGACAAACGGGCCGTGCGCCGACAGAAAATCCTCCGCTACACCGCGATCAGCGCCATTGCTCTGGGAACAGTTGCGATGATTGGCCTTTGGAGCCTGTCTTTCTATCAGAACCGTGAATTGATCCGCACTGCAGAGGCCGCGATCTCGGACTATGAACTGGCCGCTCAGGACGAATTGCAGCGCACCGAGTTGGGCAGTTTTGATCTGCAGGAGGTGGTCGGCTATCTCGATCTGATCCGCAATACCCCCTTGGGCTACGGGGAAAGTGATGTCAGCGGGGAGTTGACCGAGCGCTTTGGTCTCAGCCAGCGGGATCGCATGTCCTTTGCCGCGATCACCACCTATCGTCAGGCGCTTGAAAGGATGTTCCGTTCGCGCTTGATCTTGCGCGTTGAGGCAGAGTTGGAGTCCCGGATTCGCAAGGGCGAGATCATGCCCGTCTATGATGCGCTGAAGGTCTACAAGCTGCTGGGGGATCTGGCACCCAGTTCGGACGATGAGTTCGTGCGGGATTGGTTTGACCGGGACTGGCGCCAGGTTCAGTATCCCGGGCCCGCCTTTGCAGGCACCCGCCAGGCCCTTGATGAGCATCTTGCTGCCATGCTGGAGCTTGATGACGATGTCCGCACCAGCAGTTTTGAGCTGAACGGGGGCCTGATCGAGCAGGCAGAGCGGCTGCTTGCGCGGATGGAAGTGGCTGATCAGGCCTATTCGCTGATCCTCGCCAATGCTGAGACTGCCGGCATCGAGCCGTTTGATCTTGCGCTGCGGGCGGGGCGGGATGCGGAACTGGTCTTTGAGACCCATGACGGCACACCGCTGGAAGATATCCGGATTTCGCCGCTCTATACCTATTTCGGGTTTCACCAGTATTTCCTGCCCCAACTGTTCGAGATCGGTGACAAGCTGTCGGCGGAAAGCTGGGTGCTGGGCACCTATGCGGATGCCGCAAAGATCGAGGATCAACTTGCCGGTGTCGGCCCCCAGCTTCTGGCCCGCTACACCGAAGACTGGATTGCTGCTTGGGATGGCATGCTGGGCAATCTCAAGTCCCGTCCGATGGTGGCCGACAAGCCCGCCTATCAGACGCTGGCGGGCGCCGGCGCGCCGCGCTCCTCGCCCTTCGTGCTGCTCGCCGAACAGATCGCGCTCGAGACGACCCTGACCAATGAGTACGAAAACCCGCGCGGTGGCGCCGCCTTGGCCGAGGCGGCGGGGCAGGAGGCCGGGTTGCGTCTGGTTGGGCGCTATATCAACAGCCTGTCCGGGAACGGTCGGATCATTGCTGACAGTATCTTTGGCAACGCCAAGAACCAGGGCCGTCTGAACGGCTCGGGCGGCGCGCAGCGTTTGCCCGGGGCGCAGATTGAAAACTACTATGCCGATTGGCAGCAATTGGCCGGGGGTGATGTGGGCAGCCGTCCGCTGGATGCGCTTGTGGCCCTCTTCCGGGAACTGCGTGAAAAGCTGGTGATCGCGGTGGACTTCCCCGAAGAGGTAAAATCCCAGCTCAATATCCTGACCGGCACCCTTTCGGGGCAGGCCGCCTCCTTGCCCGATCCCTATGAGCCGATGATCCTGGCCATGGCGCGCGATATCAAACGCGATGGGGACGAGGTGGAGTATCAAGTGCTGGCGGACGCGCTGAACACCCAGGTCACCTCGGTCTGCGAAGCGGTTGTTCCGGGCAATTTCCCGTTTTCCAGAAACGCCTCGCGGGACATGCCCATCACCGAGTTCTCGCGCCTGTTTGCGCCGCAGGGGCTGATTGACAGGTTCTTCCTGGAAAACCTCAGCCAGTTTGTGGATGTCAGCGGGCAAACCTGGCGTTGGCAGGAGGATGCCCCCCGCGAGGGTGATCTCAGCCAGGAAACCCTGCGCAATTTCCAGCGGGCGGCTGAAATCCGCGATGCCTTCTTTGCCTTTGGCGGGGGCATGCCACAAGTGTCGATGACCGTGACGCCCACGTCGATGCACCGACAGATCAAAACGGCTGTTTTGAACCTGAACGGGCAGGTCATGACCACCCGCCGCCGCGGCAAGCAACCGGCCAATCTGAATTGGCCCGGCTCAGGCGGGGCGGGCAATGTGCTGTTGCAGTTCACGCCCTCCATGCGCAACCGCGAGAGCGAGTTGTCGCTGAGCGGTGGTTGGTCCTTCTTGCGGTTCCTGCAGCGTGGCCAGCCAAAGATGGCCGGAGCGTCCCTGCAGGTACGCTATACTCTGGGCGGGCGTGACATCTCCTATCGGATTGATGTGGCGGGGGAAGAAAATCCTTTCTTCCTGCCTGCGCTCAGTGAATTCAAATGTCCGAAGGGGTTGTAGCCAAATGCCCCGCATCGGATTTTTTGGCAAGCTCCCGGCCAGAGGTGACTTTCTGACCCGCGGCGTGCCGCCGGAAGTGCTCACACCGTGGGAGAAATGGCTTGAGGCCGCGATGGGCGGTGCGCGCCAGCAATTGGGGCAGACATGGTCACAGGTCTATGAGCGTGCCTCAGTGTGGCGGTTCTGGATCGGCGGTGGATTACTCGGGGCCCCTATGACGGGGGTTCTGGCACCGTCTGTGGATCGCGTGGGCCGTCGCTTCCCCCTGACATTTGTTCTGACCGGGCCGGCAGAAACCCTGCCCGCGCCCCCGCTCGCGGGATCGGGGAATGCGGACTGGTATGCGGCAATGGACCGGGCCGCGATCGAGGCGCGGCACCCCCGGTTTGAGGGGGATGTAGACGGGCTTTTGGAACGGCTGCCTTTGCCGAAAGGTGCGCGCTATACGCAAGCTGAAGACCGGCGTGCGGCCTTCTTTGCCTATGGTGAAGCGGGCTTGGAGCAACTGATCGAGGATGTGCGCAGCCATGACCATCAACTGACCATTGGCTGCCGCAGCTACTGGTGGACGGCTGGTAATGATTTCTCTGGCCCAGCCATGGTAGCCTTAAACGGCATGCCGGATGCGCATGGTTTTACGGCCTTGCTTACGGGCTTTGGCCCTCCGGTGCGCCAAGCGCCCAAAGCCTCTGATGCCCACGATGCGGTTATAGCGGCCTCTC
>JAKVBK010000008.1 GCA_022447275.1 Oceanicola sp. | reverse complement strand
TGAAGATTTGTTTGAGAAAGAGCAAAAGAAAGCCTTGTTTACATAGCTACTCTGCACGCCCTCCTGCGTTTCGCCAAAGCGCACTTAGCAGATTTCGATACATTCATCGGCAGGCTGAACCTCTACGGGATAGTATCCTAGTGATCGACTGGCAAAACACAGAACTAACTGGCATTTTCTCTCCTCAAACGCGCAAACCGTCACAGAACTGAAACAAAGCTGAGAGATACGCGGGCGCATGACCACATATGCTTTGAACGGCCTTGGCCGAATTGGAAAACTAGCCCTGCGCCCGCTGCTCGAAAGCGGCGCGAAGATCGCATGGGTGAATGATGCTGTTGGCGCTCCGGAGATGCATGCGCATCTGCTGGAGTTTGATACGGTCCATGGCCGTTGGCCGGCCCGCTTCGCCCATGATGCAGACAGTCTTTCGATCGATGGCACACGGCTGCCCTTTATCGGAACATCTTCGCTGAAAGAGCTGCCCCTCGATGGGGTCGATGTTGTGATCGATTGCACCGGCGTCTTTAAGTCGGACACGGCCCTTGCCCCTTATTTCGAAGCGGGCGTCAAGAAAGTGGTTGTGTCCGCGCCCGTTAAATCTGGGCCCGTTGCCAATATCGTATACGGCGTCAATGAAGCGACCTACGCGCCCGACCAGCATCACATCGTGACCGCAGCCAGTTGCACGACGAACTGCCTTGCGCCCGTGGTCAAGGTGATCCACGAAAACATTGGCATTCGTCACGGCTCTATCACCACGATCCACGACGTGACCAACACGCAAACAATCGTTGACCGGCCCGCCAAGGATCTGCGCCGGGCGCGCTCTGCGCTCAACTCGCTGATCCCGACAACCACAGGCTCGGCCACGGCCATCACGCTGATCTACCCGGAACTGACGGGCCGGCTGAATGGCCATGCCGTGCGTGTGCCGCTGCTCAACGCCTCGATCACCGACTGTGTATTTGAAGTCGAGCGTGAGACCACCGCAACAGAGATCAACGCCCTGTTCAAAGAGGCATCTGAAGGCGCGTTGGCGGGCATCCTCGGCTATGAGGAACGCCCTCTGGTGAGCGCCGATTACACCAATGACCCCCGCTCCTGCATCATCGACGCCCCCTCGACCATGGTCGTGAACGGCACGCAGGTGAAGATCTACGCCTGGTACGACAATGAAATGGGCTATGCCCACAGGCTGGTCGATGTGGCGCAGATGGTCGGAGCTTCTTTGTGACGCAAGACAGCCGCTCATCCGGTTCGGCCTCTGGCCTTGCGGCCTATCTGACGGTCACCGCCGCCTATTGGGCCTTTATGCTGACCGATGGCGCTTTGCGGATGCTGGTGCTGCTGCACTTTCACACGCTGGGCTTCAGCCCGATTCAACTGGCCTACCTGTTCGTGCTCTATGAAATCGCCGGGATGGTCACCAACCTGTCTGCGGGCTGGATCGCGGCCCGCTTCGGGTTGACCTCCACCCTGTACGCAGGGCTTGCCCTCCAGATCGTGGCCCTGATTGCATTGACGCAACTCAACCCGGGCTGGAGCATTGCCGCCTCGGTGGCTTTTGTGATGTGTGTGCAAGGCCTCTCCGGAGTTGCGAAAGATCTGGCGAAAATGTCGTCGAAATCCGCGGTCAAACTGCTGGCGCCAACCGAGGGGGATGGCCTGTTTCGCTGGGTGGCGATCCTCACGGGCTCCAAGAACGCGATCAAGGGCTTGGGCTTTTTGCTGGGGGCCGCTCTGCTGGCCATGTTTGGGTTTCTGACAGCCATTTGGAGCATGGTCGCCGCCCTGAGCGTGATCCTCGTGCTGGTGGTGATCCTGATGCCTGCTGGGCTGCCCGGAGGGCGCAAGGGCGTGCCTTTCTCCGCAGTGTTTTCCAAGGATAGAAACATCAACTGGTTGTCTGCTGCACGGGTGGCCCTGTTTGGGGCCCGGGACGTCTGGTTCGTGGTTGGCATCCCGATCTATTTTCACATGGTGTTTTCAGACGGCACACCCGAAGGCGCGCGCCAATCCTTTTTCCTCGTCGGCAGTTTCATGGCCCTCTGGATCATTTTTTACGGGTTTGTGCAGAGCCAATCACCGCGTCTGCTGAGGGCAAAGCACAGGCCGCTGGCCGGGCTTGTGGGCGCCGCGCGCGGTTGGGCTTTTGCCTTGGCCGTGGTGCCTGCGGGCCTAATGCTGGCGGTTGGCCTCTCCGAGGGCCCGTCCCCTGCCCTGACGACACTGCTGATCGCAGGTCTGTTGGTTTTTGGGGCGCTTTTTGCAGTGAATTCCGCCCTGCACTCCTATTTGATTCTGGCGTTCACGAAGGCCGATCGCGTGACGATGGATGTGGGCTTTTACTACATGGCCAATGCCGCTGGCCGGCTGCTGGGAACGGTTCTGTCGGGGGCAATGTACCAGTTCGGCGGGCTCGAGGCCTGCCTGGCCTGTGCCGCCGTGATGATCGGGCTCAGCGCCTTGGCCGCGGGCCGGCTAAGCGCCCCGGAAGCCGCCCCAAGCTGACGGCGAATATCTTTTGCACTTGCCTCCGGGGCTATCCCGCTATGATAAGCGCAAAGGTCTGAAACCGTTCGAGAGATCATGCCGCGCTTCGCAGACGCCCTGCTCGCCCCGGCGAAACTGACACGCCGCAGCCTATTGGCTGCGCTGGTTGCCCTGCCCTGCTTGGCTGCTTCCGGCGTCGTTGTACTGGCAAGCACTGCAGCACAGACCACGCAACCGCTCAGCGTCTTTGCCCCGGCAAGCCTGTCAGAGGCTCTGACGGAGGTGGCGCAGGCATTTACCGCACAGGGGCAACCGGATGTGACCCTGTCTTTTGCCGGCAGTTCTTCCCTAGCCCGTCAGATCGGTGTGGGTGCCCCGGCAGACGTGTTCATCTCGGCCAATGCGCTCTGGATGGACGATCTCGAAGCACGCGGCCGCATCCTTCCCGATACGCGGCGCAATATTGCAGGCAATGGGCTGGTGGTCATCGGTCATGGGCCACAGCCCCCCCTGCCAACCCTGTCTGGCGCAGCCCTGCAGACGGCCCTTGGGGCGGGGCGCCTGTCGCTGGCCCTTGTGGAGGCGGTGCCGGCAGGGATTTATGCCAGAACCGCCCTGCAAAACCTTGATCTGTGGGACGCAGTGGCAGACCGTACCGCGCAGGCCGACAATGTGCGCGCAGCGCTCGCCTATGTGGCTGTCGGCGCCGCACCCATTGGCATTGTCTACAGAACAGACGCGCAGGCCGAGCCGCGGGTCTCTGTCCTCGCGGAAATCCCGCCCGACAGCCATCCCTCGATCGTCTATCCCGCCGCGGTGGTGGAGGCCCTCACCGGAACGCCCCACCCTGCAGCGGCAGATTTTGTCGCGTTCCTGACAACGCCTGAAGCTCAGGCCATCTTTCGCGCATATGGGTTTCTGCCTTCCCTCGAAAGCCCCGCCTCATGAGCGGTGACGGCCTGCTTGGGCCCGATGAATGGGCCGCTGTGCTGCTGTCGATCCGCGTGGCCTTCTTTGCGGTGCTCTGGAGCCTGCCCCTTGGCGTTTTGTGCGCCTATGCCCTTGCGCGGTGGGAGTTTCCCGGAAAGCAGCTGCTAAACGGGCTGGTCCATCTGCCCCTGATCCTGCCGCCCGTTGTTACCGGCTATCTGCTGCTGTTGGCTTTCGGGCCCCAAGGGCCCTTGGGGCAGGCTTTGGCCCCGCTGGGGATCAGCTTTGCCTTCCGTTGGACAGGCGCAGCCCTTGCCGCCGCCATCATGGCGTTTCCTCTGATGGTGCGGGCGATCCGCCTCGCGCTTGAAGGCGTCGATCCGCGCCTCGAAGAGGCCAGTGCGACGCTGGGCGCCTCGCCGCTTTGGGTGTTCATCACCGTTACCTTGCCCCTGATCCTGCCCGGCATCCTGACCGGCACGATCCTGGCCTTTGCAAAGGCGATCGGAGAGTTCGGCGCCACCATCACCTTTGTCTCGAACATCCCCGGCGAAACGCGCACGATCCCTTCCGCCATCTATGCCTTCTTGCAAGTGCCCGGGGGCGAAGGGGCCGCATTTCAGCTGGTGATCGTGTCCATTGTGATTGCCATGGGGGCCTTGCTGGCCTCTGAAATCCTTGCCCGACGCATGAACCAGCGCCTTGGCACCAACAGCCGGGGCGCCATGTGATGAGCAGCAGCGCAGAACGTGACATGCTGGAGGTTGACCTCCAACACCAGTTGGGCTCCTTCGCGCTCAACGCGGCCTTTCGCGCCCCGCAAGGCATCACCGTGCTTTTCGGGCGCTCGGGCTCCGGCAAAACAACCATCGTGAATGCCGTTGCCGGCTTGATGCGCCCCAATGCGGGGACAATCCGGATCGGGACGCAAGTGCTCTATGACAGTGCAACCGGCCAGTACCTGCCCCCGCACAAACGCCACGTGGGCTACATCTTTCAGGAGGGGCGGCTTTTCCCGCATCTCAGCGTGCGCAGCAACCTGACCTATGGGCGCTGGATGTCGGGCACACGGGCAGATCCGGCTCTGTTCAATCGGATCGTCGAGATGCTGGGCCTTGGCGCCTTGCTCACGCGCCGGCCTGGGGCTCTTTCAGGGGGCGAAAAGCAGCGCGTCGCGATTGGCCGGGCGCTTTTGGCTGCGCCCCGTCTGATCCTCGCGGATGAACCGCTCGCAGCGTTGGACGCACAGCGCAAAGCTGAAATCCTGCCCTATTTCGAACGGCTGCGCGACGAAGTGAAAACGCCGATCCTCTATGTCAGCCATTCCGCCTCCGAAGTGGCCCGCTTGGCAACGCGGGTTGTGGCGCTCGAAGATGGCAGGGTGCTGCGCCAGGGCCGTGCCTCTGATGTGCTGGCTGATCCTGCCGTCACCCCCCTGGGGGCACGCGCGGCAGGCGCTATCCTGCAGGCCAAGGTTGCCCGTCACCATCCCGACGGGCTGACCGAGCTTTCAGCCAGCGGCTTGCCCCTGCTGCTGCCCCATCTGGATAAGGCGCCCGGCAGCCATGTGCGGATCCGGATCGCCGCGACCGATGTCATCATTGCAGCGCAGGCGCCCGCAGGCCTATCGGCCCTCAATGTCTTGCCCGGAACAGTTGATGCGTTGCGCCCGGGCGGTGGGCCCGGCGCAATCGTGTCACTGCAAACACCGGCGGGCCGGCTGTTGGCACGGATCACACAGCGCTCGGTCGATGCGCTCGGCTTGCACCCGGGCATGTCCTGTCATGCGGTCATCAAGGCTGTGGCCGTGGCCCCCGACGACATCGGGGGCACAGAGGCTGCGCCCGGTCTGCCGCGCGACGACCAGCCCTGAAATCAGACAGCACCGCCTTCGACGAAGAAATTGTTTGCCGAGCACATGGCACTGTCATCAGAGCACAGCCAAAGCACCATGCGCGCCACATAGACCGGGTCAATCGGCTCGGGGATACATTGACGCTCCAGCTGCTTCTTGAGATCTTCTTCGTTGACCCACAGTTCTTTCTGGCGTTCGGTCATGATCCAGCCCGGAACGACCGTGTTTACCCGAATGCCGTGGGGCCCCAAATCCCGGGCAAAGCTTCGGGTCATGCCATGCACACCCGATTTCGATGTGGTGTAGACCGGCATGCCACCCATGCCTTGCCACCAGCTGTTCGATCCCATGTTCACAATCGCACCGCCCTTGCCCGCTTCGATCATGGCCGGGGCACACGCCTGTGTGGAAAAGAACATGTGGCGCAGATTGGTGGCAATCCGCTCATCATAATAGGCTTCATCGACCTCGCGCCAATCATGGCGATCGTCGCGCGCAGCGTTGTTGACCAGCGCCACCGGAGCGCCAAGCGCCGCAATCATCCGCGCAAAGCCTTCCTTGATTGCGCCTACGTCGCGCAGGTCCAACTGTTCGAAATGCGCTTGACCGCCAAGGTCAGCAATCTTGTCCAAAACTCTTTCACCAGCCGCGGCATCGATATCAACGAACCCAACCCGCGCGCCCTGCTCGGCAAAGGCAGTCACGATATCGGCTCCGATGCCCGACCCGCCACCGGATACGAAAACAGTTTGGCCG
This sequence comes from Oceanicola sp., assembly GCA_022447275.1. Taxonomy (GTDB): domain Bacteria; phylum Pseudomonadota; class Alphaproteobacteria; order Rhodobacterales; family Rhodobacteraceae; genus JAKVBK01. Next base: position 91,119 of record JAKVBK010000008.1, on the reverse strand, counting down.
TCGAGGCTGGGATACTTGGCGAATTTTGGCATGTTTGGGGGCCCTCCTTGATTTGACGCAGGGATAGCCCGAACTCAGCGCGCGCACCAGACGCGCGCAGCACAGAATTGCTTTTTGAGCGGGCGCGCGGCACCCGGGCCCTTCGGCGACGCTGTTTACGCGCCAACCTTTCCGAAGCAGCCCGGCCGGATCAACTCAGGGACGTTACCCAAAGAATGGTTGCATCCTCCGGCGAGACCGAGATCACATTGTGTCCCATGGCCGCGTCATAATAGGCGCTGTCGCCCCGGCGCAGCTCCACCGGTGCGTAAAACTCCGTGTAGAGCTGTATGATGCCGGTCAGAACGTAGAGGAATTCCTCACCATCATGACGGACCCAGCCATCGAACTCGTCCATCGAGCGGGCACGGACCCGAGCTCGATAGGGCAACATCTTCTTGCGGGATAGCGCGCCTGCCAGCAGATCATGCTCGTAGGTGGCCGTCACATGGGATTCCCCGTCCCCTGCCTTCGTCACTGCCATACGGCCAGTCACTTCGGCCTTTTCAGGCGGCGTGAATAGCTGCGGGATAGGAATGCGCAGACCCGTGGCCAATTTCTTGAGCCCGTCATAGGTGGGCGACATCTGGCCATTCTCGATCTTCGACAGGGTGGAGCGCGCCAATCCCGCCTGTCGGGCGGCCTGTTCCAATGTCCAGCCTTGCGCTTTGCGCAAGGCGCGCACACGGTCACCCAGATTGATATGGGTCAGGCTGCGGGCATCCTCGCCCGCGCGCGCAATGCGGATCAGTTTGCGCGGGTCTGTCTCTGCCAAAGCGGGGGTGTCATCTTGCGGCTCGGTCATGGGTAACGGGATTTAGGCCCGAAAACGCCGCCTGACAAGCAGCGCCATTGCGTCATTCGGTGCGGTCTGTAAAACCGCGCCATGCTCTCTGTCTTCGAAAGCCCCGCCGCGCCCCCGCCACCAGACGCGTTCAACCTTGCAGCCTATGTGCTGGCGCAAGCCGACCATGTGCCCGACAAGACGGCTCTGGCGATCGTTTCTGCATCGCGCGCCAACCGATGGCGATATGGCGCGGTGGCCCAAGCCGTGGCCGGCATTGCCGGGGGTCTGTTGGCGCAGGGATGCAGCCCCGGCGACAGAGTGCTGCTGCGGCTGGGCAACACCGCCGCTTTTCCCTTCGCCTACCTCGGGGCGATCTGGGCCGGCCTGATCCCCGTGCCAACCTCCTCCGGGCTGACAGAGGAAGAGATCACAGCGATTTCTGCGCAGCTGCGCCCAAGCCTGATCCTGGCCGGGGATGGGATCGCCTTGCCCCAAGGCTCTGATGCGCGGGTGCTGGAAGAAGCGGATGTGATGGGCCTCGCCGATCATCCACCAGTGGCGCCCGTGTTGGGGGATCCCGAGCGGCCTGCCTATATCATCTTTACCTCCGGCACATCCGGCCAGCCCCGCGGCGTGGTACATGCGCACCGGGCCATCTGGGCCCGGCGCATGATGTGGGACGGCTGGTATGGGCTCACCGCACAGGACAGGCTGATGCATGCCGGCGCCTTCAACTGGACCTACACGCTGGGAACAGGCCTGATGGACCCCTGGACGATGGGGGCAACCGCCCTGATCCCGGCACCCGGCCTGTCAAGCACACAGCTGCCCCTGCTCGCAGAGCGGCACCAAGCCACGATCTTTGCCGCCGCCCCCGGCGTTTATCGCCAGATGCTGCGCGCCAAGCTGCCCCCCATGCCCAAACTGCGCCATGGGCTGAGCGCGGGCGAAGCCCTGCCCCCTGCCCTGCGCAACCAGTGGCAGCAGGCAACCGGCACCGACCTGCATGAGGCCCTTGGCATGTCTGAATGCTCCACATTCGTGTCCGGCGCCCCCGGCGCACCGGCGCCTGCAGGCACCTCTGGCCGCCCGCAATTGGGCCGGACAATTGCGGTTCTGGATTCGGATGGATCGCCCGTGCCACGCGGAGCACCGGGGGTACTGTCGATCCACCGCAGCGATCCCGGATTGATGCTGGGCTATCTCGACGCCGAGGCAGAAACAAACAGTCGCTATGCGGGCGATTGGTTCCAGACAGGCGACACGGTCTCCCTGTCGGAGCAAGATCATATCACCTATCTCGGCCGCTCAGATGACATGATCAACGCTGGCGGATTTCGTGTCTCACCCCTCGAGGTGGAGGGACAGGCCCTGTCCTTTGCGGGCCTGCGCGCCGCAGCCGCTGTGGAGCGCGAGGTGCGCCGCGATGTGACGGTGCTGGCGCTGCACTACGTGGGCGATCAGATCGACGAGGCGGCGCTCGAGGCCCATCTGGCCACCCGGCTAGCGCCGTACAAACGGCCCCGCATGCTGATTCGAGAAGACGCCTTGCCCTTGGCCGGCAACGGCAAGATCAACCGCAAGGCGCTCAGACGCAGACCTGCTGCGCGTCCGTGACACCTGCCAAACCGACGACAAGCTGATAGGACGGCCCCATGATCAAGCTAGACATTCTTTCAGACCCAATCTGCCCGTGGTGCTATATCGGCAAAAGCTTGCTGGATCAGGCCCTGTCGCAAGTCGAGCAGCACCCTTTCACAATCGAGTGGCACCCGTTCCAGCTCAACCCCGACATGCCCCGCACGGGCATGGACCGCGCGTCCTATCTGGAAAACAAATTCGGTGGCAAAGACGCCGCAGCCGAGGTCTATGGCCGGATTGCCGATGCGGCACAGGCAGCGGGGCTGACGATTGATTTTTCAACAATTGCGCGCACGCCCAACACGCTGGATGCCCATCGACTGATCCACTGGGCCGGGATCGAGCGGCGCCAGCTTGACGTGGTCGATGCTCTGTTTGCCGCATATTTCGAGCAGGGCCGTGACATCGGCGACCGTGACACGCTGGCCGACATTGCCGACAGCGCGGGGATGGATGCCGCCACGGTGCACCGTCTTCTGGAGTCCGATGCTGACCTCGAAGATATTCAGGCCCGCGATGCGCATGCACGCGCACGCGGGGTGACCGGTGTGCCCACCTTCATCATTGCCGATCAGCACGTGGTGCCCGGGGCCCAGCAACCGGAACTTTGGACGCGCCTGATCGAAGAGATCAGCGAACAGCTGTGATCAGAAAAAAGCGCGAGCGTCTGTGCGTGGGGATGCGATCACATCGATCAGCTGTCCGCTATTAGAGGATTGAAACAAAAGAATATGTTGTTGATCCACGCTCAGAATGCGGCGGCAGGTGATCGATGGATCGGCATAGGCCTCCGGACAAGCAAAGGGCACCATCGCCAACCCGGAACGTTCCAGCATGGCCAAAGTTACTTGAACGCCCCGCGCGGTGCCCTGCGATGCCGCGCTCGCGCGGGGTGGCACATGCGCAGAGGGTTCGGCTCCAAGCGCCGGCAAGATCACGCCTTGGGCTGCGGCATGGCCCGTGGCCAAACCCAATACTAAAAATGCGGCCACAGTAAAAAACCCGAGAAAGCGCATGACACAGACCCCTGCCAAAAGTTCCGCGTGGCGTCTTGCTGCGTGGCTTGCGGCTTCCTGACTCTTTTTGTCATGAATGGCAAGACTTCTTTATGTTACCCGCCCAGCAATGGTGTTAGAGCGCTGAAATGACCTACCCCCCTACCCGACGCCTTTCGACCCCAGAGTTCATTGCGTTGATCGCTATGATGTTCGCTACGCTGGCGTTTTCCATCGATGCGATGTTGCCCGCCCTGCCGGAGATCGCGCAGGAACTGACACCACAGACGCCCAACCGCGCGATGCTGATCATCGTCGCCTTTGTCTTTGGCATGGGGTTGGGCACGCTGGTGACAGGCCCGCTGGCAGACAGTTTTGGGCGCAAACGCGTGATCTTGTTCGGCGCGGGCCTCTACTGCCTTGCCGCCGTTGCAGCATGGTGGGCGCCCACGCTGGAACTGGTGCTGGCCGCGCGCGTTGTGCAGGGGCTTGGGGTGGCCGCACCGCGTGTTGCCTGCCTTGCCATCATTCGCGATCTCTACAAGGGGCGCGACATGGCAAAGATCACGTCTTTCGTTTTCATGGTGTTTTCCCTCGTGCCCGCGATCGCCCCAGCGGCTGGGCAAGTCATCATCTGGTTTTTCGACTGGCGCGCGATCTTTCTGGCCTTCGTGCTGTTCATGGGGCTGTGCATTCTGTGGCTGGCGCTGCGCCAGCCCGAGACCTTACCCCCCGAAAAGCGCCGTCCGTTCCGTTTCGATGACTTGCGTGAAGGCTTTGGCGAAGCGCTGGGAAATCGGATCGTTCAGGTGTCGATCCTTGCGCAATCCCTGTGCTTTGCGATGCTGATCACGACGCTCCAGATCACACAGCCCGCCATGGAGCAAACCTATGGTCGCGGCGACGAATTCCCCGCGTGGTTTGCCCTGATTGCGCTCTTGGCGGCGTCGGCATCGATCATCAACGCATCGCTTGTCCAGAAGGTTGGCATGCGCGGCATGGTGCGCGCGATGTTGATGATCCAGTTGTGTCTGTCAGGAGGGGCGCTGTTCTACTGGTCTCTGGATGGCACGGCCTCAAATGTCAGCTTTGGGATCTTTGTCCTCTGGACGCTGGGGATCTTTTTTCAGGCGGGCCTTACGCTGGGCAATCTGAATGCCATTGCGCTGGAGCCGATGGGCCACAGGGCGGGCATGACAGCCTCCATTGTCGGCGCAATCGCCACCACTTTGGCAGCCCTTGGTTCCATTCCGATCGCACAGGCGTTTGATGGCCATCCCGCCCCTGTGGCGGGCGCCGTTTTGATTGCGGCCCTCGCTGCGCTTGGCATCATGCGCTTCATGCCGCCGCCGCCCGAAGATTAACAAAGACACAGCCCCGCCACAGCAGCCGGCAGGTTTCAGACCTTGCGGGCCTCGGCAAGGTCGCGCGCAATCGCAAAGGCGCCTTGGATCTTGTCCTTGGTTTTCTTCCAGTCGCGACGAATAACGATCTTGTTGTCGCGCACCTTTGCCAAGCCCTTTTGATCCCCGATGAACTTCACCAACCCTTCTGGCGAGGCGAACTTGTCATTGTGGAACTGCACGGTTGCGCCCTTGGGGCCGGCATCCAGTTTGGCGATGCCCGCGCGTTTGCACATCGCCTTGATGCGCACCACCAGAAGCAGCATGTTCACTTCTTTCGGCAAGGGTCCAAACCGATCAATCAACTCGGCTGCAAATCCTTCCAACTCCACCTTGCTCGACAGGCCAGACAAGCGCCGATACAGCCCCAGCCGCACATCAAGGTCTGGCACGTAGGGCTCTGGGATCAGCACGGGCACACCGAGGCCAATCTGCGGTGCCCACTGATCGTCTGCATCGGAAAGGCCCTCAAGCTCACCCGCCTTGATCTTGGCAATCGCCTCCTCCAGCATCGACTGGTAGAGCTCATAGCCCACTTCCTTGACATGGCCGGATTGCTCGTCGCCCACGAGGTTGCCCGCGCCCCGGATGTCGAGATCCTGGCTGGCCAGCGTGAAACCCGCGCCCAGACTGTCGAGCGAGCCCAGCACGCGCAGGCGCTTTTCAGCCGCCGGTGTCAGCTTCATGCGGGGCTTTGTGGTGAGATAGGCATAGGCGCGCGTCTTCGAGCGGCCGACCCGCCCCCGGATCTGGTACAACTGGGCCAGCCCAAACATGTCTGCCCGGTGCACAACCATTGTATTTGCCGCCGGGATATCGAGGCCGGATTCAACGATCGTTGTGGCCAGCAGCACATCGTACTTGCCGTCGTAGAAGGCGTTCATGCGGTCATCCAGCTCGCCCGCAGCCATCTGGCCATGGGCCACCACGTAAGACAGCTCTGGCATCTGCTCTTCGAGGAAGGCCTCGATCTCGGGCAGATCACGGATGCGGGGCGCCACAAAGAAGCTCTGCCCCCCGCGGTAATGCTCCCGCAAAAGCGCCTCGCGCAGGGTGACTGCATCGAATTCTGAAACATAGGTCCGAATGGCGAGACGATCGATCGGCGGGGTGCCAATGATCGAGAGATCCCGCACCCCCGTCAGGCTGAGTTGCAAGGTGCGCGGGATCGGCGTGGCCGTCAGGGTGAGCACGTGGATATCCGAACGCATCTGCTTGAGACGCTCTTTGTGGTTCACGCCAAAACGCTGCTCTTCGTCGATGACCAGCAGCCCGAGATTCTGAAACCGCACCTGCTTGGCCAGCACCGCATGGGTGCCCACCACGATATCCACCGTGCCATCTGCCAGCCCTTTGCGGGTGTCGTTGGCTGCCTTCGCGGACACAAAGCGGGACAGCTGACGCACCTCAACGGGAAAGCCCCGGAACCGCTCCTCAAAGGCCTTGGCGTGCTGGCGCGCAAGCAGCGTTGTCGGCGCGATCACGGCCACCTGTGTGCCCGACATCGCCGCCACAAAGGCCGCGCGCATGGCCACCTCTGTCTTGCCAAAGCCCACATCCCCGCAGACCAAGCGGTCCATCGGCGTGCCGGCTTCCATATCGGCAATGGTTTCGGTGATGGCGCGCAGCTGATCGTCGGTTTCCTGATAGGGGAAGCGCGCGCAGAACGCGTCCCACATGCCGTCCGGAGGGGCGAGGATCGGTGCCTTGCGCAGGGCGCGCTCTGCGGCCACGCGGATCAGCTTGTCGGCGATCTCGCGCAGGCGCTCCTTCATGCGGGCCTTTTTGGCCTGCCATGCGCCGCCGCCCAGCTTGTCGAGTAAACCTTCCTCCTGGCCGAAGCGGCTCAGCAGTTCGATATTCTCAACCGGCAAATACAGCCGGGCGCCCTCTGCATATTCGAGATGCAGGCATTCATGGGGCGCGCCGGTTACCTCAATGGTCTCAAGCCCGTGATAACGCCCCACCCCGTGATCCACATGTACCACCAGATCACCCGGGCTGAGCGATTGCGCCTCTGTGAGAAAATTATCGGCCCGCCGCTTCTTGCGCGGGGCCCGGATCAGCCTGTCACCCAACACATCTTGTTCGGAGATGACCGTGAGCAAACCTTCCGGACGGCTGGCCGTAAAGCCATGCTCCAGCGCCCAAACCACAAGACAGATCTGGCCTTTGCCATCTGGCACATCACGAAAATCTGCAATCTCGCGCGGCGCGGGCAGGCCCTCATCTTCCAGCAATCCGCGCAAGCGCTCACGCGCGCCTTCCGAGTAGGACGCAATGACCACATGCCCTTCTTTTCGGCTGGCCTCGATATGGGCTGCCAGAGCACCGAACAGGCTGACGCTTTCCTGCTGGCGCTCGGGCGCGAAGTTGCGGCCGATGCGTCCGCCGCAATCGATCACGCCAGGCCCGCTCCCCTGCGGCAATGGGTTCAGCTGGATGACGCGCCGATCCGTCACGGCCGCGTCCCAAGACGCATCATCGAGATAGAGAAGGCCCGCCGGTGCGGGCTTGTAGACGCTTTCCATGCTGGAGCGCGCCTTCAGCGCCTCGGCGCGGGCGTCATATTGATCGAGGATTCCCTCCCAGCGGGTCAGGCGCGCAGCGCCGACTTGATCATCAAGAAGGATCGTGGCCTCAGGCAGATGATCAAAGAGGGTTTCGAGGGTTTCATGAAAGAACGGCAGCCAGTGCTCCATGCCCGCATGTTTGCGCCCGGCGCTGACCGCCTCGTAGAGCGGATCATCGGTGCCGGCCGCGCCAAATTCGATGCGGTAGTTCTGGCGGAACCGCGTGATCGCGGCCTCATCCAGGATGATCTCGGAAACCGGCGCCAGTTCCATCCTGTCGAGCTTTTCAATGGTGCGCTGGGTGGCGGGATCGAAGCGGCGCGCCCCGTCCAAAACATCACCAAACAGATCGAGGCGCACGGGCCCCTCTTGGCCGGGTGGGAAAATATCAATGATCCCGCCGCGCACCGCATAGTCGCCCGGCTCCAGCACTGTGGGCGCCTTGACAAAGCCCATGCGTGCCAGAAAGCGGCGCAGGGCTTCTTCATCGATGCGGCCGCCCACTTTGGCTGTAAACGAAGCCTCCGTCAGAAGGCTGCGCGCAGGCACTTTTTGCGTGGCCGCGTTCAGAGTGGTCAGCAGCACGAACGGGCCCGGAATACCGGCCGACAGGGCCGCGAGCGTTGCCATCCGCGTGGCAGACACCGCCGGGTTGGGCGACACCCGATCATAGGGCAGGCAATCCCAGCCCGGAAAATCAAGCACAACAGCATTGGGCGCAAAGAACGCCAGCGCTGCCCGCATGGCGGCCAAGCGCTTGTCATCGCGGGCCACGTGGACCACGGGCGCGCCCTTTTCCAATTCGCGCAGCACGATCAGGGCGTCGTGCCCTTCGGGCGTGCCACCGGCGAGCACATGACGCGGGGGGGCGGGGCTGAGAGAGGATGATTTCTGTGCCATAGACCAGCGTGACGTACCCCGACTGGCGACAGTGTCAATGGGGTGCAGGCATGGGGGCGTGTCTATTCGGGGATACTGACCTCGCCGCCGCCAATGGCAGCCGCAACGCCTGTGGTGCCGGGAAAGGACGTGGGCAGCCCATTGAGCACACGCGCTGCCAGAAAGGCGAAGGCCTGCGCTTCCAGCATATCGCCATCAAGGCCTATGTCCTCGATGGCGTCGATATCCGCGGCGCAGCGGCGGCGCAGAGCAGACATCAGCGCGCCATTGTGCCGTCCGCCGCCCGCCACCAGCACCCGTTCCGGGCGATCCGGGACGCTCTCTAGCGCACGTGCCACGCACAGGGCGGCCGCTTCAGTGAGCGTTGCGGCCCCATCCTCAACCGATAGCCCTTCGACCGCCGCACCGAGCCACGCGAAGCTGTCACGGTCTAGGGATTTGGGTGCAGGCGCACTCAGATAGGGATCGTCCTCCAGACGGGACAGGATCGCAGCATCGGCCCGCCCGGCAGCAGCCAGCGCGCCGTCCATGTCGTGGGCCGCCCCGGTGCGCGCCGCGACGAAATCGTCAATCGGGGCATTGGCGGGCCCGGTGTCGAACGCGAACAGGGCGCCTGGCGTCTCGGCGGCCTCCCTTGTTGGATCTGCCACGGTGAGGTTGCCCACACCGCCAAGGTTCAGAAACCCGATCGGTGCAACAGCCCCCATCCAGCGGGCCAGCGCAAAATGGTAGGCGGGCGCCAAGGGCGCGCCCTGCCCGCCCATAGCGACATCATTGCTGCGAAAATCCCAAACAACCCTGCGCCCGCTGACCGCTGCCAGCACGGCCCCATCCCCGGCCTGATGGGTGCGTTTGTTGGCAGGGTCATGGGCCAATGTCTGGCCGTGAAATCCCACCGCATCCGTTGCGCCCATACCCGCCAGTACCCGGGCATGGGCGATTTCGACCACTTCGGCTGCTGGGGCGACCGCCGGCGCATCGGGCCAGCACCCCAGCGCCGCCTTTAAGGTCGCACGCTCCTGGGCGCCATAGGCCCTGTACCGGGTCTCGCCAAAGTCAAAAATATCCACGCCATCGGTGTCGAGCACCGCCGCGTCGATCCCATCAAGCGAAGTGCCCGACATCATTCCCAGCACGCTTAGGCGCTGTCTTTGCTTGTTGGTCTTTCCCTTCACGGCAAAGCCCTCTATCACCCATTCACGAACGTGAGCATGGACAATCAGACGATGACCTACCACCCAAAATCCGACTTCTTGAACGTGATCAAGGAACGCGGCTTTCTGGCCGACTGCACCGACCTGCAGGCCTTGGACGAAAAGCTGAGCAAAGGGGTGGTGACCTGCTATATCGGCTATGATGCCACAGCAGCTTCCCTGCACGTGGGTCACTTACTGAACATCCTATTGCTCAGGTGGTTTCAGAAGACAGGGCACAAGCCGATCACGCTGATGGGTGGCGGCACAACAAAGGTGGGCGATCCGTCTTTCCGAGCCGACGAGCGTCCCTTGCTGACCGCCGAACAGATCGATGCGAATATCTCGGGCCTCAAGCGCGTCTTTAGCCGCTATCTCGATTACGGCGACGGGCCGACCGACGCGATCATGCTGAACAATGCGGAATGGCTGGACGGCCTGAACTACCTCGACTTCCTGCGCGACATCGGGCGGTACTTCTCGGTCAACCGCATGCTGTCCTTCGAGAGCGTGAAATCACGGCTGGACCGGGAGCAATCCCTGTCCTTCCTCGAATTCAACTACATGATCCTGCAGGCCTACGATTTCCTTGAACTCAACCGACGCTACGGCTGCGAATTGCAGATGGGCGGCAGTGATCAATGGGGCAACATCGTCAATGGTGTCGACCTGACACGGCGCGTTTTGAGCGAGGAAATCTACGGCCTGACCACGCCACTGCTGACCACGTCGGACGGCCGCAAGATGGGCAAAAGCCAAGGCGGCGCTGTCTGGCTGTCATCTGACATGCTCAGCCCCTACGAATTCTGGCAGTTCTGGCGCAACAGCACCGATGCAGATGTGGGCCGTTTCCTCAAGCTGTATACGGAGCTGCCCGTTGAGGAATGTGACAGACTGGGCGCATTGGAAGGCTCTGAGATCAACGCCGCGAAAATCATACTCGCCAATGAAGCCACCACGCTGCTCCATGGCGCGGAAGCTGCGGCTGCTGCCGAAGCCACGGCACGCGAGGTGTTTGAAAAAGGGGGCGTCGGGGATGATCTTCCCACAGTCGTGCTGTCTGCCGCCGATGTGGGCGATGGGATTTCAGTCGTGCAGTTGCTGGTGCGCGCCGGGCTTGCGCAGTCCGGCAAGGCGGCCAAGCGGCTGATTGCAGAGAACGGCGCCCGTCTCGATGATGCGCCCCTGACGGATACGGGGCTGGTGTTGGACGCAAGCGCTTTGGCGCAGCCAGTGAAGCTGTCGGCGGGCAAGAAGCGCCATGCCCTTGTCCGGGTCGACTGAATAACATTCGCACCCGGCACCTTAACCACCGACACGCCTGAGCACACACCGTGCTCAGGCGTGGGGGCTTAAATCTCCCCTAAAGACAAAGAGCGCCCCGCGCCTGTCTGCACAGTATGCAAAGAACCCGAGGCTGCCACACAGAGCACCGGTGGGATGATCCTTCCTACAAGCGCCGGCTGCCCTCTGCATCCCTGTCTCAAAAGCGCGTTTTCGACGGCCCTTTTGAGAAAACCAAGCCGTTTGGCCCTTAAACGGGGCTGGTCATGCGCCGCCACAAGCACAGACGAAACGGCTGCCTTGATCAACAGGCGCCACATGAAGCTGAACTGCGCTTCAGCAGCCTTTAATGCCCAAAGAAAAACGCCCGCTGAAACCAGCGGGCGTTTAAATTTCCAATCCGTTGTTCCAACTGCCTTAGCGTGCGCAAAAGCGTAAGCATTCTCATACTTCGTCAGCTTAGTGCTGCGTGTGATGTAACCTTTGTGTCCAGCAATCTTCAGCCGCATATACCAAGTTGGGCTACGGTGTTCTTTAGATTTGGGCACAGCGACAAACAGATTGCGCTGAAACAGGAATTATGCGCCGCCGTAGTGCTCATGTCTGTTCTCGAAAAATGCCATTCCAGTCTGCCAGCTTAGTCCTCGTCTTCGTCTTGCGCAGCTTGAGCCAAAAAACGCTCCAAACGCTCAGCAATAGTTTCATTTTCAAACATCCAGTATTGCCAGCCGTTTACAGTGCGCCATGTGTATCCATCCCGATGCAACAGCGTTAATGCTGACTTGCTCAAACTCGTTTCAGCACCTTCAAAAAGTATCTTTCTGTCACTAACTACCTGCGCCGTAATCGTTTCATCATTGCTGTAGTAAAGAGTGTCGTCAACATTCACGCCTGCGTCAGAAAAACGATATGTTTTACGTTGTTTCCTTGTAGCTTTTGTTAACGCTTCAACGGCTTCGTCGTCTTCAGCAATATCGTCTTTTGGCGTAACATTCCTTCCACCCGTCAGCTTTAGTGCAGCAATTACACGTTGTGGATCAATTTCGAAAAATTCGCGTGTTGATCTTGTTCTGTGATCAGCAAAAACTTGATGCACAAGTCGTTCCACTTGCGTTTCATCATCAACTTCAACTGCGTAAACACAACGAAACGGCAAAGGCACGCTAGTGTTATCTAGCGCGCGCAACCTTTGATCTAAGTTTGTTGTCTTTCCAACTTTTACGTAACTTTCGAAAGCGTGGTTTGTAAGAACGTAAACTATTGCCATACTAAAAAAAACCCGGTCCACATATGCGTATAATGCTACAAATACGCTAATTTCGCTGACTTTAACCGTCAATGACGTTCAACGCACTGCTCAAAATCTGCCAACATAGAAAAGCGGCCGCAAAAACTTGCGGCCGCCTGATTTAATTGAACTTTTAGCTCGTTCTGCGTTAGCGCTTGGAGAACTGGAAGCTCCGGCGGGCCTTGCGGCGGCCAAACTTCTTACGTTCCACAACGCGGCTGTCGCGCGTCAGGAAGCCAGCGGCCTTCAGAGCGCCCCGCAGGGAGGGGTCGTAAAGCTGCAGCGCCTTGGAGATGCCGTGCTTGACCGCGCCGGCCTGACCGGACAGGCCACCGCCCTTGACGGTTGCGGTGACGTCGAACTGGTCTTCGACACCGGCCACCTGGAACGGCTGGCGCAGGATCATCTGCAGAACAGGGCGCGCAAAATACTCGGTCATGTCCTTGCCATTGACCGTGACTTTGCCCGAACCGGGCTTGATCCAAACGCGGGATACCGCGTCTTTCCGCTTACCAGTTGCATAAGACCGGCCCAGCTCGTCACGGACGGGCTCGCGCGGTGCAACAAGCTCTTCCACGGCGGCGGCAGTGCCGTCGACAGCCGCGTTCAGCTCTTCGAGGGATTTGATTTCTTCAGCCATCGCGCTCAGCTCCGGGTGTTCTTCTTGTTCATCGACGCAACGTCGAGAACTTCGGGGTTCTGGGCTTCATGCGGGTGATCCGTACCCGCGTAAACGCGCAGGTTGGTCATCTGCTTGCGAGACAGGCGGTTGCCCGGCAGCATGCGCTTGACGGCTTGGGTCACGACGCGCTCGGGGTACTTGCCCTCGAGGATCTGCCCGGTGGTGCGGGACTTGATCCCACCCGGGTAGCCCGTGTGCCAGTAGTTCGGCTTCATGCGCTTGTTGCCCGTCAGCTGCACCTTGTCGGCGTTGATGACGATGACATTGTCGCCCATGTCCATGTGCGGCGTGAAGGTGGCTTTGTGCTTGCCACGCAGACGCATGGCGACGATCGAGGCAAGACGGCCGAGAACGATGCCTTCGGCGTCGATCACGATCCATTTCTTCTCGATATCCGCCGGTGTCGCGGTAAAGGTTTTCATTCGGTAGATCCCGTATTCGATCACGTGGGAGTCAGGCCAGAGCGGCCTTAGCATTCGATTGCGCTGTTCTAAGCAATTGAATGGCACAGTCAAGCGCACACACGCCAAATTTCATAAGCAAAAACAGATCACTAAAAATAAGGTATAATAATACCCCACAATTATCGGGCCTGCTGCGCCGGTTTTTGGCTTGAGTTCCGCGCCGCCCTGCCGCAATCCTCAAGCAAGCTATACAGGTCTTACATGGTCGTCAGCCCGCTTCCCATCCTGCTTTGTTTGCCGCTGGTCGTGATCAGCGCGCTGATCGGCATGCCCATGGTAAAGAAGCTGGTGCAGATACGGGAGGCCCGTCACGAGCTGAAGCGCAACAGCACCAGCTATATCATGGGTATTGCGGGATGGTCGGTCATTGCGTTCTGGCTGATGGCCACGTGGTTCTTTGCCACGATCCTCGGCGATTGGGCGGCCACTGATGATGCTGCGGGTGCCGTTGATCGCTCGTTCACCCGGCTTTGGGTGTTGCTGCAGATAGCGGCTGAAGTGGCGGCAAATGATTGATGGCTGAGGTTGTTCAATCCGAGCTGTCCTGCCCGGCCTGTGGGGGCCAACGTCACTTTGACCCTGCCGCGGGCCTGCTATCCTGTGACAGTTGTGGCGCCACTGAAGATCTGAGCTCACCTTGGGACGGGGCTGCTCAACAAGAACACCCGGTTCACGGCAACACTGTGCCCGCCACAGAGCGGCCCGCCCAAAGCGCAGATACGGCCGATGTCACCCATGTTCAATGTCAGGCGTGCGGCAGTCAGCTCACCTTCGTGGGCCTCAGCCTGTCAGAGCGGTGCGGCTATTGCGATGGCCCTGTCGTGCGCAAAGACCCCGACCCCACCTACGCACCGATGGCCTTGATCCCCTTTGCCATTGCGCAAGACGCAGCACGGCTTGCGCAGGACCAATGGATCGCCTCCCGCCTGTTTGCACCGCGCGACCTGCCAGAAAGGGTGGCTGAGGGGACAACCCGTGCGCTCTACGTCCCGTTCTGGACCATCGACGCCCAGGAAGCGACGACCTATTGGGCCAAGAAAACCGTGCGCAGCGGCAAGAATACACGGGTCGAGAACATCTCGGGCGAACAGGTGTTCACCTTCGATGATCTGTTGATGCCTGCCTCTCCTCTGGTGACGCCATTGATCCGCGACGGCATCCTCCATGAGTTTGAACCGGCCCGCCTGCGCCCCTACACAGCGGGCTATATCGCAGGCTTTGCAGCAGAGCAGCATGCCCAGACCCTCGCCGATGGGCTTGCCGCCAACCGCAAGGATCGCCGTTTGCTCATCCGCAACAGGATCCGCAAGAAATATGGCTGGAGCGGCGTGCACAGCATCACCTTCAACACCGATACCAGCGGCGTGCACTACCGCCGCATCCTTTTGCCCGTCTGGATCACCCATTACACGGATGGGCGCGGCGTTGCATCCAAGGTGGTTACCTGCGGCATCCATGGCCGCACCTATGGCGAGCGCCCGTTTTCCAGACGCAAGGTTTTGGCAGCCAGCATGGCCGTCGTGGTGGCAACTGTGCTGTTTGGTCTGATCTGGGGCGCAGGCGCTGCGCTTTAACGCTTGGGCGGGATCGAATAGGTGAGACCGGCGCGTGCCACCACCCCCTCCATCCCCTGCGAGCGAAGCAGCACATCCCCCACGGCCAGAACGCGCCCCAGCTTCAAAAGCCGGCACTCCGCAATGAGATCCGCGCCCGCCACAGGCTTGCGCATGAAGTCGATGCTGCAATTGGTTGTCACTGTCAGTGCCTCGGGCCCAATCCGCGATAGAATCGCCACGTACATGGCAACATCTGCCAGCCCGAACATGGCCGGACCAGACACCGTTCCGCCGGGGCGCAGATGCTTTTCATCGGCCACAAGCCGGATCACAGCCCCCTCATCCGTGACCTCCTCAACAACGAAATCACGGTGCACCTGTGGAAAGACGTTTGTCAGAAATGCTTGCAACGCGGGCGCGTCCATGACGACATGATCCAGACCCATGGTTTTTCCTCTTCGCGGTTTTGCCAGGGGAACGCTGCATGATTGGGAAAGGGAGGACAAGATGGACGGAACAGAGAAACTGAATGACGCCGCGCAAGACGCGCCGATCCTTTTGGTCGAAGACAGAGGCGCCGTCCGCTGCCTGACGATGAACCGCCCCAAGGCGCTCAACGCCCTGTCTGACGACATGCTGGCCGCACTGCAGGCGCAGATCGATGCGTTATCCCAGCGCCAGGATATCCGGGTTGTCATCCTCAAGGGTGCAGGCAAAGCCTTTTGCGCGGGCCATGACCTGAAGGAAATGCAGGCCGGGCGGCAAGCCGGTGATGGCGGCGCCGCCTATTTCGCAGACCTCTTTGAACGCTGTGCAAAGGTGATGACCGGCCTGACACGGCTGCCCCAGCCCGTGATTGCCCAAGTGCACGGCATCGCAACAGCCGCGGGGTGCCAACTGGTGGCCAGTTGCGATCTGGCTGTTGCCGCCGAAGACACGAAGTTTGGCGTTAATGGCGTCAATATTGGGCTGTTCTGTTCTACACCGATGGTCGCGCTCAGCCGCAACATCGGCACCAAGCAGGCGTTCGAGATGCTGGTGACCGGCGCGTTCCGCACTGCGCCACAAGCTCAGGAACTGGGATTGATCAACCGATCCGTGCCCACTGAAAACCTGGATAGGGCGACCCAGGATTTGGCCGAAACCGTGGCAGGCAAACTGGGCGCGGCAGTGCGGATTGGCAAAGAGGCGTTCTATAAGCAAGGCGAGATGACGCTGGAACAAGCCTATGCCTATACCTGCGAAGTGATGGTCGAAAACCTGATGTGGCGAGACACCGAGGAAGGCATGGCAGCCTTCATCGAAAAGCGCCCGCCAGATTGGCAAGAATGAGGCGGCATGCGGTTTCATAGATGTCGGAAACCGCGTGCTCGCGTGTTGTTTCTTTGCGTATTGTAAAGGAATTGAGCAGTTCTCTGGATGCCAAAAATTGTGGCAAACTTAAAAGATTAATAACACATTAACGTCAAAGACGAGCCATAGCCCCGCCCCTGACGCCCACTAGACAAGAGGAAATCAATCCTTTTGTGGAGTGCGTCTCCCATGCGCATACATCGCTCAATATTGCTGGCCACTCTGGCTCTTGCACCCGTGGTTCCAGCCAATGCGGCTTCGATCGACGCGAACTCGTTGTTTGTCGACGTGTTTGCGGGCACCAACAATCCCAGTGGCGCGGGGCTGCGTATGGCACCCGGCACAGATGTCTACGTTGATGATGCTTTCCTGACAGAGCTGGTTTTCCCAGACGTCACCTTCTCCTCGAGCGGCAATTTTGGAACCGCCGCTGGCTTGGAAGTGCTCACGGGGCGCAATCAGGTGAACGTGGAATGGGGCGATCTGGATACGGCCTCGGACGGCGATGACCACGGTATGGCGAAGATCAACCAGCAGGCCACCTCACAGGAATTTACCGATCCTGCGATTCAAGATCGGGCCCTCCTTACGATTTTCTCAGGGCTCAGCCTGACGGAGATGACCGATGGTGAGGGCGGCGCGACTTATTCGTTCAAAGTGGCCTTCAAGAATGGGATTCGTGACAACAACAATGGTGTCGACGGCGTGCCCGAGATTGTGATGTTCGAGCGCGGCCGCAATGACAATTTCAACGTGCGCCTGATCACAGGGGGCACATTTGATTTGCCTGTTGTGACCGACCCGCTTTCCATCAGCAGCAGTGACTTTGCTGATGTTGGTTTCCGCGTAAATACCCGTGAGATTGGCGCCCCACAAACGCTGGGTGTGGGTGCCTATGACCTCAACGATTGGGGCCTTGAGAATGGCGAAACGGTATATGGCTACATCTTTGAAGGAACGGGCGCAGATATGGCGGGGATTTTCTCCTCGGGCTTCAATGACCAGTTCACCGCGCCGATCTATATGAGCAGCCCTTTGCCCGCCGTTCCAGGCACGGCGGCGGCCGCAACGAGCGTGGTGCCACTGCCCCCAGGCATTGCGCTGCTTGCCGCAGGGCTGGCAATGGCGGGCATCCTGCGCAGACGCCAGGGAACTCGCGCGGCCGCGTAATCTGCACCGCAGTTCAGCTATAAAGCCTCTACAGGCGTGCGCTCAGCCCGAAAGGTGGAGTGCATGTCTTTGCGGTGTCAGCCTGAGTGTTCATGTCTTTGAGCCGATGCCGTCGCAGGCAAACAGACCATGCTGGGCTTCAGAACCAGCCTGCAAAGAAATTATAGAACATTTTATCTAAATGTTGCGCGGCACACCTCATCAGAGCTACGGTTCGGTGGTGCAAAATTGGGGGCCACGGGGAAGCCGGACGTAACAGCGGCGGTTCAGCATGGCTCAAGCAGCACGATCCTATCATCACGGCAGTCTACGCTCCGCGCTTCTGGACGCGGCCCAAAGCCTTGTCGCAGATCAGGGCCTTGCCCGGTTTTCTATGCGCGAGGTTGCCCGCAAAGTTGGCGTGAGCCACGCGGCCCCGTCCCACCACTTTGGGGATGCGTCAGGCCTGCTGCAGGCACTGGCAGTGCGTGGGTTTTCAATGCTCAAGCAGCAGATCACCGAACAAAAACAAATGGCAGTGCAGGCCACTGGCGTTTCGGGCCCAGAGGCGGAACTCTATGCTGCCGCCCTTGCCTACGTGGATTTTGCCGAAGAAAACCCATCGCTGTTTCGACTGATGTATCGGCCGCAGGCAGAGCCTTGCAACACCACGTTGGAGCCTGCGTCCAATGCGGTTTTTGCAGAGTTTGCACGCCCGATCGAACAGATGCGCGGCCGCTCGCCCTATACCAATCAGGACGCGGCCACGGATGGGATCTCTACCCTGTGCCTCGTGCATGGGATCGCCGATTTACTCATTGCGGGGCGTCTTTCGCCGCTTGCAGGCAGCGCGCGTGCTGAAAGGGCCCGCCTCGTCTACAACCTGCTGACACGGGATCCGCCTCTGAAGCAGCCAAAACCACAGGGGCTATCGGTCGTGTCCAATACTTGAAGGAAAAGTGGTCGGGGCGGCGAGATTCGAACTCACGACCTTCTGTACCCAAAACAGACGCGCTACCAGGCTGCGCTACGCCCCGACGCCGAGAGCCATAAATGGCCTCGCAGCCATTGAAAAGCCCAAACCGCAGGTTTTGGTGTCAAAAGTTATCGCATAGCCGTTTGCGATGCTAACAAGGCCACGCCACGTAGCGGCCCAGCCCCGGGTGGCGCATTAAAGTGCCAGGCTTGATGCCCAATTCGGCTGCCAACCCGCCGTTGATCTCTAATACGAACTGCGTCTGCGCCGGCCCCGGGATCGCGCGCAAATCACCCGGAATGGCATTGGCATGGACTTTGGTCACCGTCCCGGTTGAATCCGCAAAGATCATGTCGAGCGGGATCAGCGTGTTCTTCATCCAGAAGGCCACCTGCGCGGGTGCTTCATAGATAAACAGCATCCCCGCATCAGCATCCATTTCGGTGCGATACATCAAACCCATGCTGCGTGATTCTGGAGTGTCGGCGGTTTCAACTGTGAAACTGGCGCTGCCCCAACGCCCCTTGAGATCAATCCGATCTGCACGACAATCGGCCTCTGCCGAGACGCCCGTTGCAAAACACACCGCAAGCAAAGCCCCTGCCAACTTTGCAAGAGCGTTGGCAACACGAGGCCTCATCAGTCCTCGTCTTCGCCGACGGGGTTCAAGGCTGGCAGGTCGTCCGCATCCATTTGCGGGGCGGCTTCCCATGCGGCGACCTCCGCAGCAAGCCGACCGCGGCGCCCGTCGACCACGCGGATAGCAACCGCCTCTCCGGGCGCAAGATCCGCAAGACCAGAGCGTCGCAACACTTCAAAATGAACGAAGATGTCGTCGGAAAACCCAAAGACATTTGCAAAGCCAAAGCCCTTTGACTTGTCGAACCACTTCATGCGCGCGGGCACAAGGGGCGCAGACGCCAACTGTTCCGGGTCAGAATACTCGAGATCGCTCAGCGGTGTGTCGCTGCCACAGGTCGGCGGAGCGATGCTCAGCACCTCAATTGCCTGCAGTCCGCGCGGCGTTTCCTGAACGCTGAGCGACACAAGCGCCCCATCCACAACTGAACCCTGACCAAAATTCCTCAGAACATTGGCATGCAAAAGAATGTCAGGCCCCCCACTGTCGGCCACGACAAATCCAAATCCGCGTGCAGGATCAAACCATTTGACCGTGCCATCAACCACGCGCAGAGGCTTGATGTCTTCATCATCCATTAAAGCTGTCCTTCGACCCGCAGGCCGTCCCTGTCCCCACCTCATTAGCGCCGTGTAACACGCCACGATCAAGAGGAAAAATGTTTGGGTACGCTACGACATTTTGTCTAGGCTGATTTTTGCCAAATATTTTTCACGGGTTAAGGCGCATAATCTTCCATGTGCTGCTATCGGAAGCAGTTCGTGTCCAGCGGAACCGATCATGGAGGCGGAAGGCACCATCTGCCCAAAACTCGATTTCAAGCGGAAGGATGCGAATCCCCCCCCAATGCGGCGGCCGTTTAGGAACCGGACCGTGTGATCCTGTCACGCGCGCCACCTCAGCCATCAGGGCAGTCCGCGAAGCAAGGGGGCGCGATTGCTTCGAAGCCCAGGCTCCAAGGCGCGATTTCAGGGACCGGGAATCGTAATAGGCATCTGCCAGCGGCCCATCCTCGCGCTCGGTGATGCCGCGCACCCGGATCTGGCGGTGCAGGGATTTCCAATGCATCACAAACGCCGCCTTGCCGGTTGCAGCAATCTCGGTGCCCTTTGCGCTGTCATAGTTTGTGTAGAACACGAAAGCGCCGGTTTTGTCCCCTGCAGCCTCAATGTCTTTGAGCAACACCATTCTGGCATTGGGCATGCCTTCGGCATCCACCGTCGAAAGGGCGATCGCATTGGGATCATTGGGCTCTGAGGCCTCGGCTTCTTTCAGCCACGCCTGCGCCAGCTTGAAGGGATCATCCCCTGCAAAAATCCCAGAGCGATCAGACATGTGATGTCCCCCATTTTCCTGCCGTGTGCTTGCGGTTCTAGCGCAGAACAGCGCCGCTGCAACGGCCAAAGCCCCAGAATGCTTGCACAAGCGGCATCGTTTGGCCTATGCACCGCCCAGAATTGCAGAGTTAAGAACGAGGCGCCGGAATGTCGAACCAACTTATGGCTGGCAAGCGCGGGCTGATCATGGGCCTGGCCAATGACAAATCCATCGCATGGGGCATTGCAGAAGCCTTGCACGGCGCAGGCGCAGAAATCGCCCTGACCTATCAAGGCGACGCGTTCAAGAAACGGGCAATCCCGTTGGCCGAAAAGCTCGGTTGCAATCATCTCATGGAATGCGACGTGAACGATGATGACAGTGTCGACGCGGTGTTCAAGCAGCTCGAAGACTCCTGGGGCGCCTTGGATTTCTACGTTCATGCCATTGGGTTTTCAGACAAAAACGAGTTGCGCGGCCGCTATGTCGAGACCAGCCGTGAAAACTTCGCCATGTCGATGGATATCTCGGTCTATTCGTTCACATCCTGCGTGCGCCGCGCCTCAGCTCTGATGACAGATGGCGGCTCCTGCCTGACGCTGTCCTATTACGGGGCAGAGAAAGTCATGCCCCATTACAATGTGATGGGTGTCGCCAAGGCCGCGCTGGAGGCCTCCGTGCGGTACCTCGCCGAAGATCTCGGCAAGGATGGCGTGCGCGTCAACGCGATCTCAGCCGGACCCATCAAGACGCTTGCTGCCTCTGGCATCGGTGACTTCCGCTACATTTTGAAGTGGAACGAATATAACTCCCCGCTGCGCCGCAACGTGACACAGCAGGACGTGGGCAAATCCGCACTCTACCTGCTGTCTGATCTGGGCAGCGGTGTGACAGGTGAAACCCATCACGTAGATGCAGGCTACCACGTTGTCGGCATGAAAGCCGTAGACGCGCCCGACATCTCCAAAGGCGGTTAAGCCATGGACTGGGGCCACCTGATCGTTTTCAACGTGACGTTGCTTGCCGCGATGGCGGCCCCCGGCCCTGCCCTTTTGTTTGCCCTGCGCCAATCGGTTTCGGGGGGCTTTATAACCGGGGTGCTGACCGGTGCGGGCCTGGCCGTTGTGGCCGCTGCCTGGACGGGCGCAGCACTTCTAGGCCTCGATGCCGTCTTCGCGCTGTTTCCGTTTGCGTATTCCGGGCTGAAACTCATAGGCGCGCTCTACCTTCTGTGGGTCGCCTATGGTTTGTGGCGTGACGCCGCGCAGCCCGTTGGCAAAGAGGCCACGCCCGGAGCAAAAGCATTCCTTGGGGGGATGCTTGTAAACCTTGCCAACCCGAAATCAGTGCTCTTTGCGGCATCGGTTTTGATTGTGATCTTCCCACCGGATCTGAGCCTTGGCCAAAAGGCATTGATCGTTGGCAATCACCTGTGTGTTGAACTTGCTGTTTATGCGCTGTTTGCGGCCGCCTTGGCCAGCCCCCCTGCCCGTACAGGCTACTTACGCCTTAAACCTGTGATCGACCGTTTGGCCGGCGCCCTTCTGGGCGCGCTCGGCCTGCGACTGCTGCTTGACCGATAGGAACTTTGCAATGACCGACCGCCTGCCCCACGAAAAAGGCTTCCATGTCAGCTGGGATCAGATCCACCGCGACAGCCGTGCTTTGGCCTGGCGCCTCGACAAGCAAGGCCCCGGCCCCGAAGGGGATTGGAAAGCCGTTGTGGCCATCACCCGTGGCGGCATGGCCCCTGCGATGATCGTCAGCCGTGAACTGGACATCCGCACCGTCGACACGATCTCGGTCAAATCCTACGACAACCAAACCCAAACCTCTGCCAGCGTGCTGAAATCACCGGATGCAGAATTGATGGGCGATGGCACCGGCATTCTTGTCATCGATGATCTGGTCGATAGCGGCAAAACACTGGAACTCGTGCGCGCGCTCTATCCAAACGCGCATTTCGCAACGGTCTATGCCAAGCCAAAGGGCGAGCCGATGGTGGATACATTCATCACCGGCGTCAGTCAGGACACATGGATCTTTTTCCCCTGGGACATGGCCTTGCAGTATGTGGAGCCCTATCGCGGCACCTGACCCGCTGCCTGTACACAAATGGTAAAAGGCCTGACGCGGATGTCAGGCCTTTTTGTTTGTTCAGTTACGGCCAACGGACGCCTTGCCGTTTGCCAAAGGCGACAGGACGCCGAACGCACAGTCTCACGCCAGCAACGCACTCACGTCTTCGACGTCCTGCTCTTTTTCGCGATCAAGCGGAATACGTTTCAACGCCCCTTCCGCAAAGGTCACATCCGCTAGGCTGACCTTGCGGACACGCCGGTTATGCTGCGTGTGATAGTACAGCGTGCGGTTTTCCACATCCCAGACACTGGTCCAGATCGTTGAACTGCGCATTGCCGTTGTGTCACCGTCCTGATCGGATCCCTCGGCCCCGCCCAGAGGCAAATTGAAATTGTCGAGAATGCGCAAAGCCTCATAAACCGCTTCATGCGCATTGGGGATCGGCCGTGTGGTATGGGTCATTGCAACGGCCCGCACAAAGCGCGACGGCGGTGTGTTATCCCCGGGCAGGCCGATCATGCCGCTGCCCGCCCCAAGCGGTGCAAAATCAAGCTCATCTATGTGGCGCGTTGGCAGCGCGACTGAAGAAAGATTGATGTAATTGCGCAGATTGATCATGTGCCAATCATAGGTAGGAGCGTTGGTTATGACGCCGAGCGGGTTGTCAAAGACTTGTAGTTCGCCGTGCGCATATTCGATCACGATCGACGCGCCGGATGCGTCCGTCACCATCCAGTGCGCCGGATCAGGCGTGCCCAAAATGGCCTCCCCCACCCCGATCGCTTGAATGCCCTTCAAACCCTCCTTCACCTCCTGCAGCGAGGCATATCGCGTTAAGAGGTAGCCGACCATTTCAACGGCTGCGATCGTGTTCTTCCGCTCAACCGGGTCGTAGTCCGGGTATTCGGCAAAACCCGGGTGGTAGAACATGCCAACCGCCAGTCCGGCCTCATTGATGCCATCGGCAAGCCAATCCGTCCCGAGGAAATCGAGGGCAAGCACATTGTATTTGGCCGCCCATTCCTTGCCATTCGCGCCCTCAGTCGTTGTGCCCCGGAAAACATGGCCTTTCGGGATCAGTGTTACCTGCGACTTGAGGTCAAAGGCGCCCCATTCCATTGTCCGCGCATAGACCACCGATCCATTTTCGGCCTTCAAGCGAAATCCTGTGCACATGGTTTATTCCTCCAACGCTTAAGTACTCGTGGCCAACTCAACCAAAGAGTGTTTCCCACGACGCTACTGCGGGAACCATGCACGGTCTATCCCTTTCCCACGTTTCGCTTGGCGCGCGTTCGGCACGGTTACCGCGGGCGGCTTTCCATTTTGGGCTTTCTGCGCGACACGCCAATGCGATGTGCCGATTTTGACATCGGTCGTGGGACATGGGACATGGGCCGTGGGACATGGGTCGAGGTTGGACATCCAGCCAAGGCACAGCGGGATGCCCAGCAAATAGCTATCCTGAGGGTTTTCTTCTCTGCCGGCTTCGCCCAGTCTGATCTGAGGGAGAAACCGCAGCAGCAAGGTGCGTGATGGAGCACAGGCATGTCATCATCATTGGCGGCGGCGTCATTGGCGCATCGGTCGCCTATCATCTGACAAAATTCGGCTGGTCCGATGTGCTGTTGCTGGAGCGCTCAGAGCTCACATCGGGCTCCACGTGGCATGCGGCGGGCGGCTTTCACACCCTGAACGGCGATACCAACATGGCCGCGCTGCAAGGCTACACGATCCGGCTCTATCGCGAGTTGGAGGCGTTGACGGGCATGTCCTGCGGACTTCACCATGTGGGCGGAGTGACGCTGGCTGACAGCCCGGAACGCCTGGACATGCTCAAGGCGGAACGCGCCAAGCACCGCTACATGGGGCTTGAGACCGAAATCCTGACGCCAGATCAGATCCGCGAAGTGGCCCCGATCACGAATACCGATGGCGTGCTTGGCGGGCTCTATGACCCGTTGGATGGTCACCTCGATCCCTCGGGCACAACACACGCCTATGCAAAGGCCGCGCGCATGGGCGGCGCCGAAATCCGGTTGCACACACGGGTGCTCGAAACCAATCCGCGCACGGATGGCTGGGAGGTGGTCACAGAGGCCGGAACCTTGCGCTGCACCCATCTGGTGAATGCAGCTGGCCTCTGGGCCCGCGAAGTGGCCGCGATGGCGGGCGTCTTCTTGCCCCTCCATCCGATGGAGCATCAGTATCTCGTCACCGAAGACACGCCTGAGATTTACACCCGCGACAGCGAGCATCCCCATGTGATGGATCCCAGCGGCGAAAGTTACCTGCGCCAGGAAGGCCGGGGCCTGTGCATCGGTTTTTATGAGCAGAAATGTCGCCCCTGGGCCATTGACGGCACCCCCTGGACCTTTGGGCACGAGCTGTTGCCCGATGATTTCGACAAGATCGAGGATAGTATTGCCTTTGCCTACAAGCGTTTTCCGGTGCTGGAACGGGCTGGCATCAAATCGGTGATCCATGGCCCGTTCACCTTTGCGCCCGACGGCAACCCCCTCGTCGGGCCTGTGCCGGGGCTGCGCAACTATTGGTCGGCCTGTGCGGTGATGGCGGGCTTTAGCCAAGGCGGCGGCGTGGGTCTGTCCCTTGCGCAATGGATGGTTGAGGGAGAGCCAGAGCGCGACATCTCAGCGATGGATGTGGGCCGGTTCGGGCGCTGGATCACACCGGGCTACACCCGCGCCAAAGTCACCGAGAATTACCAAAGGCGGTTCTCGATCAGCTACCCCAACGAAGAGCTGCCAGCCGCCCGCCCCCATCGCACAACGCCAATGTATGATATCTTCAGCGACATGGGCGCGGTTTGGGGCCACCAATATGGGCTTGAGGTGCCGAACTACTTTGCAACGGGTCAGGAACCGACCTTCGAAATCCCGTCCTTCCGACGTTCCAACGCCTTTGCCGCCACCGCGCGCGAAGTGGCCGCTGTGCGCACAGGCGTCGGCATCAACGAGCTACAGAATTTCGGCAAGTTCACAGTGGAGGGCGCGCAGGCCCGCGCGTGGCTCGACAGGATCATGGCGGGGCGCATTCCGAAGCCCGGACGGGTGTCCCTGTCGCCGATGCTGTCGCCCAAGGGCCGCATCCTGGGCGATTTCACCATTACGTGCCTGTCCGACACGCAGTTCCAACTGACGGCCTCCTATGGGGCCCAAGATATGCATTGGCGCTGGTTTGATACCCACCGACAGGAGGGGGTGCATCTGCGCAACGTCTCTGACCGCCGCACGGGCTTTCAGATTGCCGGTCCGAAAGCACGTGCGCTGCTGGGCGCTGTCACCCGACAGGATGTCTCGGCCGAGACTTTCCGCTTTCTGGACGCCAAATCCCTGCAGATCGGCCCCGTCACCGCTCTGGTGCAGCGGCTCAGCTACACCGGAGATCTCGGCTATGAAATCTATGTGGATGCCATGGATCAACGCACCCTGTGGCACAGGCTGTGGCAGGCCGGGCTCCCCATGGGCCTGACACCTTTTGGCATGCGCGCGATGATGTCGTTGCGGCTGGACAGGTTTTTCGGCTCCTGGATGCGGGAGTATTCCCCCGATTACATGCCGTGCGAAACCGGGATGGGTCGGTTCATTCACTGGCGGAAACCCGTCGAGTTCATTGGCCGCGCAGCCGCCATGGCCGAGCGGGCCGCCGGCCCTGCGCGCGTGCTGTGCGCCTTCGTAGTCGACACCGAGGAGGCCGATGTGGTGGCCTATGAGCCGATCTGGCTTGAGGGCAGCGTGCAAGGCTTCTGCACCTCGGGCGGCTATGCCCACCACAGCGGGCTGTCCGTGGCGATGGGGTTTGTGCCAAAGGACCGCGCGACCGACGGGCTGCGCGTTGAGATTGAAATCCTTGGGCAACGCCGCCCTGCCCGGCTTGTCACCCGCCCGGCTTGGGATCCCGATGGCGCGGTGATGCGCGGATGACACCGATCCTGATCCTTGCGGCCGGTAAATCCAGCCGAATGCGCGGCGCCGACAAGCTGCTCGAAGACATATCCGGGCAACCGCTGATCGTGCGGCAGGTGCGCATGGCGCTGGCAACGGGGCACCCGGTCTATGTCACTTTGCCCGCGCGCGATCACCCGCGCGCCGAGGCTCTGACACAGCACGACGTAAACACGGCGCAGCGCGTTCCGGTGCCAGATGCGGCCGATGGCTTGTCAGCCAGCCTCCGGAGAGGCGTGGCTGCCTTGCCAGAGGGCAGCGACGGCGTTTTGATCTTGCTTGGCGATTTACCCGACTTGCAGACATCGGATTTGCTGACAGTGCTCAATGCCCGGCAAAGGGCACCGGACGCGCTGATTTGGCGTGGAGCAGATGCCACGGGCGGGCAAGGGCATCCGCTATTATGCGCGGCGGCGCTCTTTCCCCAGATCGCCACGCTGAAGGGCGATGAAGGTGCAAAACCATTGGTCCGTCGCGCTCAGGCAGAGGGACGGCTGCACTTGGTGCCCCTGCCCGATGCCCGCGCGACGACCGATCTGGACACGCCAGAAGCCTGGGCCGCATGGCGGGCTGCGCAATCGTAGGCGCCTGCCGAACACGCAGTCCGCATGAAGGCACCTTTGCGCGGCTTCCCTGCGCTCTGCTGTCAGCTGTAGAAGGTGGACTTGGCATCGGGCAGACCTCCGACAATCAGCGACGACCAAAGACTAAAACATCTGCCCCAGCAACTGCGCCTCGCCAGGCTTCAGAACCGCGCGGGCTGCTGTGTAACGCCCGGTTCGGCTGGCGGGCGCCATGTTTGGTACCAATGCACCCATGTCGTCGCGCTGCGTCTTGGAAAACATCAAAAGCTGCTCTGGGGCAGGCTGAAGACTTTCGCACCAAGCCCCTTCGGCCAGAATGATTTCATGTTGGGGCAGCAAAAGCTGATACCAGTCCAGAGCTTGCAGAGGGGCGGCGTGCGCCTTGTCCAGCGAAATGAGATCGTCCGCGCGCACAAGAACTTCGCGTTCCCCAAAATGCAGCGCGGCCGCATTGTCCGCGATCAGCATTCGGTGATTGGGAGAAACCGTTAACCGACGCGCTGGCTGGCCCGGCCCCAGTGCTCCGGACGGTATGATCACGGGCGCGAGCCGATCAAACTGCGCAAAATCGTCAGGGTCGACATGGGTTGAACCGACCCAAAGAACTGGTTGAATACCATTGTCACGGGTCAACACGCCGTCGCCTGCGCGCAGCGCCGCAACAGGGCGCGCGCCCTCCGGCGTGGCGATCCGAGTTTCGGGACCAAAACAGGCCATGCCTTCGATAATGCGCCCCCCACCCCGCGACCGTCCGTTTGACATCACAAAGCGGCTGGCAGGCGATGGCTTGGCTTCATCAGGGCGCAAGATCACAGCCACAGGCCGACCGATCGGGACGACCGGACCATCGGCAGCTTCCTGCGCCCCATGAAGCTGCACTCTTTCCGGTTGGAGCGCCCTGAGCACCACGGGGAACATTTGCACGACGATACGGAGCAGTCTGCCTGCTGTGTCCACATCCAGCACGCGTCCGCCTGAAACCACCTCCGGGACGGGCGCTTCAATCGCCGGCGCACCCTCTTGGATGGTCCAATGCAGCTCTATCGTGGTTTCGCCCATGGTCAGCTTTATCCCAAAGCGCTAGGCCCCGACTATAGGAAGCGCGTTGCGAGGGAGCCAGTGCGATTTTCCGACATTTGGCGAGCATGGGTATGGGGCGCTTGGGGAACGCCCCCCAAGCGCGGACTGATCAGCCCAACCGGTAATTCGGGCTTTCGCGGGTGATCTGCACATCGTGGACATGGCTTTCCTTGAGCCCCGCCCCGGTGATCTTCACGAACTGGCAGTCGCGCCGCATTTCCGCGATTGTCGCGCAGCCGGTATAGCCCATGGCCGCGCGCAAACCGCCCACCAATTGGTGCAGCACGGTGCTGGCCGTCCCCTTGTAGGGAACTTGGCCCTCGATGCCCTCGGGAACCAGTTTGTCAGAGGCCGCGTCCTTCTGGAAATAGCGATCCGCAGAACCGCGGGCCATCGCACCCAGTGAGCCCATGCCACGATAGGATTTGAACGACCGCCCCTGGTAGAGGATCACCTCGCCCGGGCTTTCATCGGTGCCTGCGATCATCGAGCCAACCATTGCACAGGACGCACCCGCAGCAATCGCCTTGGCAAAATCGCCCGAGAATTTGATGCCCCCATCGGCAATCACGGGCACATCATTTTGGGCGGCGATGCGGGCGCAGTCCATGATGGCTGTCAGCTGGGGCACGCCCACGCCGGCCACCATGCGCGTGGTGCAGATCGAGCCGGGGCCGATGCCCACTTTCACCGCATCCGCACCGGCATCGATCAAGGCCTGCGTGGCATCTGCCGTGGCCACGTTGCCAGCGATCACCTGCACTTCGTTTGACAGGCGCTTGACCCGTGCCACCGTGTCCAGCACGCCCGCAGAATGGCCATGGGCCGTATCCACCACGATAATATCCACCTGTGCATCGAGCAGCGCCTCAGATCGCTCAAAGCCGCTATCCCCAACACCGGTGGCCGCCGCGACACGCAGCCGCCCAAGATCATCCTTGCAGGCTGTCGGGTTGAGCACCGAACGCTCGCTGTCTTTCAGCGTCAGCAGGCCGGTCAGCTTACCCTCATCGTCTGTCACCACGAGCTTTTCGATCCGGCGTGCCTTCATCAGGCTCAGCGCTTCCTGCCGGTCTGCGGGCTCGCGCAGAACAGCAAGGTTTTCCGATGTCATCATGACACGCACGGGCGTATCGGGATGTTCGGCAAAGCGCATGTCGCGGTTGGTGACGATGCCAACAAGGCGGTGATTTTCGTCCACCACTGGGAAACCAGTGAAGCCATAGCGCTCCTTGAGGGCTTGCGCATCGGCCAGTGTCTGATCCGGGGTCAGTGTGACAGGATTATAGACAATCCCGCTTTCAAACCGTTTCACGCGGCGCACCTCGCGGGCCTGGTCTTCCACGTTGAGGTTTTTGTGCACAACGCCCATGCCACCGGCCTGCGCCATGGTGATGGCCATACGGCTTTCTGTCACCGTATCCATCGCCGAGGACAGCAACGGAATGTTGAGATCAATCGTGCGCGTTACCCGTGTCCGGGTATCCGCATCGCTGGGCAGAACCCGGCTTTCAGCGGGAACAAGCAGAACGTCGTCGAAGGTCAGTGCCTCGCGAATCTCCATCGGTGCCTCCATCAGGGGAATGGGTTCGGTTGGCACGGCCCTATCGCATGCAACAGGCCGGGGGGAAAGGGCCAAAACGATCTGATGCGCCACCAGAGCGCACGGAGCTTAAATTCTAAGCGCCGCTGAGCGCACGCGTTTGCAGCCCGCAGCAGGCTCTCTTCGCGCGGTTTAGGCTTGAAAGCCGGGCCAAGGCGGTTTCCTGTGGGGGGATGAACAGCTATGACAGCGGCCGCCTCGATTTGCCTTTTGTGGGCATTTCCACGTTCGGCAAACGTCCCTACCAGCCCGATTGGTCTGCGCTGCAGGCCGATGTGGCCATTATTGGGGCCCCGTTTGATGCGGGCACCCAGTGGCGGGCGGGCGCGCGCTTCGGGCCGCGGGCCGTGCGCGAGGCCTCTACCTTGTTTACCTTTGGCCATGCCGGCGCCTATGACCACGAGGATGACGCCACCTACCTGCCTGGCTCTGTGCGCATCGTGGATATGGGTGATGCAGATATCGTGCATACGGACACCGAAAAGAGCCACGCCAATATCGAACAGGCCGTGCGCGCGGCACTGGCGGCCAAAGCCTTGCCCGTCACGATCGGCGGCGATCACTCGATCAACATTCCGGTCATTCGCGCCTTTGAAGGGCACACGCCGTTCCATTTGCTCCAGATAGATGCCCATCTGGATTTCGTCGACACCCGACACGGCGTGCGCCACGGGCACGGCAACCCCATGCGCAGGGCCGCCGAGCAGCCCCATGTGAGCGGGCTCACGCAGGTGGGCATCCGCAACGTGTCATCCACCGCGCGCGAGGGCTATGAAGACGCGCGGCGCATGGGCTCGGACATCTTGTCGGTACGGCAAGCCCGCGCCCTTGGGCCCAAGGGCGTTGCGGGTCGCATCCCCGCTGGCGTCCCGCTCTATGTGACGATCGATATCGATGCGTTCTGCCCCTCCATCGCGCCGGGAACCGGCACCCCCAGCCATGGTGGATTTCTCTATTACGATGTGCTCGAGATGCTGCAGGAAGTGGCCCGCTCCCATGAGATCATCGGGATCGATCTCGTCGAGGTGGCCCCAGATTATGATCAGACGGGCAGCACCGCCATTCTCGCGGCGCAAATCCTGCTGAACTTTCTGGGCTTCATCTTTCACGCACGGGGCCATTGAGCGCTTAGAGCGGCCGGTAAGGCCCCGCCGCGCGCGCTAATTACCGCTAACCGTAGGCCTTAAAAGCTGCGGGCCTTATAGGCTTCAAGCGCCCTTGCGCGCCCTGCCTCAGGCGTGATTCTGGGCCGTGGATACGCCATATCCGGCGACAGACCCCAACTGCGCGGCACAGCCTCAAAAAAGCTCAATGCGGTCTCGGAAGGGTTGCCCTTGCCCTCGGCAATCCACTGGTCTGCATAGGCCCCGTTCGGATCAAACTTGGCAAGCTGTGTGACCGGGTTGAACACGCGGAAATAGGGCGTGGCATCGGGCCCTGAGCCCGCCGACCACTGCCATCCCATCGCATTGGAGGCCGGATCCCAATCCACGAGGCAGCTCTCAAACCAACGCATCCCGATCTTCCAATGGGTCATCATGTGCTTTGTCAGCCAGGAGGCCACGATCATGCGGCCGCGATTGTGCATCGTGCCGGTGACATACATCTGGCGCATCGCCGCATCCACAAAGGGAATGCCAGTGCGCCCCTGCTTCCAGGCCAGAACAGCGGGATCATCCTCATCGGTGGACCAGGGGAAGGCATCCCATTCCGGACGCCAGTTGCCACTGGTCAGATGGGGCGTGTGATACATGAGGTGATAGGCAAATTCGCGCCAGACCAGTTCTTTCAGGAAAGTCTCAGCGCCGTTTCGGCCCTGTTCTAGCGCGGCCATGCCCACGGCCCAAGCCGTGCGCACGCCGATCTCGCCAAGGCTGAGATGGGCGGAGAGCTCCGAGGTGCCGGGAACGGCGGGCCGGTCGCGATTGGCCACATAGTCGCCAATCCAGCGCTCGGCAAAATCATGGAGCCGATCCAAGGCCGCCTGCTGGCCCACGCGCACGTGACGGGACACGATATCGGCCCCGCGCTGCATGCGCGCGCCCAGCCCCCACTGGGCCAGATCATCGGATTCGGGCCAGTGTGCGGGCTCGGGCCACGCCCCCTCTGGCAGCGCGACTGGTGCGGCCACATCGCGGCCCTTCACGGCGTTCCAATAGGGCGTATAGACCCGGTACATGCCGCCAGTTTTGGTCTCGACGGTCCAGGGTTCATGAAGCAGATGGCCTGCATGGCTATGGGCGGCCAGCCCCTGGGCCGAAAGTTGGGCCTTCACAGCGCTGTCGCGTGAGATGGCGGCGGGATCATAAAGCCGCTGCCAATGCACCTCGCGCGCGCCGGTCTCTGCGGCCAAATCCTGCAAGACCGTCTGCGCATCGCCCCGGCGCAGGATCAGTTTTGCGCCGCGCGCTTCCAGATCTGCCTGCAAGGCCCCAAGGCTCTGACCAAGGCGCCATGCGGGCGCTGCTCCCAAGGCTTCGGTCTCGGGGTCCAGAATGGCCACGGGGATCAGCGCCGCCCCCTGGGCCAAGGCAGAGGCGAATGCCGCCGACAAGCCGGGGTGATCGCTGAGCCGCAGATCACGGCGGAACCAGAACAGAACGGCTTTGGGATCGCTGGACATGGGCGCGCCTTTCACAGGGCCGCGCCGGGTGCAGGGATCAAGACCCGGTGGCCAGCGCGGCGTTACAAAACGCGATCTAGCGCTTCAATCAGGCGGTCAATGTCCTCGGCAGAGGTATAGTGCACGAAACTGAGGCGCAGCACCCCGTGCTCGGGATCAACCCCCAGCGCGCGCAGAGGCCTTGGGGCGTAAAAATCGCCACCGCCGCACATGACCCCATGCTCTGCCAGCTCTTTCGCCAGATCCACACCAGGACGCGCGTGCACAAGGCTCACGGTCGGGGCCCGCTCGCGCGCCTGCGTGGGGCCCAGCATCCGGACACGCTCGTCGGCCTCGGCAAAATCAAGCAATGGCTGAAGCAGGCTGACTTCCGCATCGCGGAACAGGTCATGGACGAAAGCCGCCCGCGCAGTGGCATCGCGCCCGGCAACGGAATGGCGGCTGTGTACCGCATCAATGTAGTCCGCAATGCCCGCGCAGGCCGCCACTTGGGCGTGATCCGCCCCGGCCGGATTGAACTTCATTGCCGCCGGCCCGTCGTTGAACACGTGCCCCTCGTTGGGCAAGAGATCCGCCAGACGCCGCCGCACGATCATCAGGCCTTGGTGTGGGCCATAGGTCTTGTAGGCCGAGAACATGTAGATATCGGCGTTCAAACGGCCCACGTCAGGCACACCATGCGGCGCGTAAGACACACCGTCCACGCACGCGAAGGCCCCAGCCCGGTGAATGCGCCAGACCAGCCGATTCACGTTGTTGATTTCACCGATGACATTCGAGCAGTGGGGGAAGCACACCAGCTTGACGCGGCCATCTTCGAGCAAAGGATCGAGCGTTTCGCCCTCAAGGCTGCCGGTCAGAGGGTTGATCGCCCATTCCCGCACTTCGATCCCATCGGCCACAAGGCGGCGCCACGCTCCGGTATTGGCTTCGTGATCCTGATTTGTCACGACGATGGCATCGCCGGGCGACAGCCAGCGGCGTACAGCCTGCGCCATGACATGGACATTGGCCGTGGTGGAGGGGCCCATTACCAGCTCATCTGGCTGCACCCCCATCATCAGGGACAGACGGTTGCGCGCCTCCGTCATCTCAGCGCCGCCCATCTCGGAGGCGCGATAAGGCGCATAGGGCTGCACCTTGCGCTCGCGGTAAAACCGGCTCAGCCGCCAGATCACCTGCCGACAGGCATAAGAGCCCCCTGCATTCTCAAAAAACACCTGATCTCGCAGATCGGGCGCCTGAAAGGCAGGAAATTGCGAGCGAATGAAGTCCAGATCCAGATGCATGGCCGGTATAGGTATCTTATGGTTTCAGTGAGGGCCCCAACCCTCGGCGCGCCCCTAGCGGTCGTTCAAAATGCCGACAAGTGCAAGGGGGGCTGCCCCTTTTTTAGTCGATCGGTGCATGAAAATCGGCAGGTTTTGACTGCGCCGCGCACACAGGCTCGCGCCTGACGCAAAGGCAAGTGGACGGCGCTTGCGCGACCATTCCACAAGCGCACACCTGTATACGGCCCGCCTGCCCGCTTAACGGTGCGGGCCTTTCCAGTTGATTGGCGTGATATCAGCAGATTTGCCGCCAAAATCCCACACGCGGCCATAGTCGCGCACCTTGCTGCGCAAACCTTTCGCAGCATAGACAACAGGGCCCATCCAATAGGTCGAGTTCTGGATCGAGACCGGCTCGTCCGGCGTCAGACCCGGGATCAACTCGATCTCGCCCTGCACCTTGCGCCCGATCATGACCCTGCGGCGCGGCCCATCTTTTTCGATGATCACACGCTCCCGCTCGGCACCGATAATATCGGACACGAGATAGTGGAACACGCCGGTGGTGCCGCCCGCCGCCCCGGACAGGATTTGGAGCAGCCCGTTATAGGCCTTCTGGCTGGCACTGTCGTCGATATAGACGGCCACCTTCCAGCCGCCATCGGCCATCTTGCCGGGGATGTCGATCAGCAGGCCGATCGTAATCCCGTCGAGCGGCTCTCCCTCGAAATGGCCATCGTCCACGCTGATGGCCATCCAGGTTTGGCAGTAGCCTTCTGTCGGGGGATGTTTGCCGAGGCTCACCACGCAGGGGCAAAAGACGGTGCAGGAGCAGTTCATGAACAATTCGCCGTTGAGCACCCATTCGGTCGGGCGCTGTTGACGGCGCCCGCTGCGGCGCTCCATCTGCTGGAACACCTTGTTCTGAACGCGCAACCGGTCGCTTTTGGTCGTCTGTGCCATCGGGCTTCCTTCCTATCCGTTCCGTTGAGCCTATCCGCTTATCAAAGCTTCAGGCCACAAGTTGCCACACCGCCAAGCCAAGGCCGGCCACTATCAACACCACACCGATGGGGCGGGTCACACGATGACCAATCGCTGGCACCTTTTCGATGATCATAACAAGGGTTGCGAGCCCCATCCACAACAGCGACATCGTTCCGCCCACAAAACCGAGCGCCATAAAGCCCCAGCAGCAGCCAAGGCAAAACACGCCCAGCCCCATGCCCATGCGCGCGCCGCCAAGAAAGCCCGTGCGCCAGTTGCCGAGGAAATACTGCATCGGGGTATGGCACACACCGTGGCAAACCTCTTTGAGCCATGTGAACTGGTAAAACCCGACCGCCAGCAAAAGGCCAACCGACAGCCAGACACTGGTCGGAATGCCAAGGCTGTTTACAAGCCCGGCCTGCAACAGTGCGAACTGCGCGCCCGCAAATATTGCAGCGCCCCCAACCCAGACAAGGAAATAGCCGATCGCCACCCCAAGCCAGCCGGCGCGCGTGCCATCAGCGCTTTTGATCAACGAGTCATAGGTCGACAAGGTTGGCACCAGCGTTGGCAGCATCATCGCCGCCATCATGATCGACCACATACCGAACAGGGTGCCGTACCGCTCCATCGGCATCATGTTCATGCGCTGCGGAACGCCGATCAGATCGAGGCCAGACATGCGCGCCATCATGAACAATGTCACCCAAGCGTATATAATGGTTGCGAAAAAGAGAAGCCAAAGTGCGCCGCGCACAGACAAATCGAGCGTTTTTGTCGTCATGGATATTCTGTCCCTTCTCATATCCGCAGCTGTGTTTCTGCCAACCTAGGTCAAACAACGGCAGTCGGCTACCTGTCTCGTTGCAGGGGAATGATACGGGGCTGAAACGGTCTGAACACGGGCCCGCGAAAAACTGGGTCTTGCCCCCTTGGCAGCGCCAACTGCGCTGCTAACTTCCGCCCATGCTAGACCTTCTCAATATGACCGCCGCTGCCCTGACAATCGCCTTCGGTGCGTTTGGCTTTCTGGCCCCCCGCTATACCGCCCAAGCGCTCGATCTTGCGCCGACTGACAGCACCATGGGGCTGAGCGAGATGCGGGCCTCTGTGGGCGGGCTTTTCGTCGCCAGTGGCGTGTGCCTGCCCCTGCTGGATATGCCCGCGGCCTGGGCTGGGCTGGGGATTGCCTATGCGGGCGCTGCCAGCGGGCGGGTGCTGTCTGCCCTGCTCGATCGACCGCCAATGCGCAAACTGGTGGTTTTTGGGGGCATCGAGGCGGCACTGGCGGCATGGCTGCTGCTGGCAAACCTGCCACTGGCCCTTCAATCCGCCTAAGTTCGCTTGCACCTCACAGTTTGGGCGCCTATCTTGGCACTGTCCTTCGGGACTATGGCAATAAACGCGCTCGTAATAAGCGGATCGGACCCGGGGGCGGTACCCGGCGGCTCCACCAAATCACCCGACATTGGCAGGGGGCTTGGGGCCGAAATAGGATCGACGGACGTCTAAAGGGGTTAGCTTTTGCCCGGTGAGATACCACCGTTATCGGTTCAAGCTTTATAGTTGCCAATGACAACAAAGCTCCGGTTGCTCTCGCTGCGTAAGCAGTGCGAAACGCCAAAACTTAAGCCCTGATCTCTAGCAAGATCAGGCGGGGTTCGCAGGCACCTGGCAACAGAAGCCTGCACTTACCCCTCTGCAAAACATGGTCTCCCTTTTGACAACCGGGCACATGGCTTGGCTGATCTGCGTTTGGCGCGCATGGGCGCGGTTTTGCCAAGGCCAATCCATTGAAAAACCAAAACCATCGCACTCTCACCAAGCCTGTGCAGCGACGCGCATCCCGCCCCCTTGCATCCTCGGCCACAGACCGCATCATCGGCCCGCATGAAAAACCGCCCTTCCCTCAACCTTTTGGCCCCTGTCTTTGCCCTGAGCCTTCTGGCCGCCGCGCCCGCCCAATCTTGCGCGACGGCGTTGCTGCTGGCCATGGATGTGTCCAATTCCGTCGATGCCGGGGAGTACAGGCTTCAGGTCGAAGGCACCGCGGCCGCCCTGCGGGACCCGCAAGTGATCGAAGGGCTGACACTCGGAACGGGGGGCGCCGTGGCTGTTATGCAGTGGTCGGGCGCGGGCATGCAGGAAATGTCGATCCCCTGGACCCGCGTCTCTCGCGAAGGAGAGGTGTTGGCGTTGTCCGGGCAGGTCGCGTCGATGCCGCGGGCATTCATCGGCGCAAATACGGCGCTGGGGGATGCAATGGAGCAAGCGATTGCCGCATTCGGGCCCGTGAACGAGTGCCGCCGCTTCATCATAGACATCTCCGGCGATGGCTCAGACAATTCCGGCTCAGACCCCGCACAGGCGCGCCGCAGGGCCGCGCGCTCAGGGATCACCGTGAATGCTTTGGCCATCGAAGGGCTGGGGGCCGCAATCACGCGCTACTATAAAGAACAGGTGATTACCCGCGATGGCTTTGTCGAGACCGCGCGGGGCTTCACGGATTTTGCGAGAGCGATACGGGACAAGATGCGCCGTGAGCTGTCGCAAGTTATGTTCTGATTTAGCGATTAATTTTAGAAACTTCAGCACAGTTTGCCCCATAGGCCCCCGATCGCAGCCTCGCGCACCCATCCCACTTGGGTCTGCTTCTGCGCAGCCAAAGCCACTCCCGCACCCGCAAAAATACGCCCCCTCTTTTCGCCGCTTTGGGCTATCATTCCGGCGCAAATGTTTTATTCTTTGCGCATCTCATCAAAGTGGCCAGACCAACATGACATCTACGATCAACTACGGACAACTGATGCACACCGCCATGCGGGGCCTTATTCAGGACGTCTTGCGTGATGTTGCGGAGAACGGCCTTCCTGGGGATCACCATTTCTTCATTACATTCCGTACCGAACATTCTGGCGTAGACATCGCTGACTGGCTGCGGGCGCGCTATCCCGAAGAGATGACAGTGGTTGTCCAGCACTGGTTCGAAGACCTCGTCGTGGATGACGACACCATTTCAATCACGCTGAACTTTGGCGACCAGCCGGAGCGGTTGTGCATCCCCTATGACGCGATCCAGACCTTTGTGGACCCCTCGGTAGAGTTCGGCCTGCGCTTCGAATCCCAAGAAGAGGATGACGACGAAGCCGAGGACGAGGACGCGGCAGAGGCCCCGATGCTGAGCGAAGTTGAAGATGCAGATGCTCCGCAAGGCGATGCGGAGATCGTTTCACTGGACAGCTTCCGCAAATAGCGCCCTCGGGGCCCATCACAGGCCCACTTTCAGACACCGCGACACAGGCGATCCTTGCACCCCGCGCGTCCTGCGGATAGGTCCGTATGCAACCGCATACCGGAGGGACAGACATGACCGCGACCCGCACCGAATCCGACAGCTTTGGACCGCTTGAGGTCCCCGCAGACAAGTATTGGGGGGCACAGACCCAACGCTCGATCATGAACTTTCCCATCGGTTGGGAAAAGCAACCCGTGGCCGTGGTGCGTGCGCTT
Source organism: Oceanicola sp. (assembly GCA_022447275.1). Lineage (GTDB taxonomy): Bacteria > Pseudomonadota > Alphaproteobacteria > Rhodobacterales > Rhodobacteraceae > JAKVBK01. The sequence goes on along the minus strand of JAKVBK010000008.1, from coordinate 53,171 downwards.
GGCGTCATCAAGAAAGCCTGCGCCATGTCGAACACGCGCACGGGCAAGCTGCCGGAAGAGATCGGGGCGGCGATCCAAGCTGCGGCTCAGGAAGTGATCGACGGCAAGCTGGACGACAATTTCCCCCTTGTTGTCTGGCAGACGGGTTCTGGCACCCAGTCAAACATGAATTCCAATGAGGTGATCGCCAACCGCGCGATCGAGATGCTGGGCGGCGTGATCGGCTCCAAAGATCCGGTGCACCCCAATGATCACTGCAATATGGGCCAGTCATCCAATGACACTTTCCCGACGGCCATGCATATCGCTGCAGCCACCACAGCCCATGACGTGTTGCTGCCCGGATTGGTGCTGCTTGCGGAAACGCTGGAGGCCAAGGCGGAAGAGTTCAAAGACATCATCAAGATCGGCCGGACCCATACGCAAGACGCCACGCCCCTGACCCTGGGCCAGGAATTCTCGGGCTATGCGGCACAGGTTCGGGGCGGTATTGCCCGGATCAAAATGGCGCTGCCGGGCATTTATGAATTGGCACAGGGCGGCACTGCCGTGGGCACGGGCCTCAACACCGACAAGGGCTGGGCAGAGGAAGTCGCCGCCAACATGGCAGACATCACCGGCCTGCCCTTTGTCACCGCGCCCAACAAGTTTGAGGCGCTGGCGGGCCATGATGCGATGGTGTTCATGTCCGGGGCCATCAAGACAGCGGCAATGGCCTGCTACAAGATCGCCAATGACATGCGTTTCCTGGGCTCGGGCCCGCGTTCCGGGCTTGGAGAGTTGATCCTGCCCGAAAATGAGCCCGGCTCCTCGATCATGCCCGGCAAGGTCAACCCGACACAGGCCGAAGCCATGACCCAAGTCTGTGCCCATATCCTGGGCAATGACGCAGCGATCGCATTTGCCGGCAGCCAAGGGCATTTCGAATTGAATGTCTACAACCCGATGATGTCCTACAACCTGCTGCAATCCATGACACTTTTGGGGAATGCGGCGGACAGCTTCACCCAACGGATGCTGGCAGGTACGAAAGCGAACGAGGCCCGGATCGACAAGCTGATGAAAGAGTCGCTGATGCTGGTGACAGCGCTGGCCCCGACCATCGGCTATGACAATGCCACCACTGTCGCCAAGACCGCACATAAGAATGGCACGACGCTGAAAGAGGAAGCCATTGCCTTAGGCTTTGTCGATGAAGCGACCTTCGATGCGGTTGTCCGCCCGGAGCAGATGATCGGCCCCAAAGGCTGAGCAGTCCGGGCTGCCAAGGAAACAGACGTGCAAGGCCCGCCATCTGCGCCCGTGACGCAGCGTGGCGGGTTGTAACCCCCTACGCGGCCCCCATCTTGGGCGTGGCGGGTCAACGTCGGCAGTGAGAGAGAGGGGCGCTGCCCCTCTGGAGGTTTAATAACCTCCATTCACCCCGGAGTATTGCCGCCAAGATGATTTGACATGCAATGGGCGCCCCCGCGCGCGCAGGTGCCTTGTGAGGACATGAGCTATGAGCAAGCAGACCGAAACCGTCCGGCGCATGACGGTGCCCCAGATCACACGCCGCAAGGGGAAATCACCCATTGTTTCGCTGACCTCTTACCATGCGCATACGGCGGCCATCGTCGACAAACATGTGGATTTCATTTTGGTTGGCGACAGCCTTGGCATGGTGATGCATGGCATGGATTCTACCCTTGGCGTGCCGCTTGATCTGATGATCATGCATGGCAAAGCTGTCATGCGGGGCACCAGCAAAGCGCTTGTCGTTGTGGACATGCCTTTTGGCACTTATGAGGAAAGCCCTGAAGTTGCGTTCCGCAATGCGGTCAGGATCATGAAGGAAACCGGATGCGGGGCGGTCAAGCTTGAAGGCGGGGCGCAGATGGCGCCAACGATCCGCTTCCTTGTTGAGCGCGGGATCCCCGTGATGGCCCATATTGGGCTGACCCCGCAATCCACCAATGTGATGGGTGGCTTCAAGACCCAAGGGCGCGATCGCGACAGCTGGCAGAGCCATCGCGACGATGCCACGGCTGTCACGGAGGCCGGCGCCTTTGCGGTGGTTTTGGAAGGGATGGTTGAGGAATTGGCGGCCCTGATCACCAAGGACATCGCAATCCCGACGATCGGAATTGGGGCCTCGGTTGAATGCGACGGGCAAATTCTGGTTTTGGAAGATATGCTTGGCATGAACGCCTGGACACCAAAATTCGTGCGCGTCTATGCCGAGTTGGGGCCCATTATCGAGGATGCGGTGTCGCGCTATGCTGATGACGTCCGCAACCGGAGTTTCCCTGCAGAGGCGGAAGTCTACCGGTAGGGGCCTTGCAGAGCCGGCGCGCACCCGTCAGCATGCAGCTATGGCGAACACACCGATCAATTTGAACAAGCATCGCAAGGCGCGCGCCAAAGCCGCGCGGCGCGCGCAGGCGGATCGCAATGCGGTGCTACATGGCTTGCCCAAGGCCGAGCGGGAGCGCGCCCAAGCACAAGAGCAGCGGCGACAGGAGCAGTTGGGGGGGCACGCCCTTGACGATGGGGCCAACGATGAAACCTGAGATCCGCGCGGCAGGCCCCCCGCGCAAACGTTCCCTGACACTGTCGCGGCATCGGACGTCAGTGTCGCTGGAAGATGCGTTCTGGACAGAGTTTCAGGCCATCGCTGCGCGGCAGGGCACATCGGTCAATGGGCTGGCAGCGCGGATAGACAGGCAGCGCGGGCTCGATATCGGGCTAGCCTCGGCGATACGGCTATATGTGCTGGAGGACTTACAGGCGCAACTGGCCTCTGTGCGCGAGCCCGTGCGCGACAGCTAACCGGTGTGAGAGGCCGGGAACACATGGCACCGATCGCGCCGCAGACTGAGCCATAGGGCGCGCCCGGGTTTGGGCAGAAAAACATTGGGGACAACGGCCATGATCCGGCTTTTGTCGTGGTCCATCTCAAACTCGACAAGGCTTTCAGACCCCAGAAAGCGGGCCCTTTGCACAACGCCGCGCGCAGGGACGCCATGGCTGGGGGATGCCACTGGCCCAGTGCCGCTTCGATCGAAATCGATGGTGAGGTGCTGGGGCCGGATCACAATGTCGACCATGGCACCGTCCGGCTGACCAGGTGCCAGGAACCCGCCAAAGGCCGTCTCCACGAGGCCACCGGAAACAGTGGCGCGGAGTGTATTGATATCACTGAAGAAAGCGGCCGCCTCGCGATCTGCGGGCCGGGTGTACACCTGATAGGGTGCCCCCACCTGCACGATCTCACCATCCCGCATCAGGGCAATTTCGTCGGCCATCCGCATGGCCTCTTCGGGCTCGTGGGTCACCAGCAGCACAGCGGTGCCCTCTTCCTTCAGGAGCGCAAGGGTTTCGTCGCGGATCCCATCGCGCAGCCGGTTGTCGAGGCCGGAGAAGGGCTCGTCCATCAGCATGATGCGCGGCTTTTGCGCCAGCGCCCGGGCCAGCGCCACCCGCTGCTGCTCGCCGCCGGACAGTTCATGCGGATACGAAGCAGCATGGCGCTCAAGCCCGACCCGCTTGAGCAGTTCGACGGCCCTTTCCGCGCGCCGTGCTTTCGGACCCGACAGACTGAACGCCACATTCTGAGTGACGGAGAGATGGGGGAAGAGTGCGAAATCCTGAAACATCAGGCCGACTTCTCGCTCTTCGGGTGGCACATGCACATCCGCAGATGACATAACCCGCCCGTCGATGCGAATTGCGCCGGTCTCAAGCTTCTCAATCCCTGCAATCATGCGCAGCGTGGTCGACTTGCCGCAACCGGATGGCCCTAGCAGGCAAGTGACCTGTCCCGCCCTAAGTGACAGGGACACATCCTTAACCACTAACCGCCCATCAAAGCGGCAGTTGACCTCCGTGAGTTCAAGACGCGCGCCGGTTAAATTCATCCGATGCATTCTCCCAGAAATTCGGTGAGGGCGCCTGATGTGGCCATGGTGCACTTTATGGACTTGCATCGACCGCCCATTGTGAGCGCCGCCGTTCAGAGCGTAGCGTTGATGCCACCCCCATCAAGCAACACGTTTTGGCCAACGATAAACCGCGCCTGCTGCGAGCACAAAAAGGCGCAGGCCGCACCAAAATCTTTAGCATCGCCATAAAAACCTGCCGGAACCGAGGCCCGCCGGGCGGTTTGCACCTGTTCGAGCGTTTTGCCTTCACGCTGGGCGGTTGCGCTGTCGAGCGCCGTGATCCGATCGGTGTCATGCACGCCAGGCAGCAGGTTGTTGACACAGACACCACTGGACGCGACCTGGCGGGACATGCCGGCCACATAGCCCGTCAGGCCCGCGCGTGCAGAGTTTGACAGCCCCAGAACCGGGATCGGCGCTTTCACGGACTGCGACGTGATGTTGACCACACGTCCCCATCCGCGCGCCATCATGCCCGGCACCAAAGCTTTCATGAGAGCAATCGGGGTTAACATGTTGGAATCCAGCGCCTTCACAAAGTCATCGCGATCCCAGTCCGTCCACATACCGGGAGGAGGGCCACCCGCATTTGTAACAAGGATATCACACGCGCCCGCTGCAGCGATCAGGGCCGCCTGCCCGTCTTCAGACGTGACATCGCAGGCAACCTCTTCAACCGCGACGCCAAACCGGGAACGGATGCTGGCTGCGGCCTCTGAGAGGGGCCCGGCACTGCGGGCATTCATGACCAAATCGCACCCAGCTTCAGCCAATGCCTCAGCGCAGCCCAGTCCTAGCCCTTTGGAGGATGCTGCCACGACAGCGCGTTTCCCTTTGATGCCCAGATCCATATCAATCTTCCTGTCGGTTTCTTGCTCGCCCACAGGTAGCAGCCATTTCGGTCAAGGAAAACCGCTCAGCCTATGCAATCGCGCACAGGTGCCCGTAACCATAATTCTTGCATGGCATTGACCCCGCCACTGCACCACCGCATCGTAAAAACACTCGCCAGAACTTCGCCAGGATCCGATGTCATCCGCCTCAAAAGTCAGCCCGGAACATGTGACGCAGATTTACCCTGCGAGCGCCTTCCGTGTAACTGCGGGCGCAAATCTTGGCGATGCCATTGAAGACATGGAGAGCCTGTGCCTCGGCGACACCTATCGCCTGTCCAGGACGGCCCACCTCCTAGATCTGACATTTTCTACACCAACGGCAGGACAGCCACCTCACATCACGCAAAGCAGCAGATATGGAGCACCAGGTCAGCATCTGGCAATATTGGCACTGCTGCGCTTCATGTCGTCCGGAGGCGCTGAAGCAGAGGCTCTTCTGATTAAATTGGAAGCCGGACCGCAAGGACAAGAAGATCTCTGCATCCTTCCGTTGCGCGGCCTTTCACCGGGCATGACTGGCAGCCTCATTGGGATCGACCGCGCTGGCGGCAGCATTCCCCACCAAAACATCAGCATGTTGGGATTTGCACGCGGCACACGCATTTCCCGCGCGGATGGTGCGCTCGCCCAAGTGGAAGACCTTCAGATCGGCGACCTGCTTTTGACACGGGACAATGGCGCCCAGCCGTTGCGCTATGTGCATCGCCGCACCGTACCGGCCAGCGGTGCTGAAACACCGGTTGTCATTCCCCCACAACGGCTAGGCAATCCGCGTGAGATCGTGCTGGCCCATCATCAACGCCTGTTCTTCTACCAGCAGGGAACTGACCGACTGGCAGATGTGTCAGAAGTGCTGGTACGGGCGGGCGGGCTTGTGGGCCACCATGGGGCCAACCGGCGCAAGGGGGGCTATGTCGAGTATTTCGCGCTTGTGCTCGATGAACATGAAATTCTGTATGCAGAAGGCGTTCCCTGCGAGAGCGTCGAACTCAGTCCGCACGCCAAGGAACGCCTGCCTGATGACATGGCAAACCAGCTCCCGGATTTCACCCATCTGCCCCATATCGCGCAGGAAGCGGGTGACGACGCCCTGCGGGCGCTGACACAAGCTTTGCTGGCAGGGGATAGCGTTGCGCGCGAGCGCCCGTAAGCGCCCTGCCCTGTGATCATTTACCGATTGCCGCTTTTGCCTGCGTTGCCAACTCGCGCACGGCGCCAGCATAGGTGGTTGCGTCCCCACCAACCCCAAGGAAGGTTGCCCCCAACTCTACATAGCGGGCCAGAGAATCCAGTTTGAACGACACAATGCCTGCAGCCTTACCCGCATCGCGTATGCGCGGCAGCGCATCCTCGATCGCGGCCACCACCTCTGGCGTGTCCAACCGGCCCGGATAGCCCATATCTGCGGACAGATCGGCTGGCCCAATAAAGACACCGTCGAGGCCCTCGACACTCAGGATCTCATCCAAGTTATCGAGACCGCGCTGACTTTCGACCTGAACCATCACGCAGATCTGAGCACAGGCCGTCTGCGTGTAATCTGGGATTGTTCCGTACTCTGAGGCGCGCCCCAGCAAGGCACCGACACCGCGGGTGCCGTGCGGAGGATAGCGGCAGGCAGACACGGCACGCCGCGCATCCTCTGCCGTTTCTATCATCGGCACCAAGACAGTTTGGATGCCGATATCCAGCACTTGCTTGATCAGCGCCGGCGTATTGTCAGCAACACGCACGACACAAGCCGCGCCGCGCCCCTCCATTGCCTGCGCCTGAGCCAAGGCAGTGGCGACCGTATTGGGCCCGTGCTCGCCATCAATCAGGCACCAATCATATCCGGACCCTGCCGCGATCGCCGCACATGTGGGACTGGCCAGCGCCAACCAAAGGCCCATGCGCACCTCGCCCGCTGCGAGGTCTGCCTTGAGCTGGTTGATGGGTGCCGGCATGTCCGAAATCTCCTAGTGACGTCGCAAGGATGGCGTTCGGACCCGGCAGGAGCAAGGCATCTGTCACACTGCGCGCGCAGGCGTGACGCAGAGCGCACAGCGGCGCGCGTCAACGTGAGCAAGCGTGAACCGCTTTGAAGGCATAGTCGCCTGTGAGCGACGCACCCTTTACCGGTAGAGCAACGATACCCCGTCCGCAAAAATGTGCACCTTGTTGGGCTGCGCGGTGAAGCGCAGATCCGTATGGCGCATGTCCACGTGAATTCCGGGCAGCTTCGCGACCACGCTCTCTGCCTCGCCACTGCGCTTTTCCATGTAGAGCAACGTGACCTCGCCCAGAGCTTCATGCAGGTCCACTTTGGAGGCGACGGCAAAATCGGCGTCTTCGGTGATCTCCATATCCTCGGGGCGGATACCGATATTGACCAGGCGTCCCTGATCGCTCTCTAAACTGGGCACGGACGACGCGATACGCCCACCACCGCCTTCAACCTCGATCAACGTGGTCTCCCCGGTTCCGACGATCTTACCCGGCAGAAGGTTCATGGAGGGCGAGCCGATGAACTGGGCGACAAACTCGTTGCGCGGGCGCTCATAGAGTTCGAGCGGCGTGCCTACCTGGCTGATCCCACCGCCCGCCAACACCACGATCCGGCTGGCCAGGGTCATGGCCTCCACCTGGTCATGGGTGACATAGATCATCGTGCTGTCCGGCATCGATTCCTTGAGCTGCGCGATCTCGATCCGCGTGGCGACCCGAAGCGCGGCATCGAGGTTTGAGAGCGGTTCGTCAAACAGATAAACTTTGGGATTGCGCACGATCGAGCGGCCAATGGCGACCCGCTGTCGCTGCCCGCCTGACAAAGCCTTCGGCAGGCGGTCCAGATAGGGTTCCAGTTGCAGGATGCGGGCTGCGCGGGTGATCGCCGCATCAATTTCAGCCGCCGGTTTGCGCGCCAGTTTCAGCGCAAACGCCATGTTTTCGCGGACAGTCATATGCGGATAAAGCGCGTAGGACTGGAACACCATGGCGATGCCGCGCTGTGCGGGCGGCACGTCATTGACACGCATCCCGTCGATCTCAAGGTCCCCGCCTGTGATCTTTTCGAGCCCGGCAATCATGCGCAGCAAGGTGGATTTGCCGCAGCCTGACGGCCCCACAAAGACGATCAGTTCGCCCTGTTCAATCTCGAGGTTGATGTCCGACAGGACATCTACATCCCCGTATGTCTTGGCCAAGCCAGTCAGTCGCAAGTCCGCCATTTTTCAGCCCCCTCGCTGAACTTATCCGACCGCACGGGTCATGAAAGCAACCTGCCATGCGGGCAAAGTCACCTTGTTTTCATCTGATGTGGCCTCAAAGCCGGATGCCATCTCCAATGTCCAGGCGCCTTCAGGCAGCTCAAGCGTGCGGGCCTCCTGGGACAGGTTGAACGCGCACAGCATCTCCTGGCCAGACAAGCTGCGCTTGATCAGCAGGTGCGTATCATCAGAGCTCAAGATTTCGATATCGCCCTTGCGCAATACCGGGTGCGCCGTGCGAAACGCGATGATCCGGCGATAGAATGCCAGCAGGCTGTCAGTGTCGGTGTCCTGGGCAGCCACGGATGCGCCCAGATGGGCCGCGGGCATGGGCAGCCACGGTTTGCCCTCGGTAAAGCCCCCAAGGCTGTTATCTGTCTGCCAAGGCATGGGCGTGCGGCATCCATCACGGCCCTTGAATTTGGGCCAGAACCGTTTGCCGTAAGGATCCTGCAGATCCTCAAACGCCACATCCGCCTCGGCCAGACCCAGTTCTTCGCCCTGATAGAGGCACACGGTGCCCTTCATTGCCATGAGCAGAGCTGTGTAGGCCTTGTAGCCATCCTCGCTGAGCCCCCAGCGCGAGCGGTGACGCTCCACGTCATGGTTGGAATAGGCCCAGCAGGCCCAACTATCCCCCGCAACATCTTCAAAACGTTGCAAAACCTGCGCTACACGCGTGCCCGTTGGGAATGGCGCCGAGAGGAAATCGAACCCGTAGCACATGTGAAGGCGGTGCTCACCCTGCGTGTATTCAGCCTGTACCTCGAGGCCGCGCTGGTCTTCGCCAACCTCGCCCACGGAAGTAATCGCCGGGAACTCATCCATCACCGCCCGCAGTTTTTCGAGGAATTGCAGGTTTTCCGGCCGGGTCTTGGAATAGAGATGGTTCTGCCACGTGTAGGGATTGACCGCGGGCGCGATGGTGGTGTCCCGCTCGTCCGGGGTCAGCGCGGGGTTGTCGCGCAGCTGTGCATCATGGACGTAGAAATTCACCGTATCGAGGCGGAACCCATCCGTGCCCTTTTCGAGCCAGAACCGGGCCACATCCAGAAGCGCATCTTGCACGTCCATATTGTGGAAATTCAGGTCAGGCTGCTCGATCAGGAAATTGTGCAGATAGTACTGCATCCGCTCCCCTTCCCATTCCCAGGCCGATCCCCCGAAGATCGACAGCCAATTGTTGGGCGGCGTGCCATCGGGCTTTGCATCTGCCCAGACATACCAATCCGCCTTGTCATTATCCTTGGACTGGCGGCTCTCGGCAAACCATGGGTGCAAGGTAGAGGTGTGCGAGAGCACCAGATCGATGATCACCTTGATGCCCAGCCCGTGCGCTGTTTCGATCAGCGTGTCATAATCCTGCATGGTGCCGAACATCGGATCGACACCCTTGTAGTCGGACACATCGTAGCCGAAATCCAACATCGGCGATGTGAAGAAGGGCGAAATCCAGATCGCGTCGACACCCAGCGAAGCAATATGAGGCAAGCGCTCGATAATGCCGGCAAGATCCCCAATGCCGTCGCCATTGCTGTCTTGGTAGCTGCGCGGATAGATCTGATAGATCACCGCACCGCGCCACCAGTCGCGGTCAACCGAGGGAGAGATCACGTCGGCGGTCGACGTGGTTTCAGCAAGCGTTGTCATATGATTGACGTCCTATTTAACGGAGCCGGCCAGCAAGCCGCGCACCAGGTATCTTTGCATTGAGAAGAAGACGATCAGCGGAACTGCCATCGAGATGAAGCCGGCGGTGGCCAGAATTTCCCAGTTGCCGCCGCGGGTGCCCAGCAGCTCGACGATCTGGTTGGTCATGACCGTTGTCTGGCCCGTGCTGTCGATCAGGAACACCTTGGCAACCAGCAGGTCATTCCAGGTCCACAAGAACTGGAAGATTGCAAAACTGGCCAGCGCCGGAAAAGACAGGGGCAGAATGATCTTGGTGAAGATCTGGAATTCTGTCGCGCCATCCACGCGCGCGTTTTCGATGATATCGCGTGGCAATCCCACCATGTAGTTGCGCAGCAAGTAGATCGCCAAGGGCATCCCAAAGCCCGTATGGGCCAGCCAGACACCCAGATATCCTTTGCCGATGCCGATATCCAAATGCAGCTTCAACAGTGGGATCAGGGCCAGCTGCAGGGGCACAACCAACAGGGCAACCACCGCTGCGATCAGCAGCGCGCGGCCCGGAAAATCCATCCACGCCAGTGCGTAGGCAGCAAAGGCTGCCACCAGAACAGGGATGATGGTGGCCGGGATCGTGACCGTGAACGTGTTGAAAAATGCGCTGGCCATATTGTCCTGGCCGGAGCCAGAGAACAGAACCGTGCCGTAGTTTTCCGTGGTGAAATCCGGCGGGGTTTGCGCTGTCATGAACAAACGCTTGCCGCGCTTGCCTGACATCTCTTCGGGCGAAGTGATCCGATAGTTGCCCAAGGCATCAAGGGTAACGCTCTCGCCCGAGCGGAAGCTGCCCTCCTCGCCCGCGGCATAGGCCGAGATATCCTTTGAGGATGTGCCCCAACTGGAAATTGAGGCGTCCTCGATGCCTTCCTGTTCGAACAGGTTGCCCTCGATCACCCAAAGATCGCCCTCGCGCAGCTGGGCCTCCGGGGCCTTGGCGCGGATGACAAGGTTTTGCTCGGCGGGAAACATCGAATTCCACCACCCGGACGCCGAGATTTGATCGGCCGTGCGGAAGGAAGAGACGAGCAGCCCAACCGTGGGGAAAATCCACAGCAGCACCAGAAGCGCCACCGAGATATGCACGGCCCATGTGAGGGAAGATTTGCTGCCTGCAATATTGTCCATCTGACTGTCCTCCCTCAGCGCATTTCTTTGCGTGCGTTGTAGACGTTCCAGACAAGGATCGGCGTCACCAGCAACATGATGGCAATCGCCGCAGCCGAGCCCACACCCCAGTCATTGGCGCGGAAAAGCTTGTCATACATGTAGTTGGCCATGACCTGCGTCTCCCACTGGCCGTTGGTCATCGCGAAAACGATGTCAAAGACCTTGAGAACGGTGAGCGTGATCGTCGTCCAGACCACCACGATGGTGGGTATAATCTGCGGCATCTTGATCTTGAAAAAGATCTGGAAGGGCCCGGCCCCGTCGATGATCGCGGCCTCGATCGTTTCCTCGGGGATGCCGCGCAGCGCGGCCGACAGGATTACCATGGCAAAACCAGTCTGTACCCAGATCATAATGGCCATCAGGAAAAAGTTGTTCCAGAACGGAATGGTCAGCCATTGTTGGGGATCTGTGCCGCCGAAATAGATGTAAAGCGCATTGAGCACGCCGATCTGTTCCTGATCAATGGGCCGGGCCTCATAGACCAGCTTCCAGATCACCCCTGCCCCCACCAAGGAAATCGCCATGGGCATGAAGATCAAGGATTTGGCGGCGGTGCCCCAGGCGATCCGATCGGTCAGCTGCGCGACCAGCAGGCCAGCGGCTGTTGACGCGGCCGGCACCACGATCAGCCAGAGCATATTGTTGCGCAATGCCTCCCAGAACTTGGGTTCGGAGAGCATCTGGTTGTAATTGTCCAGACCCACAAAGACATATTCATCGCCCCCCACGCGCTCGGTCAGTGACAGGCGCAGGGTCTCCACCACGGGATAGGCCAGGTAGAGGCCCAGCACGAACACGGCGGGGAACAGGAACAGCCACGGGCGGATCATATTCGCGCGGTTGATGTTGCGCCCGGCATTGGGGCCACGCGCGGGAAACAGCACCTTATCGAGAACGAGGTTGGAAAAGTAGAAGTATCCCACACAGCCCCCAACGCCGACGATGATGGTCAGCAGGCCTTGTAAAGCCGGATGCATAGTGCCCTCTCCCCCTGGGCCACTCAGGCCCGATTGTCGCGATGTGCTGCAAGGTGTTGGTAGCGGTCATGCGGGCCGCGCAAAGCCGCCCGCATGTGTGTCTTGGAAAAGCGATGCGCTTACTTCAGCGCGTCCCAGGAGGCCTGGATGTCAGCGGCCACATCGGCAGCAGCTTTGCCACCGGTGTAATCCACCATGCCCGTCCAGAAGGTGCCGGCGCCCACACCGCCCGGCATCAGGTCAGAGCCGTCAAAGCGGAAGGTGGTCGCGTTGACCAGGATCTCACCCTGCTTGCGCAGAGAGTCGTTGAGGTAGGTCGCCCCGTTGACGCCCTTGTGCGGGGTGAGGAAGCCAGTCTGGGCCATCATGATCTCATGTGCGATCGGCAGCTGCATGTACTTCATCAGCTCGTTGGTCGCGTCAGAGGCGTCTGTGATCGCCATCAGCGTTCCGCCGCCCAGAACCGGGTTGCCCAGATCCTTGGACTCGTAGCCGGGGAAGTAGAAGAAGTCCGCATCGACGCCGATCTCAACATCTTCGGGCATGAAGGCCGGGATGAACGACGCCTGGCGGTGCATGTAGCACTGCGGGGGCGACGTGAACATGCCATCGGGGCTGTCGCGGAAATCGGTGGTGGCAACCGCGCCCGCGCCGCCCGACACTTTCGCATCGTCACGGGCAAACCAGCCGAACTCATCGATTGCAGCGACGACGCGCTCATCGTTGAACGGGATCTCGTTGCTGACCCACTGGTCATAGACATCGGGGGATTGCGTGCGCAGCATCAGGTCCTCAACCCAGTCGGTTGCAGGCCAGCCAGTTGCAGCGCCTGATCCCAGACCGATGCACCACGGGGTCTCGCCATCGGCGACAATCTGCTCGGTCAGGGCACGGAGGTCTTCCATGGTTTCAGGCACTTCATAGCCTGCATCTTCGAAGTTCTCTGGGTTGTACCAGACCAGCGACTTGACGTTCACGTTGTAGAAAAAGCCGTAAAGCTGATCCGCACCGGCTTCATCGGCATAGGTGCCCAAGGCAACCCAGCTTTCACCCGCGCCATAGTTCTCTGCAACCCAGTCACCCATGCCGGCTGGCAGCGGCGACAGCAGACCACGGGCCGCCATGTCCGCCGCCAGACCGGGCTGGGGGAAAACTGCGATATTGGGAGCAGAGCCGGCCTCTGCGTCGATCACGATCTGCTGCTCGAAGCTGTCGGAACCGGTGTAGATCACCTCAGCGCCAGTGGCTTCGGCAAAATAGGCAACCGCAGAGCGGAACACGTCATCTTCGGGCTGCAGCCAAGGGCCCGAGATCGTGACAGTCTGGCCTGACAGATCCGGCGCGGATTCAGCCCACGCGTCATAGCTGTCCCAGCTGAAATCGCCCTCGCCCGGCACAAATGGCAGATGTCCACCGGCCTGTGCAGCCCCGGCAACAAGCGCGAGCGTTGCAACGCTCGCCTTCAGAAGGTTGGTCATTTCGATCCTCCCAGTCGCGCCGTGATTCGACGCGTTTGTTTCAGATTTGGTTTTTCCCCACGCAAGCCTCAACAATTCTTTCAAACCGCTTTGGATTACGAGCGCATGATGGGTTATATGGCATGCAACTGCCTGTACATTGACGAATTGTGGTGAAATGTTAACCCCCAAAAACCGCCACACCCCGTGAAAAGCATCTCTTGCATATTTGGCAAGGCTTTGCGAGTGATTGCGCTAACATTTAGGATGCCGAACAGCGTCGCCCGGACACCCGCCCATGACCATGAACCTCAAACAACTGTCCGAATCACTCGGCCTCAGCCCGACCACAGTCAGCCGGGCTTTGAACGGCTATCCGGAGGTCAGTGAGCAGACACGGCTGCGCGTCATGCGGGCTGCGCGCGACGCCGATTACCGCCCCGACCCCCGTGCAAAAGGACTGGCTACCGGGCGGGCGCTGGCGATTGGGCATGTGCTTCCCACCTCGGTGCGGACGGAGATTGTGAACCCGGTTTTTGCTGACTTTCTGTCGGGCGCTGGCGATGTCTACGCCTCTGCGGGCTATGACATGATCCTGCGCATGGTGGCCAATACCGAAGAAGAAGCCACCTATGACGCGCTGGCCAAACGCCGCGCCGTGGATGGTGTGATCGTCCATGCCCCCCGTGTCGACGAGCCGCGCATCGATCAGTTGTTGCGCCTTGGTCTGCCCTTTGTCGTGCACGGGCAATGCCAGAGGGCGCAGGAAGATTACCCGTGGGTGGATACCAACAACCGCCGCGCCTTCGAGGCCGCAACCGAACGGCTCATCGCGCTAGGCCATCACAGGATCGCCCTGCTCAACGGTGACGAACGCATGGATTTCGCCCGCAGGCGCCGCGCTGGCCACCTCGATGCACTGAGTGCAGCAGGCCTTACGCAAGACGACAGCCTACTTTTTAATGCAGAGATGACAGAGGCTTACGGCTATGAAACCGCCCGATCCCTGCTGGAAAGCGCGGCCCCGCCCACGGCCTTCCTCACCAGCGCGCTGACAACTGCTTTCGGGGTGCGCCGCGCTGCTGATGAGCTGGGCCTGCGCCTCGGCGAACACATCGCATTGATCACCCATGACGATGATCTGTCCTACCTTTCGAACGGCCGCCCCGGCGCGCCGGTCTTTGCCGCAACGCGCTCCTCGGTGCGCGCGGCCGGCCGTTTGGCTGCCGAGCTCCTGATGGACATCATCGCCCATCCCGGCAGCGCCCCCCGCACCCACATGCTGGAAGCAGAGCAACTGGACGGTCCCAGTCTCTGCCCCGGCCCCCATCATGCCCCCTAGATCGGTACAAGCACACCATGACAAAGACGTTTTCCTTCCATCGATCGGATTTCCCATCCGATTTCTTATGGGGCACGGCCACCTCCTCCTATCAGATTGAGGGGCACAAATTTGGCGGCGCAGGCCGCACGATCTGGGATGACTTCGCCGAAACACCCGGCAATGTCGTGCGCAATGAGCATGGCCAAACCGCGTGCGATCATTACCACCGCTGGCCAGAGGATCTGGATCTTGTCGCGGACGGCGGCTTTGACACATATCGCTTCTCCACATCTTGGGCCCGTGTCATGCCAGAGGGACGCGGCACGCCGAATGCGGAGGGTCTCGATTATTATGACCGTTTGGTGGACGGCCTGCTGGAACGCGGCCTCAAACCCGCAGCCACGCTCTATCACTGGGAAATGCCAAGTGCGCTCAATGACTTGGGCGGATGGCGCAACCGCGATGTGGCCAAATGGTTTGGTGACTTCACGCACACCATCATGTCCCGCATTGGCGATCGGGTGTGGTCTGCCGCGCCCATCAATGAGCCCTGGTGCGTCGGCTGGCTGAGCCATTTTGAAGGGGCCCATGCCCCGGGCCTGCGCGACATTCGCGCCACCGCACGCGCGATGCATCACGTCTTGCTGGCCCATGGCAGTGCGCTGGACGCGATGCGCTCGCTTGGCATGTCCAACCTCGGCGCGGTGTGCAACTTCGAATACGCCAATCCCGCAGATCCCTCAGAGCAGACCGCGCAGGCCACTCATACCTATGATGCAATCTACAATCGGTTTTTCCTCGAGGGTCTGATCAAGGGCACCTATCCTGATGCCGTTCTGGAGGGCCTCGGCCCGCACATGCCAAAAGACTGGCAGGCAGACATGGCCGCGATCTCTGCCCCGCTGGATTGGATCGGGATCAACTATTACACCCGCAAGAACATTGCCTTCGCGCCCGGCGGTTGGCCAAACAGCACGGCCGTAGAAGGCCCGCTCGACAAAACCGTGATGGGCTGGGAAATCTATCCGGACGGGCTGGGCCATTTCTTGCAACGGGTCCATGACACGGCACCCGACCTGCCGATCTACATCACCGAGAATGGGATGGCGGGCGCAGATGTCTTGCAAGATGGGCACTGTGTTGACAGCGCGCGGATTGCCTATCTGGAAGCGCATATCGCCCAGGTCCGCGCAGCGATTGCCAAGGGCGTGCCCGTGAAAGGCTATTTCGTCTGGTCACTGCTCGACAATTACGAATGGGCCGAAGGCTACAAGGATCGCTTCGGACTGGTTCATGTGGATTTCGAAAGCCTGACACGCACCCCGAAAGCGTCATGGCACGCTTTCCGCACGGCCCTCGCCAAGGATTGATATGATGACGACGACCGAACGCCTGACCCTTATCGTAGATATCGGGGGCACCAACACCCGTGTGGCTCAGGCCCATAACGGCCAGCTTGATGATGCTTCGATCAAGCGCTACCGCAACGCGGATTTCGAGGGGCTCGACGCAGTGCTGAGCACGTATCGCACCCAGGTGGACTGGCGTGACCCCGAGGGCGTGTGCGTGGATATCGCTGGCCCCATCCATGACGGCAAAGGCACTCTGACCAATCTGGACTGGACCCTCGAAGAACCGCTTCTCGCCCAATGGACCGGCGCACAGCACGCTGCCCTGATCAACGACCTGCAGGCCCAGGGGCATGGCGTAGCCGACCTGCCGGCGACCGCGCTGATCCCGGTGACCAAAGGCAAGGACGGCCCGGAACATGCCACCCGCCTTGTGGTGAATGTGGGTACGGGCTTTAACGCCGCCGTGGTCTATGATGGCCCCAACGGCCGCATGGTGCCCGCATCCGAGTCCGGACATGCGAATATGCCGATCCGGACGGAAGAAGATTTGCGCCTGTGCCGCTTTGTTGAGACAGCACATGGCTTTCCCGCGATTGAAGACGTGCTTTCCGGCCGGGGGCTGGAGCGGGTGTATCACTGGGTCAGCACCGAGGCAGGCACGCCCCATATTCTGCATGCAGCCGAAATCATGGATGCTGCAAAGGCAGAGCCACAGGGGCTTGCAGCGCAGGCAAAGGCCGTGTTCGCCCGCATTCTGGGCACGGTGACCGGGAACCTTGCCTTGGTGCACCTGCCCTTTGGCGGCATCTACCTCGTTGGCGGCGTTGTCCGCGCCATGGCCGAGGATCTGCCCGCGCTCGGCTTTACGGAAGCCATGCGCGACAAGGGCCGGTTTTCGGGATTGGTGGGTAATTTCAATGTCGTAGCCATTGATGATGACTACGCTGCCCTGCGCGGAGCGGCACGCCACATGGATGCACGCCTGCGCGCGCTCTAGCTTCATCACCGCCCGCGCGGGAAAGGCGCCCTTCCCGGTCGCCCAACGCGGCCGTTCGCACAGTCTTCGGGTGTGGCGGCCTCAGGGCGCGGGCGCCCGCCCCGGAAAATCATCCTCAAGATACACGCGGATGATGTCTTCAAAGCTGTGATCCGCCTTGAAGCCAAGCGCCACGGCGCGCTTTGGATCAAAATCACGCGGCCATCCGCCGACAATTTTCTCAATCATCGGATCAGCTTGTGGGCGGATGAGCTTCACCACATCGGCACCGGCCAAGGCACGCAGGGCCTCGATCTGCTCGCCGACGGTGCAGGAAACGCCCGGCAGGTTCAGCGTTCTGCGGCCGTTCAAAAGGGCGGTATCAAGGCCGGCCGCATGCACAAGAAACCCGGCCGCGCTACGCGGGCTGGCATGCCAATGACGCACGTCTTCCCCAACCGGCAGGATCGCTTCCTGCCCATTGAGGGGCTCGCGGATAATGCCTGAGAAGAACGAGGACGCCGCCTTGTTTGCGGCCCCGGGCCGGACGCAGATCGTCGGCAACCGCAAGGACAGCCCGTCGATAAAGCCCTTGCGCGCAAAATCGCTCACCATCAGTTCCCCGATGACCTTTTGCGCCCCGTAGGAGGTTTGAGGCGCACAAAAGAACTCATCCCCAATCTGCGCTGGAAAGGGTGCTCCGAAGGCCGCAATCGACGAGGTAAAGACGACGCGTGGCACATAGGCCCCATCTGACTGTAGATGCTGCGCCCTGAGCGCTTCTAGCAGCGTCCAGACGGCGCTCATGTTGACGGCCCAGCCCTTGTCAAAATCAGTTTCAGCCTCCCCTGAAACAATCGCTGCAAGGTGATAGACAAGATCAAAGCGGCGCGCCGCCAGCGCCTCAATTGCACGCTGGTCTGTCAGATTGCCCATCACCTGCTCACCCGGCGCAGACGTCGCTGGAAACGCCTGATCAAAAAGCGTCACCGTGCCCACATCTGGCAGGGCACCAGCGGCAAGTTGCGCGGCAAGTTTTTGGCCAACCATGCCTCCCCCGCCGATAATCAGGATATTCTTCATGCAGTGCCCTCCTTTGGCGGTGGGATCATAGCAGCGCGCGACAGCGTTGCCAGAATTGAAACCATTTGGCCGCGTGTGACGCGCCTGCATACCTGAACTCAAAGTGCATGCATCTGCTTCGATCCAACAGATGTTGAAATCACCTGAAACAGGCCTGCGCTCCCCAACACCTAGCGACATGCATCAATGGCGAAGGCTATTCAGGGCTCAGAACCGAAACCGAGATGGGATCAAAGAAGACCGCCCGCCTGTATCCACCTGTGACGCTTGGCCGCCGCATTGATGCAAGGCAAGCGTTCACGGCGCGAGGCAAGGATTCTGTGTGACGGCGAAATCCATGTGCAGCGGCCCCGGCCAGCAAGCGCACCGCACAGAGTCGGCAACTATTCAACGACTTACCAGGGCTTCATACTCAGCACGATCAAGCGTGAAACGCAATTTCAACGGATTTGATGACGCTGCGAACGACGTCCCGCCCAGACAAGCAGGCGCAGATCAGCGGTACAGCACGGCCGTCTTGCGTGTCGGGCGTTGAATTCTTTGGGTCCCCCGTCTGGACAGCCCGGGCACTTTTTGTTCACTGTGGACATAACGGAGCCACCAAGCTGGCCCTAATGCGGAATGCCGAGCCCCCGTATCCCTTCAGGGCTTAGAGACAGCAGCACACCATCGCGCCGCACAGGCCAGACGGGTGCAGGAACCAAGGAGGAACTGAGATGTCCATGGACGGAAGCCCCAACGATCTTTCAAATGTGGTCGCGGCCGATAAGGCCCATGTCTGGCACCACCTGATCCAGCACAAACCCTTCGAGACGACGGATCCGCGGATCATTGTCGAAGGCAAAGGCATGCGTGTGTGGGACCAGAACGGCAAAGAACATCTCGATGGTGTGTCCGGCGGGGTCTGGACGGTCAATGTGGGCTATGGGCGCGAGCGGATCGCCGATGCCGTGCGCGATCAATTGGTGAAGATGAATTACTTTGCCGGCGCCGCTGGCTCGATCCCCGGTTCGCGCTTTGCGGAACGCCTGATTGCGAAAATGCCCGGCATGACGCGCGTCTACTATTCGAACTCGGGCTCCGAGGCGAATGAAAAGGGCTACAAGATGATCCGCCAGATCGCGCACAAGCTCTATGGCGGCAAGAAACACAAGATCCTGTATCGCGAGCGCGACTATCACGGCACGACAATCGGCGCGATGGCATCGGGCGGACACCACCAGCGCAACGCGCAGTACGGCCCCTTCCCTGCGGGGTTTGTGCCGGTGCCCCATTGCCTTGAATATCGCGCCCATGAGCAGGGCCTGTCCGCAGGCGAAGGCTATGGCGAGGCCGCTGCACAGGCGATCGAAGATGTTATCCTGCGCGAAGGCCCCGAGACCGTCGGCGGCCTCATCCTTGAGCCGGTGACAGCGGGCGGTGGCGTGATCGTGCCGCCTGCCGGATATTGGCAGCGGGTGCAGGAGATCTGCACGAAATACGATGTGCTGTTGATGATCGACGAAGTGGTCTGCGGCATTGGCCGCACCGGGACATGGTTTGGCTATCAGCAATTCGGCGTTCAGCCCGATATCGTGACAATGGCCAAGGGCGTTGCCTCCGGCTATGCCGCGATCTCGTGCACGGTTACCACGGAGCGGGTGTTCGATATGTTCAAGGACGACGCCAGCGATCCGCTTGGCTATTTCCGCGACATTTCCACCTTTGGGGGCTGCACGGCCGGGCCGACTGCGGCGCTGGAAAACATGGCGATCATCGAAGAAGAGGGCCTGCTGGACAATTGTACAGCCATGGGCGCCCACATGATGGAGCAGCTGCACGCCCTTGCCGACAAGCATGACGTCATCGGCGATGTGCGCGGAATGGGTCTGTTCTGCGGTGCCGAGCTGGTCGCAGATCGCGACAGCCGCACGCCAGCCGCTGAAAAGATGGTGCAGGCTGTTGTTGCCGATTGCATGCAGCAAGGCACGATCATCGGGGCCACAAACCGCAGTTTTGAGGGCTACAACAACACCCTTTGCTTCTCGCCTGCGCTGATCTCCACGAAGGATGACATCAACGCCATCGTGGCCTCCGTGGATGAGGCGCTGACACGGGTGTTTGCCTGAGCTGAACCCAGCCATCAGATCCCGTTCTGTGGATCCTGAACGCGCGGCCTTAGGGCCGCGCTTTTCGCATCGGCTCGTGCGCAGCAGCCCCCGCATTCCGGCGCTTGACCCCCGAGGCAAAAACGCTGGCCCCTGCGCCCATCAAGCCTCTTGCGCTCCGCCAGCAGCCGATCCAGTGTAGGGTTCACCTTAGGTCCAGTTGGGGCAATAGAATGGCGATTTCCGAAGAAACCTTCTTTCTGGACGCACGATTTCAAGGCACTCTGCAAAGCCAAATCCAGCAGATGATTGCCGAAGGCATCCTGTCCGGGCGCTTCCGTCCGGGGGAGAAGCTGCCCTCGACGCGCAAACTTGCGCGCCATCTCGGTGTCAGCCGGATTACGGTCACGCTGGCCTATAACGAATTGCAGGCCAATGACTATCTGACCTCCGCTGGGCGCTCCGGTTACTACATCTCGCAGAACGCGCCGCAACCGCCCCATCTCAAGCCGACCCCCAAGAGCCAAAGCTCGGTTGACTGGTCGCGTGCGCTGTCTGCGCGGATACCGGTGACGTCGCTGGCCAAACCGTCCGACTGGCGCAGCTATCGCTACCCCTTCGTCTATGGACAGGCGGACCCTGCCCTGTTCGACCAGAAATCCTGGCGCCTCTGCGCCCTGCAATCACTGGGCAGCCGCGAATTTGACAGCCTGACCGCGGATCATGCCGATCGCGACGATCCGCTGCTCGTCGAATTCATCCTGCGCCACATCCTGCCAAGGCGCGGCATCGCCGCGTCCCCCGAGGAGGTGTTGATCACGCTGGGCGCGCAGAACGGCCTCTGGATCGCCGCGCAATTGCTGCTGACTCAGCGACGCCGGGCTGCAATTGAATATCCGTTCTATCCCTCGCTGCGGGACATTCTCGAATTGACGCGCTGTTCGGTGCACGAAGTGCCGGTGGATCATGACGGGCTGCGCCCTGATGCACTGCCCGAAGATACGGATGTGATGTTTATCACCCCCTCTCACCAGTGCCCCACCAATGCCACCATGCCACTGGCCCGCCGCCAAGCCCTGCTGGAGCGCGCGAGCCGGGACAACATGCTGATCGTCGAGGATGACTACGAATTCGAACTGGCCTTTCTGAGGCCGCCCTCCCCCGCGCTTAAATCGCTGGATCGCGATGACCGGGTGATCTATGCGGGCAGCTTCTCAAAATCTTTGTTCCCAGGTCTGCGCCTTGGGTTTCTGGTGGGGCCAGAGCCTTTTATCCGCGAGGCGCGCGCCCTGCGGGCCGCCCTGTTGCGCCATCCCCCGGGACAGATCCAACGCACAACGGCCCATTTCCTGCGCCTTGGGCATTATGATGCTCAGGTACGGCGCATGTCCCGCGCCTTCCAGTCACGCCGCATCGAGATCGACAAGGCTGTGTCCGAGCACGGCCTTGTCGTCGCGGGGGCGGGCGTTTTCGGCGGCTCCTCGCTCTGGATGCGCACGGCCGATCACAGCGATGCCGCCCCGCTTGTTGAGGAATTGCGGCACAAGGGCGTTTTGATCGAACCGGGTGCGCCGTTCTTCGGCCATACCGGTGCAAGCCCGTATTTCCGTCTCGCCTATTCTTCGATCCCGGTGGAACGGATCGCCAAAGGCATCGAAATCATTGCGGATACAATGGCCCCCAGCCAGAAACTGGACATAAACTGACAGCCCGATTGGCCCTAATCATTACTGCCCCCAGCGGGCATTCCATTGAAAGCGAAACGAGGAGAGCGCGCCATGAAAATGACTACGGAAGAAGCCTTCGTCAAAGTGCTCCAAAAGCACGGTATCCGCCACGCGTTCGGCATCATCGGTTCGGCCATGATGCCCATCTCGGACCTGTTCCCGAAAGCCGGCATCATGTTTTGGGATTGTGCCCATGAAGGCAGCGCCGGGATGATGGCTGATGGCTACACCCGCGCCACCGGCGAGATGTCCATGATGATCGCGCAGAACGGGCCCGGCATTACCAACTTTGTGACAGCCGTTAAAACAGCCTACTGGAACCATACCCCTCTGCTGCTGGTCACGCCGCAGGCCGCCAACAAGACGATTGGCCAAGGCGGCTTCCAGGAAGTCGAGCAGATGAAGCTTTTCGAGGATATGGTCGCCTATCAGGAAGAGGTCCGCGACCCGTCTCGCGTGGCCGAGGTGCTGACCCGCGTGATCAGCCAGGCAAAACGCCTCTCTGGCCCGGCCCAACTCAACATTCCGCGCGATATGTGGACGCAAGTCATCGATGTTGACCTGCCAGACCCGATCTCTTTCGAGGTGTCGCCGGGCGGCGAGAACTCTGTGGCGAAGGCCGCTGAATTGCTGTCTTCAGCTAAGTTTCCGGTCATTCTCAATGGTGCGGGCGTTGTGTTGTCAGAGGGCGGCATCGCGGCCGCAAAAGCCTTGGCCGAACGCCTCGATGCGCCGGTCTGTGTGGGCTATCAGCACAATGATGCCTTCCCCGGCGCACACCCGCTATTTGCAGGCCCGCTGGGCTATAATGGCTCCAAGGCCGGGATGGAATTGATCAAGCAGGCCGATGTTGTTCTGGCCCTCGGCACGCGGTTGAACCCGTTCTCCACCCTGCCCGGCTATGGGATGGAATACTGGCCCGCCGAGGCACAGGTGATCCAGGTGGATATCAACCCCGACAGGATCGGCCTGACCAAGAAAGTGTCGGTCGGCATTGTGGGCGACGCGGCCAAGGTTGCCAAAGGCATCCTGGCTCAACTGGATGACAGCGCAGGCGATGCAGGCCGTGATGCGCGCAAGACGTTGGTGGCGGAAAGCAAGTCTCGCTGGGCCCAGCAATTGGCGTCGATGGACCATGAGGACGATGATCCCGGCACCACCTGGAACCAACGTGCCCGCGCCGACAAGCCCGACTGGATGAGCCCCCGCATGGCCTGGCGCGCGATCCAGTCTGCGCTGCCCCGTGACGCCATCATTTCCTCTGATATCGGGAACAACTGCGCCATCGGAAACGCTTATCCCGATTTCGATGAAGGGCGGAAATACCTCGCGCCGGGCCTGTTTGGCCCCTGTGGCTACGGGTTGCCCGCGATCGTTGGCGCCAAGATTGGCCAGCCCGATGTGCCGGTTGTTGGCTTCGCTGGCGATGGTGCTTTCGGCATTGCCGTCAATGAGTTAACCGCCATTGGCCGCGGCGAATGGCCGGCCGTGACGCAGATCGTGTTCCGCAACTACCAATGGGGCGCGGAAAAGCGAAACTCTACCCTGTGGTTCAGCGACAATTTCGTGGGCACCGAGTTGGACACGCAAGTCAGCTATGCCGGGATTGCGCAGGCCTGTGGCCTTCAGGGCGTTGTGGCCCGAACCATGGAAGAGCTGACCGAGGCGCTCAACACAGCCATCAAGGACCAGATGGAGCACGGCAAAACCACCCTGATCGAAGCCATGATCAATCAGGAATTGGGCGAGCCGTTCCGCCGCGATGCCATGAAGGCCCCCGTTGCAGTGGCCGGCATCAGCGCCGACGACATGGCCTGATACCCACAGCCAAACCGGTTGGCTGAAACGGCGCCCTCGACACATGTCGGGGGCGTTTTCCTTTGCCGAGGCACATTGTCATGAACTTAACCTTCTTCGTTTCAAACTCAGCCCTGTTTGCATCAGGCCACGAAACAAGAAGCGAGCAAGGAAATGAGCGAGGCACGACCGTCTGCCATGCAACTGGGCGGAGATATCCGCGCGCTGCGCAAGGCGCGCCAGATGACAATCGGAGCGGTTGCCCAGGCTTTGGGCAAATCTGTGGGATGGCTGAGCCAGGTTGAAAGGGGCATGTCCCGGATCACCGACGAAGAGCTGGAAACGCTCGCGGCCCTGTTTGCCGTTCCGTTGCCCCTGCTTTTGCCCGAAGAGGGCGCAGAGCCCGCCGAGCGCGGCTATATCGTGCGCGCTGGACAGCGTCGGCGCATGGGCTCACGTTCTACAGATTTGGTTGAGGAATTGCTTGCCCCGGACCTGACGGGCGACGTCCAAGCCCTCCATGCCACTTTCGCGCCTCGCGCCGCCCATGCCATGCCGCCCAATCGCGATGTTGAGGAAATCGGCTACATCCTCTCAGGGCGCCTGATCGTGACGATCAACGGCACGCGTCATGATCTGCGGCGGGGAGACAGTCTCCGCCTCAGGGGCGATGCTTATACTTGGGAAAATCCAACGGCCAACCCAACGACGGCCATTTGGATTACCACGCCGCCATTCTATATAAAACAATAGGTTAAACGGCCCAGCTAACGTGCCCTAAACCACTTTGACAGACAGATCGCCAATGCCTTCGATGCTGCCCTCAAGGTGATCCCCCTTGTTCACCGGCCCAACGCCCGCGGGTGTGCCCGTGAGGATCAAGTCCCCGGGGAACAGTTCAAAAAGCGATGAAAGATAGGCGATGATGTCCGCCGTCTTCCAGATCATCTGGTTCAAGTCACCGTCCTGACGCGTCTCGCCGTTCACACGCAGATGCACGCGGCCCGCACTGGGATGGCCGATCTCTGCCACGGGCACGATGTCAGAGATCGGCACAGAGCCGTCAAATGCCTTTCCCGTGTCCCAGGGGCGGCGCAGCGCCTTGGCTTCTGCCTGCAAATCGCGCCGCGTCATGTCGAGCGCCGTTGCATATCCCCACACGCAAGAGAGCGCATCGCCGGCAGCGATATCGCGCCCGCCGCAGCCCAAAGCGGCCACCTGCTCATACTCGAAGTGCACGTCGGAACTCATTGAAGGATAATGAAACTCTTGCCCGGGAAGCCGGATGCAATCTGCGGGCTTCAGGAAAAAGAATGGGGGCTCCCGCGAGGGATCGTGCCCCATTTCAATGGCATGATCGGCATAGTTGCGGCCCACGCAATAGATCCGTCGAACGGGAAACCGTCCAACCTGCCCGCGCACGGGCACGGCTACCTGCTCGGGCCGCTGAATAACCAGTTCTGACATAGATACCTCCGGCCCGCGTGAGTGCTTTGCGCCGGTATAGCAGCCACCCGCGCGCAAGCAACCGCTGCCCCTCTGGGCCGATGGTCATGATCTGTCACGGCAGCCTTTGCGGCGGTACAGCAAACGCATTACCCGGTTTGCGGTTGCGCGAGGAAGCGGCGCCAATCCCCCATATCTGTGATATCGCGCGCCCCTTGCGCGGCCACGGCTTCACAAAGAAACCCCTGTACCGCAGCCCCGTCTGCCAAAGTCAACGTGCCGATGCCCAGTGGGGCCGGAATGGTTTTCATGAAGCCGCCAAATGCGGCAACGGGCACATCCCATAACTCCAGCGCAACGCACCCCCCCTCGCCCGCCCCTGTGCGGACAAGCCCGGGCCGCGCCACACCTGCGCCCGGCAGCGCGTAGAATCTGTAGTCCGGCGCCGTGCGATCCGAGCGGACATATCGCGCGCCGCGGTCTGTCAGGGTGTGATTAAGCGGCAGCCCTTCCATATGTGCCCCGCAGACAGCAATGCGGATCATGTCCTCGGGCGGCGCATCAGACAGGGACACCGGCGACAGCGCCCAATTGGTGGCGCCCAGATGCCGGTTGCCCAACGCCTCGATCCGCGTGGCAATGGCGGCCGTGCGCGCGTCCTGTCCAGCCTTGGCAATGAGGGTCACGCTACCCGGACGCCCATCGGTGCGCGGCGCTGTTGGCACCGTAATTGCGCAAAGGTTCATGAGGTTTACAAAGTTGGTATAGGTACCAAGCATATTGTTTGGCCCCATCGGGTCCGCGTCCAGCTCTGCAACGGTTGCGAATGTCGGGATACTGGGCACACAGAGCACATCGCAGGCGTCAATGGCTGGCGTGATAGCATGCACCAGAGCTTTCATATCGTAGAAACCCTTGAAGGTATCGGCCGCCGTCTTGCCTTCAGCAGAGCCGATAATCTTGCGCGTCACAGGGTAGAGCATTTCTGGCTGCTGCGTGATCAGGGCCTCGGTCGCGACGTAGCGCTCTGCCACCCACGGGCCAAAATACAGCATCTCAGCGATGGCGTAGAGCGGTGTGAAATCGATCTCGGTAATTTTCGCCCCAGAGGCCTTTAGCGCGGCCACTGTTTCGGCAAATGCAGCCGCTTGCACGGCATCTCCCTCAAAGCGGATCGTATCCGCAGAGGGCACGCCAAGGGTCAGATCTGCCGGGGGGGAAACCAGCGCTGGGGTGCTGACGGGCACTGCGTAGCTGTCGCTGGGATCATAAACGGCGGCCACGGCATAGGTTTCATATGCGTCTGACACCGTGAGCGCAAAGATCGAAATCGTATCCAGCGTACGGCAGGCCGGCACCATCCCGGTTGCGGACAGCGCC
Organism: Oceanicola sp.; assembly: GCA_022447275.1. Taxonomy (GTDB): domain Bacteria; phylum Pseudomonadota; class Alphaproteobacteria; order Rhodobacterales; family Rhodobacteraceae; genus JAKVBK01. The sequence continues at coordinate 26,636 of JAKVBK010000008.1, read as the reverse complement.
CCAAGCGTTGGTTTGAGGCCAACGATGTTGTTGAGAGCCGCAGGCACCCGCCCGGAGCCAGCGGTATCGGTGCCCAGCGCAAAGCTGGCGATGCCATGGGCCACCGCCACCCCTGATCCGCCAGAAGAGCCTCCAGGCACAATCTCCGGATCCAGCGCATTTCTGGGCGCCCCAAAAGGCGTGCGCACGCCAACAAGGCCGGTGGCAAACTGATCAAGATTTGTTTTACCGATCAGCAGGGCGCCGGCGTCTTGCAGGCGTTGCACGACGAACGCAGTCGTCTCTGGGACATAGGCAAATGACGGACAGGCCGCCGTGGTTGGCTTTCCTGCGACGTCGATATTGTCCTTGATTACAAAGGGCACACCCCAAAGCGGTTTTGACGGGTCATAAGGGCCCAGCGCCGCAGCTTCGGCGAGGAGGTCTTCCTTCGGGAAAAGACACAGAAAGATACAGGGATCTGCAACAGCTTCGATTTTTGCGTAAACCTGTTCGACGATCGCAGAAGCGGGCGTGCCACTGTCATAGGCGGCGCGCAAAGAGGACAAAGTGAGCGGAATCTCATCACTCATGCCTGATTTCCAATCGTTTTCGGAGGCCACATTCAAACTCGGCACAGGGATAGGGTCGGGCGATGTGCGTATGAAATCAATTGCTATAAACTCAACAAAGTGGTGCGCAAAACGCACCGCAAAGTGAGGATAGATGCGCCATCTCAAGGATTTCGAATTCATCGAAGGGGTCGTTCGGGCGGGCTCCATCCGCAAAGCATCCGAAGACATGAACATCACCGCCTCGGCGCTCAATCGACGGATCAACAAATTCGAGGAAGAGTTTGGCTATGAGATCTTCGAACGGCTTCCTCGCGGTGTGCGCCTCAATCCGGCAGGCGAGATGTTGATGCAGCATATTCGGACCCAAAATTCCGACTTTGCGCGCCTGAAATCGCAGGTCGCCGATCTCTCCGGCGTGCGGCGCGGCCATGTATCCATTGCCTGCTCGCAGGCACTGTTACCCTATTTCCTGCCCCGCGAAATCGCCCGATACCGCAGCGAACATCCCGGCGTGACGTTCTCGGTCAACGCCCGCGATCGCGTCGCCGCCGAACGCGAGTTGGCCGAGTTTGCAAGCGATCTCGTGCTTGTTTTCGAACCCCTGACCATGGTGGATTTCGAAGTGATCCATGCCAGCACGCAGCCCATACATGTGGTGATGCGCGCCGATCATCCGCTGGCCCAAGACGATCAAGTCCGATTGGGAGACGCCTTGCAATTCCCCCATGTGGCCCCCTCGGATAAATATGCTGTCCGGGTCCTGATGGATCATGCGGTCCGGCGGCTGTCTTCTGCAAAGATCAATCCACTCATCGAGTCCGACAGCTACGACTTCATGCGGCACTATGGAACAAACGAAGACCTCATCAGCTTCCAGTTCCCGATCGGGCTGTCTTTGACGCCCGAAACGGGTCTTGTCTCAAGGCCTTTGTCTGAACGCGATGTCGCCCCGGGCAACTTGTTTCTAGGGCAGTTGCGCGGACGGACGCTGCCCGTTGCCTCGGCGCGCTTTGTGCGTGAATTGGTGCGCAAATTGAATGTTTTGTACCCGTAGCTGGCGCATATAGGTTTTATTCCGTGTCGCCGTAGAAACCCGTTCTTTCTGCGATGAGGGCAACCGGCCCGCCGCCATCGGGCCCCTGATGCTCTGCCCCGCCAGACACATAGAGATCCGCACGTCCGACCAATCCACCGAGCGCGCCCCCAACCATGGCGCGCGCATGACGGGTGGAGGAGATATCACTGTCATTCAGCATCGTGTGCCGGGCCCCTCGGATCAGCCCGCCGCTCGACGCTTCGGCCTTTGCAAACAGCGCCCGCAAGACACTGCTTCGGCCAACATCCATGCGCGCCATGGCCGCGCGTACGGATGCGGTATCAATCGCGTCCATCATCACAGCATGATCCACGAGCAACGGCCCCGACCAAGCGGGACTCATCCCCAGCACAAGCACCTCATGCCCCATCAGCTCGACCCCGGCAGAAGTGCTCGCGCGGCGCGACCAAACGGATTTGTCCTCCTCCGCAAGGGCGCGTTCCGCCGTGGCCGCATCAACCTCGCCTAAGGCCAGCGCAATGCCCAGCGCCGAGGCCCCACGCGACAGCCCCATCGACTTCAGGGTGTCACGGGTCTGTGTTGCCTTCGGGGAGGTCGCGATGCGCGCGCTGGTCAGCAGGGGGCATTTGATCTGCACAAAGTGCACATCGCTGGTTGTGGCGATGCCTGCGGTCTGAATGGCAGAGCGCACGGCTTCGGCCACGCATGTGATCTGCGCGAAGGTGCCGATCTCATGGGGCAAAAGATCTCGTGTGATCGTTGCCCCCAAGGCCAAAGCCGGCCCCGTGCCCTCCTCTTCCAACACCTCAAAGGTTACGAGGTGGGGCGAGAGCCCCCCTTCAGTGCCCCCAGACATGACCATCGTCACATTTTCAGCCGCCGGGCCAAGACACATTTTCAGCGCAGAAACAGCGAAGGCCCGAGTAAAATCATTGACGCAACCATTGCCCTCGGTCTTGCCCAGAATGGCGCGCAGGCATGTCGGATCCAGCGCCCCGGTTGCAATCAGTTGCTGCAAACCGGACACATCATCGGGCGCGCTTGTCGGGATGACATGGATGCGGGCGCGCGGCATGCTTTAGCTCCGACGCGGGCGATAGGCAGCCGAGGGCCCATGGCAGCGCACGATATCAGGCGCACTGGTGATCTGCTGCGCGGCAGCGAGCCCTGCGCTGCGCAGGCTCTCTGCGTCCCAGCCCACCGGCTTGCCCCCTGCCATGCACAGCTGGCCATCGATGACGACAGCCTCGACCTGATCCCGGTTGTAGTAGCGCACCAGTTCCCACTCAAAATCGTGACTGGGCAAACATTCCGGCGCCATCATATCGAGCACCAGAAAATCCGCCGCCTGCCCGACTTGCAGGGCACCGTGATCGCCCGCGCTTCCCGTCGCCTCCGCCCCCTGTGACGTGATTGCGTCTACCCATGTCCAAGCCGCCCCACAGGAAAAATCAGCCACAGGCAAGCCGTGTTCGATCCGCTGGCAGGCCTCGGCTGCTGCAAGGTTCTTGAACCCGTCCGCAGAGGTTGTGTCCGAGCCAATCCCGAACCGCACATTGCGCTGTGCAAATCGCATTGCCGGGGCGACGGCATTGCCCTTCCACATGCTTGCCAGCGGATTGTAGGACGTGGCCGTGCCACTCTCGATGATCAGCTCTATTTCGGGCTCAGAGACCAAGGTGGTGTGATGCAAGAGCACATGCGGGCCCAGCACATCATACTTGTGCAGCAACTCGATTGGCCGCATGCCATGCTGCAAGATACATTCATGCACCTCGGGGAAATGCTCGTTCGAATGAATTTGCAGCAGTATTCCTTTCTGGGCGCACAACGCGGACAGCTTGGCCAGCGTTTCCGGCGTGTTTCCCATGAAGGAGCTGCAACACACAGAAGGCGCGATCCGCTCATAGGCAGCGCAATCGTCGATATGCGCAAGGATCACCGCCTCAATCTCAGACCAGGTCTTGTTGCCATGACCTGTGCCAATCTCACCTGAAAACTCGTCGAGGCCGCAGGCAGATACCAGGCGGATGCCCGTCTCCTGTGCAGCCCGGTGCACGCCAGCATTCTTGTCCAGACCGTTCAGGCCATAGGTGACCACTTTCGTGAAACCGCCCCGCAAGGCTTCCCAGAACGCCCATTTGGCCGACAGGTAGCACTGGGTCTCATCCATGTCGCGCTCCATCGGATGCCAGATCCGACGCCAGATCTGCGCGGGCTCCCCTCCGATCAGCGCTTTGCCAAAGATCTGTCCCACATGCGTATGCGCATCGACAAACCCCGGTATGATTGCCCGCCCGGGCAAGGCAACGGCCTGCGGAAACTCAGACACCGGGCCCAGCCCGGTGATCCGCGCGCCCTCAACACGCATTGCCCAATCCCGCTGAACACCGTCAGGGGTAAGCATAACTTCAGGGGCCAGCGTGGCGCCGCCCTCGGCGAATAGCGCTTTATAATCCATAAAGTCGTCGGACGGCCCGCTCAGGCCGCCCGCTCCTGTTCAAATGTCTGACTTAGTCGAGTGTGATGCGGCTGGCATCCACCGCAGCCAACGGACCGGTTGCGAGGTAGCCCTTGAGCATCTCACGCGAGGGCTCTGCGTCCACCATGCCCTTGCCGACAACCCAGTTGGCCTGCACTTCGAGGATGTCGAGCAGCCCATTGGCCAGGCCCACCTCGTATTCCGCCTCTGCAAACTTGGTTTTGATGGTTTCCATCGACAGCACCCCTTCTGTGGCTTCCGCCAGGGCTTCCATGGCTGCATCAGGATTGGTTTTGATGAAGTCTTCGGCCTTGATCAAAGCGCGCACGAAGCCCTCCAACTCATCGGAACGATCGTTCAGCATCTCTGGGGTCGCGGACAGAACAAACCAGGCGATATAGGCATCACTCCGGTACTCGCGGTAGTCATCCCCCAGTGCCTTTTCGGCGGCGGGGTAGAAGTCTGGGAACATGATACCAGCATCGATGTCACCCCGCGCCAGTGCAGGCACGATGTCTGGCGGCGCCACGTTGATCACCTCTGCGTCCACACCAAACTTCTCGATCAGGGCCTCGGTGAAGAACTCTGTGTTAGAGCCCTTGGTGGTGCCGATTTTCTTGCCGGACAGGCTGCTGGGATCTTCAAAGCCGATCGAACCCTTGGAGATCATGCGGTTTGCCGTGTAGCGCGACAGGGTTGTGAACGTGCCAAACGGCTGTTCGCGCAGCGAGGCAATCGACACCGGGTATTCCGCCATGAAGGCAACATCCAGTTGCCCGCCAATCAGAGCTTCCAGAGCGCGGCGCCCGGATGTGAATCTGACGGTTTCCAATTCGATGCCTTCGTCGGCGAAATACCCCTCCGACATGGCCACCACGATGGGCAATGTCTGCAAGTTGGGCGCTGTGCCGAGGGTGATCTTGTCTGCATAGGCAACCGCCGTGCCCAAGACCAATGCGCTGACCGCGCCCGTTATCGACTTCAAGAACATGGTTCACTCCTTTTCGTGTTTCAGTCTCGCTTTGCTTTCAATCTTCGTGGCGCAGCAGCCCAAGCAGCTGGCTGCGCAGGGTCAAAAACGCATCGCCCATCCGGTCGACAGGGCGGGGGCGTTCAAGGGAAACAGGGACTTTCTCGATGATGCGGCCCGGGCCGGGCGACATGACGTAGATCACGTCAGCCAAACGCAGGGCTTCGTCCACATCATGGGTGACAAACAGCACTGTCTTGCGCCGTTTCATCCAAATGCCGGTCAGCAATTCGTGCATGCGCAGCCGCGTCTGGGCATCAAGCGCGCCGAAGGGTTCATCCATCAGCAGAACGTCCGGGTCCGCCGAGAGGGTGCGCGCGATGGCAACGCGCTGCTTCATGCCGCCTGACAACTGGCCGGGATACTTCATCGCGTGATCGCTCAGCCCCACCTCGGCCAGTGCAGCCATCGCCCGGTCCCGACGTTCCTGCTTCGACAGGCGAAACCGTTTCAGCGCAAACTCCACATTCCCGCGGGCGGTGAACCACGGGAAAAGGGCAAAGTTCTGGAAAATGACGCCCACGCTCGGATGCGGAACGCTCACCAGTCGGCCATCCACTTGGACGCTGCCTTCGGTCGGGGGCGTAAATCCCGCAACGGCATTCAGCAGGGTCGACTTGCCACAGCCCGATGGGCCGATGAGGGCCGTGAATGTTCCCGGTTCAAGGTTGAGGTCTGTCGGGGCGAGGGCAACGGTTTGCGCATCACCTTTTCCAAACACCACAGACAGGCCCGCAATCCGCACGCGCCCCTGTCCAGGCACGCTTGAACTTGGCGTGTCCAACGCACCGGTCAGGTTGTTATCTTTCACTTCTTCAGGCAGCATCGCACCACGTCCCGTTGTGATGGATCGAGCCTAGCCCCAAGTAAGCGGTGCATTGTGCTGCTAAATAAATGTCGCAGCGCTGCATTTCTTGCACCGCACCGTCAGACCGGAAACCTCTGGATTAATTCGGCACCGAAGGCGGGCTGGACTGCCTCATATTTGGGCAGAGCCAGTTCAAACGCTCTGAGCGACAAGAAATTGACATACGAAAATTTCAGCAATCCACACCGCTGCTAGCCTGAGAACGCACAAAAAGAGGAGCAGCCAATGACATCCAAGGACCTCGACTTTGCAAAACCCCTGTTTTCGATTCTCTTTGTCATCGCTGTTTGGCAGGCCGCACATACCTTCGGCCTGACCAACCGAAACCTGTTCCCCGGCCCGTGGGAAGTGGCCACCGCGTCGGTGAAACTGTTCAACGACGGGGTCATGATGAAAGACCTCAAAACATCCGTGTCGCGGGCGGTTGTTGGCTTTTCTATTGGGGCCTCACTGGGGATCCTGGCAGGCATCTTGACGGCGCGTGTCGCACTCGTCCGGCTGGCCGTGTATCCGTTCTTTAACATTCTGCGCCCAATCCCGGCGATCGCGTTGGTGCCGATTGCCATCGTATGGTTCGGCATCGGAGAAGAATCGAAGTACTTTGTGATTGCCTACACGGTTTTTCTGGCTGTCTGGCTGGCAACCCATCACGGGATGGAGCACGTGCCCGAGACATATATCCGCGCCTCCCGCTCTCTTGGGGCGCCTTGGTGGCGCGAATTCTTCGAAGTTGTGGTGCCCGCCGCCGCGCCCCATATCTTTGCCGGCCTGCGGTTTGGCGCTGCCCTGTCATTCCTCAGCCTTGTGGCGGCAGAACTTACCGGCTCATCGGCTGGGATTGGCTACAGGCTGGAGGAAGCCCGACAGTATTTCCAGGTAGACCGCATGTTTGTCGGGCTGATCCAACTGGGCTTGCTGGGCGCCGCCCTCGATGCGTTTTTCGTGTTTGCAAGCAAGCGCATCGTGCACTGGGAAACCACGTGATCGCGTCAGGAGGCGTCAAGGAACACCACGGGCTGTGACCACACAAGCAACACCACACAGCCCTCCTTGCTGATCACACTATGCTGGCTGCCGGGGGCGTTGATCACCACGTCCCCGGCGGCAAATGTCGCGGTCTCATCGCTTTGCGCTCCGTCGAGCACCAAAATCATCTCCACATCAGGATGCATGTGCAAAGGCACAGACGCCCCCGGGCGGTAACGCAGCACTGCGATGCCAGGGGCACCCTTGCGCAGCCAGGCGATATCGATCCCTTCGCGAAACGGATCAAAGCGCAGATCACGCCACCCTCCGGCAAGAAGCTTGGGGATATGCAGCATCTCAGACATCCAGCGCCGAGAGGATCGCATCGGTTGTGGACACCCATCCAACGAGCGCGCCTTGCGCAACAACCATCTCGAGCGTTGCCGCTTTGAACTGCGGAAAATAGCTTTCGGTCGCATCGCTGGCGAGCACACAGTCAAAGCCTCGGTCATTTGCCTCGCGCATGGTGGTTTGCACACACACCTCGGTGGTCACGCCCGCCAGCACCAGTTGCCGCACGCGGCGGTTGACAAGCTGCGCTTCAAAATCCGTGCGCGTGAACGCCCCTTTGCCCGGCTTGTCGATGACGCGCTCTGTCGGCAATGGGGCCAACGCGGGCACGATCTCGGCGCCCGGCTCACCGGCCACAAGCAGACGCCCCATGGGCCCCATATCCCCAATCCTGCGATCTGGCGCGCCCCGATCGCGTTTTGCGTCTGTCAGATCGGAAAGGTCAGGTCGATGGCATTCCCGCGTGTGAAACACGGGCAGCCCTGCCCTGCGAAACCCCGCCAGAAGGCGCGCCACTGTGGGCACGATCGCCCCTAAACGGGACACGTCATTACCAAGGCTTTCGCCAAATCCACCGGGAAGAATGAAATCGCACTGCATGTCGATAATGACCAATGCCAGCCCATCGCGCCGGCAAGGAAAGTCAAAGGGAGTTGCCTCAATCAGCACAGGCAGCGCTGGGAATGCTGTCGGACAGGCACAGGCTCATACGAGGCCCGCGATCAGCGTTTTGCTGTCGGCAACGGCTCCGAAGACACCGCCCTGCATCGTGACCATCTTGATCGCCGCGTCGTGGTTGCCCTTGTCCGTCGCCCCGCAGCAATCCTCCAGGACCACGCATTCAAAGCCCCGGTCATTTGCCTCGCGCATCGTAGTGGACACACAGACATCCGTTGTGATGCCACAGATCACCAGATTTTCGATCCCGCGCATGCGCAGGACCATCTCCAGATCCGTCGCGCAAAAGCTGCCCTTGCCCGGTTTGTCGATGATGGTTTCACCTTCGTGCGGGTAAAGCTCTTCGATAATGTCCCAGCCGGGCTCACCTCGGACAAGGATTTTGCCGCACGGTCCAGGATCACCAATGCCTGCGCCGATCTGTTGACTGCGCCAGCGCTTGTTGGCGGGCAGATCGCTCAAGTCGGGGCGGTGCCCTTCACGGGTGTGCAGGATGTGATAGCCCTTGGCCCGCATGGCCTCGAGCACGGTTTTGATCGGCTGGATGGGCGCGCGGGTCAGTGACAGGTCATAGCCCATCGCATCGACATAACCGCCTTTGCCGCAGAAATCGGTCTGCATGTCGATGATGATCAGTGCCGTATTCTCCGGGCGCAGATCCCCATTATACGGCCATTTGTAAGGTGTGCTCTCGATCGTGTTCATCGCGCGAATTCCCGGGCTTACTGCAAGCGGAGCGTCGCGTGCACGCACGCGCCGACCGTAAGATAGTTCGTCCTGAAAATAAGGAGCAGGAAGCGTGCTGACATCTGCTCAATTTCTGCCAGAGCTATGAAAAAAATGCACCGCTCAGTGACAATCCGCCAGCATCAACCATCCCTGTGATGCCCGCCCCCCACTTTGGCGACACATCCCCCAGCCTGCCCGCCGCTGTGCCCCAATGCCAAAGCGGAGACCAACGAAAAAGGGCGGCCACTGGGGCCGCCCTTTTTAGGAGATTAAGCAAAAATCAGGTGATGCGCTGCAGAAGATCGTCGAGGCTCTTCTTTGCATCGCCGTAGAACATCCGCGTGTTGTCCTTGAAGAACAGCGGGTTCTCGATGCCAGAATAGCCTGTGCCCTGCCCCCGCTTGGAGACGAACACCTGCTTTGACTTCCAGCATTCCAGAACCGGCATACCGGCGATGGGGCTGTTCGGGTCGTCCTGCGCGGCCGGATTGACGATGTCGTTGGAGCCGATGACGATCGAGACATCCGTTTCCGGGAAATCATCGTTGATCTCATCCATTTCCAGCACGATGTCGTAAGGCACTTTGGCTTCGGCCAGCAGCACGTTCATGTGCCCGGGCAGACGGCCCGCAACGGGGTGGATTGCAAAGCGCACCTCCTTGCCCTTGGCACGCAGACGGCGCGTCAACTCGGCCACGTTCTGCTGGGCTTGCGCCACAGCCATGCCGTAGCCAGGGATGATCACGATGCTGTCGGCCTCATCAAGGGCTGCAGCCACACCATCCGCATCAATGGCAACCTGTTCGCCCTCAACGGCCATCTGCTCGCCAGAGGCACCGCCAAAGCCGCCCAGGATCACCGATACGAAGGCCCGGTTCATCGCCTTGCACATGATGTAGGACAAGATCGCACCGGACGAGCCCACGAGCGCACCCACAACAATCAGCAGGTCATTGCCCAGCGAGAAGCCGATGGCCGCAGCAGCCCAGCCTGAATAGGAGTTCAGCATCGAGACGACCACAGGCATATCCGCGCCGCCGATCCCCATGATCAGGTGATAGCCAATGAACAGCGCCGCAAGCGTCAGCAGAACCAGCGTCCAGCTGCCGGCTCCGTTCAGATACATCAGCATCAACAGAACCGAGAGCGCCGCCGCAGCCGCGTTCAGCAGGTGCCCACCGGGCAATTGCTTTGCTGCCGAGTCCACTTTGCCTGCCAGCTTGCCATAGGCGATGACGGAGCCCGTGAAGGTCACCGCACCGATCCACACACCCAGCACCAGCTCGACCCGCAGAATGGTGATCTCGATCGGGGTCTTTTTGGCGACAAGGGCTGCAAAGGTGCCGGTGATCTCACCGTCACCTGCCTTCATTGCCTCAACACCGAGGATCGTCAGATCCGCGTTGAAGCCCACGAAAACAGCCGCCAGACCGACGAGCGAGTGCATGATCGCCACCAGCTCTGGCATTTGTGTCATCTGCACCTTGGTGGCCAGTTGGTAACCCACGCCCGCGCCCAATCCGATCAGGATCAGGGATGCCAGCCAAAGCCCTTGGCCCGGCCCTGTCAGAGTGGCGATAACCGCAATGGCCATGCCGACGATGCCGTACCACACCGCGCGCTTGGCGCTTTCCTGCCCGGACAATCCGCCCAGCGACAGGATGAAGAGAACGGCGGCCACCACATAGGCCGCAATGGTAAATCCGAAGTCCATAAACCCTGCCCCTGCTTACGATTTCTGGAACATGGCGAGCATGCGCCGTGTCACAAGGAAGCCACCGAAGATGTTTACGGCCGCCATGAAGATACCAGCCGCCGCCAGCACCGTTACGAGGTACGAACTCGATCCCACCTGGATCAGCGCACCCAGAATGATGATCGACGAAATCGCGTTGGTCACCGCCATCAACGGCGTGTGCAGGCTGTGTGCCACGTTCCAGATCACCTGGAAGCCAATGAACACGGACAGCACGAACACGATGAAGTGCTGCATAAAGCTTGCAGGCATGCCCGGGATCGCACCCAGCCCGAGGATCAGCGCCGCACCGGCCACCAGCATGGTCACCTGCGAGCGGGTCTGGGCTTTGAAGGCAGCCGCCTCCTCAGCCTTGAGTTCCTCTGGGGTTTTTTCCTTGGGCTTTTCCTGGCTCTTGGCCGCGATCGCCGCAACTTTGGGCGGCGGCGGCGGGAAGGTGATCGCCCCCTCATGGGCAATCGTTGCGCCCCGGATCACGTCATCTTCCATATCATGGTTGATGACCCCGTCCTTTTCAGGCGTCAGGTCCGCCATCATGTGGCGAATGTTGGTGGCATAGAGCGTCGAAGACTGCGTCGCCATACGCGAGGGGAAGTCGGTGTAGCCGATGATGGTCACACCATTTTCGGTGACGATTTTTTCATCCGCCACGGTGAGCTTGCAGTTGCCGCCACGCTCAGCGGCGAGGTCCACGATCACCGAACCCGGCTTCATCGACGCCACCATATCGGGCGTCCACAGTTCAGGCGCTTCCCGGTTGGGGATCAGCGCGGTGGTGATCACGATATCGATGTCGGGTGCCAACTCGCGGAACTTGGCAAGCTGGGCTGCCGCAAACTCGGGGCTCGACACAGAAGCGTAGCCGCCTGTGGCCGCGCCATCCTGCTGCTCCTCTTCAAAGTCGAGGAACACGAACTCCGCGCCCATCGATTCGACTTGTTCTGCCACTTCGGGGCGGACGTCGAAGGCGTAAGTGATGGCGCCGAGGCTGGTGGACGTGCCAATCGCGGCAAGGCCGGCCACGCCGGCGCCCACAACCAGAACCTTGGCAGGCGGCACTTTGCCCGCGGCTGTCACCTGCCCGGTAAAGAACCGGCCAAAGTTGTTGCCGGCCTCAATCACCGCGCGGTATCCCGCGATATTGGCCATGGAGGACAAGGCGTCCATCTTCTGGGCCCGGCTGATCCGGGGCACCATATCCATCGCGACAACCGTGGCGCCCGTTTCCTTTGCCCGCTCCATCAGATCGCCATTGGCGGCCGGATAGAAGAAGGAAATCAACGTTTTGGAGTCGTCGAGATAGGCAATCTCGGCCTCCTCAGGCGGCCGCACCTTGGCGATCACGTCAGAGGCTGCAAAGAGGGCCGCCCCATCTGGCACCACCTCGACACCCGCCTCCGCATAGGCGGTATCGGTGAAGCCGGCCATTGCGCCCGCACCGCTTTCAACAACGCATTCATGCCCCAGCTTTTGCAGCTGGCGCGCTGAATCAGGGGTCAGCGCGACGCGCGCTTCTCCCTCAAACAATTCCTTAGGCGCTCCGATTTTCACGTGCTTCATCCCCTTGTGTAATCTTATGCGGTTGCTGAAAGGTCGCCCTTCCGCTGCGCGTTCTCTAACAGCGCTCTATAACGAACCTCAACCGCAAGTGGTGTATGTTTACGCTCACAGTCACCTAAAGGCCTGCGGTGACCGTTTCTCCTGTTGCATGCCGCATTTTTCGGCAGTGCGTTTTTTCCTCTTCCAGAGTGAAGCTGCAGCGCAGCACAAACCATTTGGCTGCGAAATAATCAAAAAGCCCGGCGGGGAAAAGAGCAATAATGATACTTTCCTGACGTCACGTGCAGTATACTTTGGCATGCGGGCCAGAACGCGCCGTACGGCTTGCGCAATCGCAGCTCCGCTGCCAATGATATCCCATGGAACAGACACAGTTTTTGCAGGGGCGCCACGCCCTGATCACCGGTGGAGGCACAGGGATTGGCCTTGCCATCGCTCAGGCGCTTGCCAGCGCTGGGGCACAGGTCACGATCACAGGACGCAGGTTGGATGTGCTTGAGAGCGCAGCTCAAGCTCAGGATAACCTGTATCCGCTCGCCATGGATGTGGCAGAACCCGACAGCGTTTTGCAGGGCATCGAGGCTGCACGCACCGCCCGGGGCCCCATCAGCATCTGCGTGGCCAATGCCGGCATTGCCGAAGGGCGCTCGATCGCCAAGACGGACCTCGCCTTTTGGCGCAAGGTCATGGCGATCAATCTTGATGGCGCTTTTCTGACGCTGCAGGCCTGCCTGCCTGACATGAAATCCTGCGGTTGGGGCCGTGGCATTGCCATCAGCTCCATCGCGGGGCTGCGCGGGCTAAAGGGCGCCGCGGCCTATACTGCGTCAAAGCATGGCATGATCGGCCTCGTGCGCGGCTTGGCCGTCGACTATGTGGAAGCGCCCTTCACCTTCAACGCCATCTGCCCGGGCTATGTGGACACCCCCATCGTCACGCGCAACACCACCTCCATCGCCGAACGCGCCGGGATTTCAGAGGAAGCCGCGCGCAATCTGATGATCAAGACAAACGCCCACAAGCGCCTGATCGAACCAGAAGAAGTGGCGGCCTCAGCCCTGTGGCTGTGCAGCCCGGGAGCTGAAAGCATCAACGGCCAATGCATCGAGATCGCCGGCGGCCAGATCTAAGAGATCAGTGCACGCCTGACCACGCGCTGCCAGGCCCTGCGACGACAAAGCGGGGCCTGCACCGCTCTATGACAGGTGCTCAGCGTAATCCGACACCAGCAGATGGACCGGGTCGGCATCTTCTTCCACATCAGAGAACCGTCCGATTGGGGCGCGGAAGATATTGTCTGTCTCATCGTCATTCACAGTAGAGACCTCGCCAATCAGCACATCCCCGCCCTCGCCCCAAAAGGCGTGCCAATCGCCGGGCATCAAGGTCACGCTTTGCCCGGGCGCGAGGCACAGCCGTGTTCCGGGCCCGTAATCCCGTGCCACACCATCGCAGAACACCGTTCCGCCTGCGTTTTCATCAAACCCGCCCGCATCGTCAGAGCCATAGAGCTCTACGATCAGATTTGCCCCGCCGCGGTTGATAATGTCTTCTGCCTTGAGGAAATGCGTATGCATCGGGCTCAGCTGGTTTTCCTTCGATATCAACAGCTTTTCAGCGTAGCACATGCCTTTGCCTGCATTGAGGTCGGCCAGCCGCCCGTTGCGCAGGGTAAACAGCACAAGGCCCATCTCATCGAAGCGGCCTTCCCCGTAATCGGTGATATCCCACCCGCAGCGGGCATCGATCAGATGCTTTGCCGCTGTCTTGCGCGCAACGAACTCTTCAGGGCTCCAATCCGCAAAGGGGGGCAGTACAAATCCGTGCTGCGCGATGAAGGCGCGAGAGTCCGCCAGGATGTCGTTGATGCGCGACCGCTTCATGGGGACCTCCGGTGGTATCTTCATGTTGCCAGAGTCTTAGAGACACCGCATCGCAAAGTCGAGATGGCACCGGATCAGGCGAATTTCAAAACCTGCGGCACCTTCCCGTTTGCCCAAGCCTGCAGGGCTGCGCCGAATGCCTCAAACAAGGGTTTCGACACGGGGTCTTCGCCCGCGCGGTATTCCGGGTGCCATTGTACCGACAGGGTGAAGCCCGGCGCATCCTTGATGTAGATTGCCTCTGGCGTGCCGTCGGGCGCATAGCCGTCCACAATCACCCGCGGTCCAGCAGTTTTGATGCCCTGCCCGTGGAGGGTGTTCGTCATCACTTCTTCGGCCCCAAGCACTCGGTGGAAGGGCCCATCCTGCGTAAAGCGCACCGTGTGGCGCAGGGCAAACTTCTCTTCCAGCGTGCCATCGGGCGGCATCCGGTGGTTCATGCGCCCGGGCAAATCGCGAATTTCAGGGTATAGGGTGCCCCCCATCGCAACGTTCACCTCCTGAAAGCCCCGGCACACACCCATGAAGGGTTGCCCGCGCGCAACCAGCGCCCGGATCAGAGGCAGAGCAACGGCGTCGCGGTCCCGGTCAAACGTGCCGTGCGCCTCGGTTTCAGCCTCGCCGTATTCTTCGGGATGCACGTTGGGGCGTCCGCCCGTGAACAAAAACCCGTCACAGATTTCCACGAGGTCTTCCACGCTGACATAGTCAGGATGGCTGGGCACGATCATCGGCACGGCGCCAGCCACATGAGCGATTGCCGCGGAATTCATCGTTCCGCTGGCATGAACGGGGTACTCGTCACCGATCAGGTAGTGGTTGCCGATAATTCCAACGACGGGGCGGGCCATGCTGTGCTCTCTGTAAGGATATGCCGGCAAAAGCCAGCGATTCACAGCACTCTATACGCCGCGCCTTACCCGGTCGATAAGACGCAAGCGCACGGGCACCCTGCATCCTTGTGAAGCTCCGTGGTGCCTCCAGCCCCGGCTTGCAGCGGCCCGCCCAGCCGTTCGTTCAGCCCCCGTCAGCCACTGCGGGGCCTGTTTCGAGCATCCAGGTGCCCGTTGGCCAGAAGGCATGAAAGGCAAAGGCAAACATCACATCATGGGCGACATCACGGCCTTCGGCGTCGCGCACCCGGATCATGCCCACATCCCGCCCCTTTGCGATGCTTTCGGTATCAAGCGCCGATGCCGCGCCAGCAGCCCAGGTCAGCGTCAAACCCTCTTCGGTGAGGGTCGGGGTTTCACGCAGACGGGTGACCGGCCAGGCCTTGTCGCCAACGCGCACCACCCGGACCAACGGGGAAATGTCGAAGGGCGGGTTTTCTCCGGAATAGAGAAACGGCCGGGACGACGTATCATAGCCCCTGTAGGGATTTATCCCGTAAGCCCTTGGATAGCCCGGCTGATCCATCACTTGCCCTTCCGGATTGCGGGCTGCAAAGGCCTCCCAGCTTTCCATCCAACTGGGCAGAGCCTGCAACTTTGCGCCCGTGAATGCCCCGACAATGCCTTCGCCGGTGGCCTGCTGCCACCAGCTTTCGGTTTGGTGGTCGTACATTACCATGTCGGAGTTGCGCAGCTTGCCAGAGACACCAAAGCTCAGAATGTCCTCCTGCACCTGCCGGTCAAAGACGATCCCCGAATTGCACAGCGGGCAAAAGGTAACGGCGATCGGCCTGTCCCCGACGCTGTCATTGACGATCTCGTGCCATGTCAGATAGCGCAGGGGATAGGCCCGTGCCGGCGCCCCCTCGATTTCAACTGTGATGACAGGCTCCCGGTCGGCGAGGCGCGTTTCTTCGGACACAGGAAGAAAGCTCGGATCAGAAAGGGCCGGAATGCCATCTTTGGGCGGGCCGCCCGACAGGATTTCAACCCAGCTGTCCACGGATGTCGTCTCAAAATCCGTGCGGGGCCATTCATATTGCCAGAACTCAGGCGAAGCAGATACGCCCCCGCCAAAACAGGTCAGGGCAAGTGACAACGCGCTGGCGATCAGAGTGTGGCGGGGCATGGCATTTCTCCGTTTCCGTGCAAAGAAACCATGCCAAAGGAGACTGCATCCGCCTATCCCCTGTCACGCAAGGGTGATCACCCGTCACAGATGTCGAAGACAGTTCCGCGCGGGATGCAGCGACGACAGGCCAAGGGCCGCGCCCTGCCCTGCCAACCATCGCCTACCAGTGGGCTGTTTCCTTTGTATATTTTGATCTTTAACCGGTGCCCGATCTACGGATCGTCTACCGAACGCACTTCGCGTGCCGGATTGCCTGCAACGATCATCCGCGGCGCAACATCTTTCGTAACAATTGAGCCTGCAGCGACGACAGCGCCTTCTCCGATCGTCACTCCCGGCATGATGATTGCCCCGGCGCCGATCCAAGCATGATGTCCGACCGTAATTGGCAAAGCGTAGTTTACGACCCGAAACGGAAGGGTGTCGCCCTCCTGTGGGGGTTGGAACCGGTCTTCGGGCCGAACGGGATGCGTGTCGGTGATAAATTGGACATTGGGCCCAACGGCAACAAAATCGCCCAATGTTATTGTATTGGCGTCGAGAAATGTGGCGCCGTAATTTACGAAAGTCCACTTCCCAAGCTTTACATGTCGCCCGTACTGGATGGTGAAAGGCGAAAGAACCAGAGAGGGTCCACTCCCTTCTGCAAACAGGTCTTTGGCCGCCTCAATACGTGCCGGAAAATCGTCGTTGGAGATCGCATCCAGCCGCGCTTTGGCCTTGCTCGCTTTGGATTTCAGTTCGAATAGAAAGGGGTCGGCCCCATTGTGATGGCGACCAGCCAACATGTCGTCGTAATTCTTGTTGGTCATGAAAGGCATATCTCCACAAAGAAATACGATGCGTACCAACCACTATTTCACTTGTTTCTGAAATCGACCAGCGACTGTTCGATGAGGCACGGTCCACGGCGCTCACACCAAGACCGGCGCTTGCCCCGCATAGCAGCCACCAGATGAATGTGCAGCGGATGTGGTCTTGGCCCGGTAACAAAATTGGCTCCACCTTTTCGGGTGGAGCCAACAAATATTCGATAAAGTGTCATCAGACACGGTCTGCGAAACGGACGCCCCAGCGCGGTTGCCACCGCGGGCTGTAACAGGCGACAGAGCGCGCTTATTTCTTGACGCGGACAGTGTCCATCACGTCGGGCTGGCTTGTCACAGTGCCATTGGGCCCGTCACCGCGTTTGATCTGATCAACCACATCCATGCCCTCGATCACGCGGCCAACAACAGTGTACTGACCGTTCAAAAAGTAGCCGGGCTCAAACATGATGAAGAACTGCGAGTTCGCAGAGTTCGGATTGCTGGAACGCGCCATGCCAACAATGCCACGGTCAAAGGGAATATCAGAGAATTCAGCGGGCAGATCCGACAGCGAAGAACCGCCCATGCCTGCGCGGCGTGTGTCGCCACCCACAAGGCCAAACTCCACGTCGCCCGTCTGCGCCATGAAGCCTTCGATCACCCGATGGAACACCACCCCGTCATAGGCCTGCAGACGCGCCAAAGTGGTCAGCTGCCCCACATGCAGCGGCGCCACATCTTCAAAGAGATCGATAAGCACCGTTCCATTGGCCTCACCCGACACTGTGATTTCAAGATTCGGCCCAGGCCCGTCCTCAACAGATTGCGCAAGGGCAGGAAAAGCGGCAACGACGAAGGCCATGGTCAGGCGGAAGATACGCATTCTTGGTGTCCTTTGTGAAATCCGTTTCCACGTGCCTAGCAAACCCCGCACAGCAAGTGCAATCACTCGCGGCACAATGATCGTTCGCAATTTTGTCAGATGCTTGGCTTTGCGCATCCCCGGCTAGCGGGCCACATGCGCGTCGCCCACTGCAGGGGGGCTACTCCAAAAGGGCGTTCCGCTGCAACGTCATGGGCCGCGTGTTGCTCAACGCTGTTGATGCGGCGGGTAAATGGCCCCGCCACATCTGTTTTTGAGGCAGATCAATCGTCTGCGGCAACTTTCATGGTGATCATCATGTCAGGCGCCGCAGGCGGCTCACCGCGGACAATGGCGTCCACATGCTCCATGCCGTCAATCACACGGCCATAAACGGTGTACTGACCGTTCAGGAAGTGGTTGTCGTTGAAGTTGATGAAGAATTGCGAATTGGCGCTGTCGGGGTTGGCCGAGCGGGCTGCGCCCAGAGTGCCGCGATCATGGGGCAGTTTGGAAAACTCGGCCGGCAGGTTTGGCAGGTCTGAGCCCCCCGTGCCCGCGCGACGGGTGTCCCCATCAGAGCGGCCATGGGCAACATCGCCCGTCTGGGCCATGAAGCCGTCGATCACGCGGTGAAAGACAACGCCGTCATAGGCGCCACCGCGGGCCAGTTCCTTGATGCGCTCGCAATGCAGCGGGGCAACATCGGGCAGCAGTTCGATTGTCACGATGCCATTTTTCAGCTCGATGAGGATGGTGTTTTCGGGATCCTTGATGTCGGCCATCTTTCGCGTCCTTTTTCTCTGGGCGATGCGATCTGTCGCGGCGGACACTAGACTGCGCTCTTGTCGAACGAAACCCCCTCGCGTTACCTGCCTCACAACACCGCAGCAACACCGCAAGGAGACCCCATGGGCTGGAACACTCTTGATGATATCGAACTGGCCGGGAAGATCGTGCTTGTGCGGGTGGATATCAACGTGCCCGTGGACGCGGGCCGGGTCACGGATGCCACGCGGATCAAGCGCATTGTGCCCACGATCAATGACATTCTCGCAAAGGGGGGCACGCCGGTGATGCTCGCGCATTTCGGACGCCCCAAGGGCAAGGTGGTGCCAGAGATGTCGCTGCGGACCCTGTTGCCCGCGCTCGAAGCAGAATTCGGCAAGCCGGTCACCTTTTTCGAGCGCCCCGCGCGCGCCGATCTAGACGCCCTGCCGGACGGCGCGATCGCCCTGCTTGAAAACACGCGCTTTACCGCGATGGAGGAAGCAAACGATCCCGAATTTGCCGCGTTTCTTGCCGCCCTTGGGGATGTCTACGTCAATGATGCCTTCTCTGCTGCGCACCGGGCCCATGCCTCGACCGAAGGCGTGGCCCGCCTTCTGCCCAATGCTGCCGGACGCCTGATGCAGGCCGAGCTTGAGGCGCTCAATGCGGCGCTGGGGGCACCAAAGCATCCGGTGGTTGCCATCGTCGGTGGCGCCAAGGTGTCCACCAAACTGGAACTGTTGGCCAATCTTGTGTCGAAAGTGGACCACCTCGTGATTGGCGGCGGCATGGCCAACACGTTCCTGGCCGCCCAGGGCTTCGAGATCGGCACATCACTGGCCGAACGGGAGATGGCGGATACGGCGCGTGACATCCTGGCCCGCGCAGCGCAACAGAATTGCCAGATCATCTTGCCCGTCGATATCGTCGTTGCCTCAGAATTTGCCGCACACGCGCCCCACACGTTGCACCACGCACAAGATTGCCCGGCTGATGGGATGATTTTGGATGCCGGGCCCGCCACCGTTGCGCTGATCACCGACACATTGATGGCGGCCGAAACGGTTGTCTGGAATGGCCCGCTGGGTGCGTTTGAGTTGGCCCCGTTTGATGCGGCCACCGTGGCGGCGGCGCAGGCGGCCGCCTCGCTGACCCAAGATGGCCAGTTGATTTCTGTGGCAGGCGGGGGCGATACGGTCGCCGCGCTCAACCATGCGGGTGTCAGTGGCGACTTTTCCTACGTGTCAACGGCCGGGGGGGCGTTCCTCGAATGGATGGAAGGCAAGACACTTCCCGGGGTTGCCGCGCTCGATTCCTGAGCAGCGCGAAGATGCTTTTACCACGTTAGCGCCATCAATATTGCCGAAGCCCAAACGCTTCGGTAAGCCCGGTACGACTTAAGCTTACATGTACCGGAGAGCAGTAATGGCCGCACAAACGCAAGCAGATCAAATTCGCAGCGCCGGTGGCTTCATTGCCGCGCTTGACCAATCCGGAGGCTCCACGCCCAAAGCTTTGCGCCTTTATGGGGTGGATGATGACGCTTGGGGCAATGAAGATGAGATGTTTGACCTGATCCACGCCATGCGGGCCCGCATCGTGGCGGCCCCGGCGTTTTCGGGCGCGCAGGTCATTGGCGCAATCCTCTTTGAGCAAACCATGGATCGCGATTTTGACGGCATGCCCGCCGCCGAGCATCTATGGAACGTGCAAAACGTTGTGCCCTTCCTGAAGATCGACAAGGGCCTTGAGGATGAAACCCTCGGCGTCCAGTTGCTGCGCCCCATCCCCGGGCTCAAGGACACGCTGGCGCGGGCAACCGACAAAGGCGTTTTTGGCACCAAGGAGCGGTCCGTGATCCACGCAGCCAACGCCGAAGGCATCAAACAGATCGTGGATCAACAGTTTGAATTGGCCAACGCAGTGCTCGACGAAGGCCTCGTGCCGATCATTGAGCCAGAGGTCAACATCAACGCGCCTGACAAAGAGGCCTGCGAAGACATCCTGTTGGCAGAGCTGGCCGCAGCGCTGGACGGGCTGCCCGAGGGCCGGGACGTCATGCTGAAGCTGACACTGCCCAGCCAGAATGACCTGTATGCACCGCTCGTTGCGCACCCACGAACCATGCGGGTCGTGGCGCTCTCCGGTGGCTACAGCCGCGATGAGGCCAATGCGCGCCTCGCGGCAAATGCTGGCATGATCGCAAGCTTTTCACGCGCGCTGACCGAAGGCTTGTCTGCAGGCCAGTCCGATGAGGATTTCAACGCGGCCATCGCCGCGGCAATCGACAGCATCCACGCAGCCTCAACCACCTGAGGCCGGCCTACACCCGTCAGACACGCGCGGGGCCTCGATCCCGCGCGTGTCGCCCCCCAATCGCAGCAGATATGCGCACGTGTATTGCGCAAGTCCGAAAGATTTTATCCTTTTGGGACAAGGGGGATTCACAAAGCTCTTCAACTGTGACACTGTCTTTGAAACGGGACGCAGATCCCACACGGGCACGCGCCAAATTCGGCGCAGTTTTTGAGACAGGCATTTCTCCATGGCGGCATCTTTCGTACGCCCCAATCTTGGAACCGCCGCGTTTTACGCGGTCATGGTCACCTTGGCGACCTATTTCACCTTTGCCGCTGTGCAAGGGGATTATGGCCTGTTTCGCCGCGTTGAAATCACAGCCGAAACCCATGTTCTGACAGAGCAACGAGACGCACTACAGGCCGAACTGGCGCGGCTGGAAAATCTCACCCAACGCCTGTCAGACACGTCCCTTGATCTGGATTTGCTCGATGAACGGGCGCGCGCCGTGCTCGGCCATCTGCACGGCAACGAAATTATCATTCGATAACAGAGCTCTAATCCTGTAGCACGGCTGCCCCTCGGCGATCTTACAAGATTTTCACACCGGACAGGTGACATTCCTGAACGCTTGGTCTAGAATTAGTTTAACATTAAACGACATTTACTTCGGGAGGGAAAGATGGCTGCAAAACGCACCACGAAGAAGCCCAATGTCTCTGCAGAGGAACTTCTGGGCTACTACCGGGAAATGCTCCTGATCCGTCGTTTCGAAGAAAAAGCCGGACAGCTCTACGGCATGGGGCTGATCGGGGGCTTTTGCCATCTCTATATCGGTCAGGAAGCGGTTGTTGTGGGGCTTGAAGCCGCCGCAGAAGAGGGGGACAAGCGCGTCACATCCTATCGGGACCATGGCCATATGCTGGCCTGTGGCATGGATCCCAACGGTGTGATGGCGGAATTGACAGGCCGCATCGGGGGCTATTCCAAAGGCAAGGGCGGCTCGATGCACATGTTCTCGAAGGAACGCCATTTCTACGGCGGCCACGGGATTGTGGCCGCGCAAGTGCCCATTGGCGCGGGCCTGGCCTTTGCGGACCAGTACCAGAAAAACGGCCGGGTCACCTTCACCTATTTCGGTGATGGGGCGGCCAATCAGGGCCAGGTCTACGAGACATACAACATGGCGATGTTGTGGAAACTGCCCGTCATTTTCGTCATTGAGAACAACCAGTACGCCATGGGGACATCCGTGACGCGGGCCACCAAATCGCCCAACCTGTGGGAACGTGGGGCCGCCTATGGCATCCCCGGTGAAGAGGTCGACGGCATGGATGTTCTGGCGGTGAAGGCGGCAGGGCAGAAGGCCGTCGCCCACTGCCGCGCGGGCAAGGGCCCCTATATTCTTGAAATCAAAACCTACCGCTATCGCGGCCATTCCATGTCGGATCCGGCCAAGTACCGCACCCGCGATGAAGTTCAAAAAATGCGCGAAGAACGGGATGCGATCGAACATGTGCGCCAGTTGCTGTTGACCGGAAAGCACGCAACAGAAGACGACCTCAAGGCAATCGACAAAGATATCAAGAAGATCGTCAATGACGCTGCTGAATTCTCGAAGGAAAGTCCGGAGCCTCCCCTGGAAGAGCTTTGGACGGACATTCTTGCAGACGCACCGGGGGGGAACTGATCATGGCGATAGAAATTTTGATGCCGGCCCTGTCCCCCACCATGGAAGAAGGCACTTTGGCCAAATGGTTGGTCAAGGAAGGCGATACGGTCGCGTCCGGGGATATCCTCGCGGAAATCGAAACCGACAAGGCCACGATGGAGTTCGAAGCGGTGGATGACGGCACGATCGGGCAGATCCTTGTGGCGCAGGGCACCGAAAACGTGAAGGTGAACGCGCCGATTGCCACGCTCTTGGTCGACGGAGAAACAGCGTCCCCTGCCCCAGCTGCGGCGCCTGCCGCTGCAGAACCTAAAGCTGCCGCACCAGCACAGGAGCCTGCGCCCGCCATAGCGGCAACGCCCGTGGCCGTCGTTGTGCCCGAAGATCCGGAAATCCCGGCGGGCACCGAAATGAAGGCCACCACCGTGCGCGAAGCGCTGCGCGATGCAATGGCAGAGGAAATGCGCGGGGACGACACTGTTTTCGTTATGGGCGAGGAAGTTGCGGAATATCAGGGCGCCTACAAAGTGACCCAAGGCCTGCTTGACGAGTTTGGCGCGCGCCGCGTGATCGACACGCCCATAACAGAGCATGGCTTTGCCGGGCTGGGTGTCGGGGCCGCCTTTGGCGGTCTGCGCCCAATCGTCGAGTTCATGACATTCAACTTCGCCATGCAAGCGATTGACCAAATTATCAATTCAGCTGCAAAAACCCTGTATATGTCCGGCGGCCAGATGGGCTGCCCGATCGTGTTCCGAGGCCCCAACGGCGCAGCAGCCCGCGTGGGTGCTCAGCATTCGCAGGACTATGCGGCGTGGTATGCGCATATTCCCGGCCTGAAGGTTGTGATGCCCTACTCTGCAGCCGATGCGAAAGGCTTGCTCAAGGCCGCGATCCGGGATCCGAACCCGGTGATCTTCCTTGAAAATGAAATTCTTTACGGCCGTTCATTCGAAGTCCCGCAGATCGCAGATCACACCCTGCCGATTGGCAAGGCCCGCGTCTGGAGGGAAGGCACAGATGTCACCCTGATCAGCTTTGGCATCGGGATGCACT
The DNA here is from genome assembly GCA_022447275.1 of Oceanicola sp. Classification (GTDB taxonomy): domain Bacteria; phylum Pseudomonadota; class Alphaproteobacteria; order Rhodobacterales; family Rhodobacteraceae; genus JAKVBK01. Next base: position 3,229 of record JAKVBK010000008.1, on the reverse strand, counting down.
ACGCGCTGGAGGCCGCAGACGCTCTCGCACAGGACGGGATCTCGGCGGAAGTCGTGGATTTGCGCAGTTTGCGCCCGATCGATTACGACACGGTTTTGGCCTCGGTACGCAAAACAAATCGCGCGGTCACGATTGAAGAAGGTTTCCCCGTGGGCGCGATCGGCAACCACCTGTCGGCCCATATCATGACCCACGCCTTTGATTGGCTTGATGCGCCGGTGTTGAACTGCACAGGCAAGGATGTCCCCATGCCCTATGCGGCAAATCTCGAGAAACTGGCTCTGGTGACCACGAAAGAGGTGATCGAGGCCGCTAAAGCGGTAACCTACCGATGACAGGCGCTTTGCTTCTGAGCCCCGCGCACGCAGTGAAAGGACACAGCCATGGCCACTGAGATCCTGATGCCCGCCCTGTCGCCCACGATGGAGGACGGCACGCTCGCAAAATGGCTTGTGAAAGAAGGGGATACGGTCTCTGCGGGTGATCTGCTGGCAGAGATTGAAACAGACAAGGCGACGATGGAATTCGAAGCTGTCGACGAGGGCACAATCGCCCGCTTGCTCGTGGCAGAGGGTACAGAGGGTGTGAAGGTCAATGCGCCGATCGCCCTGCTGGCCGACGCAGACGAAGATATCGACGCGGCATCGGCCCCTGCCCCTGCACAAGCTGTGGAAGCCGCTCCAAAAGAGGTAGTCGCCGCACCTGCAGAAGCCCATGGGACGGGCTCCAAAAACGTTGCACCAGCGCCCACCAGCCCTGCAGGCGAACGGGTGTTTGCAACTCCGCTTGCCCGTCGCATCGCTGCCGACAAAGGGATTGATCTCGCCACGCTCACAGGCACCGGGCCAAATGGCCGGATCATCAAGCATGATGTCGAGACAGCCGAAAACCTCCCCGCGTCGGCCCCGAGTGGCACCACAGCTGCAGTTGCGCAACCGGCTGCTGTGACACCATCGCCCGCCCCTGCTCTGGCAGCCAGCGGCGTGGCTGCACTTTATCAGGACAGGCCATTCGAGGCCGTCCCCCTGAACGGGATGCGCAAGACAATTGCGGCACGCCTCAGCGAAGCCAAACAAACCGTTCCGCATTTTTACCTGCGCCGCTCGGTGCGGCTGGATGCCTTGCTGTCTTTGCGCGCTGAGTTGAATGCCCAATTGGCTGATGCCGGTATCAAACTCTCAGTGAATGATTTTGTGATCAAGGCCTGCGCGCGCGCGCTGCAACAGATTCCTGCCGCAAATGCGGTTTGGGCTGGGGATCAGGTATTGCAGTTCACAGCCTCTGATGTGGCCGTCGCAGTGGCCATCGAGGGCGGGCTTTTCACACCGGTCTTACGCGATGCAGATAGCAAGTCTCTGTCAGCCCTGTCAGGGGAAATGAAAGACCTCGCAGCCCGCGCCCGCACAAAGTCTCTCGCACCCGCGGAATACCAAGGAGGGAGCTTCGCAATCTCAAATCTCGGCATGTATGGGATTGAGAATTTCGATGCGATCATCAATCCACCCCATGCAGCGATCCTCGCGGTAGGGGCTGGAACAAAACAGCCAGTGGTCGGTGCAGACGGCACGATCGAGGTGGCAACCGTGATGTCCCTTACCCTGTCGGTAGATCACCGCGTTGTTGACGGCGCCTTGGGCGCAGAACTGATGGCCGCGATAACATCCAATTTGGAGAACCCGCTCACAATGCTGGTCTGAACCGTGCCCCAGTTCTTCTGAGCTACCATGCCCCAGCATGACGCTCATGCGGATGATGGATATGGAGCCTCGCGCCGGAGCGCGAATGGACTTACCGCTTTACCAAGAACGCCGCACAAGTCACGCGTAGACTGTGCGCTCTACACGCAGGAAAAACCAAACGGCCTGCTGGCGTTTCACTCAGTTTGGCGCAGCCCGACAAGAGGCCTAGAGCCCACTGCTTTCTGACAACAACTGGTCCATTGTTTGCGAAGGCTGCGCACAGCCTGCCTCACCCACGATCCGTGCCGGCACCCCGGCCACCGTTTTGCAGGGAGGAATATCCTCCAGCACAACCGAGCCGGCGGCGATCCGTGAACAGTGGCCCACAGTGATATTGCCTAGCACCTTGGCACCCGCACCGATCAGCACCCCATCCGCAATTTTCGGGTGGCGGTCGCCATCCTCTTTCCCCGTACCCCCAAGGGTAACGGAATGCAGCATGGAGACGTTGTCGCCAACAACAGCTGTTTCACCAATGACGATGGAGTGCGCATGATCAATCATGATGCCTTGACCAATGCGGGCAGCCGGGTGGATGTCCACGCCAAACATCTCCGAGGTGCGCATCTGAAAGAATTGAGCAACGTCCTCGCGCCCCTGGCGCCACAGCCAATTCGCGACGCGATAGGCCTGGATCGCCTGAAAACCCTTGAAAAATAGGATTGGTTGTAAAAACCGGTGACAAGCTGGATCGCGATCATGCACCGCAACGATATCGGCCCGTGCCGCGTCGTTCAGGCTTGGATCTGCCTCAAAGGCAGCATCGGCTATGTCGCGAATGATTTGTTCGGACATTTCGCTGGACGCGAGCTTCAACGAAATTCTATAGGCAAGTGCTTTTTGAAGCGTCTCATGGTGCAGCAAGCTGGTATGTACGACCCCACCCAACAGGGGTTCGGCGCGCACAGCCTCCTCGGCTTCGCGCAAGATGCGATCCCATACAGGATCCAGCTGAACTGGTTTTGCCTGACTTTTGGTAGCCATCGGAATGCTCCTATCCTGCGTGCCGTTTACAACAGATAGGAGGTTCATGTCATCTTGAAAGACCTGTTTTCATCAGGTGGATTCTGAAAGCCGTTTGGCTAGTACGGATGGCTATTTGTTATATTGGGCCCGCACAGCAGACATTTGGAAATTATGTTTGTAACGGTATGCGCCTCGCAACACGGTAAATAATCCAAGGCTGAACAGATGCGATTGCATATTCGGTCGGAATAAACGACGTCATGGCGCTTCCAAGAAAGGGCAGCAACCAGATGAAGGCTATGCCAAAATGCCACCGTCACCAAACACCATCGCTTGGCGGGCCTTATCGATAGTCCTCCCGATGAGCGACATGCGCTTGGCCCGCCCTGGATCAAGCAGGCGAAATCTTCCACCTGTGCGCGCACCCACTCGGCCCCGGGGCGGGGGGTGGCCGCCCCCCCCCCCCCCCCCAAAAACCACCGATTGCAAAAGCCCCGTGGGGGGGGCCGAAGCCGGCCAAGGCC
>JAKVBK010000079.1 GCA_022447275.1 Oceanicola sp. | reverse complement strand
CCGCAGCTGCGAGAAAATGCTGCATCAGCAACGCACGAAAATCGGATGACGGCTTTGTCCGCATTCCAGACGTTGGCACACACTGCGGCGAAGGTCTGCATCTCAGCCACACCTATGTGAAACCTACGATTGAAGGCTCCGCCACGCTACGTGACGGAGCCCAGCTCAACTTATGGGCCCCAAAAGCTAAGCCTATCTTTCACTTCTCATAACGACCTGAACCTTGGTCGCCATGTCCCGAGAAGCTGAATGCGTCGGTGTGTTCAGGGGCGGGTTTTGTTTTGCTCAGCGGATTTGCACGGCGCCCGGCACAGTTTTCACAGCCCCTTAAGCAAACTCAGCCATTCTGGTGGCCTCAATACCGGGGGCACTGTGAATGGCAAATGAAACAGGCAAAAGAAGAGTCGGCCTTGCACCGTTGACCATCGCCATTGTCGCCGTTGCAACGCCGGCGACATTTGCGCTGTCAATCCATACGATCACAGAGGATCCCCGTTGGCGGCCTTTGGCCCAAACCATCGAGAACACGCTGCGCTATTCTGAACAGAGTGACATGATGGTGATCACGCTCGATTGGCCTGCCGCCTATGGTGACGCCAGCGCGCGGGCAATGGCAGAACATGTGCGCAAGGCCATCCTTGAAAAGGGTATCTACCCAGAGATGGTCATAAACTCTGCACCGGGCCTCGAAGCAGGCACCATTACCTTTACCGTGGGCCCCAGCATCATCGGGCCGCTTCCGATGGCCCAGGCTGTGGATGGCATTAAGGCTGCCGTTGCCGCCTTCCGGCTATAGTGCAGCGGCAGCCCTGTTTGTTTTGTGCCGGATCAGAGGATCGTACGCTCCAACACCCAGTAGCTGGCAATCAGGGCAATCGCCAAAGACCCCGGGATGACGATGACATTCCGGTACCAGGGCTTGTTACCAAACCACAGGCCAACGGTCAGATAGGCGACAGCGATAACGAGGAGCTGTCCCAGCTCTACCCCGATATTGAAACCGATCAGCCCCACCACAAGGCGCGCGGGCGGCAGATCAAGTTCACTCAGCACCGAGGCAAAGCCCAGCCCGTGCAGCAGACCAAATGCAAAGACCAGCGCGATTCGTCCCCAGCCCAGCTTTGGCCGCACGATGTTTTCGACGGCGACATAGACGATTGAGGCCGCGATCAGCGGCTCTACCACAGCGGCAGACACTGACACGATCCCGAAGCTGGCCAACGCCAACGTCACCGTATGGGCTAGCGTGAAGGCCGAAACTTGCCACAGCAGCGGCCCCAGCCGCAGTGAGAACAGGAACAGGCCCAGCACAAACAAAATGTGATCAAGCCCTTTGGGCACAATGTGCAGGATGCCTTGCCAGATGAACTTCGTGAAAACGGCTCCGGCGCTTTCTTCCAGCACTTCATCGCGCGGGATGGCTGCGCTGCGCTGGCCCGGCTCAAGATAGCCGGTATAGGCCGTGTCTCCGCCGCCGCTCTGGCGCACCACAAGCGCCCCGTAGGCCGGAACCCAGCCCACGCTCACCGGCGACGCATCGGCAGGCAAGCTGCCTGACAGCGTCAGTTTCGTGTCCCGCGCCAAATCTACATCATCTTGGAAAGGAACAGAAATATCCTCAATTTGCAGATCAATGCGTGTGTCTCCGGCGCGCAGGTCAAACCCTTGGGAAAGGCTTGGCCAGTCGGCGCGGAAGGCCGCTTCGAGATCTGGGGGCAGCATGGCGCGGTACCGGTCATATTCGGCGGCTTCCGGGGCGTCATTGGTGTCGGAATAGCGTGACAGGTCGACGCCGGAAAGCAGCGCTTCCGCAGAAAGCTCGACCTCAAAGCTCACGCTGTCATCGGCGATTGTCAGGTCTGAAATGGCAGGGCGCACCTCATGGGCAAGGGCGGCCGTTGCAAGCCAGAGCAGCGCTGTTGACACCAAGGCGGCGAAGGTCAGGTTTGCAGAGAGCAACTTTTGGACACGAACCATGCGTAAACGTCTTTCCGCCCTCTTCGGGCTCTGTCTTCTGTCATGGACCCCCCCGGTATGGGCCCATGAGTTTTGGATCTCCCCTGAGGCATATGTCGTTGCGCCAGGATCGTCCATCTCTGCGGCCTTCAGAGTCGGCGAAAATCTGAAAGGCTCGGCCTATTCCTACATAGACCGCAACGCAGCGCAGCTTCGGGCGGTCTGGGACGGCGGCGATGCGCCGATTTCCGCCCGCATGGGGGATCGCCCGGCCATCAAGGAACTGGCTGCACCGGTGTCGGACGGGCTGGTGGTGCTTGTGCATGAGACGACAGACAGCACCCTCACCTATCGTGAGTGGGAAAAGTTCCAGAATTTCGCCAAGCACAAGGACTTTCCCGACGCCATCGCGCGCCACCTTGCTCGCGGCCTTCCTGAAACGGGCTTCAAGGAAAGTTATCGACGCTTTGCAAAGGCGCTGATCGCAGTGGGCGATGGCGCTGGGGCGGATCGCGTCACGGGCCTGGAAACCGAGATCGTGGCGCTGACAAACCCGTATACAGGCCCCCTCGACGATGGGATGCGCGTGCGCGTTCTGTATCAGGGGGATGTGCGCCCGGATGCGCAGGTGGAGCTGTTTGAGAAAGCACCGGATGGCACGGTCACGGTGGCGCTATACCGCACCGATGAGCAGGGCGAGGTGGTCTTTCCCGTGCAGGCTGGCCATGAGTATCTCGTCGATGCGGTCGTGCTGCGCGATACCGGCAATGATGATCTAGAGGCGGGCGCTGTGTGGCATTCGCTTTGGGCATCCCTCACCTTTGCCGTGCCGGGCTGATGTCTGCGCCGCGCCTTGCCGCGCTGGATCATCTGGTGCTGACTGTCGCTGACATCGGGGCCACATGCCGCTTTTACGCGGATATGTTGGGGATGGAGGTCCAGCAGTTTCAGCCGCCCGCCGGTGGGCCAAGGCGAACGGCACTGGCCTTCGGCGCACAGAAAATCAACTTGCACCCGGCCTCTGCGCCCTTCCTGCCGGGCGCCGAAGTGCCCATGCCCGGCAGTGCAGATTTGTGTTTCCTCAGCGAGACGCCGCTGCAAGACTGGATCGCCCATCTTGCGGGAGCTGGGGTTGCGATCGAAGAAGGGCCGGTGGCCCGCAGCGGTGCAACGGGCCCCCTGTCATCCATCTATATTCGAGACCCGGATGGAAACCTGATCGAGATTTCCAACTCATAGAACCGCCTGTGCTCAGGGCGCGAGATGGGATGTGAAGCAATCAATCCCGGCGCGCAGCTACTGCTTGAATTGAGAAGGGCCAGATACCTCCAGCGGGCAATGTCAAAGCGAACGGGGCCAAGCCATCGGGCCTGGAACTGGGGGCGCGGCCCTCGGCGTCGGGCGTGCGCTCTGCGCGCCAGAGGAGCTGCCTGATATGTGCCAGTCGATCAGTGCAAGGCCGCAGCGTTGCGGACCCTCCCCGCGCGCACCTGCCCCGCGGTGGCTAGATGGTTGCCGCGGCTGGGATGATGGTGCCTTTGGCTACGCTGGCCGCCAACGCCTCGCAGATGCGGGACCATTCCCTGCCCCATCAAACCCTTACATCGTGGCGCCAATCTGCCACGGTACAAATTCATAATCGCCAAGGCCCTGGGCCTCGGATTTTGAGGGCGTGCCAGAGGCAACCGCCAAAAACATCTCGTAGATCTCGCGCCCCTTCGCCTCGAGGCTGACCCCCCCTGTGAGGATGGCGCCCGCATCGATGTCCATGTCTTCGGACATCTTGGCGTAGAGGTCAGAATTGGTGGCCAGCTTGATTGTCGGCGCAGGCTTCGAGCCAAAGGCCGAGCCGCGCCCGGTGGTAAAGCACACCAGATTGCAACCGCTCGCGATCTGGCCCGTGACGGAGGCCGGATCATAGCCGGGGCTGTCCATGAAGGTGAACCCTTTGGCGCGCACCGGCTCGGCGTATTTGTAGACGCCTGTGAGGGGGGTCGTGCCGCCTTTCGCAGCTGCGCCGAGGGATTTTTCTAGGATTGTTGTGAGCCCGCCCGCCTTGTTGCCGGGCGATGGGTTATTGTCCATCGAGCCTTTGTTGCGGTGAGTGTAGTCCTCCCACCACTTGATCAGGCCGACGAGACGTTCGCCCACCTCCGCGCTGGCGGCGCGGCGGGTCAGAAGATGCTCGGCGCCGTAAATCTCGGGGGTTTCGGCCAGGACGCCTGTTCCGCCCTGCGCCACCAGCAGGTCCACGGCATGGCCCAGCGCAGGGTTGGCTGTGATGCCTGACCACGCATCCGAGCCCCCACATTGCAGGGCCACGGTCAGCTCGGCGGCCGGGCAGGGGCTGCGCGTCGCCTTGTTGGCCTCTGGCAGCATGGCCTCAACCTTGGCGATCCCCATTTCCACGGTGCGGCGCAGGCCGGCCACGTTCTGGATATTCATGGTTTGGAATGTGGGCCCATGGGACAGGCCGTAAGCCTCTAGAAGCCAGTCGATCTGGTTCATCTCGCAGCCCAGGCCCACCATGAGCACTGCGCCGTGGTTCGGATGGCGGGCATAGCCCCACATGACCCGTTGCAGGGCTTCAAAGCCCTCGCCATCCCCACCCATGCCACAGCCTGTGCCATGCACATAGGCCACCACGCCATCCACATTGGGATAGGCCGACAGCCGCTCGGGCGTGAAGTGATCGGCAATCATCCGTGCAGCGGTGGCAGAGCAGTTCACGGAGGTGAGCACCGCCACGTAGTTGCGCGTCCCAACCGATCCATTGGCGCGCCGATAGCCCAGGAAACTGTCGCCAGAGGCAGCTGCAACGGGCCGTTGATCGGTGCCGAACTCATAGATGCCGGCCGTGTTGCGGAAGGCAACATTATGGGTGTGCACATGGGCGCCCGGCGCGATGTCCTGCGCCGCAAAGCCGATGATCTGCGCATATTTGCGGATCTCATCGCCCTGCGCCATCGCCACGGTGGCGATCTTATGCCCCGACGGGATCAGGCCCGCAGTCTGGGTGTTCTCAACAGGGTGGCCCGCGGCGAGCGCCCGGGTGGCGGTGACGACGGTGTCGGATGGGTCAAGGCGAACGAAATCCATGGTGACCTCAGGCATAAGCAGGCGCGTCGGTGCGCCAGCGGTGGCTAGGGATATGGGGTTGATCAGCGAAACGAGCGCGGGTTGCGTGCCAGCGCCCGGTCGGTTTCAGCCGGACAGGCCGGACCGGGGCCGAGCTCAGCGCGGGGCAAAGCAGGCCGTCGACGTGGTCCAGCCGTTGGGGTGTGCGGCCCATTGCGACGTTTTTGGAGAGAGCATGACAGGATGTCCCGGGGGCCACTGGCGCATTGTCCACGGAGTTGATGACTGGCCGCAACCAAGCGCAGCTCTCGCGATGTGCTTGAAAGGAGTTTGCTTTAAGGTTCAATGCCTGCCCCATAGGTCCGTGGTCTCCTTGCCTGCGAGCATAGAGTGCTGGGTGGATGTTGCCATACTCGGAATTTATCTGCGCAACAGTTTCGGTTCACATAAGCCATGCCGCTGAGGCGCTCGGTCATCAGCCCCGTCTGGTCTCAAAGACATGGTCAACTCCTGCGTTGGGGCGCGCGGCTCAGGCGGCTCAGCGGGCCGCGTCGAGGCCCTCGCCGTGGTCAACCGGATATGCGCGTTTTTGGCAACAGAATGCCATTCTGGAACGGGATCGGGGTGGGGATTACTTTCGCACGACCGCTGAACAGCACAGGGTGCTCAACGATGCGGTGCTGGCCGCGACGCAGGCGGTGTGCAGCGCTGCAATTCTCAATCTTCTTGAGCACAACATTTGGGAAGAAGACGCATAGGAAAGGCTGAACATGGGACGGATGGACAACAAGCGCGTGCTGGTCACGGCGGCTGGTCAGGGTATCGGGCGGGCCTCAGTGCTGGCGATGGCGCGGGAAGGGGCGCATGTGTTTGCCACCGACATCAATCCGCAAACCCTTGAAAGCCTGGCGGATGCCGATGCTGGCCCGGGTCGGGTCGAGGCCTTTGTGATGGATGTCATGGACGATCATTCCGTGGCCGAGGGCGTTGCGCGCGCTGCGCCGGATGCGTTGTTCAACTGTGCGGGGTTTGTGCATAGCGGGTCTATCCTCGAGACATCTGACGCCGACTGGGATCTCGCGTTCAATTTGAATGTCCGCTCGATGTTCCGCACCATCCGCGCCGCCCTTCCCGGGATGCTGGAGCGCGGCAACGGCGCAATCGTCAATATGTCATCTGCAGCGTCGAGCATCATCGGCGCGCCGAACCGCTTTGTCTATGGCACCACCAAGGCGGCCGTGATCGGGCTGACAAAATCTGTGGCGGTCGAGTACATCGCCAAGGGCATTCGCTGTAACTGCATTTGCCCCGGCACCGTGGAAAGCCCCAGCTGGCATGACCGCGTGACGGCGCTGGGCAAGGAAATGGGCAGCTATGAGGCCGCGCTGGAGGTCTTTGTATCGCGCCAGCCCATGGGGCGGGTCGCCACGGCAGAGGAAATCGCCGCGCTGGTGCTTTACCTGTGCTCGGACGAAAGTGCCTTTACCACCGGGCAGCCCCATGTGATCGACGGCGGCTGGTCAGGCTGAGCCCTGACCGCCGCCGCGGATCACCTGATACATCAGCCTGCGGTGGCCCTGACGGCCCGGGCGTGCAGGTCCCCCATGGCTTCTTCTATTGCCTGAATGTAGCGCGGGTTGGTCAGGCGGCCTTCGGCGTCGAACTCTTTGCTGGCACCGGCGATCAAGACCTCCGGACCGGGCACCATTTCCGTGCGGAACGGAGCCATCGCCAGCCGCAAGGCGTAGTTGGCCCGGGCCCCGCCTGTGCGCCCCGCAGCCGCAGACATCAGCGCCACGGGCTTGCCCTTCCAAGGCTGGCCATCCACGCGGCTGACCCAGTCGAGCGCGTTCTTCAGCACCCCTGAAAAGGATTGGTTGTATTCCGGCGTGACAATCAGCACCGCATCGGCGGCTTTGATCTGATCGGCCAGCGCCTGCACCTCGGCGGGCAGGCCCTCATCCTCGAGGTCTCCGTCATAGAGGGGAAGGCGCAGGTTGGCTTCCTGAAAGTTTCCGTCAAAGCGGCGGGCCGCATCCTGCATCAGCAAACGGTTGAGGGAGGCGGTGCGCAGCGCACCGCACAGGCCCAGAAGTTCAAGGGTCATGGGAGAGGTCTTTCATCTGTTCTGGATCGTCAGATATAGGCTTGTGGCGAAAGGTCCAGAGGAGCGCTTGCAGGGCGCTTGTGCGCAGGTCATGGTCTGGGCGACGAAAGTGCAGGAGAACGAATAAATGGCACAGCGGCACGGCGGGCAGATCCTCGCGCGGCATTTGCAATTGCAAGGGGTAGAGCGGGTGTTCTCTGTGCCCGGGGAAAGCTTTCTTGCTGCGCTGGATGGGCTCTATGACGCGGGCATTCAGAACGTGGTGTGTCGCCACGAGGGCGGCGCAGCCATGATGGCGGAAGCCAGTGCCAAGCTGACCGGCAAGCCCGGCGTTTTGTTTGTCACGCGCGGGCCGGGGGCCACGAATGCGTCTTCTGGTTTGCACGTGGCGAAGCAGGACAGCACCCCTCTGGTGGCTTTTGTCGGCCAGATTGCCCGGGGCCACCGGGATCGCGAAGCGTTTCAGGAAGTGGATTATCGGGCGTTCTTTGGCCCCTTGGTTAAATGGTCGGCCGAGGTTGAGGATACGGATCGCCTGCCGGAATACATTGACCGGGCTTTCCGCATTGCGCAGTCAGGCCGGCCCGGGCCAGTGGTGCTTGCCCTGCCCGAAGACATGCTGTCGGGCATGGCCGATGTGCCAGACCGCATTCCGACACCGCTGCCCGAAACGCCGGACCTCTCCGCCTTTGCGGGGGATGTCATGGCGCGTTTGGCCCAGGCGGAGCGGCCGCTTGTTGTGGTGGGGGGATCGCAGTGGTCAGCCGCGGCGCAGGGCGATCTGGAAGCTTTTGCCGAAGCGACGGGCTTGCCCATCGCGGTGACATTCCGGCGGCAGGATTACATGGACAATCGCCACAGCCATTATGTTGGGGATCTCGGCGTGGGCATGAACCCAAAGCTGGGGGCAGCGCTTGGAGCGGCGGATTTGGTGCTGCTGTTGGGCACCCGGCTGGGGGAAACTGCCACCAATGGCTACACGCTGCTGGAGCCCGCCGCGCCCG
>JAKVBK010000078.1 GCA_022447275.1 Oceanicola sp. | reverse complement strand
CTTTGCGGACGCCGAGCAGACACCCGTGTTTCACCATGTTGGTGTTTATGCCTACCGCGCCGAAGCGCTGGCCGCTTACCCCAATTGGGCGCCGGGTCGGTTGGAAGAGCTTGAAGGGCTGGAACAGTTGCGCTTTCTGGAGAACGCGCGCAGGATGCTGTGCGTGGTTGTGGATGCGAAGGGTCGGGATTTTTGGGAACTGAACAATCCAGCCGACAAGCCAAAGCTGGAAGCCATGATGAAAGATATGGCAATCGCATAGTGCCCAATAAGTCCGCTGAGATGGCCCAAAGATGGGCTCATATACCTTTGCATATTTGCCTGCCACTATTATGCTTGGTTAATGATGTAGTGAGAGGTCTTGTTCAGTCTGCGCAAATCGTCACCAATACTTTTTATCACTAGGGCGACGGCTCACCGGCCAGAGGCAATCTGGCCACTTCACGTAATGGCTTTTCGAGGCTTGGTGGTTGTTTGAAGGATAATTACGGATGGTAAAATTGGTAAAGAAAGCGGTGTTCCCCGTTGCCGGTCTTGGCACGCGGTTCCTCCCGGCGACCAAGTCTGTTCCAAAAGAAATCATGACGCTGGTCGACCGTCCCTTGATCCAATACGCCATCGACGAAGCGCGTGCTGCTGGCATTGAGGAATTCATCTTCGTCACATCGCGCGGCAAATCCGCCTTGGAAGACTATTTCGACCACGCTCCGGAATTGGAAGCCACACTGGAGCGGAAGGGCAAACAGGATCTTTTGGACGCCCTGCGCGGCTCAAATATGGACAGCGGTGCGATCGCCTATGTCCGCCAGCATCAGGCCCTTGGTCTTGGCCATGCCGTCTATTGCGCCAGCCGCCTGATCCCGGATGAACCCTTTGCCGTTATCCTTCCAGACGATGTGATTGCCGGCGAAATCCCCTGCCTCAAGCAAATGGTAGATGCCTATGCAGAAACAGGCGGTTCCATGGTCGCCGCGATGGAAGTCCCCGCTGACAAGGCGTCTGCCTACGGGATCCTGGATGTCGGCAGCGACATGGGCGCAATGGTTTCCGTGAAGGGCATGGTGGAAAAGCCCGCCGCGGGCACCGCACCCTCGAACCTGGCCGTGATTGGCCGCTACATCCTGTCGCCAAACGTTCTTAGAACGCTTGGCGAAACACAAGCTGGGGCGGGCGGAGAGATTCAGTTGACCGATGCCATTGCCAAGGAGATCACGGACGGGGATGGCGTCTATGGCTACCGGTTCCGCGGCCAGCGGTTTGACTGTGGCTCCAAGGCCGGTTTCCTGCAGGCCACCGTGTCCTTTGGTCTGGCGCGCCCCGATCTGCGTGGTGAGTTTAGCGAGTTTCTTGATGATCTCGCCGCTGCGCGCCACGCTGCGGAATAACCCCTAGACAAACACTCTGGCCCACGGGCGCAGATCTCGGAGACAGGCAATGGCCAAAATCCTTGTAACCGGGGGCGCGGGCTATATCGGCGCCCATGCCTGCAAAGCCTTGCGGCGTGCCGGCCATACCCCTGTTACCTTTGACAATCTGTCCACCGGTTGGGCCGAGGCAGTGAAATTTGGCCCCTTCGTGCAAGGGGACCTGATGGACCGCGCGGCGGTGGATGCCGCTTTCGAAGCCCATGCCCCAGAGGCCGTGATGCATTTCGCAGCGCTCAGCCAAGTTGGGGACTCCATGAACGATCCGGCCCGCTATTGGCGTGAAAACGTGATGGGGGCGCTCAATCTCATGGAGGCCGCCGTTGCCCATGACTGCAAGCACTTCGTGTTTTCCTCCACATGCGCCACTTACGGCGATCAGGATGGTGTCATTCTGGATGAGGATTCGCCGCAGATGCCGATCAACGCCTATGGCGCCTCCAAACGCGCAATCGAGGAGATGCTGGCAAATTTTGAAGCGCGCTTCGGGCTGCGCCACGTGATCTTTCGCTACTTCAATGTGGCCGGGGCGGATCCGGACGGCGAGGTTGGTGAGCAGCATGTGCCCGAGACACACCTGATCCCGCTGATGCTCGATGCGATCGAAGGCAAGCGACCGGCCCTGACAATCTATGGCACGGATTACGACACCCCGGACGGCACCTGCATTCGCGACTATGTCCATGTCTCCGATCTGGTGGATGCCCATGTGCTGGGCTTTGATTGGCTGGCGGCGGGCAAGCAAAGCGCTGTCTTTTGCCTTGGCACGGGCGATGGGTTCTCCGTGCGCGAGGTTGTCGCGCACTCTGCTTCCGTAACCAATCGCGACGTGCCGCATGTCGAAGGGCCACGCCGTGCGGGCGATGCCGTGCGTCTTGTCTGCGGCTCCAGCCGGGCAAAGGAACTGCTGGGGTGGCAACCGGAACGCTCCAACATGTCGGATATGATTGCCGATGCCTGGCGCTGGCACCAATCTCCGGGCTACGCCCGCTAAGGCCTGTCCGGGGCCCGTCTGCTGGCGCCCTGCACACGGCCTGCGCGCGCCCATTTGCGGCAGATTTCCACCTTCAGGAAAATTCTAGCATTTCTAGTAAACAAGACTAAGTTGCCCGGCGGGGGCTGTTGTAGCCGCTCACGCTCGGGAGAAAACGCAAATGGCACTGCAGAAACAACGCACGGACATCAACGCGCGTCTTGTTCAGGATCCCCATTCCGTCCGCGACAAGCGGGAGAAAGTGCTCGAGGTGGCGATCGGGCGGGAGGTGCGTAGCTTTCGCAAAGCCCATGGCATGACGGTGGCCGATGTGGCCGAGGCCACGGGCCTGTCCATCGGTATGGTATCAAAGATTGAGAACGGGCACACCTCACCCTCTCTGTCGAGTCTGCAGGCATTGGCCAACGCGCTGTCCGTGCCACTCACCGCCTTCTTCCGGCAATACGAAGAGCGCCGCCAAGCGGTCCATACAAAATCCGGTGACGGCGTTTCAACAGAGCGCAGCGGCACACGGGCCGGCCATCAGTACAACCTTTTGGGCCATCTGGGCAGCAATGGCAGCGGCGTGATCGTCGAGCCCTATCTGATCGTCCTGACCACCGAAAGCGACACGTTCGACACGTTTCAGCATGGCGGCATTGAAACGATCTACATGCTGGAAGGGGCCGTCGATTATCGGCACGGGTCCGAGATTTATCCCCTCCGGCCCGGCGATACGTTGTTCTTTGATGCAGATGCGCCCCACGGCCCGGAAAAGCTGGTCACCCTGCCCGCGAAATACCTTTCGATCATCAGCTATCCCCAATCTGGCTGATCCGGCGCCTGACGCCATTCTGGCCCGCCCCAATTTGGCCCACCCCGATCTGGCCCGCATACTGGCAGAGCGGATATGCCGTGCAGTGCCACCAAATTGAGCAAAGATCGCGCAATCAGATTGCCTGCAGTGAAAAATATATTCCTATAGGGTGGCAGCCCCATCCGTTGAACGCTAGGTTTTCTCCCACATAGCGAGCGGGAGAATGCGCAGATGTGCGGGATTGTCGGCCTATTTTTGAAAGATGACGCATTGGAGCCGCATCTGGGCGCCATGCTCACAGAGATGCTGATCACGATGACAGATCGCGGCCCCGACAGCGCGGGCATCGCAATCTACGGCGATGAAGCCCCCGGACGGGCAAAGTTCACGGTGCAATCCGGCACCCCGGCCGAGGATTTCGCCGAACTCGATACGGACCTGTCCGCCGCCCTGGGCGATACAGTGCGCATGCAGGTCAACGCCACCCATGCCGTGCTCGACTGCCCTGCGGAAAAGTCGGAAATTCTGCGGGCCGCTCTGGCGACATTGCGCCCCGAAATCCGAATGATGAGCCGCGGCACAACGCTGGAAATCTACAAGGAGGTGGGCCTGCCCAAGGACGTGGCGGATCGGTTCGGCCTCGCCAATATGGGCGGCACACACGGGATCGGCCACACCCGCATGGCCACCGAATCTGCCGTCACCACCATGGGCGCGCACCCGTTCAACACCGGCGATGACCAGTGCCTCGTGCACAACGGATCGCTGTCCAATCACAATTCCCTGCGCCGCCGGCTGCGCCGCGAGGGCATCCATATCGAAACCGAGAACGACACGGAGGTAGGCGCCGCCTACCTGACTTGGAAAATGCGCGAAGGCGCCAGCCTGGGGGCTGCACTGGAAAGCGCGCTGGATGATCTGGACGGGTTCTTTACCTTCGTCGTGGGCACGGGCGACGGCTTTGGCGTGCTGCGCGATCCGATCGCCTGCAAACCCGCTGTCATGGCGGAAACCGATCAATATGTGGCGTTTGGCTCGGAATACCGCGCCCTCGTCAGCCTGCCGGGGATCGAGACGGCGCGGGTCTGGGAGCCAGAGCCAGCAACGGTCTATTTCTGGAGCCGCAGCGCCACCCCAACCACAACGGAAAGGGCCGCCTGACATGCAGACACTTGATCTTCAGGATGTGGGGCTGCGCACTGTGAACGCGACCTTGCATGCCCAATCCGAGCAAACCAACCAAACGGCTTGGGAAGTGACCAACCCGCGCGGCGCCCATGCGATTGCCTGCGGACTGGATGCGCCCATCGAAGTCTCGGTGAAGGGGTCCACGGGCTATTACTGCGGCGGCATGAACCAGCAGGCCACGATCCATATCGAAGGCTCAGCGGGCCCCGGAACGGGTGAAAACATCATGTCCGGCAAAATCGTCATCGAAGGGGATGCCAGCCAGTATCTGGGGGCCACCGGCCATGGCGGCCTGATCGTCGTAAAGGGCAATGCCTCTTCGCGTTGCGGCATCTCAATGAAGGGCGTCGACATCGTGGTGCAGGGCAATATCGGCCACATGTCCGCCTTCATGGGCCAGTCGGGCAACCTTGTGGTCTGCGGCGACGCCGGAGATGCCTTGGGCGACAGCTGCTACGAGGCCCGGTTTTTCGTGCGCGGCAAGGTCAAGAGCCTCGGAGCCGACTGCGTCCAGAAAGAGATGCGGCCTGAACATCTTGAGCTGCTGACATCGCTGCTGGAGGCGGCCGGCATCGACGCTGACCCGACAGAATTCACGCGCTACGGCTCTGCCCGCACCTTGTATCATTTCGACGTCGACAATGCCGGCGCGTACTGAGGATCCCCGACGATGACAGCGCAAGACTCCAAGGGCATTCCCCTAACAACACCCCGCCTTTCGGCAACCTTCACCCCCGACGTGAACAGCGACATCCGCCGGGCCGCCGCCACGGGCATCTATGATATCAGAGGGGGCGGGGCAAAGCGCAAGCTGCCCTCCTTCGACGATCTGCTCTTCATGGGGGCGTCAATCTCGCGCTATCCGCTCGAAGGGTATCGCGAGAAATGCGAAACCTCCGTCACCATTGGCGCGCTGAACGCCGAAAACCCCATTGAGCTCGACATTCCGATCACCATTGCCGGCATGTCTTTCGGCGCGCTGTCTGGCCCCGCCAAAGAGGCGCTTGGCCGGGGGGCCTCAGCCGCCGGCACCTCCACCACCACGGGCGATGGCGGCATGACACCGGAGGAACGGGGCCATTCCAGCAAGCTGGTCTACCAGTATCTGCCGAGCCGCTACGGCATGAACCCCGATGATCTGCGCAAGGCCGATGCCATCGAAATCGTCGTGGGCCAAGGCGCAAAGCCCGGCGGGGGCGGCATGCTGTTGGGGCAGAAGATCTCGGATCGCGTGGCGGAAATGCGCACCCTGCCCGGCGGCATTGATCAGCGCTCGGCCTGTCGCCACCCGGATTGGACCGGGCCGGATGATCTGGAGATCAAGATCCTCGAGCTGCGCGAGATCACCGGTTGGAAAGTGCCAATCTATGTGAAGGTCGCGGGGGCACGCCCTTACTATGACACCACTTTGGCTGTGAAATCTGGCGCTGATGCGGTGGTGCTGGATGGGATGCAGGGCGGCACAGCCGCCACCCAGGACGTGTTCATCGAACATGTCGGCCTGCCCACGCTGGCCATCATCCGCCCCGCAGTGCAGGCGCTGCAGGATCTCGGCATGCACCGCAAGGTCCAGCTGATCCTGTCGGGCGGCATCCGCTCGGGCGCGGATGTGGCCAAGGCCATGGCGCTGGGGGCGGATGCGGTCGCCATTGGCACCGCGGCGCTGATCGCGCTGGGTGACAATGATCCGAAATGGGAGGCCGAGTATAACGCGCTCGGCACCACCGCCGGGGCCTATGACGATTGGCACGAAGGGCGCGATCCGGCCGGGATCACCACACAAGACCCGGACCTGATGGCCCGGCTTGACCCGGTCGAGGGGGGGCGCCGCTTGCGGAACTATCTCAAGGTTATGACGCTGGAAGCCCAAACGATCGCGCGGGCCTGCGGCAAGAACCATCTGCACAATCTCGAACCGGAAGACCTGGTGGCCCTCACCATGGAAGCCGCCGCCATGGCCCGTGTGCCGCTGGCGGGCACCGATTGGTATCCCGGCAAGCCCGGCACCACCTACTGACACCCCTAAAGGGCGCGGCCGAACCCGGTCCGCGCCCTTTGTAATTCGGACGGACATATCTGCTCAGGAGACACCCACATGGCCCTCGACCTCGCTGCATTCGCCAAGGAAAACGGCGTCAAATACTTCATGATCTCCTTTACGGATCTCTTCGGCGGCCAACGCGCCAAGCTGGTGCCGACCCAAGCCATTGCAGACATGCAGCAAGAGGGGGCAGGGTTTGCGGGCTTCGCGACCTGGCTCGATATGACGCCTGCCCATCCGGACATGTTGGCTGTGCCCGATCCTGACAGCGTCATCCAGCTGCCCTGGAAGCCTGAGGTGGCATGGGTGGCTGCGAATTGCGTCATGGAAGACGCCGAAGTGGCCCAGGCGCCCCGCAATGTGCTGCGCCGCCAGATCGCGGCTGCCGCCGCCGAGGGGCTGCATGTCAAGACAGGGGTCGAGGCGGAGTATTTCCTGCTGACGCCCGAGGGCAACCAGATCTCGGACCCGTTCGATACGGCCGAGAAGCCTTGCTATGATCAGCAAGCCGTCATGCGCCGCTACGATGTGGTCCGCGAAATCTGCGATTACATGCTCGAGCTGGGCTGGGGCCCCTACCAGAACGACCACGAGGACGCCAACGGCCAGTTCGAGATGAACTGGGAATTCGATGACGTGCTCAAAACCGCCGACAAGCACAGCTTTTTCAAATTCATGACCAAGTCAGTGGCCGAAAAGCATGGCTTCCGGGCAACCTTCATGCCCAAGCCGGTGGAAGGGCTGACAGGCAATGGCTGCCACGCGCATATCTCGGTCTGGGATGCGCCCGGCGCGTCCGCCCGCACAAATGTTTTTGCCGGCGAGGGTGACGGGCCCACAGGCGAGGTCGGCCTGTCGGAGCAGGGCAAGCATTTCCTGGGCGGGATCATGAAACACGCCACGGCCTTGGCCGCGATCACCAACCCCACCGTGAACAGCTATAAGCGGATCAATGCGCCGCGCACCATGTCAGGGGCAACATGGGCGCCCAACACCGTCACGTGGACGGGCAACAACCGCACCCACATGGTGCGTGTGCCCGGGCCGGGCCGCTTTGAGCTGCGCCTGCCCGACGGGGCGGCCAACCCCTATCTGCTTCAGGCGGTGATCATCGCCGCCGGGCTGGACGGGCTGCACAGCAAGGCAGATCCGGGCAAGCGCTATGACATCGACATGTATGCAGAGGGCCACAAGGTACGCGGCGCCCCACGCCTGCCGCTCAACCTGCTCGACGCCCTGCGCGCCTTCGACAAGGACAAGAGCCTGAAAGACGCTATGGGCGACGAATTCTCAGCTGCCTACGTGAAGATGAAGATGCAGGAATGGAATTCCTACGTGTCTCACTTCTCGGAATGGGAGCGGGCCAACACGCTCGATATCTGAGCGGATACCTACGCAAGAAGCAGATATCAGCCAGCGCTGCAAACCGCTGACTGACACCCTGATGGGGTGATCTTTTGCTTGCGCTGGACCCGACCATTTTTGCCATCACCCTGTGCGCCCGCCAGGCATTGAGCTGTTTCCCTTTGTCTGAAGGGCAGCGTGTTTGGCTGCCGGGCCTGCAAATTATTCAGGTGCGCTGTGCTCTTCTTTATCCGGGTCTGTGCAGCCGGGTTGAGCGTATCCGAACCCACAAAAAATCGGCAGTCGGTTCAGACGGGGAGCCCGCAGCAGGATTGAACGTTGCACACAGAGTCGGCGCACACGTCCTTCTGGCTTGAAGACTGCCT
>JAKVBK010000077.1 GCA_022447275.1 Oceanicola sp. | reverse complement strand
CCGGAATGGATGATCCTGACCGTCGTGCCCGTGATCCCGCCAGAGCTGCGCCCGCTGGTGCCGCTGGATGGGGGCCGGTTTGCGACCTCTGACCTCAACGACCTTTACCGTCGTGTGATCAACCGGAACAACCGGCTGAAGCGTCTGATCGAACTGCGTGCGCCCGATATCATCGTGCGCAACGAAAAGCGGATGCTGCAGGAATCGGTCGATGCTCTGTTTGACAACGGCCGCCGTGGCCGCGTCATCACCGGTGCCAACAAGCGCCCGCTGAAGTCGCTGTCCGACATGCTGAAGGGCAAGCAGGGCCGCTTCCGCCAGAACCTTCTGGGTAAGCGCGTCGACTTCTCTGGCCGTTCGGTGATTGTGACCGGCCCGGAACTCAAGCTGCATCAATGTGGTTTGCCCAAGAAGATGGCGCTCGAGCTGTTCAAGCCGTTCATCTATTCGCGGCTGGAGGCCAAGGGCCTGTCTTCCACGGTGAAGCAAGCCAAGAAGCTGGTGGAGAAAGAGCGCCCCGAGGTGTGGGATATCCTCGACGAGGTGATCCGCGAGCACCCGGTGCTTTTGAACCGTGCGCCGACCCTGCACCGTCTTGGTATTCAGGCGTTCGAGCCTGTGCTGATTGAAGGCAAGGCGATCCAGCTGCACCCGCTGGTCTGTTCGGCCTTTAACGCCGACTTCGACGGCGACCAGATGGCCGTGCACGTGCCGCTTTCGCTGGAAGCCCAGCTGGAAGCGCGTGTTCTGATGATGTCGACGAACAACGTTCTGTCGCCCGCCAACGGCGCGCCGATCATCGTTCCGTCGCAGGATATGATTCTGGGTCTGTACTACATCTCCATGGACCGCGAAGGCATGAAGGGCGAAGGCATGTCCTTCTCCGGCATCGAGGAAGTTGAGCACGCGCTCAATGCCGAGGAGGTGCATCTGCACGCGCGCATCAAGTGCCGCATTCCGCAGATCGATGACGAAGGTCAGATCATCTACAAGGTGTTTGACACCACGCCGGGCCGCGTCCGTCTGGGCAGCTTGCTGCCGCTGAACCGCAAGGCGCCGTTCGATCTGGTCAACAGCCTGCTCCGCAAGAAGGACGTTCAGCGCGTCATCGACACGGTGTATCGCTACTGTGGCCAGAAAGAGAGCGTGATCTTCTGTGACCAGATCATGGGCATGGGCTTCAAGGAAGCGTTCAAGGCCGGTATCTCCTTCGGCAAGGACGACATGGTGATCCCGGACACCAAATGGACGATCGTGGATGACACGCGCGACCAGGTGAAAGGTTTCGAACAGCAGTACATGGACGGCCTGATCACCCAGGGCGAAAAGTACAACAAGGTTGTCGACGCCTGGTCCAAGTGTAACGAGAAGGTCACCAATGCGATGATGGACACCATCTCTGCCAAGCGTCTCGATGAGACCGGCGCCGAGATGGAGCCCAACAGCGTGTACATGATGGCCCACTCCGGTGCCCGTGGCTCCGTCACCCAGATGAAGCAGCTGGGCGGGATGCGCGGCCTGATGGCCAAGCCTTCGGGCGAGATCATCGAAACGCCGATCATCTCGAACTTTAAGGAAGGCCTGACGGTTCTGGAGTACTTCAACTCCACCCACGGTGCCCGTAAGGGTCTGTCGGATACGGCTCTGAAAACCGCGAACTCCGGTTACCTGACCCGCCGCCTCGTGGATGTTGCGCAGGATTGTATCGTGCGTGAACTCGACTGTGGCACCGAGCGGTCGATCAAGGCGGAAGCCGCGATCAATGACGGTGAGGTTGTCGCGTCTCTGGGCGAGCGTATCCTGGGCCGCTTCACGGCCGAGGAAGTGGTGGATCCTGCCACCGGTGAAATCCTCGCCAAGAAGGGCGAGATGGTCGACGAGCGCATGGCGGACACGATCGAGGAGGCCAACATTGCCTCGATCCAGATCCGGTCGCCGCTGACCTGTGAAACCGAGGAAGGCATCTGTGCGGTCTGCTATGGCCGTGACCTTGCCCGCGGTACTCAGGTTAATATCGGGGAAGCTGTCGGCATCATCGCGGCTCAGTCCATCGGTGAACCGGGCACGCAGCTGACGATGCGGACCTTCCACATCGGCGGCGTGGCACAGGGTGGCCAGCAATCCTTCCAGGAAGCCGGTCAGGACGGCAAGATCGAGTTCCGCAATGCCAACCTGCTCAAAAACACCTCTGGTGAGCAGGTCGTCATGGGCCGGAACATGCAGATCGCCATCATCGACGAAAACGGCGTTGAGCGGGCGGCCTTCAAGATCAGCTACGGCTCGAAGATCTTCGTCAAGGAAGGTCAGGCCGTGTCGCGTGGCGACAAGCTGTTCGAATGGGATCCCTACACCCTGCCGATCATCGCCGAAAAGCCGGGTAAAGCGAAGTTTGTTGACCTCGTGAGCGGCATTGCCGTGCGCGACGAGACCGACGATGCTACGGGTATGACCCAGAAGATCGTTGTCGACTGGCGCGCAGCGCCGAAGGGCAACGACCTCAAGCCTGAAATCCTGGTTGTCGGCGAAGACGGCGAGCCCATGCGCAACGAGGCCGGCAACCCGGTCACGTATCCGATGTCGGTCGATGCGATCCTGTCGGTTGAGGATGGCCAGAAAGTGGATGCCGGTGACGTTGTTGCCCGTATCCCGCGTGAAGGCGCCAAGACCAAGGACATCACCGGTGGTCTGCCACGGGTGGCGGAACTGTTCGAAGCACGTCGTCCCAAGGATCACGCGATCATCGCAGAAAACGATGGTTACGTGCGCTTTGGCCGCGACTACAAGAACAAGCGCCGGATCTCGATCCAGCCCTCGGACGAGAGCATGGATCCGGTCGAATACATGGTGCCCAAGGGCAAGCACATCCCGGTGCAGGAAGGCGACTTCGTGCAGAAGGGTGACTACATCATGGACGGCAACCCCGCGCCCCATGACATCCTGTCGATCATGGGTGTCGAAGCGCTGGCCGAGTACATGATCACCGAGGTGCAGGAGGTCTATCGTCTGCAGGGCGTGAAGATCAACGACAAGCACATCGAAGTCATCGTGCGCCAGATGCTGCAGAAATGGGAAATCCTCGACAGCGGGGAAACCACGCTGCTCAAGGGTGAACATGTGGACAAGCAGGAGTTCGACGCGGCCAACGAAAAGGCGATCGCCAAGGGCGTTCGGCCGGCCGAGGGCGAGCCCATTCTGCTGGGCATCACCAAAGCCTCGCTGCAGACGCGCTCGTTCATCTCTGCTGCGTCCTTCCAGGAGACGACGCGCGTGCTCACGGAAGCCTCCGTGCAGGGCAAGCGGGACAAGCTTGTCGGTCTGAAGGAGAACGTCATCGTTGGCCGTCTGATCCCAGCCGGTACCGGTGGCGCGACCCAGCGGGTCCGCAAGATCGCGCAGGATCGCGACAATGTCGTGATCGAAGCGCGCCGCGAAGAGGCCATGGAAGCGGCTGCACTGGCTGCGCCCGAGGCGCCTCTTGGCGACGACATGAGCGATCCGTTCGAGACCATGGTCGTGGATACGCCCGAAAGCCAAGAGTGATCGCGGCGGGCCACTACGGCACCAACTAAATTGAAAAAGGCCCCCCTTGGCGGGGGCCTTTTGCTTTTCTGGCCTTGCGCCGCCTGCTCCGCGACGGCGCAAAAACTTGCGCAGCCGGGCTTCCAGGTGCTGATCCGGCAGACCGTGGCGGCCTTGGGTTTGCGAACGGATCTTGGCCGGCGGCAAGTGCCGTCTGGTACTGGCTCCCGGTTGGTGTTAGGCGCGCTTTATGGCGACAAGATCAGAAAACCTGCAGGGCGCGGCTCTGATGAGCGGCGCGATGGCGTGCTACACCATTAATGACGCGTTCCTCAAAGTGCTGTCCGATGACGTGCCCTTTTTTCAGTTGCTCTTTTTGCGCGGCGTGGCGACGACCGTTTTGATGTTCGTCATCGCCAAGGCCCTCGGCATGTTTGATCTGCGCATGACGCGCCGCGACTGGTTTTTCGCCGCGTTGCGCACGCTGGGCGAAGTGGGGGCGGCCTACTGTTTCATCTCCGCGCTGTTCAACATGCCCATTGCCAACGTGTCGGCGATTTTGCAGGCCTTGCCGCTGACCGTTACCCTGGCCGGGGCGGTGTTTCTTAGGGAGCAGGTGGGGTGGCGCCGCTGGTTGGCGATTCTCGTGGGCTTTGTCGGCGTGCTGTTGATCGTCCGGCCCGGCGTGGATGGCTTTAACATCTATGGGATTTACGCGCTGGGCGCGGTTGGCTTCGTGACCCTGCGTGATATCGCCACCCGGGGCCTAGCGCCCGGCGTATCATCGATGACGGTTGCGTGGATGGCCTCCGCGGGGGTGATGGTTTTCGGTGGTTTGGGTGCAGTGGGCACGCAATGGGCGCCCATGTCGGCCTGGCACTGGGGGCTCTTGCTGGGCTCGGCGATTTTCATTCAGGGCGGCTATTTGATGGCTGTCATGGTGATGCGGACGGGCGAAATCGCCTTTGTAACGCCGTTTCGCTACACCAGTCTTCTGTGGGCATTGATCCTTGGTCTGCTGATCTTCAACGATTGGCCGGACGCGCTGACGATGCTGGGGGCCAGCATTGTTGTGGCCACAGGGCTGTTCACCCTATGGCGCGAAAGCCGTCTCAAGCAGGCGGAATAGCCCTGTTGCGCGCGATCTGCGCGCGGGATGGCAACCACTTGTTGACACACCCCGCGACTCCCCCTATACGGCGCCCACTCAGGCTGTGGGCGTATGCCCTCGGCCGTTCCAGAACTTAAGTGGTCAAGATCCGGGCAATCGCCCCGATCCTCTGGAATTCCACCGCGTCGGCCGGCAACATCGGCCGCCAGCGGTTTTCCCGCGTTGTGCCGCAAGGTGTAGCGCAACGTGAGATAGAAACCCTGGCGCGTGCCGCGTGCCGCCGAAATTGAGCAATACGGGGACGATACCTGAATGCCAACGATCCAGCAGCTGATCCGCAAGCCGCGGCAGCCTAAAATTAAACGCTCCAAGTCCATGCACCTGCAGGAGTGCCCGCAAAAGCGCGGCGTCTGCACACGCGTGTACACCACAACACCGAAAAAGCCGAACTCGGCCATGCGTAAGGTTGCCAAGGTGCGCCTGACGAACGGTTTCGAGGTCATCAGCTACATTCCCGGTGAAAGCCACAACCTTCAGGAACACTCTGTTGTCCTGATCCGTGGCGGCCGTGTGAAAGACCTTCCCGGCGTGCGCTACCACATCCTGCGCGGCGTGCTCGACACGCAAGGCGTCAAGGATCGTCGCCAGCGTCGTTCGAAATATGGCGCCAAGCGCCCCAAGTAAGAGGATACAGCGATGTCCCGTCGTCACGCTGCTGAAAAGCGCGAAGTTCTGCCCGACGCCAAGTTTGGCGATATCGTGCTGACCAAGTTCATGAACAACCTGATGATCGATGGTAAGAAGTCGGTCGCTGAGAAGATTGTCTACAACGCGCTCGACCGCGTCGAAGGCAAGCTCAAGCGCTCGCCCATCGAGGTGTTCACCGAAGCCCTCGACAACGTGAAGCCCTCTGTTGAGGTGCGGTCCCGTCGTGTGGGTGGTGCTACCTACCAGGTGCCCGTCGAAGTGCGCCCCTCGCGCCGCGAAGCACTTGCAATCCGTTGGCTGATCGACGCTGCGCGCAAGCGCAACGAGAACACCATGGAAGAGCGCCTCGCCGGTGAGCTGGTTGATGCGGTGAACGCGCGCGGCACGGCCGTGAAGAAGCGCGAAGACACGCACAAGATGGCTGACGCCAACAAGGCGTTCTCCCACTACCGCTGGTAAATCCTTTCCCGTCGGCAGAACCGCCTGCCGGTATTTTCATCTCTTGAGGACTCGAGCCAATGGCACGCGACTATCCCCTCGAACGCTACCGCAACTTCGGCATCATGGCCCATATCGACGCAGGCAAAACAACCTGCTCGGAGCGGATCCTGTACTACACCGGCAAATCCCACAACATCGGTGAGGTGCATGACGGCGCCGCCACCATGGACTGGATGGAGCAGGAGCAGGAGCGCGGCATCACGATCACGTCCGCTGCGACAACCACTTTCTGGGAGCGCACCGAGGACGGCAAAACTGCCGACACCGAAAAGCACCGCCTGAACATCATCGACACCCCCGGCCACGTGGACTTCACCATTGAAGTTGAGCGTTCGCTGGCCGTGCTCGACGGTGCCGTTTGTGTGCTCGACGCCAACGCAGGCGTTGAACCCCAGACCGAAACCGTTTGGCGTCAGGCTGACCGCTACAAGGTTCCGCGCATCGTGTTCGTCAACAAGATGGACAAGATCGGCGCAGACTTCTTCAACTGCGTGAACATGATCGAAGATCGTACCGGCGCCACGGCTGTTCCGGTTGGTATCCCGATCGGCGCAGAAAGCGAGCTGGAAGGTCTGATCGACCTCGTCACCATGGAAGAGTGGCTGTGGCAGGGCGAAGACCTTGGCGCATCCTGGGTCAAGGCCCCGATCCGTGACGAGCTCAAGGACATGGCCGACGAATGGCGTGGCAAGATGGTCGAAGCGGCCGTCGAGCAGGACGATGACGCCATGGAAGCCTACCTCGAAGGCGAAGAGCCCGACGTGGACACCCTGCGCACGCTTCTGCGCAAGGGCACGCTCGCCATGGCCTTCGTGCCGGTTCTGGGTGGCTCTGCGTTCAAGAACAAGGGTGTTCAGCCCCTCCTCAACGCTGTGATTGACTACCTGCCCAGCCCGCTGGACGTTGTCGATTACATGGGCTTCAAGCCCGGCGACGAGGACGAAGTTCGTGATATCGCCCGCCGCGCGGACGATGACATGGCCTTCTCCGGTCTGGCCTTCAAAATCATGAACGACCCCTTCGTGGGTTCGCTGACCTTCGTGCGCATCTACTCGGGCACCCTGTCCAAGGGTAACCAGATGCTCAACTCCACGAAGGGCAAGAGCGAACGCGTTGGCCGCATGATGATGATGCACTCCAACAACCGCGAGGAAATCGAAGAGGCATTTGCCGGCGACATCATCGCTCTGGGTGGCCTGAAGGACACCACGACAGGTGATACGCTGTGCGACAAGGCCGACCCGGTTGTTCTGGAAACGATGACGTTCCCCGATCCCGTGATCGAGATCGCCGTCGAGCCCAAGACAAAGGGCGACCAGGAGAAGATGTCCCAGGGTCTGGCCCGTCTGGCCGCCGAAGATCCGTCCTTCCGCGTCGAAACCGACATCGAGTCCGGTCAGACCATCATGAAGGGCATGGGCGAACTTCACCTCGACATCCTCGTTGACCGTCTGAAGCGTGAATTCAAAGTTGAAGCCAACATCGGTGCGCCCCAGGTGGCCTACCGTGAAACCATCTCGCACGAGGTGGAGCACAGCTACACGCACAAGAAGCAGTCCGGTGGTTCCGGTCAGTTCGCAGAGGTCAAGCTCATCATCTCCCCCACCGAGCCGGGCGAAGGCTACTCCTTCGAAAGCCGCATCGTGGGTGGTGCCGTGCCGAAGGAATATATCCCCGGTGTGGAAAAGGGCATCAACTCTGTCATGGATAGCGGCCCGCTGGCCGGCTTCCCGGTCATCGACTTCAAGGTCGCCCTGATCGACGGTAAGTTCCACGACGTGGACTCCAGCGTTCTGGCGTTTGAAATCGCCGCCCGCATGGGCATGCGTGAAGGCATGCGCAAAGCTGGCGCGAAGCTGCTTGAACCGATCATGAAGGTCGAGGTTGTGACGCCGGAAGAGTACACCGGTGGCATCATCGGCGACCTGACGTCCCGTCGGGGTCAGGTGCAGGGCCAGGATACGCGCGGCAACGCCATCGCGATCGACGCCTTCGTGCCGCTGGCCAACATGTTCGGCTACATCAACACCCTGCGCTCCATGTCTTCGGGCCGCGCGCAGTTCACGATGCAGTTCGACCATTACGAGCCCGTGCCGCAGAACATCTCGGATGAAATCCAGGCCAAATACGCCTGATAGCAAACACAGATAGACGGGGTGGGGCCAAGCGTCACCCCGCCGGACAAGATCAAGGAGGCCACCATGGCTAAGGAAAAGTTTGAACGTACCAAACCGCACGTCAACATCGGCACGATTGGGCATGTTGACCACGGCAAGACGACGCTGACGGCTGCGATTACGAAGCAGTTTGGCGACTTCAAGGCGTATGACGAGATTGACGGCGCGCCCGAAGAGAAGGCCCGCGGGATCACGATCTCCACGGCGCACGTGGAATACGAGACCGACGCACGTCACTACGCGCATGTCGACTGCCCCGGCCACGCCGACTACGTGAAGAACATGATCACGGGTGCGGCGCAGATGGACGGCGCGATCCTGGTTGTGAACGCGGCCGACGGCCCGATGCCCCAGACCCGTGAGCACATCCTGCTG
>JAKVBK010000076.1 GCA_022447275.1 Oceanicola sp. | reverse complement strand
AGTATGACCTCGCTCTCCGCGTCAATGAGCAGGACCTTGTGGGCCCAAGTGACGAAATGCTGGGCACTGTAAGACGCGGGATGCATCCCAGCCCCGCCTATCTTGATCGCTGTGGTATGCCGGAGGTGCCCGATGATTTGCACGCGCGCATATTTCTGCACTGCGCGGCCAATTGCCGGCCTAAATGGCGCTTCATCTTATAGAGTTAATCGGCGGGCCATTTGTTTGGAGGCGCATAGGGCGAGGCTGAGACACTGCGCGATACGAGCATCCGGTCGGTGAAGATGTGTCGGCTAGCCCAGCACCTTCGGCGAGGTGCATGGTGGCCCCTGTCAAATTGCAATTCTGATGTGCGCTTCGACTTGACGCTCCAGCGTGGCTGAAATAGGACACGAGACACTGAGCGGGTATGGTGAAATGGTATCATAAGAGCCTTCCAAGCTTAAGGTGCGGGTTCGATTCCCGCTACCCGCTCCAGCCCTTCTCCTTGCCCCGTGAATTGTTCGTTAAGCTGTTGGATTTACTGCGATCTGAAAATGGGCGTGAGCAACTCTACAATGTGGCGAACTGCACGCAGCAATCAGCCATCCCCTAACGCCGCCTTCGACGATTTCGCGATCCTTAAACCGCATTTTGCACAGTCTGTATCTCGTCTGTGGCGTTTGCTACGTTGTTCTTGCCTGCCAGCAAGGCTATCTCAGGGCAAACACGTGGAGTCTTGCGAATGGCGCAGAACCTGATCGCTGATGAAAAGGACCGTGCCGGTTCCAAAAAGGTTGGCTCGCTCCGGGCGCTCGTGCCGTTTTTTGCTCCGTATCGCCTGCAAGTCATATTAGCGGCGTGCGCGCTTGTGCTTACGGCCACGGTATCGCTGCTTTTGCCCATGGCTGCGCGGCGCGTGGTGGATGGCTTTGCCACGTCGGACGTAGAAATCCTTGATTCCTACTTTGCGGCGGCGGTGGCCATTGCCCTTGTCTTTGCCCTTGGCACGGCCGCTCGATATTTCATCGTGACGCGGCTTGGCGAACGGGTTGTGGCCGACATCCGCACGGCCGTATTTGATCGGATGATCGGCATGAGCCCAGCCTATTACGAGCGGCTCATGACAGGCGAGGTGCTCAGCCGCATCACCACGGATACCACGCTACTGCTCTCCGTTGTCGGCAGCTCGGTGTCGTGGTTTTTGCGTAATATCCTGCTGTTTTTTGGCGGGCTGGCTTTGATGCTCGCAACCGCACCGAAACTCACGGGGATGGTTCTGCTGCTGGTTCCGCTGGTGATGGTGCCCATCATCTTGTTGGGGCGGCGCGTGCGCACCCTGTCACGGGAAAACCAGGATTGGATCGCGGCCTCGTCCGGCAACGCCTCTGAAGCGTTGCTGTCTGTGCAAACTGTTCAGGCCTTTACCCATGAGGCCCCCAGTCGGGCCCAGTTTGCCGACGTGACCGAGAAGAGCTTCCAGTCCGCGAAGAAGCGCATTGCCGTGCGCGCATTGTTGACGGCGATCATCATCTTCGTGGTCTTTTCTGGCATTCTTGGGGTGCTTTGGATCGGTGCGCGGGACGTGCGTGCGGGCGCAATGTCAGCGGGCGAACTGGTTCAGTTTGTGATCTATGCTGGTATCATTGCCGCCTCCGTCGCGGCCTTGTCTGAGATCTGGGGGGAATTGCAGCGTGCCGCCGGTGCCACGGAGCGCTTGACCGAGTTGATGCACGCAGAAGACAGCGTGCACGATCCCGAGGCACCTGCAGCCTTGCCATTGCCCGTCCAAGGGGCCGTGCGGTTTGACGCGGTCAGTTTCACCTATCCGTCGCGCCCGAATACGCAGGCGTTGCAGGA
Source organism: Oceanicola sp. (assembly GCA_022447275.1). GTDB lineage: Bacteria > Pseudomonadota > Alphaproteobacteria > Rhodobacterales > Rhodobacteraceae > JAKVBK01. The sequence continues at coordinate 6,251 of JAKVBK010000076.1, read as the reverse complement.
TCTGACGCTGGACATCCGGCCCGGCGAAACGGTGGCGCTGGTTGGGCCCTCCGGGGCAGGCAAATCGACCGTTTTGCAATTGCTCTTGCGGTTTTATGATCCGGCGGCTGGAACCGTCTCGCTCGATGGCGTCAATTTGCAGGATATGGACCGGGCTGGGTTTCGGGCGCATCTCGCGCTGGTGCCACAAGACCCGGTCATCTTTGCCTCCACTGCCCGTGAAAACATTCGCTTTGGCCGCCCCGAAGCATCTGATGCAGAGGTGGAAGCCGCCGCACAGGCGGCGGCGGCCCATGATTTCATCATGGCGCTGCCGGATGGCTATGACAGCCCCGTTGGGGAGCGCGGTGTCATGCTCTCAGGTGGTCAGAAGCAGCGCATTGCCATCGCACGTGCAATTTTGCGGGATGCGCCGGTTTTGCTGCTCGATGAGGCAACAAGCGCGCTCGACAGTGAAAGCGAGCAAGCTGTCCAGCAAGCGGTGGAGGCGCTTTCGGCGGATCGGACCACGATCATCGTGGCGCACCGCCTGTCCACAGTGAAGAAAGCCGACCGGATCATTGTGTTGGAAGAAGGCCGGATCGTTGCGCAAGGCAGCCACGATGCGTTGGTGGCCGAAGGTGGCCTTTATGCCCGGTTGGCACGATTGCAGTTTACGGATGGGCTTGCTGCCGAGTAACCTCGCAGGCACGATGTCTCTGAATGGCGCGCGCGTATATCGATGGGGATGGACGCGAAATAATCCAGCCGCACAGGTAATCGAGAAATTATTGACGTTTTTGGGTACCCAAAGGCTCGGAACGCTACGTCGCAACAGGCTAGGTCCCCTAGCGTCAAGCCTTGCACGTTGGCTGCCTAGCCCCCAACCTAAAGGCCGCGGACGGGAGGTCCGCTCTAGGGGAGGACGACCATGTCTGTGTTTGTAAACATGGATGATCGCAATGCGATCCATAACGAAATGCCGTGGGAACAGCGCGATGTTCCATCTACGCTGTACCAGCTGATTGCAAATGCAAAGGCGAAATATGGTGCGCGTCCGGCCGTATCTTATCAGCTGACATCCGGCCCAACGGACCCGGCAGAAACGTTGACCTGGGCAGAGTTGCATGATGGCGTGTGCCAGGCTGCCAACCTTTTCCGGTCGCTCGGCGTTGGCGAGAAGGATACTGTCGCCTACATCCTCCCGAACTGTAATGAAACGGTGCTGGCGCTGCTGGGCGCCGCCGTGGCCGGGATCGTTAACCCGATCAACCCTCTGCTTGAGCCAGAGCAGATGGGCGCCATTCTGCGCGAAACAAACGCGAAGGTGGTTGTTACCCTGAAAGCCTTCCCAAAAACCGACGTGCCGCAAAAGGCCGCTGAGGCTGTAGCCTTGGCCCCCAATGTGGAGCATGTCGTCGAGATTGATCTGCTGCGCTATCTGACCGGCGTAAAGCGGTTTATCGTGCCCCTGATCCGCCCGAAGAACCCTGTGCGCCACAAGGCGAAGGTGCATGACTTCAAGAAAGCGGTTGCCGCACAGAAAAAGACACTGACCTTTGCCGACAGCGAAGGGGACCGGGTGGGCGCCTATTTCCACACAGGTGGCACCACTGGCATGCCCAAGGTGGCGCAACATACCTATTCCGGCATGGTCTACAATGGCTGGCTCGGCGATAAGCTTCTGTTCACCGAAGAGGATGTGATCATCTGTCCTCTGCCCTTGTTCCACGTGTTCGCGGTGCATGTGATCTTGATGGCCATGATCACCTCGGGCGCCCATGTCGTCTTCCCAACGCCCGCTGGTTATCGCGGCGATGGCGTGTTTGACAATTTCTGGAAGCTTATCGAGCGCTGGAAGGTCACATTTGTGATCACCGTGCCTACGGCTATGTCGGCTCTGATGCAGCGTCCGGTTGATGCGGATATTTCCACTGTCAAACAGGCGTTCTCGGGGTCGGCCCCTCTCCCGTTGGAGCTGTTCAACAAGTTTGAGGCAGCCACGGGTATGGAGGTTATCGAAGGGTACGGGCTGACAGAGGCCACCTGTCTGGTGTCCTGTAACCCCATTGGGGGTGTCAAAAAGGTCGGCTCAATCGGGATCCCATTCCCCTACACCGATGTTAAAATTCTGCGGCAGACGGCGGATGGCCCGCAGGAATGCCCTGCGGATCAGATCGGTGAAATCTGCATTGATAATCCCGGGGTTTTTGCAGGCTCGACCTATACCGAAGCAGACAAAAACCATGACCTGTTCCACCATGATGTGTACCTGCGCACGGGCGATCTGGGCCGCATCGATGAGGACGGCTATCTCTGGATCACCGGTCGCGCGAAAGATCTGATTATCCGGGGAGGGCACAATATTGACCCCGCCGAGATCGAAGAGGCCTTGGCCGGGCACGAAGCCGTGGCAATGGTGGGGGCGATTGGCCAGCCGGATGTCCACGCAGGTGAAATCCCCTGCGCTTACGTCGAGCTTGTAGCGGGTGCTGAGGTCACGAATGAAGAATTGATGCAGTATGCCCGCGCGCACATCCACGAGCGTTCGGCCCACCCCAAATATCTCGAAGTGATCGACGAACTGCCCAAGACAGCGGTTGGCAAAGTGTTCAAACCGGATTTGCGCCGCAGTGCCATTACCCGCGTCTACAATGCGGCCCTGGCAGAGGCAGGCCTGTCGGCAGAGGTGACCGCAGTGCTGGAAGACAAAAAGCGGGGCCTCGTCGCGCAGCTTGAGAAATCGGGTGATGTGGATGAGGCCGCAGTTGGCAAGGTGCTCGGCAACTTCACACGCCCCTGGGAGTGGGCAGCCTAAGCCCCCCCTGCGCCCGGATGTGCGGCGGCAGCGAAAGGGGCGCGCCCCGTCGCTGCCAAGCCCAACAGGGGCGCGCATGATCGCAGATCATCAAGGCCCGGCGGGAGCACCGCCGGGTTTTTCTGTTTCATGCTGTCAGGTTCTAGGTCAGCTGCGCCAGAATTGCGCGGGCATCGATGCAATCCTGGTCCATTTGGGCGATCAATTTCTCGATGCCCTGCCACGTCATTTCGGGGCGCAGATAGGCGACAAGCCCGATTGACAGCGTGGCCCCGTAGAGATCGCCTTCGAAATCAAACAGGAAGGTTTCGAGGTTTGGGGTGTTCTCACCAAACATCGGGCGCACCCCAAGGCTGGCGGCGCCGTGGTAGCTGCCGGCATGGGGGCCGTCCAATACATCGACAACCACCGCGTAGACGCCCAGCTTTGGCAGATGCCGGTCCGAGACATCCATGTTGGCGGTGGGAAAGCCCATTTCGCGCCCGCGCTTCTCGCCGTGGATGACGGGCCCCTCAATCCGATGCCAATGGCCCAGCATGCTGGCAGCCCGGCGTGGATCACCCTCACTAAGGGCGGTGCGGATCGCTGTTGAGGATACGGCGCCCCCGTCTCCTGCCACCAGATCGGCGATGGTGACACCAAAGCCGAGGGCGGGGCCGGCGAGTTGCAGGCTTTTGCTGTTTCCACTGCGGCCTTTTCCAAACTGGAAATCCGCGCCCACGGTAACATGAGACAGCCCCAGCCCATCGCTGAGCACTTTTTGGCAGAAGTCTGTGTCAGACAGGCCGCGCAGCGCGTCATCGAACGCCAGTTCGAACAGCAGGTCGACCCCCAGCTTTTCCAGCCTGTGGGCCTTGGCCTGGGCATTCATCAGCCGAAAGGGGGGCGCATCGGGCTGAAAGACGCTGCGGGGATGCGGCTCGAAGGTCAGAACGGCCAAGGGCGCGTCGGGGCGGGCGCGGCGCGCCGTATCGATCACTGCCTGATGGCCCAGATGCACGCCATCGAAATTGCCCACCGCGGCTGTCGCGCCGCGATCCGACTCAAGAACATCACTGAGGGCTCGAATGATCCGCATGACCACGGCCTAGCCTTTGACGCAGTCAGGTGCAACAGGCACTTGGCGTTGGTTTGGCATGGGGCGCATCGGGCGGGCCTGCGCCCGCACACCGGGGGCGCTGACCCTTCAAACTTGCTTGGATTTGGTCAGTCGAACTTGCGTGAGGGCGCCAGAACAGTTGCCTCGCCCTTCAGAACTGGTTTGCCATCCACGAGGCAGCGGGTGCCCAACTGCACACGGCGACGGGAATGCTCGATGTCCAGCACTTCCACCTCAGCCGTTACCCGGTCTCCCGGGCGTACAGGCGCCATGAATTTAAGGGATTGGCTGAGATACACTGTGCCATGCCCCGGCAGTTGCTCGCCGATCACAGCCGAGATCAGCCCGGCCGTCAGCATGCCGTGGGCGATACGGCCCTCAAAGATCGTATCCCGTGCGTAGTCGTCATCGAGGTGCACGGGGTTCCGGTCGGTGGAGACCTGAGCAAACATCTCAATGTCTTCATCCGTCACGACTTTTGAAAGATCACGGATCATTCCGATCTCGAGATCTTCGATACAGATTGTCCCGCGGGGCATATTGTCGAGCATGGCATCTGTCCTCCTGCGCTAGGTAGGTAGCGCATTCAGGGCCGTGCTGCAATGCAGAAGGAAAGAATAATCCACTTCCGGGGTCATTTTTCGTAATTTTATTGCGAGGCGATTAGCGCAGGAACCCGATGGCATAGCGTGGCGCACTCTGGTGTGCGTCCACATAGCTGGACAGCAGGGCAGGGTCCGGTTGGGCTTCTGGGGTCATGGCGGTGCCGGTTTCCTGTGCGGCAAGCCCGCCTGTAATCAGGAGCGCATCAAGGCCCTCGCCCATGGCGCCAGCCACATCTGTGCCGATGCCGTCGCCAATGCAGATGATCTCTGAGTCGGGCTTTCCGCCCACCTCCGCCAGACGCCGCCGCGCCAGATCATAGATCGGGGGATGCGGCTTGCCGAAATACAGGCTTTCCCCGCCCATATCGGTGTAGAGCTCGGCCAGCGCACCGGCACACCACTCCCGGGTTTCACCGCGATCAACCACGATGTCAGGGTTGGCGCAAAGCAGCTTCAGCCCCTTTGTCTTTGCATAGAGAAAATCAGGCCGGTTCACGTCCGGATCAACCATCGGATCGAACGGGCCGGTGCAAACAATGCCCTCGGCCTCTGTCAGCGGGACTTGGGTGATCGGCGTGGGGTCCGTGACAATGTGCAAGGGATCGAAGAAGGCCTGATCATGGGGCTGGCCAATGAAATACACTTTCTCGCCCACCGCCCCGGTAAACAGTGCATAGCGTGCGCTGTCGCCTGAGGTGGCAATGATGTCATAGGCATCTTCTGGCACGCCAAGCTGCTGAAGATGGACGCCCACAGCGGCGCGATGGCGCGGGGCATTGGTCACAAGAACGACCTTTCCGCCCTGGGCCCGAAACGCCTGCAGCGCTGCGACGGCTGCCGGATAGGCTGCGACCCCATTGTGCACACATCCCCACAGATCGACAAAGGCGGCGTCGTAGCGGCCGTTGAGCTGTGCAAGGCTTTCGATGATCTCGGTCATGGGGTCTCCGCGGATAAAGCAAAAAGAACGTGCCGCTATACTTGTTGCATTCTTGGAACGCAGTTGCCAGAGGGCGGGTAATTCGGATGCATTGACTTTGGGGGTTTCATATTCTTTGTTACAAACTCAAGCTTCGGGAAGACCTTAAATTTTGGAAATGCTTGCAAAGACAGCATGTGCATCGGGTTCTATTTTGGCTCTGAAACCACTTTGATAGAATTCTAATGGAATAGAATGGAGAAATAGAATGTTTTTTACAAAAGTTGGTGCATTTATAGCTGGATATGGGCTTGTGTTTTTGATGATGGGCGGCGCCTTCGCACTATCTGCAGCAGAGCCACTTCCAGGTATGCGTTTGGGACGTATGCTTCTAGAAGGTATAAAAGTAGCATTTGCGTTTCTGGCTCTCGGTACTCTTTGCGAAATCAGCAAACATTTAAGCAGTCTACGAGACACCTTAAGGTGTCGAGACGATGTTGTTTCTGTTGATAAGTCGGAGGGTTAGTGGACGGGTTGACTGCGGTTATTATTAGGCATTCAGCCGAATTAATATATCTCTCGCATTGTTGGATTTAGCAGCGTTTGTTTTTGTCGAAGATTTTCGCTGCCTATCGCTAGCCCTGTTGCTCAGCATCTGCAGGCCAACGTTTATTTTTCTCCATTATGTGCCATATAATTACAAGCACGAAGTGGGTCGCGCTACCTTCGGAACATAATCATAAGGCCGCGAGCATTCGGAACAAAAGTTAGCAGCTTTAAGGCGCTACAGCGATCATTGGAGGGTTAGATATGTACAAGTCGCAAGCCAAC
>JAKVBK010000075.1 GCA_022447275.1 Oceanicola sp. | reverse complement strand
GAGCCCTGCAGCCCGCGTGCCCGGCAACGTCGGCAGCGCGCGGCGCAACGCCGCCATCAATTCCGCTGAGGCCGCAGCATCCACGGCTTCATAATCATGCCGGGTGTAGACATTGCGGCCAAAGCGCTGCCAATGCTGCATCAAAATGTCAGCAACCGACTGCCTGGTGGTTGCGAGTATTTGCAGCCACATGAGCACCGCCCAGAGACCATCCTTTTCCCGCACGTGATCCGAGCCGGTGCCTGCGCTTTCTTCTCCGCACAAGGTGGCGCGGCCCGCGTCGAGCAAATTGCCAAAGAACTTCCATCCCGTTGGCGTCTCGTAGCAGGGGATGTCGAGCGCCCGGGCAACCCTGTCCACGGCGCGCGATGTGGGCATGGAGCGGGCCACCCCTTTGAGCCCGGAACGATAGGCGGGCGCACAATGCGCCTGTGCTGCGATCACGGCAAGGCTGTCGGACGGGGTGACGTAAATACCCTTGCCCAGAACCATGTTGCGATCCCCATCCCCATCGGATGCCGCCCCGAAATCAGGGGCCTCGGGGCCCATCATCAGATCCACCAAGGGCTTGGCCCAAATCGGGTTTGGATCGGGATGGCCTTGCCCGAAATCCGGGCTGGGGGTGCCGTTGACCACAGTGCCGGGGGCTGCCCCAAGGCGGGCTTCAAAAATGGCCTTCGCATAAGGGCCGGTGACCGCATGCATGGCATCAAAACGCATGGTAAAGCCTTGGGCAAACAGCCGCTCCAAGGCCTCAAAGTCAAAGAGCTCTTCCATCAAGGCAATATAATCAGCAACCGGATCCACGACTTCGACGACCAGAGCGCCAAGGCGGTGCTCCCCAAGGGTGCTGAGGTCAATATCCGGTGTCTGAAGCGTGAAATACCGGGTGATCTGACTGCTGGCGGCATAGATGCGGTCGGTGACGCCCTCGGGGGCGGGGCCCCCATTGGCCATGTTGAACTTTATTCCGAAATCCGCATCCTCTCCGCCCGGGTTGTGACTGGCAGACAGGATAATGCCTCCGTCTGTGCCGCGCTTGCGGATGAGGTGCGAGGCGGCCGGTGTCGACAGCAGCCCTCCCTGTCCAACAATCACGCGCGAAACGCCCGAAGCCGCCGCCATGCGCAGCACGATTTGGCATGCTGTGTCGTTGAAGAACCGGCCATCTCCGCCGAGCACGAGCGTTTTGCCAGAAACACCGCCCAAACCATCCCAAATGCTTTGCACGAAATTCTCGAGGTAGTGAGGTTGCATGAAAACGCGTGTCTTTTTTCGAAGGCCGGATGTGCCAGGCTTCTGGCCTTCGATCGGCGTGGTCGGAATGCTGTGAATATTCATGGGGCGGGCTCCTTGAACTGGGCCGGATCGTCTGAGGAGACTTCCTCGAAAATGGTGATTGAAGTGCCTGACACTTCGGCCAAAGCGTCAGATTTTCTGGCATCGGGCGAGCCCGGCGTCACTGTATCGAGCAGGCGGCGCCAAGTGCATCCCAGCCGCGTGGGCGGCAAGACGATCTGCTGCGACCCGGTGCGATTGAAGATCATGAACAGCCCCCCTTGGGGCATCTCTGCGGCCTGTGCAGCCCCGCGCAAGACCACGCCCAATATGTCCGGATCCTGCCAATCGGCGGGCGTCATGGTGCGCCCGGACGGGTGCCACCACACCACGTCCTGCATCCCATCGCACCGGACCCGGCCGTGCAGAAATGCGGGCTGTCGCAAAAGCGGTTGGGCGGCCCGCATATCCGCAAGCTGTCCGGCAAAAACGGCCAAGGGGGCATCGCGGCCCTGCCAGTTCAGCCAGGATGTTGCGTTGTCTTGGGCGTAGGCATTGTTATTGCCCCCTTGCGAATGGCCCAGCGCATCTCCCGCCAACAACATCGGAGTGCCCTGAGACACCATCACCGTGGCCATCAGCGCGCGCTGTCGGTCAGAGCGTGCAACCGCGATGACAGGGTCTGTGGTTGGGCCCTCCACCCCGAGATTGGCGCTGAAATTTTCCCCGTGCCCGTCGCGCCCACCCTCGCCGTTGGCTTCGTTGTGTCGGTGCGCAAATGCCGTCAGGTCCGCCAGTGTAAACCCGTCATGGGCCGTAATGAAATTTACGGAAGCTGCCGGGGTCCGCCCGGGCCTGTCAAACGGTGTGGCAGAGCCTAATATGGCGGCCGCAAAAGCCCCCGCCGCGCCTGCGTCTCCGCGCCAGAAGCGCCGCACGGCATCGCGAAAACCGTCATTCCATTCCACGAACGGCGGCGGAAAATTCCCCAACTGATAGCCGCCAGGCCCGATGTCCCAGGGCTCTGCGATCAAGCGGGCTTTGCGGATGACAGGATCGGCGCGCAGAGCTGTCAGCAGCGGGGCGTCAGGGGAGAAGCCGCCCTCTTTCGCACGTCCCAGTGTGGCGGCGAGATCGAAGCGCACGCCATCTATGCCCCAGTCCTCGATCCAGTGCCGCAAAGCGTCGAGCACCAGACGCACCACCATAGGATGGGCTGTGTTCAGCGTGTTGCCGGTGCCCGTGTGGTTAACGTAGGCACCCGCACTGTCCAGCAGGTAATAGCTGGCATTGTCGATCCCGCGAAAGCACAGGGTTGGGCCAGTTTCATCGCCCTCGCCTGCGTGGTTGAAAACCATGTCCACCAGCACTTCTAGCCCGGCGCTGTGCAGATCATCGATAGCAGCACGCAGCGCCTCGGGGGTGCCGTAACGGGGCTCGGGCGCCAGATAGGCTATCGGCTGGTACCCCCAATAATTCGTCAATCCGCGCGCCTGAACAAAGCCATCGTCAATGAAGGCTTGGATCGGCAGGAGTTCCAGCGCCGTGGCCCCAATATCGCGAAGGTGTCCGAGCACCGTTGGATGGCTGAGGGCCTGATAGGTGCCGGGTGCCGTGGCATCGGGCACGCGCTGCGTGAGGCCCTTGACATGGGCCTCAACGATCACGGTCTCTTCCCATGGCCGGGAGGGCTCAAATGGCGCGGGCTCCGGAAGAGGGGCGCAGACGATCGCGCGCGGGACGTGGGGGGCGCTGTCGAGGGGGCATCGCGTGCCATCGGGGCGGTCGCCCCGCATGTGGGGATGATCCACAATCCGGCGGTCAAGCTGGCGCGCATAGGGATCAATGAGAAGCTTGGCTGGATTGAACCGGTGGCCCGCGGCCGGGTCCCATGGGCCATGCACTCTGTAGCCATAGGCCTGCCCTGCCCCCACCCCGCTGACCTTTCCGTGCCAGATATCGCCGCTGCGCGCCGGCAAAGAGAGACGATGTTCCTGCGCCCCGTCGAACAGACACAACACCACGTCCGTGGCATGGGCCGAAAATATCGCAAAATTGACGCCCCCATCGACCAGCGTTGCCCCCAATGTGTCAGGGTCGCCCGGGCGTATCTCCAGCGTCGTCACGGCTTGGCAATCTCAGCATAGAGACGGGCATATTCCTCTGCCGAGCTTTCCCAGCCGACATCGGCTTTCATGCCCGCCCGCTGCATGGCGCGGAATGGCGCGCCCGCATCATACAGATCACAGAGCCGGTGGAAGGCATGCGCAAGAGCCTCAGCGGTGACCGGTGCGAAATGAATGCCCGTGGCCACCCCTGCACGCAGGGCAGCGGCGTTGGCATCGATCACAGTGTCCGCCAGCCCGCCGGTACGCGCCACAACGGGCACCGCTCCATGATGCAGCCCATACAGTTGGGTCAGCCCGCAGGGCTCGAACCGTGAAGGCACCAGAACGGCCTCTGCTCCGGCCATCATGCGGCGCGAAAGAGGCTCATTATAGCCAATGCGCACCGACACGCCCGCATGGTCTTGGGCAGCAGCCCGAAACCCATCTTCCAAGTCAGGATCACCAGAGCCGAGCAACATCAATTGCCCCCCCCGCGCGAGCAGCGCAGGCAGGGCTGAAAGCAGTACATCGAGGCCCTTCTGTGCGCTGAGTCGCGAGATCACGACACAGAGCGGCCCGTCACTGTCAGGCAACCCGGCCTCCTTGCGCAGGGCCGCCACGCGGGACGCCTTGCCGCGCTGCGACTTGAAGGGCGGTGCCCAGGCCTGCTTGTCGATCCCGTTCAGGATGCCGCACACATCCCCGGCCCGCGCTCGCAACACCCCATCAAGGCCTGTCCCGAATTCGGGCGTCAGCAGTTCGCGCGCATAGGTCGGGCTGACCGTGGATATCCGGTCAGAGAACACCAGCCCCGCTTTCAAGGCACTGATCTGCCCCCAATATTCAAAGCCTTCCGCCGAAAACAGCTCCCCCGGCAGTTGCAAGGCGTGCATCTGGCTGGCCGGTGTCAGGCCCTGAAACGCAATGTTATGAATGGTCATCAGGGTGCCACAGGATCCGCTGGCGCCCATTGCATGCAGATAGGCCGGGGTCAGACCGGCCTGCCAATCATGCAGGTGCAAAACACGCGGCTTCCAGCCCTCGATCCCGTGCGCTCCGATCTGCGCGGCTACCCACGACAGGGCTGCAAACCGGCGATCATTATCGGGCCAGTCCTGCCCATCGGGGCCAAGATACAGCGTGCCATCGCGGGTGAAGAGGTGCGGTGCATCAAGCACCAGCATATCCCGCCCCTCCAGCTGCGCCGCGAAAAGCCGCGCGGCGCCCCCGAAGAGGCTATCCCATCTGGCAACCTGAACAGGCTTTTGTTCGGCCTTGCCTAGGGCCTCCAAAACTGCTGGGTAGCCAGGCAAAAGTGTGCGCATTGCTACGCCCTGCGGTGCCACGGCTGCAGGCAGCGCACCGGCGACATCGGCCAAGCCTCCCGTCTTGACGAAGGGCACGCATTCGGAGGTGACTGAAAGGACGGTCAGAGAGGGGCCGGACGTCATAAGTGGGCGGCCCGCCTGTCCAGCATGGGCTGGGTGATCAGCGTGACCCCGCCCTCGGACACCCGGAACCATTTCGCATCTTCAGTCGGGTCTTCCCCAACAACGAGGCCTTCGGGGATCTCAACACCACCATCTATAACTACATTTTTCAGCCGGGCATGGCGGCCAACTGTTACATGCGGCAAGAGCACCGCGCTATCCAGCGCAGCATAGCTGTTGGTATGAACCATCGTGAACAGCAACGAATTGCGGATTTCGGTGCCTGAGATAATGCAGCCCCCCGCAATCATCGACGACACAGCTGAGCCGCGACGGTTGGCTTCGTTATGGATGAACTTTGCCGGGGGCACGCTTTCAGCATAGGTCCAAATCGGCCAGTTCCTGTCCCAAAGATCGAGATCGGGAGAGAAATTCGTCAGGTCCAGATTGGCTTTCCAAAAGGCATCGATCGTACCGACATCCCGCCAATAGGCCGGCGCATCTTGCGCGTGGCGTACGCAGCTTTCGGTGAAGCGATGCGCCTGGGCTTTGCCTTGGGCAACAATGGCCGGGATCAGGTCATCGCCGAAATCATGAGAGGAATTGGGATCCGCTGCATCGCGGATCAGCAGGTCGCGCAGCAAAGACCACTTGAAAACATAGATGCCCATCGATGCCAGCGACATTTCCGGATCGCCGGGAATGGCAGGGGGATCAGCAGGCTTTTCGAGGAAGGAGGTAATCCGATCATTGCCGTCCACCGCCATGACGCCGAACGCTGTCGCTTCGGCGCGCGGAACTGTCAGACAGCCGACCGTCACGTCTGCATCGGCGGCCACATGGGCCTGCAGCATAATCTCGTAATCCATTTTGTAGATGTGATCCCCAGCGAGGATCAGCACGTAATCCACGTTGTAGCTGTCCACGATATCGATGTTCTGGGTGACGGCATCGGCAGTGCCGAGATACCATTTGTTTTCGGCCACGCGCTGAGACGCGGGCAGAATATCCAGATATTCATTGCGTTCCGCCCGGAAGAAATTCCAACCCCGCTGACAGTGACGGATTAGGGAGTGGGCCTTGTATTGCGTTGCAATCGACATTTTACGAATGCCGGAATTCAACGCATTAGACAGCGCAAAATCAATGATCCGCGTCTTGCCACCGAACGGGACCGCCGGTTTGGCCCGAAAATCCGTAAGCTCTTTCAGACGCGAGCCGCGCCCTCCCGCCAACACGAACGCCGTCGTCCGGCTGGCCAGTCTTTTCGTCGATCGCACCAATGTCGCCTCCTCCCCGCCTAGGGGCCCACCAGGGGCCTGTGCGCAACCCCTTGATGGGGCACCCTCACCGGAAGCCTAGTGCGGGCTTTTCCACAGGGGAATAGCCGATGGGCCCAAAACAACAGAATCCCCGCCAAGCAGCGCCCTGCAGGATCAGGACAACAGCGATTGGGTCTGCCAGATATCAGCCATGTAGCCCCGGATCGTGCGATCCGATGAGAACCAGCCGGAGCGCGCCGTGTTCAAGGCCGCTTTGCGATGCCATTGCGCCGGATCGGCATACAAGGCATCGGCTTCCCGCTGTGCGCGCCAGTAATCGGCAAAGTCAGACGCCACGAGAAAATAATCCGGCCCGGCAATATTGTCGGCGATATGACGATAGCGATGGGTTTCGCCATTGCCAAAGGTGCCATCACGCAATGCGGCCAGCGCGCGCGCCAGTCTCGCGTCAGCGGCGATGGCCTGGCCCGCATGCCCGGCCACCTGCCGGCGGGCCACGGCCTCTTCGGCTGTCATGCCGAACAACAGGAAGTTGTCGGCACCGACATGGTCACGGATTTCGACATTGGCCCCATCGAGCGTGCCGACTGTCAGGGCGCCGTTCAGGGCGAATTTCATATTGCCCGTCCCGGAGGCTTCTTTGCCCGCGGTCGAGATTTGCTCTGACAGGTCTGCCGCAGGGATCAGTTTCTCGGCCAGCGTCACGTTGTAGTTGGGCAGAAACACCACCTTCAGATAGCGCGATGTCACTGGATCGCTGTTGATCACGCGGGCAACGTCATTGATCAGGCGGATGATATCCTTGGCGAAGGCGTAGCCGGGGGCAGCCTTTCCCGCAAAGATCTTAACGCGTGGCGTCCATGGGGCATCCGGGGTTTCGCGAATGTCCTGCCACAGGGCAATTGCCTCAAGAATGTTGAGATGCTGGCGTTTGTATTCATGGATGCGTTTGATCTGGATATCGAACATCGCCGCCGGATCCAGATGCACCCCTTCTGTCTCGGCCACGAAACGCGCCAACGCCCGCTTGTTGGTGTGTTTGGCCGCCACAAACCCAGACATGAAGTCTGCATCATCAACATAGGCCTCCAGTTCCTTCAGCCGATCCAGATCGTCCTCCCAACCCGCGCCAATGGTATCGCTGATCACTTGGGACAAGGCGGGATTGCAGCCCAGCAGCCAGCGGCGCGGCGTCACCCCATTTGTCTGGTTCACGATCCGGTCAGGATGCAGCCCGTCAAGCTCGCGAAACACTGTGCTTTTCATCAACTCCGTATGCAGCGCCGACACCCCGTTCACACGGTGCGCCATCATGAAAGACACCATGCCCATCTGCGCCTGTCCGTGCTGTCTTGAAGAGGTCCGGCGCGAAGGGTTCGCGCGGGCATGACGATGGTCAATGCGATCAATGATCTGCAGATGCCGGGGCAAAAGATACCCCATCAACCCTTCGGACCAGCTCTCGAGCGCTTCGGGCAACAGCGTGTGGTTGGTGTAGGACAGGCAGGCACGGGCAATCGTCTCAGCCTCGTCAAAATCGAGGCCCCGCTCATCGTGCAGAATCCGCACCAATTCAGGGCCCGCAATTGCGGGGTGGGTATCGTTGAGCTGGATCGCAACCTTTGTCGGCAGTTTCCGAATGTCGTCATGTTCGCTGTCAAACCGCCGCAGAATGTCGCGCAAGGATGCCGCCGTGAAGAAGAATTCCTGCTTCAGGCGCAGTTTTTTGCCTTCGTCTGTGGTGTCATCGGGATAGAGCACACGGGAGATCGTGCGAGCAAAGGCTTCCGGCTCTGCAGCGGCGGCGTAGTCACCGGCATTGAACCGCTGCAAATCAAATGGTTGCACGGGCTTTGCCGCCCATAGCCGCAAGGTGTTGGCCCAGCGGCCCTTCCAGCCGATCATTGGGGTGTCATAGGCCTCGGCGACCACGGTTTCAGCCGGGTGCCAAACAGCCCGCCCGCCCTGGTCCTCCACGTGGCCTGCCACACCGATGGGATAGCGGCTCTCGGCGCGCTGGAACTCCCAGGCATGGGGCTGAAGAAGCCAGGTTTCAGGGGATTCCACCTGCCGGCCATGGTCAAAGCTTTGTCGGAACAAGCCATGTTCATAGCGGATGCCATAACCCATTGCCGGCACACCCATCGTCGACAGGCTTTCAAGGAAACACGCCGCCAAGCGCCCCAGCCCCCCATTGCCCAAGGCCGCATCTGGTTCGTCGGCAAGCACTGCGGACGTATTCAGGCCAAGCTCTGTGAGCGCTGCATCTACCTTGTCCATCAAACCCAGGTTGATGATTGCATCCTGCAGCAAGCGCCCGATCAGATATTCCATCGACAGGTAGTAAACCCGCTTTGCGCCGGCCTTGTAGGTTGCCTTGGTCGAGGCAAACCAGGCATCCACCATCCTGTCGCGGACAGCCAGCGACAGCGCCATGCGCCAATCCTGCAGAGAGGCACTCGCGCCATCTTTGCCAAGAGAATAGGTGAGGTGGTGGAGCACGTCATGACGCAGCCTGTCGGGTGTCATCGGAATATCTCTGGCCATAAGCGAACTCTCGGAATCTCTGTGGGCATCATCGCCCTGCATGTTGAGCTGTTAGCCCAACCATCGCCCAATCTGTTTAGGTTATCCCCGATCAAGGGGGGAAGGTTCAAGCCCAGCCATGAGGCAATGCATTCGAAAGCCCTTCGTGAAATGCGTGGCCCCTATGTTCAAGCACCTCATCCGGCGAATCCATCCCTGCGTCCCGCGTTTCAAAAGTGCTGAAAATCTCGGCAACACCACTCCATCGAGTTAGGAATTTCTGCAGCGCAGAATAATCAGGGTAAAAGTTAATAAGATTGCCGCACCGCAGCATAAATTCCGTTGATCCCACAGCGAAACTATCTCATATCGAGACATATGAGGGTGCTTGGCGC
>JAKVBK010000074.1 GCA_022447275.1 Oceanicola sp. | reverse complement strand
AAACGGCATTGAAATGCCGACCACATGGGCCGAATTCAACGCTGCGGCCGAAAAACTGGCAGCCGCTGGCATAACCCCCCTCGCTCACGGTGGTCAGGCATGGCAGGACGCAACCGTGTTTGAAGCCGTTGTTCTTGGTGTAGGCGGTCCTGAGTTCTTCCAGAAAGCTCTGGTCGATCTGGACAAGGACGCGCTGAACTCTGACACCATGGTTGCTGCATTTGATCAGATGCGCACTCTGCGTGGCTATGTCGATGCAAACTTCTCCGGTCGTGACTGGAACCTTGCAACCGCAATGGTCATGAACGGCGAAGCGGCATTCCAGATCATGGGAGACTGGGCCAAGGGCGAGTTTCTGGCCGCAGGCAAAGTTCCGGGCGAAGATTTCCTTTGCGCTTCCACACCAGGTGAAGGTTTCCTTTACAACGTAGACAGCTTTGCAATGTTCGAAGTTGCTGGCGATGACAAGCGCGACGGTCAGGATCTTCTGGCGAAACTGGTTGTTGGTCCAGGTTTCCAGGAAACCTTCAACCTGAACAAAGGCTCCATCCCGGCACGTACCGACGTTGCACTGGACAAATTTGACAGCTGCGCGCTGCTGTCCTCTTCGGACATGACCGCTTCGTCCGAGGGTGGTTCCTTGCTGCCGTCCTACGCACATGGCATGGCGCTGCGTGGCGCACAATCTGGCGCAATCACCGATGTTGTGACCGCGCACTTCAACTCTGATATGTCGTCTGCAGATGCCGTAAAAATGCTCTCTGACGCAGTTGCGAACAGCTACTAATCTGATCTGACAGTGGCCGCCTCCATGCGTGGCGTGGGGGCGGCTTTTTTAATGGGAGGACACTATGTCTGACTGGCTCGAAAACCACTTGCCCAAAGTGGTGCTCGCTCCGTCCTTCATTGCCATCTTGATCTTCGTTTACGGGTTCATTGGCTGGACGGCGTGGGTATCCTTCACACGCTCCAAACTGCTTCCGCGGTACGAGCTCAAGGGCACCGTGCAATACGAAAAGCTCTTTGCATCCCCACGCTGGGACACTGCGATGGACAACCTGTTCATCTTTGGCACGCTTTTCATTGTGATTGCGATGGTCCTTGGTCTCATGTTGGCGATTTTCCTGGATCAGGAAGTTCGCACCGAAGGCGTCATCCGTACAATTTACCTCTACCCGATGGCGCTGTCTATGATCGTGACCGGCACCGCATGGAAGTGGATCCTGAACCCGGGTCTTGGCCTTGAAGCGATGATCAAAGGCTGGGGGTTCGAGAGTTTTACCTTCGACTGGTTGGTCAACCCAGACTACGCAATCTACACCGTTGTTATTGCCGGTGTCTGGCAAAGTTCGGGTTTTGTGATGGCCCTGTTCCTTGCCGGTCTTCGGTCAGTTGATGGCGAGATCATCAAAGCTGCGCAAGTCGACGGCATCCCCACATGGCGCATCTATACCGCGATCATTATCCCGTCGATGGCACCGATCTTCCTCTCCGCTTTCATCGTTCTGGCACACCTCGCCATCAAAAGTTTCGACCTTGTCATTGCGCTTACAGGTGGTGGCCCGGGCTACGCGACGGATCTGCCAGCCACATACATGTATGCCATGGCCTTCTCTCGTGGTGACATCGGTCAGGCGGCCAGCTCCGCGATGATCATGATGGGCGTCGTTTTCACAATCGTGGTCCCCTATCTCTACTCCGAACTGAGGGCGAAAAATGACTGATACATCCATGTCTTCCCCAGCTCATTCTACCAGCAAAGGCACCGGCGCAAACCTTAGCAAAATTGCCCTGCGCTGGGGGCTTTATCTGATCCTTGGCCTCTTTGCGCTCTATTACCTGATGCCGCTCTTCGTGATGCTGACCACATCGCTGAAAAGCCTGGAAGAAATCCGCACCGGCTCGCTGATGGCCCTGCCCCGCGAAGTTACTTTTGATGCCTGGGCGACCGCGTGGTCGGGGGCCTGCACCGGCATTCAGTGTGAAGGTCTGCGACCTTATTTCTGGAACTCGGTCCTGATCGCCATCCCCGCGGTTGCCTTGTCGACGCTTCTTGGTGCGCTGAACGGTTATGTGATTGCCCATTGGAAATTCAAAGGCGCGAACTTGATCTTCTCTCTGATGCTGTTTGGCTGCTTCATTCCGTTTCAGGTGGTTCTGCTGCCGATGGCGCGTGTATTGGGCTTGATGGGTCTGGCAGGCAGCATTCCCGGTCTGATCTTTGTGCACGTCATCTATGGCCTTGGTTTCACCACGCTGTTCTTCCGCAACTACTATGTCACGATCCCGGCAGAGCTGACCAAAGCAGCCAAAGTGGATGGTGCCAGCTTCCTGCGGATCTTCAGATCCATCTTCCTTCCGCTCTCGCTGCCGATCATCGTTGTGACCGTCATCTGGCAGTTCACACAGATCTGGAATGACTTCCTATTCGGGGTCTCCTTCAGCCAGGCAGGCACCCAGCCGATTACCGTTGCGCTGAACAACATCGTCAACTCCACCACCGGCGTCAAAGAATACAACGTCGATATGGCGGCAGCGATCATCGCCGGTCTGCCCACGCTCTTTGTCTATGTCGTTGCGGGCAAATACTTCATCCGCGGTCTGACCGCAGGCTCGGTGAAAGGGTGACCCATGACGATTGAAAACCACGCGAAAGGCGCCGCACGCGCGTTTCACATTATGAACGCAGAAACCGCCGGTTTGCGCGGATAAGGAATACGTAAATGGCTCCTATTCTTGATATCAAAAACCTCTACAAGAGCTATGGCCCCGTGGAGATCCTCAAAGACATCAACGTCTCAATCGAACCCGGTGACTTTCTGGTTCTTGTCGGCCCGTCTGGCTGCGGTAAGTCCACGCTGCTGAACTGCATTGCCGGTCTTGAACCCATCACCGGCGGCACACTCAGCATTGGTGGCAACGACATGACCCATGTCAGCCCCAAGGACCGCGACATCGCCATGGTGTTCCAGTCTTATGCGCTCTACCCGACCATGTCGGTTGCCAAAAACATCACCTTTGGCATGAAAGTGCGCGGCGAAGATGCGGCCACTCAAGAGGCCAAGCTGAAAGAGGTCGCAGCCCAGCTGCAGATCGAACAGCTGCTCAACCGCCGCCCCGGTCAGCTGTCCGGTGGTCAGCGTCAGCGGGTTGCAATGGGGCGCGCGCTTGTCCGTGATCCCAAACTGTTCCTGTTTGACGAACCGCTTTCCAACCTTGACGCCAAACTGCGCGTCGAAATGCGCTCTGAAATCAAGAAGCTGCACCAGACACTTGGCGCGTCGATGGTCTATGTGACCCACGATCAGATCGAGGCGATGACATTGGCGACCAAAATCGTGGTGATGAAAGGCGGCGTGATCCAGCAGATCGGCACCCCGGCCGAAATCTACAACACCCCGGCCAATCTCTTTGTCGCCGATTTCATGGGTTCGCCTGCAATGAACCTGATCCCCGCCAAAACCAGAAAAGCCGGCGCCGATACCGTCCTCGATATCGCCCGTGCCGATGGTGCCAGCATGCAGTTGCGCGACCATCGTGCGCTGGACCTGCCTGCTGATGTTCTGGTTGGCCTGCGCCCCGAAGACATCGCCGAAAGCGGCTTCCGCGCCGGTGCGGATGTTCAGGAAGCAGAGTGTCTGGTTGATATGGTCGAACCCGCCGGTGCGGACACCTATGTGACGTCCTATTTGGGCGGCAAACAGGTGACAGCGCGCCTCCATGCCGAAACGTCGGCGCAGGCTGGGCAACCACTGTCGTTGGCTTTTGATCTGGGCAAAGTCTCTTACTTCTCGCCAAGCACAGGCGAGCGCCTCAACTGATTAACAGCCTGAACTGAAACGGCCGTCCGATCTGATGATCGGGCGGTCGTTTTTCATTTGGTTTCCGCTCAAGCAAGCAGAACCGAGCTGGCAATAGGTATCACCCAAGACTCACGGGCCCTAAGCGCGTAAAGTCAGAGCTCCATTCAATTTCAATGTCGCGCCCATCTGAGCCAAGTTGCAGCCGTCCAGGAGAACGCTTTGCCGCCAGCCGGAGACCCGGACTTGGGACCGAAACATTCCGAAAATCCATTCTCGGCAACGAGTTCCCGAATGCCCGCCCGAAGCTTGGCTTCTTCCGGCAAATCAAGGTCCGCCGATCCGACGCCAATCAGCAGGTTCACACAAGGCCAGGTCGGGCCACGCCAGTAGCGATGCGGATCAAAGGCCTCGCCATGAGTGTCATAGCTGGCAACAGGGTATTTTGTTCCAGCCAGCGCGTTTTGCAACTGAGCCCGCATTTCCGGCCGATGCACCCCTGCGTACCAGCAAAGGTAGGACCCGCAACTCAGTGAGCCCGCGAATTCACCAGTTTCGACATCGCGAGAGTCATAGGCTTGGATTTTCGGGTTCCAAAGGCTCTCCGCGCCTGCCTCAAGCACAGGAATGTATTCGGCAAGCTGAGTTGCGTCCTGATTGAATGCTTCGGACAAGACCAGTAAGTCTCGCACGGCGCGCAGGGTGATGAAGATCATCAACGGGTCTGCAACCTTGAACGGAGTGTTGTCGGCGATCGCGCTGTCATCCCAGTTGGCGTCGCGGCCAATCTGCAGGAGCCACACATAAGGATCATAATCTGTGAACGGCGGAGCAATATTCTTCCACGGTAGCGGCGTCACAGTGCGGTCGCGGGCGGCGTAAAAGTCGGCCACTTTTGCCCTTTCGGTTTTCGGGAGGGCTTTTGGATATTCACCGTGGATTTGTATTTGAAGGTGCGTCACGCTTACTTTGAGGAAGGTTTGAGCGGGCGTCAGATTGCTCGGGATGTTGGGATCAGCCGAGATAGTGTTGCGAAGATGTTGGCGTACTCGCAGCCGCCCGGGTACCGGCGGACTGCGCCGATCAAGCGGCCTAATCTTGATCCTTACACCGGCCAGATTGACCAGTGGCTGGCCGAGGACAAAGCCTAGCCACGCAAGCAGCGACACACAGCCAAACGGATCTTTGAGCGGTTACGCGACGAATGTGGGTTCGACGGCGGATACACCATCGTCAAAGACTATGTGCGCGGCCGGAAGCGCGGTTCGCGCGAGATGTTTGTGCCGCTGAGCCATCCGCCGGGTCACGGTCAGGCGGATTTTGGCGAGGCGCTGGTTGTCATCGGCGGGATCGAACAGAAGGCGTACTTCTTTGCCTTTGATCTGCCGCACAGCGATGCCTGTTATATCCGCGCTTATCCTGCGGCGAATACCGAGGCTTGGCTTGATGGGCATGTACATGCCTTCACGTTCTTCGGCGCGGTGCCACGCTCTCTCTTGTACGACAATGACCGCTGTCTTGTGGCCAAGATCATGCCGCCCTCTCGGCAGCATCGCTGCCGGTCAATGGATGGCACGCGCAATCGCACACAGCGGTTCAGCGCGATGTTGTCGCATGACGTGATCGGGGATCGGTATGGCCGTCCCGGCAAGGGGAATGAGCGAGCCTTTGTCCGCCATTGGTCCGAGGACAATGGCGAGCGGCAAGGTTGAGGGTCTTGTTGGCTACGGTCGGCGCAACGTCATGGTGCCGATGCCCCGCTTTGCCACTTGGGATGCGTTCAACGCCTATCTGGAAGAACAATGTCGCAAACGGCAGGTGGATGTTCTGCGTGGGCACAAGATCAGCATTGGTGACCGGCTGGAAGCGGAATTGGCGGCGATGCGCACCCTGCCAGCCGCGCCTTTTGAAGCCTGTGATCTACAAAGCGGCCAGGTGACGTCGACATCTATGGTGCGTTATCGCGGCAATGACTATTCTGTGCCTGTGGCCTTTGGCCACCGCGAGGTCTGGATCAAAGGCTTCGTGGGTCGTGTTGTGATCGGCTGTGCGGCTGAGATCATAGCCGACCATCCCCGGTCCTATGACACAGGTGATATGGTCTTTGATCCGGTACATTACCTACCTCTCATTGAGCGCAAGATCATGTCCTTTGATCAGGCGGCACCTTTGCAGAACTGGGAGCTGCCGGAAGCCTTCGCCACGCTCCAGCGGTTGTTGGAGGCCCGCCAAGGTAAAGTCGGCAAGCGCGAGTATGTGCAGGTCCTACGCCTGTTGGAGCGCTTCGAGATGGATGTGCTGCATCTGGCCATCAAAGATGCGTTGCAGATGAGAGCTGTCAGCTTCGACGCAATCAAATATCTGCTGCTCTGCCGCGTCGAGCGACCCCCGCCCCGGTTGGATCTGGATGTCTATCCATATCTGCCCAGAGCCAACATCGCCACAACCTCCGCCGCATCCTACATGAGCCTGCTGGCGGGGGGTGAGGTATGACAGATGCCCCAGAGATATTGCTGGCGCATCACCTAAAGACCCTGCGTCTGCCCACGTTCCTGCGTGAACATGACAAGCAGGCCCGCATCTGTGCCGCCGAAGGTGGGGACCATGCCAACCATTCAGGATCATAGGTAAAGCTGATCGCGCCTGAACCAACGAGACGAATAGCCGCCACCGTCCGCCCGTTCAGAAGCAATTGCATCGTGCCGCTACGCCCGTGTTTGGCCATCAGAAGATATCCTCAATCTCAAGCGAGCCACCGCGCTCCGCCAATCGGAACTCAAGCCCAAGTGCCGCCATGACAGCGAACATTGTGGCGAGCTTAGTTCCCGCGTCGCCATTTTCTAGCGACGAAATTGTCGCGACGCGCAAATTCGTACGCGCGCTGATATCGCTTTGCGTCCAGCCGCGCGCTTTGCGCGTCCGGCGGAGTGCCTCGCCGATCTGCTCGGCAGTTCGTGCTGTGAGGTCCATGATGGCTCCTTTTACGGCGCAGCGTAAATGAAAACAAATTACGCACAACGTAAGTATCCACTTTTTACGCTATAGCGTATCAGTCGAGCCACGCTCATGCCTGACGCCGCCCATTTCGCGGATGGTGCCAAAGCTGATCGATAAGCCAAGGCCAGTACCTTTGCCTGGTTCTTTGGTGGTGAAAAACGGCTCAAACAGTTTATCCATCACCTCTTCTAGAATGCCGCCGCCAGTGTCACGCACTGTTATGATGTGGCCCTCGGGCGTAGAAAGTTCTGCCGCGATCGTGACACACCCCTCTGTGCTGCCATCCGTCAGCCTTCGGGCCTCAATCGCATCGCGCCCATTTGAAACAAGGTTCAGAAGCACCTGTTCAAAAATCACCTGTTCCCCGAGCACTATTGCCGCCCCTTCCTTAGGCAAATCCACACGCAGGCCAATATCCAAAGTCTGCAATTGCGTTCGCGCAAGGCTTGCCACCTCGGCCAAACTTTCACGCAGGTCAAAAGGTTCCTGCTGCCCGCTGGCTTCGCGGCCAAAAATCCGCATGTGATTAATGATCTGCGACGCACGCGCGGTCTGTTCCCCCATGCGCTCCAGCTTGCCGCGCAGATAGTCGAAGTCAGCCTTGCCGCGATCGATCCGTTTGACGCAGTTTGTTGCAGCCATGCGGATCACGCCAAGCGGCTGGTTCAGCTCGTGTGCGATACCGGTCGCCATCTCCCCCAGCGTGGCCAGCTTGGAGGCCTGGATCAGCTGGTTTTCAGACTGCCGCAGATCCGTAATGTCCTTTGCAGACAGAACAGTGCCTATGCCCTCCACATGGCTTTGCACCGTCAACAGGACACGATCTGGTGCCCTGCGCACTTCACGCGGGGTGCCGGAACTGCAGGCCAGACGGCTGTATATCCAGTCTTGCGCGGCGGTGTCATCGCCCAATGCGTCAGTGAACACGCCAAGGCGCACGCCAACGGCCAGATACCTTTCAAGCGTGAATTCCTCGTGTTCGAAGGTGGAGAGAATGTCTTCGTTCGCGCGGCGGAACGCCGCATTAAGGAACAGGACACACCCATCAAGGCCGAAAATGGCAACCTGCTCTTCGACCTGGTCGAAGGCCGAAATCAGGCGCTGTTGTTTCAGCCTTGCCGCCTCCACCTCTTCTATTGCGTCACGGAAGACAACAGTTGCGCGTGCCATGTCGCCAATTTCATCCGCACGCTCTGTATCAGGCACAAAGACGCGAGCTTCGCCAAACCGATCGTTTTTTGAAATTTCTGTGAGGGATCTGACCAGGACTTCGACCCGCGCCTTGCGGTTAAGCAGAAAGCGATGCTGTTCTTGCAGCTGCTGGCGCTCCTGCGACAAGGCCTGCGCCATATTGTTAAAGCAATCGGCGGTCTCGGCCAGCTCATCCCGACCGCGCACTTTGATGCGGTGGTCCAAATCACCGCGTGAAATCGCCCCCGCCCCTTTTTGCAACCAGTGCAATTGGTGGGTCAGCATCGACCCAAGAAGGTAGCCAAAAATCGCAACCAGTGACATGCCGATCACCGCGATAAGGATGTTCCACCGCAACGCCGAGGCAAGCTCTGCCTCGACCGTGCGGGTGGACATGCCCAGTTCGATCAGGCCAAACGTCGTGCCAGAAACGATGATGGGCAATTGCAGGTCGATCAGGTGATCTGTGCGGGCGCTTTCAAAATCGCTATCCGCTACAAAGGGACGTGCGAGGGCCGCAGCCTCCCCACCTTCCGACAAAACGACACCTTAGGGACTGAGCACCCGAAGATATGTGAGTTCTTCGCCCGACAGCGCGGTCTCGATGGTGGCATCCAACGTGGCCAGATCTGTCGAGATCACCGCGTCAGAGACCGCATTTGCAAAAACCCGTGCTGTTGTCTCTGCCCGCTGAAACAGCTGGGTGGCGGCAGAGCCACCCAAGGCAAATTGGTTGATCGTAATGAGGATCGCCATGACCGAAAGCTCGATCAGGGCAATGCCGAAAATAGTCTTTAATCGGAAGGATATACTGCATCCCCTTTGCGCGAAATACCAGTGTCATCGCGCGACATCTGCAGTGACCGCACGTCATCCCAATCACCATCCCCTGCAGTGACGAAGCCCTTCATACCGATCCCCTTCACAAGGGTTGGTTGCACTTCGGCGATTGTCATCAGGGCGTTTTGGATGTCGTCTCGCAGCTCAGGCTCAACGCCGCCATGAACCGCAATCGCATGAGGGGTATAACCCGGTGTCTCGTGGATGATCTGCAACTGCGCCCGGATTTCGGGATCCGCCGAATTGAACGTCCGCGTGACCCCACCACCAGCGACCATCAGGCCAGCAGCCACGGCACGATACACACTGTCATGAGATTTGTCATAAGCAGGGTCAAAGGCAACCCCATTTTCCACCAGAAGCGCGCGGTTCAGGATACTGGCACCAAACGCACCCGGCGACGGGAACGCGACGGTCCCACCCTCTAAGCTTTCCAGGTCCTCAAAACTCGCGTCGGCCCGCGCAACCAACACGCCCTTCAGGCGTTTTTCGGACTGATGCGCGATAGCCGTGTACGATGCCTCACTCGAAAAGATCGCGTAGTGCATTGGGTTCATATAGGCGACGTCGAAGGCGCCAGACGCGAGACAGGCCTCGAATGTTGGGATGTCTATTGTGGTGCGAAAACGGAAGGTGACACCGGTTTGCGCGCTTAGTTCCGCCAGAAATGGGCCCCACATCTTGGCCAGGCGGCTGGCCGATTGCTGCGGCACAATGCCAAAGATCGGCGCCTGTCCACCTGTGTTGGTGCTGGCCGCGGCGGGTTCCGTCCCTTACAGGGCACCGAATGCCGCAGTGATGGCCAGAATCGACGTTATTTTGCGGGACATATGTTTCATGCGGCGTCTCCTGCGGCTTTGACATTGGCGGCATGTACCGAGGCTGCGGTATTCTGGACGCGCTCCAACAGGTTCTCAGAGCGATCCGGATCCTCAAAATACGCCATGCCCTTGCCAGCGCCCGCCGTGATCGCCG
>JAKVBK010000073.1 GCA_022447275.1 Oceanicola sp. | reverse complement strand
CCCAGTGGCCGATGGTCTCGTAGTCATTACCAGTCTTAGTGGTTTGCTTTGTCATTCTTGAATTCCTTTGCTTCGACAGAGGTGGCGGAGGTGAGGTTTATGGCTTCGTTCATCGACAGGCCGCGTTTGGTTCTGAGTTGATCGAGTAAATGGGCTTGTATTTTTAGCCGAAGTGATATTGGGTGCTGATGGCGCATCATTGCTTTTTCCATTGATAAACAGTGCCTTATATTCCGTTTGCACAACAAAAGAAATCGCCCTGAAGGCGTTCCTGCTGTCCGGCAGTGGTTGGTGCTGTTAGTTGCGGTGTGATCGGTTGGGCAGTGCTGGTGTTATGCTGTTGTCATGCGGTCTCCTGACATTTTGTTGGGCCAATATTTACACATAAGCACTCGTTGTCACTGCACAACCAATGCGAGAATTATTTGTAGCAAAACAGATGATAAGGCACTGATTTATTGCGTTATTTTACAGAGGCGCATGGAGCATATCATGATCCGCATAAGGCATCTGAATACCTGCTAAGTGCTTGGATTGTTTTGGAATTGCCGCTTCAGCTTTCTTTGCGCTGATACCTTCACGGCCATTCTGTAAGAATACCCACGCAGAGTCGTTGGCAGGGGTGCTGAGAAGCCCTGTGGTGCTTGGTGGGGAAGGCAAGTGCGTCAGCACCAAAGGCGCTCTCTGAAGCTATCTAGGCGCTATGAACCCCATCCAAGGGTGCTTTAGAGCAGAAGGCACAGATCGACCAATTTTAAGTTTCTACGGAAAGAGATTTCTGACAGTAACCCGCCAGAGAATAAGGCCACCTTGAAGTTGGGGCACCCAATAAAATTCTGCCAGAAAGGCGCTACTAGAATCACTGAGGGCTACCGTGCTTTTTCTGCACGAGATAGGAAGCGGTGTGTGGGTAGTGCGTGTGGGTAAGAATTTCCCAAACCGCGTTTTGTTCATTGTTTATATTGTAAAAATTGCCAGCACAATCTGGTGGCGGAGGAGGTGGGATTCGAACCCACGGAGGACGTTAATCCTCGCCGGTTTTCAAGACCGGTGCATTCGACCACTCTGCCACTCCTCCGGCGGTTCGTTGCCGATACATCGGCAAAACTGATTCTGAAACCCTCACTTCTTCTTGGGGTCGCTGCGTCGGCACTTTGCAGCGGACGAATTGCCTTTTATAGTAACTTCCAGCACGTGTAGCAGCACAAGAGCCGGCAGACCGGCCAGCGATTCACCTGCACAGAGGCACTTGGCAAGGAAATGGGGGCCAATATGATCCCGGCAAAAGCATACCGGTTGGTGGGAGGGCTAGCTCTTTTCGCCCTTCTTTCAGCCTGTCAGGCAGGCAATCCATTTGCGCCTAAGCCAACCACAGGGCAAAGCGATGGCGCGCCCGTGGCAACCACAGCGACACGCTTGGTTGAAAGGGACGTCGAAGCCCCAGACGTATTTCAACGCAGCGAGCCCGGGTTGTGGGCCGGCACACCGTCTTTTGGCGGGGTATGGGTTGCCCATCCCGCTGTTGCGGCACCCGAGCGCGCGATCATCCGCAACACGGACAATGGGAAGTTCGTCATCGGATCCCTGTTCAAACGGGAAGCGCAAAACCCTGGCCCAGCATTCCAGATATCATCCGATGCGGCGGCCGCTCTGGGTGTAACTGCCGGGCAGCCCACCGCACTGAACGTCACGGCTCTGCGCCGCGAGGAAGTCCCAGAAGAGACGGAAGTTGAAGCAGAAGCGAATGTGGAAACAGCGTCTGCCGCAACAGAGGACGTGACGGCGGCACCGTTGCCCGCCTTGGAGGTTGCCGCTGCGGCGATCGAAAAGGCAGAGGCTGCCTCAGGCAGTGTGGAAGCCAAACCGACTGAGGCACCGCCCTCCAACAGCCGCCTACCCAAACCTTACATTCAAATTGGCATCTTCTCGATGGAAGCCAATGCCGACGCGACAGCTGACCGCCTGCGGGGCGCTGGGATCATCCCAACCGTGCTGGCACAGGAAAGCAGCGGAAAGAAATTCTGGCGCGTCATTGCCGGGCCCGCTCGGTCTTTGTCGACCCGCGCCGACCTGCTTAACAAGGCCCGCGAGTTGGGTTTCAACGACGCCTACGCCGTCAGCAATTGAGCGCGCCGAAAGCCAGCTCACACCACAGGAGAAGACGGATGGTCGCCTTGCCGCAAACACTCAAGGGCGTCTTGCGCGCATGTACGCTCTGCGCAGGGTTGCTGCTCCCCACGACAGGAATTGCAGAACCGCTCTTTGAGACACGCGCCGGCGCTGCCTGGGTTGTCGACCAAGGAACCGACACCGTTCTGTTGTCAAAGAATGCGGAACAGCCCCTGCCCCCGGCCTCAATGTCCAAGCTAATGACATTGAATATGGTGTTTGAGGCCCTGCGTGACGGGCGCGTCACCCTGGACACGCGGTTCAACGTCTCTGCCAAGGCGCGCGCCATGGGTGGCTCGTCCATGTTCCTGAATGAAACTGACCGGCCCACGGTTGAGGAGTTGATAAAGGGCATTGTTGTCCAGTCTGGCAACGATGCCTGCGTTGTGATCGCGGAAGGGCTGGCAGGCACAGAAGAAGCCTTTGCCCAACTGATGAACCGCCGGGCTCGCGATCTTGGGATGTTGAATTCAACCTTCGCCAATGCGTCTGGCTGGCCAAATCCAAACCATCGCATGTCGATGGAAGATCTGGGTTTGTTGGCCACCCGGCTGATAGACGAATTCCCTGAATATTATGGCTATTTCGCCATGGAAAGCTTCCCGTTCGATGGGCGGGTGCCTTCAAACCACGCAAACCGCAATCCGCTTCTGCGCTTGGGCATCGGGGCAGATGGTCTCAAAACGGGCCACACCCAAGAAGCGGGATACGGGCTGGTTGGATCGGCCCGTCAGGGGGATCGACGGGTCACATTCGTGATTTCCGGCCTCGATTCAGAGGTTGCCCGCGCGGAAGAAGCAGAACGTGTGGTGAATTGGGCGTTCCGGCAGTTTGTGCAACGCACGGTGGTGCCCGGCGGCACCCGCATGGCCGAGGTGCCCGTCTGGATGGGAGAGGCAGATGCCGTCGATCTCATCATCGAGGAGGACCTGAGCCTTCTCATCCCGGCAGTTGTTCAGGGTGAGATTGAGGCAGACCTGCGTTTTGCCAGCCCCGCAAGGGCGCCCATCGAAGCGGGTGAGACCTTGGGCACATTGTCAGTCAGCCTGCCTGGCATGAACCCAATCGAGGTGCCGCTCGTGGCCGCACGCGCGGTGGAGCGTGGCGGCTTTGTCCCGCGGTTGCGCACGGCCGCGAAAGTGCTTTTGCGCGATGTTCTTGGCACGGATGATGCCAGCCCAGCCGAGGGGTAAGCTGACATGTTCGTAACCTTCGAAGGCATCGACGGTTCGGGCAAGTCCACCCAGTTGCGCCTGCTTGCCGACCACCTGCAAGCGAAGGGACATGAAGTCATCGTGACGCGTGAGCCAGGCGGCTCAAAAGGCGCCGAGGATATTCGGCGCCTCCTTGTGGAAGGCGATCCCGGGCGCTGGTCCGCCGAGACAGAAATCCTGCTGTTTACCGCCGCCCGACGCGATCACGTGGAGCGGCTTATTCAGCCGGGGCTCGCAGCAGGCGCCATCGTTGTTTCAGACCGGTTTGCAGACAGCACCCGGGTCTATCAGGGGGCCACACGGGGCGATTTGCGCGCAACGGTGGATGCCCTTCATGCACGCATGATCGCAATGGAACCCGACCTGACCCTGGTGATCGACATGGACCCGGACGCCGCGCTGGCCCGTGGGCTTGCCCGCCAGAGCGGTGAAGACCGGTTCGAAGACTTCGGGGCCGCCTTTCAGCGCAAACTGCGCGACGGTTTTCTGGCTCTGACCGAGGAGTACCCCGACAGGGTTCGCCTTGTAGATGGCAGCCGGGATCGCGAAGCAGTGGCCGCAGATGTGGCCGCCATCGTGGATGCAGCCCTTGCTGCACGCCCGTCATGAGCCGGAGTGTCCAAGTCCCCATTGCAGATGATTTGCCTGAGGCAGACCGGCTGGACGGTACCAGCCATCCGCGCAATACGCCCTCGGTGCTCGGTCAGCAGCAAGCGGAAGAAACGCTGCTCAAAGCGCTGGCCTCGGACAGGCTCCATCACGCTTGGTTGATCACCGGCCCCCAAGGTGTTGGTAAGGCCAGTTTTGCCTGGCGCGCAGCCCGCTTTCTGCTCACGCGGGATGTCTCGGATGGGAACGACATGTTCGGCGCGCCCCCGCCCGCAGAAAGCCTCGACACGGACCCGGACGACATCATCGTGCGGCGTGCACTGGCCCTGTCAGAGCCGCGGCTTATGCTGTTACGGCGCCCCTATGACGAAAAGAACAAGCGGTTCAAACAAGACATTCCGGTTGATACGGTGCGCGAATTGCATCGCTTCTTCGCGTTGTCGGTGCCAGACGGGGGCCGTCGCGTGGTCATCGTGGATGCCGCGGATGATATGAACACTTCGGCAGCAAATGCCCTTCTAAAGCAGTTGGAAGAACCCCCGGCACACACGGTCTTTCTGCTGATCTCGCATCGCCCTTCCCGCTTGTTGCCCACGATCCGTTCGCGCTGCAGAGAGTTGCGCTGCGCCCCTCTTCCCGCAGATCTGCTCGTCGCAGCTTTGGCTCAGCAGGACATCGACGTGCCCGAGGGCACATCAGATGAAGCCCTCTGCACGCTCGCAGGCGGCTCAGTGGGCCGTGCCGCGCAATTGACCCTCGGCGAGGGGCTCGCCCTGTATGGCCGGCTGATTGCGCTGATGTCCGGTTTGCCAGATTTCGACAGGCAGAAAGCCATTGCCCTCGCTGAATGGACCACAGCACGGGATAAACCGGAACGCTTCGATCTGTTCTGCGATCTCCTCGACATGTTCCTGTCACGGCTGGCCCGAACAGGAGCGGCGGGGCCGCCTGCCATCGAAGCGGCCCATGGCGAAGGCAAGTTGATGGCGCGCCTGTGCCGCGATGTGCGGCAGGCGCAGAGTTGGGCCGCAGCACAAGACAGGCTGGGGGCAAAGCTGCGCACAGGTCGCGCCGCCAATCTTGACCCTGCGGCGCTGATCCTAGATACCATCCTCGAGATTGCCGCAACCGCGAAAGGGCGAGCATCCGCCTGACGCGGATGGGCCCGCAGCGCCGCCAGCCGAGGCCCAGACCGCGCATGCCTGACCGCACCCAGACCACGATCATGGCCCCCTTGGTGGATAGCCATTGCCATCTGGATTTTCCCGACTTTGAGGGCCAACTTCCTGACATCATCGCCCGAGCTGCTCAGATGGGCGTGACGCGCATGGTGACCATCTGCACCCGGCTGCGCAACGAACCCTCAGTTCGCGCCATAGCTGACGCGCATGCTCCGATTTTCTACGCGGCCGGCACGCACCCGATGTCCGTAGCAGACGAACCCATGGCGACACTGGAACAACTCACAGCCCTTGCAACCCAACCGAAATGCGTGGGCATCGGAGAAACAGGTCTGGATTACCACTACACGGCTGAAACAAAGGGGCTGCAGCAGGAAAGCTTGCGTCTGCACATCGACGCCGCGCGCCAGACCAACCTGCCTTTAATCATCCACGCGCGCGACGCTGATGATGATATGGCCCGCATCCTTGCAGAAGAACATGCAGCCGGCGCCTATAGCTGCGTGATGCATTGTTTTTCCTCGAGCAAGGCCCTTGCAGAGGCCGCGCTTGATTTGGGCTTCTATTTGTCGATGTCGGGCATTGCAGCGTTTCCCCGCTCCAAGGAATTGCGAGACATCTTTGCGGCAGCCCCGATTGACCGCATTCTTGTCGAGACAGATAGCCCCTATCTGGCGCCGCCGCCCCATCGGGGGAAGCGCAACGAGCCGAGTTATGTTGCGCATACTGCCAAGGTAGGGGCCGAGGTTTTCGGGGTACCCCCGGAGGTCTTTGCCCGGCAGACAACCGAAAATTTTGACAGGCTGTTCTGGAAAGCCGCTGCATGGCAGGACGCCGCATAATGGCAGAATTGCGGATCACCATTCTTGGATGTGGCTCATCGGGCGGTGTGCCCCGTATCGGCGGCCATTGGGGCGACTGTGACCCGAACGATCCACGCAACAGACGCCGGCGCTGCTCTATCCTTGTTGAACGTGAGGATGAGGGGGGCACCACCCGCGTGCTGGTCGATACGTCTCCCGACATGAACAACCAATTGCTCGATGCCGGCATCGGCACATTGGATGGGGTGGTCTATACCCATTCCCACGCAGATCATGTCCATGGCATCGATGACCTGCGCATGATCGTATTCAACATGCGGCAGCGTTTGCCCGTCTGGGCAGAGGAAGTCACCCGCTCAGATTTGCTGAAACGCTTCGGATATGCCTTCATTCAGCCTGAAGGCTCCCCCTACCCGCCCATCCTGGAACTGCACGACATTCCCGGTGGTCGCATCAAGGAGCCGCTGTCGATCCCAGGCGCGGGCGGCCCAATCGACTTCCAACCATTTCTCGTGGATCATGGCATGGTGGACGCGCTCGGCTTCCGGGTGGCGAATGTCGCCTATACGCCGGATGTGATCGAGATCTACCCCGAAAGTTGGGCTGCTCTGGAAGGGCTCGATTGCTGGATCGTCGACGCGTTGCGGCGCAGCCCTCATCCCTCGCATTCGCATCTCGAGAATACGCTCGAATGGATTGAACAGGCCCAGCCCCGGCAAGCTGTGCTGACGAACATGCATATCGATCTCGACTACGTGACCGTGGCTGAAGAAACCCCAGACAACGTCATGCCCGCCCATGATGGGCTGGTCTTGCGGTTCGAGGTCTGACCCCTGGGCGCGCTTGTCGAAGTCATCCTCCCGGTCTTTTTGGTGATCGGGTTTGGATACCTGTCGGTCTGGAAAGGCTGGTTTACCCGCGAAGGCGCTGATGTGTTGATGAAGTTCACCCAGAACTTCGCGATCCCCTGCCTGCTGTTCAGCGCCATCGCGAGACTGGATCTGGCTGCCGATTTCGATTGGAAGCTTCTGGCGGTTTATTTTACGGCCGCAGGCACATGCTTTGTGCTGGGCATGATCGGCGCACGCCATCTGTTCGGGCGCCCCTGGCCCGATGCCGTGGCGATTGGATTTGTGTGCCTGTTTGCCAATTCCGTTTTGCTCGGGCTGCCAATTACAGAGCGCGCATACGGCGCCGACGCTTTGGGGCCGAACTATGCAATCATCTCTATCCATGCCGCTTTCTGTTACACAGTGGGCATCATTTCGATGGAGATCGCCCTGTCGGAGAAGAGCAAAGGCGGCATTGCCATCTTGAACAGCGTGATCCGCGCGGTGTTCCGAAATGCCCTTGTGCTGGGCTTGGCTGCGGGGTTTTTCGTGAATATCCTGTCGATCCCTGTTCCGGGCGTGGTGTGGGACGGCCTCGGCTTAATGGTGCAGGCAGCGATACCGGCAGCCCTGTTCGGCCTCGGTGGGATTCTCGTGCAATACCGGCCCGAAGGTGACCTTCTCACAATCGCATTCTGCCTCTTGGTGACCCTCGTGATCTGCCCTGTACTTGTGTTCGTGGGCGGTTCTATGAGTGGATTGGAAGTCCAGCAATTCCGCTCTGCTGTTTTGAACGGCGCAATGGCGCCGGGCGTGAATGTCTATGTCTTCGCAAACATGTACGGCGTTGCCAAACGGGTTGCGGCTTCCACCGTGTTGCTTGGCACCGGCCTATCTATTTTCACAGTCTGGGTTTGGCTTTCCCTGCTTCCGTAGACGCGGCCAGACGCTTCCCCACCCTTTTCAACGGAGCAAGACATCGACATGCGGCGGATTTTCCTCTTGGCTGACGGGTTTGCATACGTATGCTATACTGCACAAAACTAAGGGAGAAACACTATGACACCAGCAGACATGCAAGCGCGACTGGTTCGATATGGTGATTTGATCCCTTGCCGCACCGCGTTCATTGATGCGCACACGCCAGGCTCTGATCTGAAAGAGAACTTCACAATCATCGGAGGCGGCGTATCGGAGGCCGCCGACCAGCATGTGCATCTCACGATCCCACACGGCTTCAATATCGGGGCCGCAGGTCAACCTCCCAAGTGCCGCAACTCCCTCCACAGCCACCGCACTGCCGAAGTCTTCTTTGTGCTGTCGGGCAGGTGGCGCTTTTTCTGGGGGCGCTACGGGACCGCCGGCGAAGTGGTTCTGGAAAAAGGTGACATCTTCAATATCCCAACAGGCATATTCCGCGGCTTCGAGAATATCGGAGATGATTACGGGATGATCATGGCGATCCTTGGCGGTGACGACGCCGGTGGCGGGGTCATCTGGGCGCCGCAAGTCATTGAGGATGCCGCAGCGCACGGGCTTGTTCTGTCAGAGGAAGGCAAGCTCTATGACACGAAAGACGGCGCGCGCTTGCCAGATGGGGTAGGCCCCATGCCCGTTCTGTCCGAAGAACAGCTGGCCGCATATCCGGAACCAAGCACAGCGGACGTCGTTCCAAATTATGTTGCGCGCTACTGGGACATGATCGCGCTTGCGGATCGATCACCAGCGCGTGTGATCGGCGCGGATGCAATGCTGAGAGATCGACCGGGCTTTGAAGTTGCCCTGATTACCCGCGCCTCAGCCTCGTCTGATATGCATCAGCACGACAAACCGTCAGTGCTGATGCCCGTTACTGGGCACTGGCGTGTGACCTGGGAAGGCGGGAGCCTTGTCATGGCGCCGGGCGATACGCTTTCTGTGCCCGAAGGCGTTTTGCACAGCGCAGTGCCAGCCATGACAGGCGCAGCCGCGATGTATCACATCATTGGTACGGATGATCCCGCAGGTGCGACCATGGGGATCTGACGATCCGAACAAAGGATTCTCAGACATCGTTCTCTTACTGCCTCAGTCATTGGTGACACCAAAAACCTGAAACCGACTCTCTCACTGAATTTCCCGCATCTGAGTGCGAAAACCGCTTGCACTTCGCCAACAGACCGCTAGAACGCGTCCATCGCCAGACAGGCACTGCTGCTGTAGCTCAGAGGTAGAGCACTCCCTTGGTAAGGGAGAGGTCGAGAGTTCAATTCTCTCCAGCAGCACCATCTCGCTTTCAGGCTTCAGAAAATTCCCTAAACCCCTGAAAGAGAACGAAAATTTTGACATTCGGACACCCCATTTCGACTGCATCGAAGAGGCTCATTGAGGGCCAATCTGAGCACTGCTTGGCGCAAGGTGAAGTCACCATTATTATATATATTACAAGGGTTTGATAGGAAACTCAAAGAGAGTTCAATACAGTCCTCCAGCCGTCCTTTCGGCGGCACGGTTTTGTTGATCTTATCCTGCAAGACCAGTATGTCACTTTCCAGCTTGTCGATACGCGATTCATAGGCACGGACGACTAAGGCATTACTCGCTTCGACGATCTGATCCAGCATGCCTTCAAGTCGGCCATCGATATCAGCAAGTTGCTTTTGAAGAGCTTCCTTTTCACCAAGCGCCAAAGCCAAACGCATGTTCCATGCATCGCGCAGCATTGCCTTGGCGATTTCGAAAAATTCCTTGGCGGGCTGCATACCCTTCAGGATGTTCGCAAAACCTTCGTCCATCTAGGCTACGGGAACAGACTTACCCTTGTTTTCGCAGTTTCGTGTCTGGCAACGATAATAAGTATAACGATAATAAGTATAGTGGCGATACTTGCCCTTCGATCAGGCCCCCGTCATAGCGTTGCCGCAGCAGTTGCAGGCGACAAAGCCGCGAAGCGGGAAATCTTCGTTAATATCAGCGCGGGCCGAAGGGCGTCTCTTTTTGCCTTCCAGCGGCTTTGTTGCACAAATCGTCTGAGAGGATTCATCTTGTGAATCCAGTGGAATAGCTGGAGGCT
>JAKVBK010000072.1 GCA_022447275.1 Oceanicola sp. | reverse complement strand
AACGCGAACGCGGACAGCGGAAAAGGCAACACGAACATCAAGGCTCTGCGCCAAGACGGGGACGGTATTCATGTTATGAATAAATCTCTGTCGGAGGGCTATGATGGCCTCAACACCTATGTGACCGCGAAAAATACTGCGATTTATCTGTCTGGCATTTCGCTGGTGATGGAGCCAGAAGATGCGCGCAGCCTCGACTTGCTCGCCCCGGTGCCCTTGCCCGCCCCTGTGGGGATGCTGCTTGCAGGCATTGGGGGCTTGGCATTCTTGCGCAGGCGCCAAACCGCGTAAATCTCAACGCACGCGCGCTGGTATCCGCCCAGATGCGCGCGCTGATATGTCTGTGTCACCTAGCTGGCGACCGTACGCGTGCGGCGCCACGACATGAAGCCAAGCCCACAGAACGCAGACATCAAAAGTGACAGAGCAGCAGGCACCGGCACCGGAGCTGGGGGCGGTGCAAGCTGCAGCGTGTTTGAGCGCGCGGGAAACCCGAACCCGCTATGCCCGCGGACTTGCACGGAGGTGGCATAGGTCTCCCCGGTGAAATCTGGGATCTCCGGTAAGTTGAATATCCCGGCTTCGATGATCAGCGTATTGCGTTGGTCCTGGTCGAGAAGTCGAATGTTTTGAAAGGCATCGTCAAAGAACATCCGCGTGTGATTGCCGGTATCTAACAATCTGGGGCCGCTCGTCAGGGCATTGCTCTGGATGCCGTTGGAGCCAAACCTGCTGCTGGTTCCAACAAAACGATTGTCTGTTTCCGAGAATGGCGTTTGGGCGCTTATCCCCAACACGCCGCCAGTGGTATCTGTGAATTCTGAGGCGCGGACCCTGTCCAACCAGTTGTCGGTCGGGCTCGCCAGTTGACCAAATCCTGTGTTCCAATCGGTGAATATAAGGTGGGTGGGATCGTTTGTCCCGTTTATGGTGAAATACAGATCGTCGGAAATGACGAGTTGCCCGGTGCCCGCGGTCACATCCCCAATGATGTGAACAGAAGCCGCATTGGCAGCATGCGCGCCAACGATGAGCGTGCTGATGAACGTAGCGATTTTCAAAACGGCCCACATGCCAAAGTCCTTCTCTCTGTGGTGGCTCCGAAGAGCCCGCCGCAAATCCGAGACGGCAGGTATGTGGGCAACACAGGTGCTGCAAGCATCTCTGCCCATATTCGCCGTCTAACTTTGCGTCATCTCACTTTGCGTTAGACGCATGATTTGATTGGGAGATGGGGCAAAACGAAGGCCCATTTGGGGCCTTTGATGGCATGGGGTTTGACAGGGAGCCGTAGGGGAGCAGAGCGTGGGTGGCCCATGTGCAGCACCAAGCGTGAGCGCTTGGCTGTGTGCCGGGGCCGTTCTGAGTGCGCATGATCAACAGGTCTGCCCCCGTTGCATTTGGGGGCACGCCAAAGCACTGCCGCCGTTCGCAAACCCGGGTTGCGGCAGAGTGCCAAAGAAGACCCCCGAGAGCTCTGGGGGGCTTCTTCATAGTTCTGGACAGAGTGCTTAGGCGGCCGCCTGTTTGGCGTAGAGGGCCTCGATCTCTGCAGTGTAGCGCTCAGAGATCTTGCTGCGCCGGACTTTCATCGTCGCGGTCACCTCGCCATCGTCGTGGTCCAGTTCTTTGGGCAGCAACCAAACGCGTTTCACCTGCTCGACGCGCGCCAGAACTTCGTTTTGCTTGGCGATCTGCCGGTCGATCATTGCCACCACTTGCGGGTTTTCAGCGAGCGAACGGAAGGTTGTATAGCTGATCCCCTTGCTTTCAGCCCACAGTCGCACGGTATCAAAGTCCAGTTGAACCAGTGCCGCAACATAGGGGCGCTGATCGGCAATCACGATGCATTCCTTGATAAAGGGCGAAGCCTTCATCGCGTTCTCAATCAAGGACGGCGCGAGGTTTTTACCGGCAGCATTGATCATGATGTCCTTCTTGCGGTCCACGATCGAGATTGAGCCATCTGTTGCCTCTTCTGCCACATCGCCCGTATGCAGCCAGCCGTCCTCGATGGTTTCGGCGGTGGCCTCGGCATTCTTGTAGTAGCCCTTGAACACGATGGGCCCTTTCACAAGCAATTCCCCATCCTCGGCGATACGGTGTGACACCCCTTCTGGGAAGACGCCGCAGCGCCCTTCACTATTGCCCCAATCCGGCTGAATACAGGCAGCGCCGGATGTCTCAGACATGCCCCACGCCTCGCGTACATTGATGCCGATGCCGCGCAGAAACGTGAGCAAATCCAGCGAGATGGGGGCTGCCGCGGTGATTGCGAAGGTGCAACGTCCAAGCCCGAGATAGCTGCGGATATGCCGATAGACCAGCGCATCCCACATTGCATTGCCCAGCCGCTGGCTCAGGGACCATGCACTGCGCGGCGTGGCAGCGCGCGCCTGGGCCCGCTGCAAACCCTTCAGCGTGAGTGCGCGGCGCAGGGGAGAGGCGGTTTGAGCTTGCACCATCACGCCCGCTTGCATCTTTTCCCAAATGCGCGGCACACCAAAGAAGATCTCGGGGGCAGCGTCGCGCAGGTCGGGGGTGATCGTGCGCAGGCTTTCGCCAAAGTTCATGATGTGCTGGCCGGATAACGCATTGGTCACCGTCACATTCTGCTCGGCCACATGGCACAATGGCAGATAGCTGAGAATATTCGTGCCGGGTGGGTAGCGCTCGAAAAATTGGGTCGCGAGGCAGGCGCTTGCATGCAGGTTCGCGTGGCTGATTTCAGCGGCCTTCGGCAGCCCTGTGGACCCGGAGGTAAACACCATCATCGCCGTGTCTTCCGGGGCCAGGGCGGCAATGCGCGTGGCGATCTCGGCCCGGTGGCTATTGAGGACCTGATGCCCACGGGCGAGCAGGTCATCAAAAGAGACAAGATCCAGATAACTCTCGGATCGGATGCCCTTTGGATCGATGACAATCAGTTTGCGCAGCTTCGGTGCGCGGTCGCCCAATTCAACGATTTTGTCGAACTGCTCCTGATTTTCGATGAACAAAACCTCTGTGTCGGAGGCGTTCACAAGATGATCGATCTCAGCCATGGGGCTGGTGGGATACATGCCAACGATGGCACCACCAGCAGATTGAATGGCGAATTGCGCCAACACCCATTCGCGCCGGTTCTCAGACAGAATGCCCACATGGGTGCCGGGGGTGACGCCCAGATCAATCAGTCCGGCGGCAAGCGCCAGGGTTACGTCCTGAAGCGCAGCCCAAGACAGTTCCTGCCAGATCCCGTGACGTTTTTGGCGCATGGCGATCGCGTCCGGGTAGGCGGCGGCGTGTTCTGCAATCACGGCAACCTGGGTGCGAAAACCCTTGGCGGCGTAGGTCTTGGGATCATAGGTCATGGTGCCCTCAGCTCAGCCAGCGCTTGCGGCGTTTGTAATGCTTGATATCACGAAAGCTCTCGCGCGCAGTGCCCTCAGTTGCGACGCCCAGATAGAAACTGCGGATGTCCTTGTCATCGCGCAGCTTGTCGACGGGGCCCTCCATCACGATCTGTCCGCTTTCCATGATGTAGCCGTAATCCGCCACGGAGAACGCCACCCCTGCGTTCTGCTCAACAAGCAGGATCGACACGCCATCCTCTGCATTCAGCCGCCGGATGGTTGCAAAGATTTCCTCGACGATTTTTGGCGCAAGCCCAAGCGAGGGCTCATCCATCAGGATCATGGAGGGCTGCGCCACCATCGCGCGACCAAACGCCAGCATCTGTTGTTCGCCACCTGACAGGTAACCCGCGATCTGGCTTTTTCGTTCTTTCAGGCGCGGGAAGAAGGCGTAGACCTTGTCGTAATCGGGCTTTACGCCCCGGCCATCCAGCGCATAGGCGGCAGCGATCAGATTGTCTTCCACGGTCATCTCGCTGAAGATCCGCCGCCCTTCTCGCACGTGGAAGAGGCCGCGTTGGACAAGCTTGTCCGGCGTGATGCCAAAGACGCTTTCTCCACGAAAGGAGATACGTCCCTCGCCCACATGGCCGTTCTCCATCGCCAACAGGTTGGACGCGGCCTTGAGCGTGGTGGATTTGCCCGCCCCATTGGTGCCAAGCAAGGTCACGATTTTGCCTTCGGGCACCTCCAGTGACAGGCCCCGAAGGGCCTGCACCGTATGGTGATACGTCACCTCGATATTCTCGATACTCAACATGGCGCGGGCAGGGGATCAGACGTTGAACCAGTCGGAACTGGGCGTGAACAGCCCATTCTCCGCACCGTAAGTGTAGACGCGCCCGGTGCCGATCTTGCCCCCTTCGACGCTCACCGGCCCACCGAAATAGCCGCCCATATCCCAATCGCTGATCGCATTGAGGCTTTCGGCTGTATTGTCCGCCGTGAGTTCCAGCCCTTTTTCAGCGGTATCACGCAGGGCCCGCACGGCGATTTCGATCGCGCACATGGTCTGGATCGTCCAGGTGGGCATGTAGTTTTCGAGCGGCGTGCCTACGAACATCTCTTTCGAGAGCGCTGCGAAGGTCTCGTAGCGGGGCGCATCGGCCCGGTCGTAGAAGTAGCGATAGGGCATGACCCCCTGGTAGCCATCAAGGAACGGCCCGGCTTGCTCCGTGACGCGGTCTGCGATGATTTTTTCCATCCCCCAGAACGTGCCCATGAACTTGGTCGGAAGACCAAATTGGCGCGCGCCTCCAATGAGTTGCGGCCAAACGCCGGTGACATAGCCTTGCAACAGGCAATATTCGGCGCCCGATTGCGCAAGCTTGGTCACATGGGTGGGAATGTCTGCGCCCTGCGGCTTGGTGCTTTCCTCAAGCACAACCTTCAGGCCCAACTCTTCCGCGCGTTTCTTGCCATGCTCGATTGGGTCGCGGCCGAACTCGGTGTTGGAGAAGATGAAGGCCACGGTGGAGCCGCCCTGATTGGCGATGTTCTGCAAGAGGATGTCGAACTGATCCTCATAGGACGGGCCCGCCAGATACTGGTAGGGATTTACCTCGGGATTGGCGAGTTCAGAGGCAAAGGAGGTTGATCCCATGAGCCGGGCCTGATCGCCCTTCAGTTCGGGGGCAACCAGCTTCATGAAGCCGGTGCTGTCGCCAAAATAGGCCACCAGCGCATCGCCTTCGGTGGCCAGGGCGCGCTGATAGTTGGCGAGTGCGTTTTGCGGGATATAGCCCGAGTCCTCGGTGACAAAACGGATGGGAACGCCACCAATGCCGCCTTCCTCGTTGATCAGGCGCTGCGCCATGGCAAAGGCCGGGGCCACGAGTTGCCCGGCGGTTGCAAAGGGTCCCGTGAGCGGCAGCGAGGCGCCGAACACATACTCGGCCGGTTGGGCCTTCAGAAGGGTGGGCGCGGCCAGCACAGCGGATGCGGCGGCGGACCGGGCTAGGAAACTACGTCGGTTCAAGGTCATGGTGTCTCCTCCCTGAGACGTCAGTGTTATCCGCGGGCAAAGGGCCAGCGATTGAGCGAACGAAACCCTCGGTCCACAATTTGCGTGATCCCAAGCGGTTCGAACATGAGAAAGATGATAATGAGCGCGCCAAAGACGATCTCCTGCACGGGTGCCCGCAGGGCGGCGACATCTGCGCTGCCGCCTGCAATGATGCCAAAGCTGTATTTCAGAAGCTCTGGCACCATCACCACAATGATCACACCGAAGACAGGGCCCATGGTGCGCCCCATCCCCCCTACGATCAACGCGGCGACCAATTGCAGTGACAGCACAAGCTCGAACTGTTCGGGCAGGATGCGGGCGTAGAAATACGCGAAAAGCGCGCCCGCCAATCCGCAGCACGCAGCCGAGATTGCAAAGCTGAGCAGTTTGTAGCGCAGCAGTGAGATGCCCAGCACCTCGGCGGAGTAGTCCCGCTCGCGGATGGCAATGAAGGCGCGGCCCACGCGGGTCCGAAACAGGTTTTGAACGCCAAGGATCGTGACAAAGGCCAGCGCAGCGATCAGCGCAAACATCTCGCGTTGGGTGTCCAGCTGCCAGCCCAGCAGGTTGGCCTCAGGTGTGTTGATCCCGTTGAAGCCGCCCGTGTAGGGCGCCATGGCGTCAAGCTCGATCAGGAAGATCACGATGAAATTCGCGCTGAGCGTTGCCACCGCAAGGTACAGCCCTTTGACCCGGAGCGACGGCAGGCCCACGACAATCCCGACAAGTGCAGAGATCGCCACGGCAAGTGGTATCGCGAGAAAGGGCATGATGCCTTCGGGCACGCCCAGAGACGCAAACAGCGTGTGCAGGATGGGGATGGAATAGGCCCCGATGGCGATGAAGGCGGCATGGCCCAAGGACAACAGGCCGGTATAGCCGATCACCACATTCACCCCGACAACGGCAATCAGGATGATGCCCATCTGCGCAGCCACAAGGATGATGTAGTCATTTGCCACAAAAGGCAGCGCGGCACAGAGCAAGGCCATGCCGTAGACAAAGGCCCTCTTGTACGCGTTGTTGAGCACCTGCTCATCCGCAGCATAGGTGGCTTTGAGGTTGCCGTTGATCATATCCTCTCAACCTCCTTTTGCCCTAGCAGGCCATGGGGCCGGATAAGGATCACGATCAACACCGCAATATAGGGTACCACTTCTGCCCATTCGCCGCCAAGCTGCCACTGGGCCATCGCCTCGAGAAAGCCCACCATGAGGGCAGCGATGAACACGCCGACATAGCTGTCGAGCCCGCCCATGAGCACGATCGCCAGCACGGAAAACCCGAACAGCCCCAGCGAGGGTGAGACGCCGTTGCGCGTGGCCAAAATCGCGCCGGCAATTGCCCCTGTGGCTGCGGCCAGCACCCATGCTCGCCCGAACACTGCCGGCACCGAGATGCCCATTGAATAGGCTGTCTGCTGATCCTCTGCGGTTGCCCGTATTGCGACACCGCCCTTGGAATAGCGCACCCACAAGACGATCGCCGTAAACAGGATCACTGCGATTGCGGCATTGGCGAGGTCCGCCCCGAAGAGGAATACCGGATTGCCAAACAGCTCAAACCGAACCGGGGCGTTTGGCGCGATATGCGGCACAAAGGCGGCGTCCGCTGTCCAGATCAGCCCTTTGGCGCCTGACAGCACAGAGATCAGCCCGACAGTGATCATGATCATGGCAAAGGAAGATTGCCCGATCATTGGGCGCATCAGCATGCGCTCGATCATGCGGCCCAAAATGGCGCAAGCAATCACTGCCCCGGTGATCCCGAAGATGATCCTCG
Source organism: Oceanicola sp. (assembly GCA_022447275.1). GTDB lineage: Bacteria > Pseudomonadota > Alphaproteobacteria > Rhodobacterales > Rhodobacteraceae > JAKVBK01. The sequence continues at coordinate 2,798 of JAKVBK010000072.1, read as the reverse complement.
GCAGGTTCGATACCCAGTCAAGTACAGCCCCCATGGGCGAGAACATGGGCGCGTTCTCGCGCGCAGCGATCAGCCAGTCTGGCTCCCATTTCGCGAGCCAGCTTGGCATCAGCTCCAATCCCGGCAGCAGCACGGCGAAGGTATAGTAGAAATAGGCGCCAAACATGATCATGTAGCCATGGGCAAAATTCACGACGCGGGTGGCTTTGTAGACGCTCACGATGCCCACGGCGATTAGCGCATAGATCGTGCCGGCCAGAAGGCCATTGAGCGTAAATTGTACGAACTGACCCATCAGACCGCCGTCCCCAGATAGGCTTCGATAACGGCGGGATTGGCCGAAACCTCTGCTGGTGTGCCTTCCGCGATCTGATGGCCGAAATTCAGCACAACCACATGCGAGCAGATGTCCATTACCATGTGCATGTCATGCTCCACCAAAAGGATTGTCGTGCCGAATTCCTGCTGCACATCGAGGATGAAACGCGCCATATCGCCGGTTTCTTCCCGATTCATGCCAGCAACAGGTTCGTCGAGCAAAAGCACCTTTGGCTGCATCGCGAGAGCCCGGCCCAACTCCACCCGCTTTTGCAAACCATAGGGCAACATGGTGATCGGAAGTTTGCGGATGTGGTCGATCTCGAGAAAATCGATCACCCGCTCTTCGATCTCTTCGCGATAGGCGATCTCCTCGCGCTGGGCGGCGCCGAAATAGCGCAGGGCTGACCATACATCGGTTTTCAGGCGCGTATGTCCGCCCAGCTTGATGTTGTCGAGGACGGTCATGCCTCGGAACAGGGCGATGTTCTGAAAGGTCCGCGCGATCCCAAGCGCGGCACGGGCATCCGGCGCCAACCTCGTGATGTCATTGCCGTCGAAAAGAACCTGCCCACTGTCTGGCGTGTAAAATCCCGACATTGCATTGAAAAGCGAGGTTTTGCCCGCGCCGTTGGGGCCGATCACACCGGTGATTTCCCCCGCACGTGCTGTAAAACTGACGCCCTGCAGCGCCTTGATGCCCCCAAAGGACAGATGCAGATTGCGAACTTCAAGCACTGCTCGCGTCCCTCCCCTATGCGACGGTGTATTATTTTTTTGGCGTCACAGGGGAAATGTTAATCGCAGCTTTTGGTCACGTCCAGCAGATGTGGGCCTGATCTTTATCAATCGTCTGCGATGCAGGAGGAAAGGTGTCTTTAGCCGACGTGTTTCCGGATCTTGCGCACCATCAACCAGACCAAGAAAACAACGGGAGGCGTGAGCATTGCTTCCGTCACAGTTTCGCTGAGGCCAAGGGTTTCAGTGAACGGATAGGCAACGTAGCTGGTCAGGTTGACGGCATAGTAGCTGATCGCGACGACAGACAGGCCTTCAACCGTTTCTTGCAGGCGCAGTTGCAGATCGGCTCGCCTGTCCATGCTTTTCAGGAGGTCCTGATTTTGCGCTTGGCGCGCCACGTCGACACGGGTGCGCAAAAGGCCGCCTGCACGCAGCGCGCGCCCTGCCATCGCCTTTAGCCGCGCTTCGGTCGATTTGACAGTGCGCATGGCTGGGTCAAACCTGCGGGTCATGAACTCCTCGAAGGTGACGCGCCCTTGCACGCGCTGTTCGCGCAGAGCGGCGATGCGTTGCAGCACAATCGCTTCATAGGCAGCTGTCGCGCCAAAGCGGAATGTTGATTGGGCCATCATATTTTCCAACTCGGCAGCGATGGCCAGAAGTTGCGATAGGCTATCTTCGGCATCCACGTCCTGATCTGACATGCGCCCGACAAGCTCTGTCAGCCGGGTGTCGATCTCTCCCATCGCGCGCGACAACTCCCGTGCGCGCGGCAGGCCCAGCATCGACATTGTTTTGTAGGTTTCGATTTCGATGAGTCGCTGAACGACCCGTCCGACCCGTCTTGGGCCCACATCCGGCCGGACAAAAACAGCCAGTCGGGTGTGGCCCGCGCTGTCGATCCGGAAGTCTGCCGAAACAACCGCATCGCCATCCAGAACTTCGCTGATCGTCAGGCTTTCACTGACAAACCAAGCCTTGGACTGCTCCACAGCAGTCTCAATGCCGCCTTCAAGACGTTGCACCCGGATCAAGGCAGAGGTCATCCTCTGACCTGGGGCTTTATCCAGCCAGTCGGCGGGAAAAACATCGAAGCTGGCCGGGTCAAATGGCCGGGCCTCAACGCCATCCAGGAAGATAGTGTAAGTCACGAACTCGGTGTGGCATTCCCATTTGATCCGATGGCGGCCGAGTTCTCCGAAATAATGCGTGGCCTCTGGGGCGGGATGTGTTGCGCCGAAGCGATCCAACAATTCCAGCAGATGAGCGCGATCTGCGCCCCTGTCGCGAGAGGCCGCTGCTTCTGGCCGCTTGATCGCCAGATAGACGGCATGAGTTGGTGGAGCCAGATCCGGGAAGGGTCGGGCGTGCAGCTCGTTGGCCAATTCGTAGCGCAGCGGATGGTCTTGGAACCCGTTCAACTGTGCCGAGGGGATAGACGTCTCATTCATGGGGAAAGGGTTAGGTGTCAGATGAAGTCGAGTAAAGTTATAAATTGCTGTTTTAAATCATTTTTTTAGAATACTGTTGCACACAAACCTTTTGCCGTGCACGCCCCTGCCTTGCGCCGCACAAACGTTCTGCGGGGATAGTGGAAAATTTCTTCTAATTTTCAGCAACCTCCTTGAATAACCACCGCCCTGCTTGGCGGTGTTTCAATTTTGGCGGTTGGTCGAAGGGCGTGGCGCGGGCCGGCAGGCGCCGAGGCAGGCTGTCCTCGCGCTTGGGGGCTGGTAGCC
>JAKVBK010000071.1 GCA_022447275.1 Oceanicola sp. | reverse complement strand
CAAATCAATGGGTCCTGAGCCTAGGGCAGGACATATCTTTGGGAGACACTTGCAGTATGCGTGGTTGGTTATCTATCTTCACGACACGACACGACACGACACGACACGACACGACAAGCCACTAACTTTAATATAAAAAAAATCCGGGGTAAGTCGCAAAGGATCGCGGCATTCTGCCCTTGCTCTGAAAGATTTCCGGAACGGCCGGCGGCAAGGACTGCGGCCAGCGACTGGAGCCCGAGGCGCTGCACGCTGGCGTGCCAGAAATACGAAAAGCCGCCCTAGGGCGGCCAAACGTGGATAGGGGCGGACGCGCTATCGGCGTCCGGACCGTTCAGCCCTGGCGGGCTTTGAAGCGGCGCTGGGTCTTGTTGATCACGTAGACGCGGCCCTTGCGGCGCACCACACGGCAATCACGGTGACGGCTTTTCAGCGACCGGAGCGAGTTCTTGACCTTCATCGGTCGTCCCTTTCGTTACGCGGCGCCAAAGGCACCGTCTGTGTTCACTTTGCTCCCACGCAGGGAACGAAATCCATGGTGGGCGATACTGGGATCGAACCAGTGACCCCTTCGATGTCAACGAAGTGCTCTACCGCTGAGCTAATCGCCCCTGACCGGTGATCCGCGCCGTGCGGGCCTTGCCCTCAAGCACCGCGATGCAACCGGGTCAGTGGCGCAGCGTGTAAAAGAAACAGATCGGAGGTTCAAGGGCTTTTGGATCATTACAGTTCCACGCTATGTTATCGCCAAAGGGAGAGCATATGCCCAAGCCCAGCTACCGCGTGATCGCTCCGAATGCGCTAAACACAGGTGTTGTTTTCGCCTCGCCCCACTCGGGCCAGGCCTATCCTGCTGCGTTTTTGCGGGCCAGCCAGCTGAGCGAGACCGCGATTCGCTCGTCCGAGGATGCGTTTGTTGATCTGTTGTTTGATGCGGCCCCGGTGCTTGGGGCGCCTTTGCTGGTGGCCGATGTGCCCCGTGCCTTTGTGGATCTCAATCGCGACTGCGATGAGTTGGACCCGGCCCTGATCGAAGGGGCGCGGGGCGCCAGTCACAATCCGCGCGTCAGCTCTGGGCTGGGTGTGATTCCCCGCGTGGTGTCAAACGGCAGGCCGATCTATACAGGCAAGATGCCCCTCACCGAGGCCAAGACGCGCCTTGCAGAGCATTGGCACCCTTACCATGCAGAGCTGCAATCCCTGCTGGATGATGCGAAGGCCAGTTTTGGCAAGGCTATCCTCATTGATTGTCATTCCATGCCCCATGAAGCGATTGACCAGACGAGCGGGCAACGGCCCGAGATCGTTCTGGGGGATCGTTTTGGTGCGGCTTGCAGCACTGACATTGTCCGCGAAATCGAAGCAGCCTTTACGCGGGCCGGGTTCCGGGTGGCGCGCAATGCGCCCTTCGCGGGGGCTTTTGTGACACAGAATTACGGTCGCCCGTCGCGCCGCCAGCACGCCGTGCAGGTAGAGATCGACCGCGCCCTCTACATGGATGAGGCAACGATTCGCCCCTTGCCGGAATTTGCTCAGATCAAACGCCGGCTGACCCGCGCCATGGCAGATATTGCTGAGCTTGGCCGGCCGGACGCGCGGCCCCTGGCGGCCGAATAATCGACCACCCCACAGCCGCGTCGGCCTGCGGGCCATGGCCTGTCCGGTTGGACGGTCCGTGGGGCGCTCAGCGCAGGGCGCGGCCCTTCAGGATTGCATCCGGTCCGAAGCGCGCGCGAATCGCGTCGCTGGCCCGTTCGGCATCGGCCCGCTTGCCGGCGTCCGGGTCCAGCAGGTCCCCCACCGTGGCCGCCCCGCCCTCTGGGGTCAGCTCTGACAGACCGATCCCCAGCAGCCGGAAGGCGCTGTCGCTGTCTACCTTTCCCAGCAGGCGCCGCCCGGCCCGGTAGATCGCGTCGGCCAGCTGCGTTGGCGCCGACAGCGACACACGCCGGGTGAGCAGCGCGTGATTTGCCCGCTTGAGCTTGAGCACCACCACGCGCCCTTCAAGCCCCTTGGCCTTGGCCCTGTCCGAGACTTTCTCAGCAAGGCGCCAGAGGTGGCCATCCAGCAATTCCATGTTCGCCGTGTCCGTATGGAAGGTTGTCTCGTTTGAGATGCTTTTCACCTTGGTGTCCCGGGCGACGCGGCGGTGATCCTCGCCCCGTGACAGGTGCCACAGCCGGGCCCCGGAACTGCCAAAGCGCGCCGCCAAATCCTTGCGATCCCAGCGACGCAGATCGGCAAAGGTGCGAATCCCGGCGCGTTCCAGCGCGGCTTGCGTGGCGGCGCCCACACCCCAGATCAGCCCCACGGGCTTGTCGCGCAGGAAGTCCTCTGTTTCACCCTTTCCGATGATCGCAAAGCCCTTTGGCTTGTCGAGATCGGAGGCCACTTTGGCCAAAAATTTGTTGTGGGACAGACCGATTGATCCGGTGATCCCGATCTCGTCTTCCATCCGCTTTACCAGGCGCGCCAGCATCACCGCTGGCGGCGCCCCGTGCAGGCGGGCCGTGCCTGTGAGATCCATGAAGGCCTCGTCCAGTGACAACGGCTCAATGGCGGGGGTCAGTTCTTCCATCATGGCGCGGATCTGGCGGGACACCTCCACATAGACGTCCATCCGCCCCTTCACCACAACGGCCTCCGGACACAGTTTGAGCGCCTGAAACATGGGCATGGCAGAGCGCACACCCTTGATGCGCGCAATGTAGCAGCAGGTGGACACAACGCCGCGCCGTCCGCCGCCCACGATCACGGGCTTGTCGGCGAGCTCTGGATTGTCGCGCTTTTCCACCGATGCGTAGAAGGCGTCGCAATCCATATGCGCGATGGACAGCTCAAACAGCTCCGGGTGATGCAGCACACGGGGCCTGTGGCAGGACGGGCAACGCCGTCCGGCTTCAAAGATGTGCAGGCAATCGCGACAAAGGGCGGGCATTCGCAAAGATTACGCGCTTCTTGGCCAAATCGAAAGGCGACAGCCCATCATTTGATGCGCGGCCCGCGCGCGGGATGTCTCGGCCCGGCCACCAGACCCGGAGACCGTGCATTCGGCCCCCGCGGCAGGGGAAATGCGACAGGCCTTGGGTGTGGCCCTCTTGCGCCTTGGGCCCTTGCGATAAGCCTCATGGGCATGATCAGGCTGGCGGTGTGACCACGCGCAGCGTCAGGTTCACCCGGCCCCCATTGGGCATCAAGGTAGAGCTGCCGGGTTGGATACGGTCAATCCCGTGGTAGCGCAGGCGGGCATCTCCGCCCATCACCACCACATCGCCAGAACTCAGCCAAAGACTGTCTGTCTTGCCGCCGCGGGTGTGGTTGCCGATCCGGAACAGCCCTTTCTCGCCGAGGCTGATCGACACGACGGGCGCATCGAAATCCTGTTCGTCGCGGTCTTGATGCATGCCCATCCGCGCCTGCGAATCATAGAAATTCACGAGGCAGCACTCGGGCGGGCGGTGATAGCCTGACAGCGCCGTCCATACGGCCATCACCGAGTGAGGAATTTCTGGCCATGGGGTGCCGGTTTGCGGATGCTGTTCGCTGTAGCGATAGCCGCCGCTGTCACTCACCCAGCCGAAGCGGCCTGCAGCGCTCATCCGGACGGACATGGCCTGCCCACGCGGCGTGATCGGACGCAAAAGCGGGGCTTTACGCACCACGTCGCGGATGTCTTGCAGCATCATGCTCTGGGCGTCACGGTCCAGCCAGCCCTGCCAGATGGACGCCCCGCGCAGGATCAGGGGGGATGCTCCCATGCGTTAGCCTTTCATTTACTATCTTCGACAATCTCTACAGTGCTTGCAGCCGTGCGGGTGCCTCCCTATATGTCCTGCGATGCTGAGGCGAAGATCGTCGCCAAAGCAAGGGATCGGGAGATGGTGCCCGAATACGGGGCCTGCACCCAGAACATCGCCGAACGAAGAGGTAGAGTTATGGCCAAAGTCATCGGTATCGACCTTGGAACCACCAACAGCTGCGTTGCCATCATGGATGGTTCGCAACCACGTGTCATCGAAAACTCGGAAGGGGCACGCACGACCCCGTCCATCGTAGGCTTCACGGACAGTGAACGCCTTGTCGGTCAGCCCGCAAAGCGGCAGGCCGTCACCAACCCGGACAATACGGTCTTTGCCGTCAAGCGTCTGATCGGTCGCCGCATCGGCGATGCCGAGGTGACGAAGGACAAGGATCTCGTCCCCTACAAGATCGTTGATGGCGGTCAGGGGGATGCCTGGGTTGAAGTGCAGGGCGACACTTTCTCGCCGTCGCAAATTTCTGCTTTCATCCTTCAGAAGATGAAGGAAACCGCCGAGAGCTATCTTGGTGAAGAGGTCACGCAGGCCGTTATCACGGTGCCCGCGTACTTTAACGACGCTCAGCGTCAGGCCACCAAGGATGCCGGCAAGATCGCTGGCCTTGAGGTGCTGCGCATTATCAACGAGCCGACCGCCGCTGCCCTCGCCTATGGCCTGGACAAGGAAGGCACCAAGACGATCGCCGTCTATGACCTTGGCGGTGGTACGTTTGACGTCACCATCCTCGAGATCGACGATGGCCTGTTCGAAGTGAAATCCACGAACGGCGACACGTTCCTGGGTGGTGAAGACTTCGACATGCGCATCGTCAATTACCTTGCGGATGAGTTCAAAAAAGAACACGGCGTTGACCTGAAGAAGGACAAGATGGCCCTGCAGCGCCTCAAGGAAGCTGCGGAAAAGGCCAAGATCGAGCTGTCCTCCTCGTCCCAGACCGAGATCAACCAGCCGTTCATCTCGATGGATCCGTCCTCGGGCACCCCGCTGCACTTGGTGGTGAAGCTGACCCGCGCCAAGCTGGAAAGCCTCGTGAATGACCTGATCAAGGCGTCGCTCAAGCCCTGCCAGGCCGCGCTCAAGGATGCTGGTCTTTCCACGTCCGAGATCGACGAGGTTGTCCTCGTGGGTGGTATGACGCGTATGCCCAAGGTGATCGAAGAGGTTTCCAAGTTCTTCGGCAAGGAGCCCAACAAGGGCGTGAACCCCGATGAGGTTGTGGCCTCTGGCGCGGCCATTCAGGCCGGTGTTCTGCAGGGTGACGTGAAAGACGTCGTGCTGCTGGACGTGACGCCGCTGTCGCTGGGCATCGAGACGCTGGGTGGCGTGTTCACCCGCCTGATCGATCGCAACACCACGATCCCGACGAAGAAGAGCCAGATCTTCTCGACCGCCGAGGACAACCAGAACGCCGTGACCCTGCGCGTGTTCCAGGGTGAGCGTGAAATGGCGGCTGACAACAAGATGCTGGGCCAGTTCAACCTGGAAGAAATCCCGCCCGCACCGCGCGGCATGCCCCAGATCGAAGTGACCTTCGACATCGACGCCAACGGCATCGTGTCGGTGGCTGCCAAGGACAAGGGCACCGGCAAGGAGCAGTCGATCACGATCCAGGCCTCCGGCGGACTTTCGGAGGAAGAGATCGATCAGATGGTCCGCGACGCCGAGGCAAATGCCGAGGCCGACAAGGATCGTCGCGAACTGGTCGAGTCGAAGAACCAGGGCGAAAGCCTGCTGCATTCCACCAAGAAGTCGCTCGAAGAGCATGGCGACAAGGTGGACGCCAGCACGGTGGAAGCGATCGAACTGGCGATGGGCCCGCTCGAAGAGGCGCTGGAGGCCGACGATCTGGCAAAGATCAAGTCCGGCATGCAGAACCTCACCGAGGCAGCCATGAAGCTGGGTGAAGCCATCTACAAAGCCGAGCAGGAAAAAGCCGGCGGCGCAGACGGTGGGGCCGACGACATGGATGAGCCGCGCGAGGTCGATGACGACATCGTGGACGCCGATTTCGAAGATCTCGGCGACGACAAGCGCGGCTGAGCCCGTACCTTGGAATGACACCTTCCGGGCCGGCCCAGCATAGGGGCCGGTCCACCTGTTTCAGGAGGTTGGGACAACATGGCGAAACGAGACTACTACGACGTGCTCGGCGTTGCCCGTGGGGCCTCTGACGCTGAGATCAAGAAGGCCTATCGCACCAAGGCCAAAGAGCTGCACCCGGATCGCAATACGGACAATCCGGAGGCCGAGGGCCAGTTCAAGGAAGCCAACGAAGCCTATGAAGTGCTCAAGGATGCCGAGAAGAAGGCAGCCTATGATCGCTTTGGCCATGCTGCCTTTGAAGGGGGCATGGGCGGCGGTGGCCGTGGGGGCGCGCGTCAAAGTGATTTCGCGGGTGCTTTCTCCGATGTCTTTGACGATCTCTTCGGTGATTTCATGGGCGGGCGTGGGCCCGGCGGCGGCCGTCAAAATCAGGCGGCACGCGGCGCAGACCTGCGTTACAATATGCGGATCAGCCTCGAGGACGCCTATGCGGGCGTGCAAAAGACGATCACCGTCCCTTCTGCGGTTCCCTGCGGGGCCTGCTCCGGCACCGGTGCGGAGGGCGGCGCTGAGCCGGTCACCTGCCCCACCTGTTCGGGCATGGGCAAAGTGCGGGCTCAGAAGGGCTTTTTCACCGTCGAGCGGACTTGCCCAACCTGTAATGGCTTGGGTCAGATCATCAAGAACCCCTGTAAGGTTTGCGGCGGCAGTGGCCGGGTCGAGAAAGAGCGGGCCCTGTCGGTCAATATTCCTGCCGGTGTCGAAACGGGCACCCGCATTCGGCTGGCGGGCGAGGGCGAGGCCGGTATGCGCGGCGGGCCCCAGGGCGATCTCTATATCTTCATCGAGCTGACCGAACACCCGCTGTTCGAGCGCGATGGAACGCATCTGTTCTGCCGCGTGCCTGTCAGCTTCACATCGGCCGCGCTGGGCGGTGATATCGAGGTGCCAACGATTGATGGCGGCCGATCCCGGGTGAAAGTGCCTGCGGGCAGCCAGTCGGGCAAACAGATGCGCCTGCGTGCAAAGGGCATGCCTGCCCTGCGCGGGGGGCCGCAGGGGGATATGTTCATCGAGCTTGCGGTGGAAACCCCGGTGAACCTGACGGGCCGACAGAAAGAACTGCTGCGCGAGTTTGAAAAGCTCGGCGAGGACAACCACCCGGAGGGCGCAAGCTTCTTCGGCAAGGTGAAAAACTTCTGGGACCAGATGAAGGGCTGAGGCCCTCTGTAACTTGGCACCCTGTGCAGGGCGCGCAGAAACAATAGCGCCCTGCTGCCAGCCCCCCTCGCAAGTTGACAAAAAGCTGTGCCCAGCACAGGTGTTAACGCCGCATTAGCCATGTTGGGGCGATGATGCCCCCCATGACCGGTCAGACCCAGTTCTCTTTCGGGGAAGCCCCCCAGCGCCAGCTCGACTTTGACGGGACGGATGCTTTGCCTGTCGCAACGTCGCGCGGCAAGCTGCCTTCCTATATTCAAGATCACCGAAAACGCCTGCGGGATCGCTTCATGCAGGGTGGTGCTGCTGCCATGCCTGACTATGAACTGCTGGAGCTCGTGCTTTTTCGGGCCATTCCCCGTCAGGATGTGAAGCCGCTCGCCCGGCGCCTGCTCGAGGCCTTTGGCGATTTCAACACAGTGCTCTCGGCAAACCCGGCACGCCTCGCAGAGGTGAAGGGGGTGGGGGAAGCGGTGATCTGCGAGCTCAAGATTGTGGAGGCTGCTGCCCACAGGCTGGCGCGCGCCAGAGTTATGGATCGGCCCGTGATCTCAAGCTGGGATGCAGTGCTGGATTACTGCCATACCACGATGGCCCATCGCGAAACTGAGCAGTTCCGGATCCTTTACCTGGATCGCAAGAATGTGCTGGTTGCAGACGAGGAGCAGGCCCGTGGCACTGTCGATCATGTGCCCGTCTATCCCCGTGAGGTGGTTAAGCGCGCACTGGAGTTAAACGCCTCTGCCATGATCCTTGTCCACAACCACCCCTCCGGGGACCCCACGCCCAGCGAGGCCGACATCGATATGACAGTCCGCGTGCAGGCCGCGGCAGAGGCCCTCGGCCTAACCGTGCATGATCACCTGATCATTGGGCGCGAGCGTGAATTGAGCTTTCGCAGTGAAGGATATCTGTGAGGCATCGCCGCCCAGCGGGCGCTCTGGCCTGATGGCGCAAGACGCAGGGTGGATCAGTCGGGGGCCAGCATATAGCCCGCACCGCGGACGGTCTGCAGGTATCGGGGTTGGCGCGGATCATCTTCGATCTTGCGGCGCAGACGGGTGATCTGCACATCCACGGCGCGTTCCTGTGCCTGCCCGCCATCGCGGCCCAAATCTTCTACCAGCCGTGCACGCGAGACAGGCTCGCCCAGGCAGGTCGAGAAAATCCGCATCAGCTGCACTTCGGTTCCTGTCAGGCGCACCGGGGAATCGTCGCGCCACATTTCGCCGCGCTCCATATCATACCGTATGGGCCCCAGGCTGAGCACTTTTGGCTGGGTGTCCTCGGGGGGCGGTGTCGGCACTCGTCGCAGGATCGCATTGATCCTGAGCAGCAGTTCCTTGGGCTCAAAGGGTTTGGCGAGGTAATCATCGGCACCGGCCTCGAGCCCTGCGATCCGGTCATCGGTGCCGCCCTTGGCCGTCAGCAGCAGGATCGGCACGGACAGATCTTCGCGCAAAGATCGTGTCAGGCTGACACCATCTTCGCCGGGCATCATCACATCCAGCACGATCAGATCGAAATCCAGCCCTGCCAACAGGCGCCGCGCATGGGCTGCGTCCCGTGCGGCCGATACGATAAACCCGTGCCGCATCAAAAATTTCTGGATCAAGGTCCGGATACGTTCATCATCGTCAACAACCAACAGGTGGGCGTCCACGTCCTCTGGCGTCAACAGCGCCGCATCACTTAGCCGTTCGGTCATGGTCCCTCTGATCCAGACTTTGCAATCCGACGATAGCGCCGACGCAACTCCGGGTCCATCATCGCTTCGAGAACCTGCCGAAAGCCGGACACCGCCTCTGGGCCGGCGCTGCGAAACGCGGCGCGCATCCGACTGCGTTGCGCGTCAGACAGCGCACGCTCCAAGGCCTGGCCCGCCTCCGTCAGGGAAAGGTGACGTTCGCGCCTGTCCTGAAGCCCGACACTGCTTTCGACCAACCCTTGCTCGATCAAGGTCCGCAACACCCGGTTCAGTGACTGTTTGGTGACCCCAAGGGTATCCAGCAGGTTGTTCACCGTTGTGCCGGGAGAGCGTTGGATGAAATGCAGCGCGCGATGATGGGCGCGCCCATATCCGTGTTCCTGGAGGATTCTGTCGGGGTCGGCGGTAAAGCCCCGGTAGGCAAAGAACATGGCCTCGATGGCCTTGCGCAGCTGTTCATCGGTAAGAAACAGCAAGGACTCTCCGCCAAGGGGCAGGTCGGGGCGGTGCATTCTTGGATTTCGGTCTTCCATGGGTTTCAAATTATGTCAGCCTTGTTGACTTTACCAGAATCAATTGGTAGCCACCGTCGGATTTTGCGTAATTTTAGGACCGATCCGGACAGATTTTGCGCAACATTCGAAAATTTCCGTGCCGCCCGCTCACCTATGGCGGGGCTTTATGAGGAGAGAACCTATGGCAGGGGCATATGATGACCGCGACGGTCTGATCTGGTTGGATGGGAAGATGGTGCCCTGGCGGGAGGCCAACGTGCATGTTCTGACACACGGATTGCACTATGCCTCTTCGGTCTTTGAGGGTGAGCGTGCCTATAATGGTAAGATTTTCCTGAGCCGGCAGCATTCTGAGCGCCTGCATTTCTCGGCCCGCGAGTTGGACTTTCAGATTCCCTACACAGTGGATGAGATTGAAGCGGCCAAGGTGCAGGTTTTGGCGGCCAACAACCTTTCGGATGCCTATGTGCGCGCCGTTGCCTGGCGCGGGGCGGGCGAAGACATGGGTGTCAGCTCTGCGCGCAATCCGGTTCGGGTGGCCATCGCCGCCTGGGAATGGGGCGATTACTACGGAGATGCCAAGTACAAGGGCGCAAAGCTCGATATATCGAAATGGAAGCGCCCCAGCCCCGAAACGATCCCGGTGCACGCAAAGGCTGCCGGTCTTTACATGATCTGCACAACCTCCAAGCACGCGGCAGAGGCCAAGGGCTGCTCTGACGCGTTGTTCATGGATTACCGGGGCTATGTGGCAGAGGCCACCGGCGCCAATATCTTCTTCGTGAAAGAGGGCGAGGTGCATACGCCCACCCCCGATTGCTTTCTCAACGGCCTGACCCGTCAGACGGTGATCGGCATGCTGCGTGAGAAAGGGATCACGGTCCACGAGCGGGTGATCATGCCCGAGGAAATGGAAGGCTTTGAACAGTGTTGGCTGACGGGCACCGCTGCTGAGGTGACCCCGGTGGGCCAAATCGGCGACTACACGTTCGAAGTGGGCGCGCTGACCCGGGATATCGCTGAAAGCTACGAAAAGCGCGTGCGCAGCTGAGCGTAGCGTCCGCTGAAAAAGGCCCGCTCCTGTGTGTTCACGACGCATTCAGGTTCTCGGGACATACAACACACACCTACCGCGGACTTTCCGCGGTAGGTTTCTGTTTTATTTGACAAAG
>JAKVBK010000070.1 GCA_022447275.1 Oceanicola sp. | reverse complement strand
CTTTACGCCCCCGGGGACCTGTGCGCCCGGAGAATCAGCCCAGACACATCTTGCCGGGCGCCTAATTCAGTGTATTTTTGTCAGGATATGCGGCACGCCAGACGTCATTGTCCCGCCAGCCTGACTTTTCTCACCCGTTCCAAACACGCGAGATGAACATGGCTGTTTTCTCAAAGCATCTAGAACACCTGAAGGCCTTGGCCCATACGCGCCTGCTTCTGAGGTCGGTGGTTGGAGTGTTTCTTCTTCTGACACCCCAGCTAACACAGGCACAGGAGTCCACGCGCGTCTTGTCGCTGGGGGGCGCGGTCACCGAGATCATATATGCCCTCGGCGAAGGGGATCGCGTCATCGGCCGGGATTCAACCTCGAGCTTCCCCCCCGAGGTGCTGGACCTGCCCGATGTGGGCTATGTCCGTCGCCTGTCACCCGAGGGCGTGCTCTCAATGGCGCCGGATGTGATCATCGGCACCGAAGGGTTGGGCCCCCCGGAAACTTTGCAGGTGCTTCAGGGCGCCAATATCCCGCTGACCCTTGTGCCCGAGGGCTATGACGGGGCCGCGATATCCGAAAAGATCCGGATCGTGGCCGAAGCGCTTGGCGTGCCCGGGAAGGGCGCGGAACTCAGCCAACAGGTGTCAGAGGCACTGGCCAAAGCGCTATCAGAACGGGAAACAGACGACACGCCGCGTGTCATGTTCATCCTGTCCATGCAGGGCGGGCGTATCATGGCAGCCGGCAGCAACACCGGTGCGCAAGGCATTATAACCCTCTCAGGTGGCGTGAACGCGTTGGAAGGCTTTGAGGGTTACAAACAAGTGACCGATGAGGCCATCTTGCTGGCTGATCCCGATGTCATCCTGATGATGAACCGGTCCGGAGATCATGCAGCAGACGATGCCGAAATCCTTGAACACCCCGTATTGGGGGCCACCAAGGCGGCACAGTCAGGCGCCATTGTGCGGCAACCCGGCTTGGTGCTTTTGGGCTTTGGCCCCCGCACGCCCGAGGCAGTCCGCGCTCTGAACGCTGCGTTCGCGCAGGTGCAAAGCTAGGCCACAGGCATGACGCTCGCCCTATCTTCTGAGCCTTTCGCGCGGCCTCAGGGCGACCGCCGCGGACGTGCCCGCATGGCTGGCTGGGTGCTGGCGCTTGTTCTGGTGCTGACCAGCAGTGTCAGCCTGAATGTCGGTGCCTCCGGCGTGAACCTGCTCGAAATCATTGGCACGCTGGCAAGAGGGGACGCACTTGATGCGCGCACCCGCCTGATCCTGTTCGATATCCGGTTGCCACGGCTGGCCATGGGCATTCTTGTTGGGGCCGCTTTGGCTGTCTCAGGTGCTGTGATGCAAGGACTGTTCCGCAACCCTTTGGCCGATCCGGGGCTGGTGGGCGTTGGCGCCGGGGCCGGGCTTGGTGCCATTACCGCGATTGTGCTTGGTGCCTCCCTGCCCGTCACGATGCAGGCTGGGCTGGGTATCTACCTTGTACCCGTTGCTGCCTTTCTCGGCGGATGGCTCACAACCATCCTGCTGTACCAGATATCGACCAGCCGAGGCCGGACCTCTGTTGCGGTGATGCTCTTGGGTGGGATTGCCATGGGCGCCTTGGCCGGTGCGCTGTCTGGCATCCTGATCTACATGGCAGATGACGCCCAGCTGCGAGATCTGACCTTCTGGGGTCTGGGTTCGCTGGCAGGTGCCACCTGGACCAAGATCTGGATCGCGGGTCCGCTGATTGTCCTGGCTCTGGCCGCCGCCCCGTTTTTGGCGCGTGCGCTCAACGGCCTTGCCCTTGGCGAAGCCCCCGCAGCCCATCTGGGCATTCCCGTGCAACGCATGAAGAATATCGCCATCCTGTCAGTGGCTGCGGCCACGGGCGCCGCCGTCGCTGTGTCAGGCGGGATCGGGTTCATCGGCATCGTCGTGCCCCATCTGCTGCGCCTCCTGATTGGGCCGGATCACCGCTATTTGCTGCCCAATGCCGCCCTGCTCGGGGCCAGTCTGCTGATCGCCGCAGACATGGTGGCGCGCGTCGTGATCGCGCCCGCAGAACTGCCCATTGGAATTGTCACCGCCACCCTTGGCGGACCGTTCTTCCTTTGGATCCTGCTGCGCAATCGCACGCTTCTGGACATGTGAGGCGCCAATGCTGACCGTTGATCACGTCTCTGTCTGGCTGGCGCGCAAACGCGTTCTTGAGGACATCTCACTGCGGGCAGAGGCCGGGCAGATCACAGCCATCGTCGGGCCAAACGGATCGGGCAAGACAACCCTTTTGCGCGCGATCACCCAGGAGCTGCCCTATGCGGGCAAAATCTATCTCGAAGGCACCGAAATCGGAGCGCTGCGGGGATGGGAACTGGCCGCCCGCCGCGCCGTGCTGCCCCAGGCCAGCCGCATTGCCTTTCCCTTCACCGTTCTGGAGATCGTCCGTCTGGGCCTCAGCGCAGGAGCAACCGCAGCCCCGGACACGCGTGCCTTGGAGGCGCTGGCCCGGGTCGGCCTGTCTGGATTCGAAGGGCGCTACTATCAGGAACTTTCAGGCGGCGAACAGCAACGCGTGCAACTGGCGCGCGTGTTGACGCAGGTTTGGGCGCCCATTGGCCCCCATGGTCCCTGTTGGCTCCTGCTGGACGAGCCGGTCTCCAGCCTTGATATCGGTCACCAGCTGGAGGTGATGGAACTGGCTGCGGATTATGCCGCGCGCGGTGGGGGCGTGATCGCGGTGATGCATGATCTCAACCTGACGGCTATGTTCGCCCAGCAGATCATTCTGTTGGCAAGCGGACACGCCATTGCGCAAGGGCCCCCTGCGCATGTTCTGACCGACGACTTACTAAGCCGCGCCTATGGCTGTGACCTGCAGGTGGGCACATCGCCCGCCCCTCCGATCCCCTACGTGCTGCCGCAGATGGCGCGCCGCACGATCCAATCCTGAGCCCATAACCCAAGGAGACCCCAGATGTATCTTGCCATGAACCGATTTTCTGTTCGCCCCGAGAACGCAGAGGATTTCGAGGCCGTCTGGCTGGGCCGGGACAGCCATCTCAAGGATATGGAAGGGTTTGTTCATTTCCACATGCTGAAGGGTGCCTTGCGCGAAGACGGGACAATTCTCTACGCCTCGCACACCATGTGGGAAAGCGAAGAAGCCTTTCAGGCCTGGACGCGTTCGGCGCAGTTCAGGGAGGCGCATAAGGGGGCCGGACAAACCCGCAAACTGCATGAAGGCCACCCGCATTTCGAAGGTTTCTCAGCGATTCAGAGCATCGCAAGCTAGGCGCCCGCGTGCCGTTCCCCCCCTGTTGCAAGGAGATCCCCATGGAGAAACAGTCCCCGGAAGCAATCCGGGCCGCTCTGGCCGACGCGACATTGCGGTCGCGCGATCTGGCCTCAAAAATGGGCCTGTCCGAGGCAGATTTGCTGGCTGCACAGGTGGGTGTTGGGGTGACACGCATTGCCGCTGCCCCGGATACGTTAATGCCGGCGGTGTGCGGTTTGGGCGAGGTGATGGCGCTGACACGAAACGAAAGTGCCGTCCATGAACGCACCGGAACCTACGAGGATTGGCATCCGGGCAACCACGCTGCCATGATCCTTGGACCGGAAATCGACCTGCGGATTTTCCCCTCCCATTGGGTGCACGGCTTTGCAGTACGCAACGACAGCGGCAAGGGCCCACCCAGATCTTTGCAGATATTCGACGCTGCAGGCGATGCCATTCACAAGATTTACCCGCGCGATGGCACCGATCTCGACTTGTGGGATCGCACTGTGGCAGGGCTGGCCACAGGTGACGGCAGTCAGACGTTGAGCCTGACTTCGCGGCGTCCGACGGAAGCGGCCAAACTGCGCCCCGAACTGGCGGAGGATTTACGCTCCGCATGGGCCAAGATGACCGACACGCATCAGTTCCTGCGCATGGTGTCCAAAATGAAGATGAACCGGCTTGGAGCCTATCGCATAGCTGGCGCGCCGTTCGCCACCGCCTTGGCGCCCGAATCGCTCAATGCCGCGCTGCTGGCCTGTGGGAATGGCGCTGTTCCGATCATGCTGTTTGTCGGGAATCCCGGATGTATTCAGATCCACGCAGGTGCAATTCATGCTCTCAAGGAAATGGGCCCTTGGCAGAATGTGCTCGACCCAAGGTTCAATCTGCATCTACGGCTTGATCAAGTGCATGAGGTCTGGCTGGTCGATAAGCCCACCAAGCGTGGAACTGCGCAAAGCATTGAAGCTTTCGACGCGGAGGGCGGACTGATCTTGCAAATGTTTGGCTATCGCAAAGAAGGGGCCGAGAACACAGAAGCCTTTGCCGACATGGCAGAGACGCTGGCCCGTCTGCCAAAGGAGGCTTCGTGATGGCGCGTCCGGCTATTGCTGCTCTGGCTGTGTGTGTGGCTGGCGCCTTTTGCCCCCCAGCAGCCGGTAGTGACTTCGTTCTCACATTCGACGGCACCAGCTTCCGAGACTATTACTGTGGTGTCACGCTGAGCATGAAAAATAACACATCCGAGCCCCTGACCGAGATTAACGGCTTTGTCGCCAGCATGGTCGATGGCGTGCAAATCGGGCGCAGTCGGGGCGCTTCTTTCACCGATCTGGCCCCCGGCGACTCTGATCAGGCACTGTTTGAAAGCCCGAACGTGCCCTGCGACACGGCCACGGAGTATGTTTTCATGGTCGGCGCCTGTCGTTTTGACGCCACGTTCTCAAACAAGGAAATCTGTTCGGAACGCATCCTTGGGACTGCGCCAGTGGCCCCAGAAGCGGTCGTTAAATAGCCGAAAACTGACTCCAGATCTCTCGATTTGAGCACAGCTTCGATCGCGTTGAACACGACAAAGCGACTGGGTTGTTGATTAATTTGGTCGGGAACTGGTTGAGAATCACCCGTTTTCTTATAAGTATACTCAGGAATACACTGCGATTGATGGCTCCACCGCCGTCACACTGGAAGTAGATCGACTCGATGTCGCTGAAATTAAATGTAGAAATGCTGCCTCAGGCGAGCGCCCCTCCACAGGAGGCGTTTAGCCCAGAGGCGTTTGCATTCCTCAATCACCTCCGGTTTGTGGCAATGAATTGTCGCGTGAAACCTCGGACAGATCTCTTCGAGGCCTGCGCGCTGTTGAAAGTTGAGCGTTCTGATTCCCGCGATGCCCATGCAGATGCCTTGATGCGCTGCCTGACGGAAGCCTTTGGTAAGCCCGCAAGGCTTTATGCGCCGGGCACACAGGACCTTACCTTTGATGAGCAATGGCTTATGCGGCTTGGGCTTTCCTATGCAGCAAATGACCGTGACAGCCAAAGCTTTTTGCTGGGATCGCGCGTGTCCGCAGAGAACAGACGACTCGTGGGGTTTCTGGTTGGCCGGATAGCTGAGTATTTTTCTCTGAATTAGAATAATTCTAAAAACTCTTGCAAAAGTCGAACGGGGGCCTAATGTCTGGTCAACGCCAGCCAGCATGCATGCAAGCCAGCCGTAAACGACAGTCCATTTCGAGGAACCGATATGACCCAGACAGCTGTTGCGTTGTCCAACGATGCACGTGCGGCCATCGTGGAAGCACTGAACCAATCCGTGGCCGAAACCGCCGTGACGACAATGCTCGCCCAGAATTTCCATTGGAACGTGACTGGTATGGCCTTTGGCCCGCTGCACGAGTTGTTCCAAAAGATCTACGAGGACCATTTCGTAGCGCAAGACGACTTGGCAGAGCGGATCAAGGCCCTCGACGGGCACGCGGAGGGCACGCTTGCGGGCATGATCAAACGCTCCAAGGTCAGCGAACATGACGGCCATGCCTCTGACCGTGAAATGATCAAAGCCATGCAAGACGCTCAGGAAACGCTTGCAGCCACTTTGGCCGGTGCCGGCGCTATTGCGGCGGACAATGGCGATACCCTGACAGAAGACCTCTGCATTGCACGCGGTCAGGAGCACGAAAAGTTTGCTTGGTTCCTGCGCTCGCACCTCGCCTGAACAGGCGATTTGAGCCAGCGCTGAATGGCGGCGGAAGCCACCGCATGCTCCCCAGCCACCCGCAAAGGTAGCCAGGCAGCCAGGCAGCAACCAAGCCGCCGGTTTCCGAGACATCGGAAACAATTTGAGCGCGTCAGGATCAGCGAGATCCAGGCGCGCTCTTTCATTTCACATGTCAGAGATCAGGCAGCATCCCGCACCGAAGAAAGTGGCTTAACCTTCTTCTTCAGACATTTTCTGAGATACTTGGGCGCCCAATGGCGATATTTGCCAAGCCGGGATTGTTGACCAATCAGCATCTCAAGGAAGGCTTCGCGATGCTTGTCCTTCTTGAGTTCCTTGAAGAGGGATTTTTGCGCCTTGGTCATCGAGCAGCCGATACAATGGCCCTCCCGCTTAAACTTGCACACATCGATGCAAGGGCTCGGCGTCTTCCCTTTGCCGGACTTGGCCATGTGGTACCTCGCATTATACCCGGATTATTTCATCCGGTCTGGCTGGGTGGCGATGGGGCCTCAAGATTTGAGCTCAATGCCCCGGACCTTGGACCGCAGTTTGTTCCCTGCCAAAGCAGCCTCTTTGCTACTTTGTAAGGATCAGCTTTCCTGCGCGCGTAATGCGCAGGTAGTATGTTTGTTCGTCCAAAAGGATACGAGCCTGCACACCATCCTTCACGATTTCTCGGGCGTCATAGGTGTCCACGTGCTGCGCTTGGGATGTGTTCGGCTTGGGGCTATCTGACATGGCATTCATCGTGTGCGCTCCAGATGATCAAGCATCTGTTCGAATTGCAGGGTTGTTGGGTACTGGTTTGCAAGCGCTCCAAAAAGAACTTCGCGCCAACACAGCCTGTCCCCACAGCGCTGTTGATCTGATTTTTGATCGGCTTGGGTACGCGCCATTGATGTTTCTTCTTCGACTGGGTTTCCGGCTGCCCCACATTATTTGCGGGTCTGGCTACGCGGGCTTGAAGAAATGCTTATAGAAATACTCGGAATAGTCAATCCTGACAAAAAGTATCAGGCCGTGCAGTTTCTGGGGTACAGCCTGCGATTTCCGACAAAAGTCGCACCAAACCAGTCATTCAGATGAGGCACCTACTCGGAATGGGTTGAGGCGCAGCAATGACTACAATGAATGCGAGCGTTGGCGGGTTTGGCGCGAAATGACTCTAAAAATTGTGCTGGGAAATGGATCTCTTGGATCTTCAAAAAGAAGACGCCCGGCCCGGCATACAAGCCAGACCGAGCGCCTTGAGACCGAGCGCGCAGGGGAGTGCGCGCTCAGAGGGAAACTATACGGCACGCAGTCGTGGGGTGCAGCGGCGTCTGTCCGGGGTGCCACCCAACAGGGCCGTTAGCTCGACCACGGTCCGGATGACACGGGCATCGATCTTACGACCAGTCAGGTGACCGATCAGATCGCGGGCCGCGCTTGGTTCATCTGCGCGGGCATGGGCCAACAATGTCAGGATGGCGAATTCATCCTCTGTCAGCCGCAAGCGGGCGGTCACGCAATGCGGGTCTGCCACATCGAGAGACAATTGGCGGGCCTCCAGCAGTGCGGTCAGGAAAGTGGCCGCGCGATGCGCAATTGCTAGCCCGTGGCCTTCGCCCCAAATTTCTTCGGCTGTGGCGAAGGCCACCTGCCAGCCGTCTTTGGAATCGCCCTGCATGCTGGCCAGAAAATGGCGCAGGATTGGCAGCAGACGTTGGCTTACGACATCAAGGCTTTCAATATCCGGGTGGATGCGATGCTGGAGTGTCATCCGGTTTCTCCTAGGCGGGCTTTCCAGGTGCTCAACCGCGTGACGCCGCCTTGCGCCTCAGCCTCGGCGACTGTTTCGGCGCTCGGCAAGGGGCCCGCTGATCGAGCCGGCATCCGCAGATCCTGTTCAATCGCAGCGCGCAGGCGCGGGTTCAGGCCACAACCAACGCCCAGTTTGGCGGCCATGGCATCCGCGGCCAGAAGGGTGTGCATCACGTTGCTCATTGCAGCACCGCCCGGGCCAAACGGCCCCAGCCACGGTGCGTTTCATCGGGCATCGACGCCTCATCAAGTGTCCGGCCGAGCACCATGATTGCGCGCATCACATGATCCACGTTGTTGCCTTCGCACAGCATCATGACCTCCAACTGTGCCCGACCGGAATCCCCTTTTCTGAGGAGGTGGATTGCCATCATCAGGCGTCGCTCATGTTCTGTCACGATCCGCGAGCAACCGGGGCAATCCGGGTTATTGAACATGAACACGGAACGGCGCGCATGCCGCACCGCTTGCAAGGCCGCCAGCAAGCGGGCCAGAACCTGTGGCCCCATGACATGCCCAAACCGCGCCTCCGCCTCCGCAAAAGCGGTCAGCCACGTGCATTTTGAAGGCTCGCTGAAACTTTGGAAGAACAGACGCGACAGGGTCAGTGTGATCTGCTCTTCGAGCGACAGGGACAGCTCCGTCAGGAAGCAGTCTTTCCCGTTGGTGATACGACCACAGCCGCCGGTTTCGGTATCTTTCATCACGCTCTCTTTCGTTCCGAGAGCTGCGCGTGAATGCACTCACCGCTCAAACCCCGGGCGCTATGACCGCGCTGCGAACATCAGACCGGGCTATCGCACTGGGCGTTTCACTTGGTGCGCCATTAGGTGACAAATTTTGTCGGAAATAGCAAGAGCTGAAGATCCCAAACCAGTGCAGACATGATTACCATCGCCCAAGCCATTATTATGTCTTGGAAATGGCCGTGAGTTCCGGAAGTATTCCAGCGTACAGGGCTGCTCCTCGGGCCCGCTGTCCATGTAGACACACCCATCTGGCGGGAATCAAACTGGGACTGGCCATCATCACGCGCGGGCTCTGTCGCGCATCAGAACACCGGCACCGCGGGCTGACAGTCCAAAGCCCTTCTTCAGGCTCCGCAAAATGAGCCGCCCGACCATGCGGCTTTACAGAGGCGTCTTGGCGCACCCGTCTGACTGGCCCATACTTCAACAGACTGCACTGCCTAAGAAGCTGGGCCGGGCGGCAGGGCTAGGAAATGGGCCAACGGACCAAGTGGGGCAACGACGCCATGCGCGAAGACGGCTACGAGACGCTGGGGGGCTTGCAGGCCTATAAGCTGCGGCTGCGGCGCAAGCGGCTATTGTGGCAGATCCGCCAGGCGGGGCGCAGCCTCAAACCCTTGGCAGATCGCAGCGCACAAATCCTTGCGGGGGCCCATCTCGCCTTCGCCTGTCTGCGCAATGAAAGCCTGCGTCTGCCCCATTGGCTGGATCACTACCGTGCCTTGGGCGTGTCCCATTTCCTGATTGTCGACAACGCATCTGATGACGGCACGCTCGACATGCTGTGCGCACAGCCAGATGTGTCTGTCTGGCAGGCAGCGGGCAGCTACCGCGCGGCGCGCTTTGGGATGGATTGGCTGGGCGCTCTGCACCAACGATTTGGCGCAGGGCATTGGTGCCTGACCGTGGATGCGGACGAATTGCTGATCCTGCCCCACCACAAGGCGCGCACCCTGCCAGATCTCACGGCCCATCTCGACAGCATCGGAGTTGAGAGTTTCGGGGCCATGATGCTCGATATGTATCCCCAAGGGGCTCTGGGTGCTGGCACATATCAACCGGGCACTGACCCGACTTCTACCCTGCCGGGCTTTGATCCAGATGGGTATTGGTGGCGGCAGAAAGGCCGCTACGGCTATCTCGACATTCGCGGCGGCGCCCGCGAACGCGCGTTCTTTGGCGAGCGCCCTCTAGAAGGGCCACACCTCCACAAGGTGCCCTTGATCCGGTGGCAACCGGGTTTTTGCTATGTCAGCTCAATGCATTTTGCATTGCCTCGGCGGCTCAACCGGGTGTTTGACGCCCGCGATGGGCGGCCAACGGGGGTGTTGCTCCACACGAAATTCCTGCCAGATGTGATCGCGCGCACCCAAGAAGACACCGCGCGGCAAGAACATTTCACCCATCCCAACCGCTATGTAGACTATCGCACGGCTGTCACCCACGGCCCCAACCTTTGGCATCCACGCACACAGCGCTACGCCGGTTGGGAACAATTGGAAGAACTGGGGCTGATGACACGCGGAACTTGGCGCTAAGCCGTTCTGTAGACCAATCCATCACAGCGCAGGAATTACATCAAAATTATCATATTGTTTCCGGCGCATACGCAGTATGCAGGAAGGTGGGGAAGCCGCGTATTAAGCTTGTTGGCTTAATACACAGCATATGGATTGGGTCAGGAACCTTTTGTGAGCTGGGTCAAAGCATACCAGATGAGGCTGCGTCGCAAGCGGCTTCTGATCCGAGCGCTTCGCAAACGCCGGGAACTGACACCCGTCGTCAAACGAACATCAAAGATCCGCAAGGGCGATACGCTGGTCCTCACCACCCTGCGCAATGAACGCATCCGGCTGCCTTACTTTCTGCAATACTACCGCGACCGCGGGATCGACCATTTCCTGATTGTCGACAATGACAGTAGCGACGGCTCGCGCGAGTTCCTGGCGGACCAGCCTGATGTCTCCGTCTGGCACACCGCAAGCCAGTATCGCCGGTCCCGGTTTGGTGCGGATTGGCTGAACGGGCTGGCGCGGCGCTACGGGCATGGGCATTGGTGCCTTACAGTCGATCCAGACGAATTCCTGGTCTACCCGTTCTGTGACACGCGTCCGCTCAAGGCACTGACGGACCATCTGGATACCTATCGTCGGAAATCCTATCCCGCGCTCATGCTCGACATGTATCCCAAGGGCCCCTTTGACGCGCAGCCTTACGCAGAGGGTCAGGATCCGCTTGAGATCGCCTGCTGGTTCGACGCGGGCAACTACATGCTGTCGCGCAATCCCGAATACCACAATCTTTGGATTCAGGGCGG
This sequence comes from Oceanicola sp., assembly GCA_022447275.1. Lineage (GTDB taxonomy): Bacteria > Pseudomonadota > Alphaproteobacteria > Rhodobacterales > Rhodobacteraceae > JAKVBK01. Next base: position 1,066 of record JAKVBK010000070.1, on the reverse strand, counting down.
GCCACGGGGGCGCATCTTCTTTTCCAATGACCCCGCCAAAGCCCCATCCGTCAACAAGATCCCGCTGATCAAATGGCATCGTTCCTATGCCTATGTGGACAGCACGCATATGGCCCTGCCGCGCGCCCTGAACCACGTCTACGACCGGGAAGGCGGCGAACTTCCCTCCGGCGCCCTGCTGCACACCAAGTTTCTGCACACATTCAAGGAAAAGGCCGCCGAGGAATTGGTCCGCAAGCAGCACTACAAGGGCTCGCGGGAATACCGGGCCTACCATGAAACGGTGGGCCAACAGCCCGATCTATGGTGCCGTTTCTCGGAACGCTACATTAATTGGCGCCAGCTCGAAATCCTCGGGCTCATCTCGCCGGGGAATTGGGCATGAGCCTTGGGATCATCATGCTGGCGCACACGGCCTTGGACAGGGCCGCGCAGGTGGCACGCCATTTCGCGAAAGCCGATTGCCCAATCGTGATCCATTGCGATGCGTCTGTCCCGAAGGCGGAATTTGATGCCTTCCGGGCCAGCCTGTCTGACATCGGTGCCATTCGGTGGGCGCCACGGCGCAGTTGTGACTGGGGCACCTGGGGGTTGGTTGGGGCCACGCTGGATGCGGCCGAACTGCTGCTGGAAAGCTTTCCGGGCGTGCAACATGTCTATTTGGCTTCGGGCGCTTGCCTGCCCCTACGCCCCTTAGAAGAGCTGAAAGACTATCTCGCCGCGAATCCCGGGCGAGACTACATCGAAAGCGTGGATTTCAGGCGCTACGGCTGGGTTCAGGGCGGACTAGAGGAAGAACGCTTCACACGCCGCTTCCCATTTTCTTTCGCGCGCCAGCGCACCCTCTTTGAGGGATGGCTTAACTGGCAGCGCAAGCTCAACATGAAACGCAAGCTTCCCAAGGGCCTCGTGCCCCATCTTGGCAGCCAATGGTGGTGCCTCACCCGAAAAACGTTGGCTGCCATCCTGCTGGATCCAGATCGCCCAGAATATGTCCGGTTCTTCAAACGCGCTTGGATTCCCGATGAGAGCTTCTTCCAGACGCTTGTGCGCAAGCATTCCAAGA
>JAKVBK010000007.1 GCA_022447275.1 Oceanicola sp. | reverse complement strand
GCCGCTGGGACGTTCTGGAAACCCCAACCGTAAACGCAGACCTCTCTGCGCTATTCGCGACCCCGGCAGATGCAACACGGTTTTCCAGTCTGGCGATGGCCAATGATGTGGCCGCGCAGGCAATCATTGGCCTGAACTTGCCCGGTGAAAACGAAGTGGTCTCTGCGCTGGCAGGGCATGTAGACGGTGAAGCCGCATCGCCCGAGGGCGGCCCACTGCTCTACGTCATGCTGATCAAGCCACGCTGGACGGAAAAGACTGGCCAATTGTTGCAAGAGGCGTTCAGCCTGACCCATGCCGAAATCGAAACATTGGAGAGCTTTGTCGCCTGCGGATCTGTCAAAGGAATTGCGGAGCGGCGTGGCCGCTCGATCAGAACTGTGCGCACGCAGCTATCCCGCGTCTTTTCGCAGATGGGAATTACGGGCCAAACGGAATTGGCATTGTTTCTGGCGACGCTCAGCGGGATGGAGCCCGCATCCTATACGCCCATCCGTGGCCCACAGGCAGAGGAAAGCCGCGCCGAACGGATCGTTTCTCAGGTTGTCACCCTGCAAGGCAAGCGGGTGGAGTATATCGAATACGGCGCAACGGAGGGACAGCCGATCCTCTTGTTGCAATCAACGCACCCGCCGGAACTGACGCTGGCTTTGCGCCGCGCTCTCTACCACGCCGGACTGCGGGTCATTGCGCCTTTAAAACCGGGCTCAGGGCAATCTGAGACCATAGAAGGGCGTCCGGGCCCCGAGGCTATGGCCCCCACCTATGCGGCGTTGATGGATTTATTGGGGCTCAAGCAGGCCGTTGTTGCCGGCCAAGCCTCCGGTGGCCTGTATGCGCTGGAATTTGCGAGGGCATTTCCCGATCGGGTCAGCAGTGTGTGCCTAGTGGATACCGGCGTTCCATTCCGCGACCGGGCCGATATCACAGCCCTGCCAAAGGGCATCCGCAGAACCATGGCACCGGCACGATATTTCCCAAATATCTTGTATCTGCCGCACCGCCTCGTTGCCGCCAATTTCCGGCGCTCAGCCCGGGGGGAGGCAAGCGTCGTGGATTACTTCTTCAGCGAAAGCCCGATTGACCAGCAACTCACACGGACAGACCGGGCCGCCTATGATCTGACCCGGCGCATCATCGCCCATTCCTTCGATGACAGCGATCGGTTGGTCGAGGATGTCGTACGCTGGGCCAGCGATTGGTCAGGCCTTCTGGCTCGCGTATGTGAAACACACAGCGTTCATTTCGTGCATGGCACCGAAAACACGATGTTCCTCCACGAGAGAATTGAAGATTTTGTCGTCACTCAACCCAATGCGGAGTTGGTTTCTCTGGAAGGGACCGCACAACTGTCGATTTTCGAGCAGCCCGAAAAACTGGTCGACACACTTGCAGCACTTGCCAAATGGCAGTGACACCGCAGGGCGCGCGTTGATCTGTGCCCTTGAAGCGCGGATCAGAGTGCGTTGATCCAATGGCAGGCTAAGCTCCCCAAAAGCCGCCGCACTAAGCTGCGCCTAGCGATCAGGCACGCTCAAGCAAGGGAGGGGGGAAGAAGTGGTGGCGGTACAGGGACTTGAACCCCGGACACGCGGATTATGATTCCGCTGCTCTAACCAACTGAGCTATACCGCCACGGTGGGCAGCCGTTTAAGCCAGCCTGTGACAGCCGTCAAGCGGGAAAGTCGCCTGAAATCCATGCGCCGGCACCTATCTTTCTCACAGCAAGAGGAGACTGCCCATGGACAGCCCAAAGGATCTGGATGCCTTCCGAAACGCTGTATGGCAACGCCTGTCACGGGGGGTGGCCGACAGGCGCGCCGCAGCGCGCAACCCGGTGCTCTCCACGGTGGGGCTCGACGGGGCTGCGAAAGCCCGGGTTGTTGTTCTGCGCGGGGCAGATGCATCGGGCGGACGGCTCGAGATGCACACGGATGCAGAATCACAAAAAGTGGCTGAGTTGACCCGTGAGCCGGGCGCAACAGCCCTTGTCTGGGACGCCCGCGCAAAGCTGCAGATCCGTGCAGAGGGAGCGCTGCAGGCCCGCAGCGGCACAGAGCAGGAATGGGATCGCGTACCAGCCGCAGCCCGCCGCGTCTATGGCGGCACGCCGCATCCGGGCAAGGCAATCGCCGCACCTGCTGCCTTTGCCCCCAGCGAAGTGCCTGCCCGCTTTTGTGTCCTGACGTTGGAGATTGCGCGCCTTGATGTGCTCTGGCTCGGGCCAGAGTTGCACTACCGAGCCGTTTTTGAACGCGGGGATGACTGGGCCGGGCATTGGGTGGCGCCCTGAGCCCCCGGTCGTCGGGCCTAGCACTTCGACAAAGCCATCGGCACCTGTGCTGCTGCTAGCCTGCGCTGCCCGCAAAGAGCGGGAAGCTGACCCCAAGCGCCCAAGCAAGGCACAGACCAAGGCCGAGCCCCGCTGCAACGGGGCCTGCACGTCGGCCAACCCAGCCGCCCATGCTGCCATAGACGAGGTAGTAAAGTACGATCACCGGCAAGATGATCACCAGGAAAAACAGCCCTTCGAAATCCAGCGCCACCGCCAGACCTAAGCTGACCAGAAAGCCAAACCGCAGGAACAGGCGTTGGGCCAGTGGCGCACGCCCCCCGGCGCTGGCCTGCGCATCGCCAAGCATGTAGGGCACAGCGCCGCACGCCACGGCACCAATGATGAGCAGCCGGACCCCATTCGGGGCAAAGGCGGCTGCGAACTGGTCCATCGCAACACCAAAGACACCAATCCCCCACAGCACGAGCACAGCCGCAGGCCAGATCGGGCCCGGCGGCATGCGGTGGCCCATCGCCCGCAGTAACCCAAGTTGGAGCGCCCCAAAGAGCGCCATATGCAGGGCCAGGTAATCCGCCACCAACACAGGCAGGATCCGCACGTCAACAAAGCTCAGCGCGATCGGCACCATCAAGGCCGGCACAAGCGTGCTCACAGCCAGCGCGCGCCAGCCAGGCGCTGGGGCCGGGACATAGCCAGCACGTGCTCCGGCCCATCCGGCCACGCCGCTCAAAACCGGCCAGCCCAGCAGCAAAATGCCCCCCAGCAGCAGCGCCACCCATGGGCCGTGGCGCAGAATCGGGCCCGTGCTTGTCCGGCCAAAGGTGTCATCAATGAAGGCCCGTGCCTCCCGCAGGGTGACGCCGGAATAAAGCACCGCCACATGTTCAGTGCGCGGGGCTGCGACGGCCCTGCGGACAACATCCCCCGCCACCGCTGTGCTTCCCTCCTCAGCATCGGGGGCAACGCTGCGCACCGCCTCCAGTGCAAAGGCACGCAGGTGCGGCTCCCACGCGCCCGACACCATCAGCAAGCGCGCAGGCTCCGTTGGGGTGACAGCTTGGCTGAACATGGAAATCCCGACAACCGCCTCCACATCCGGATTGCGCAGCGCTTCGCGGGTGATGATGTCCGTCGCCATGGAATGACCCAGCAGAACAACCCCCTGCTCCGCATCCACGGCCGGCAGGGCCCGCGCTGCTGACATGGCCCGGGCGGTTTCGTCCATCAGCATTCGCGTCGTGCCTTCGATGCTGTTGACATCTCCGCCCATGGGCTGGGCGTTGCGGCCATGGCCCATGAAATCAAAGGCCAACACGGCATAGCCAGAGCGGGCCAGCGTCAGGGTGAAGGCCTCCATGAATTGGCGTGACCCGGCAAAGCCATGGGTCACAACCACCAACGGCGCGGGCGGCATATCCGGCAAGACGGTGAACGTGGCCGGGGTGCCGTCAAGATCAAGCTCCGTGCGCTCCAGCGGCGCCGAGGCCGCCAGCAGATTGATCAGCGCCCAGAGGATCGCAGCCAGCCCAATCACGCCCGCCACGGGCCGGGCAAGGCGGCCCCTGCGCAGGCGCAAAGGTGCACGCGAGATTGTGACGGTGTGATCCATGGTCTTTACTCAGGCAGCGGTTCTATGAGCAGTGAGATAGCGGAGAGAGCAGCAATGGACAGTATTATCCCCCTGACCAAGGAGCTCGTGTTCATCGGCGGCGGCCATGCACACGCCCTTGTGCTGCGCAAATGGGGCATGAAACCTGTGCCGGGGGTACGGCTGACATTGGTCAATCCCGGCCCCACCGCGCCCTATTCCGGGATGTTGCCGGGCCATATTGCCGGTCATTACACGCGCGACGATCTGATGATTGATCTTGTCCGGCTGGCCCGCTTCGCCAACGCCCGGCTCGTGGTCGGCGCGGCCACCCATGTGGACAGGTCCGCCAAAACAGTGCACGTGCCCGGGCGCCCACCGATCCCCTATGATGTGCTGTCGATCGATATCGGCGTGACATCCGCCATGCCAGATCTGCCCGGCTTTGCCGCCCACGCAGTGGCCGCAAAGCCCTTGGACAGCTTCGCCACGCAATGGGATGCGTTTGTGGCCAAGGTGGCGGCAGGCACGGCGCAGCCCGCAGTCGCTGTGATCGGCGGCGGCGTTGCCGGGGTTGAGCTGGCCATGGCCATGCGCCACCGCCTGCGCAGCACGGGCGCGCAGGGTATCTCGGTCAGCATTGTGGATGCGGGCGCCGCATTGCAGGGCGTCAGCCCATCGGTGCGGGCCCGCCTGCACCGCCAATTGGACCGCGATGGAATCGCCGTGCACGCGCATGCTCAGGTGGCTGAGGTGACAGCCCTAGGCCTCCGCTTTGCCGATGGGCAGCCCCCGCTTGAAGCCAGCTTCGTCACAGGCGCAGCCGGCGCGCGGCCCCATGGCTGGCTGTCAGAGATCGGGCTGGACCATGTGGACGGCTATCCGGTGGTCGATCACACGCTGCGGTCTGTCACGGACCCGGCCATCTTCCTGTCGGGCGATTGCGCCCATATGGGCTTTGCACCGCGCCCCAAGGCGGGCGTGTTCGCGGTGCGCCAGGCCCCAACGCTGGATTGGAACCTGCGGGCTGACCTGATCGGCCAGCAGCGCAAACGGTATCGGCCACAGCGCAGCTTTCTGAAACTGATCTCGCTGGGCGACACACGCGCCGTGGCTGATTGGCGCGGATTTGGCCCCTCTGGCGCGGGGCTGTGGCGCTGGAAAGACCGGATCGATCGCCGCTTCATGGCGCAGTTCGCAGAACTCCCCCCCATGCCAGCTCCGCGCGCCCCGGCCAATGCCGCCAAGGGGGTTGCCCAGCGCATGGGCCAACAGCCCCCCTGCGGTGGCTGCGGCGCAAAATTGGGCCCCGCCCCCTTGCGCGACATGGTCTCGGCGCTGCCGCGCACCGCCCGCGATGACGTGCTGGCAGGCAGCGGCGATGATGCGGCGGTGTTGCGCATGGGCGCAGTCACACAGGTGCTGTCGACCGATCACCTGCGCGGCTTCACCCTTGATCCTGCCACCCAGACCCGGATCACAGCGATCCATGCGCTGGGGGATGTCTGGGCCATGGGCGCGGCCCCTCAGGGCGTATTGGCCTCGATCATCCTGCCGCGCCAGTCCGAGCGGATGCAGGCCGCCAGCCTGCGCGAGATCATGGCCACCGCCGCTGAGGTGTTCGGGGCCGAGGGCGCAGAAATCGTGGGCGGGCACAGCTCTGAGGGCAGCGAGTTGACCATCGGATTTACGGTGACTGGCCTGCTGCCAGATAGGGCCGTGCCCAAAGCGATCCCCCATGACGGGCTGTCGCTCATTTTGACCCGTCCCTTGGGGGCAGGCACTTTGCTGGCCGCCGAAATGCAGGGCCGCGCCCGGGGCGAAGACCTGCTAAACGCGCTTGAACAGATGGGGCAAAGCCAAGGCAACGCCGCTGCTGTGCTCGCGCCCGATGCCCTGGCGATGACCGATGTGACCGGTTTTGGACTGGCGGGCCACTTGTGGGAAATGCTTGCGCCCTCTGGCCTCTGCGCAACCCTGCACCGCGATGCCCTGCCGTTTTACCCGGGCGCAGAAACTCTGGCACAGCAAGGGCTGCGCGCCTCATTGTTTCCCGCCAATCGGGCCGCGCTCGCCGGGGTTCTGGAATTTGCGGATACGGATGCAACGGCAGCCTTGCTCTGTGATCCGCAGACAGCAGGGGGATTGCTGGCGGCTGTGCCCAGCACGCGTGCCGCGTCCCTGCTGCAGGCGCTTCACGGCGCGGGGGCACCCCACGCCGCCATCATCGGAGACGTCCGGGCGCCCGGCAAAGGGGCGGCAGCGCAGGCGCTGTCAATCACGCTGGAAGACTAGCCCTTACAGACTGGCCCCAAGAGATTGGCCCCAAAAGATCGGCCCTTCCGCAGCCAGACCTTAGCCCGGAAAGCAGCGCAACCGGTCGGCAATCCGGCGCGCGGCCCGGGCCCTGCCGTCAGGATCCAAATCTATGGGCAGATCATCGCCCAAAGCCGTGATGCCCTCGGGTCGGCCCTTCTCATAGCGCCCGTCATAATGCTGCTCGATCAATTGCCGTGCGAGTTCAGGATAGGCTCCGCCGCGCGCCAGAGACTGCCAGCCAGAGACTGTTTTATGGCCGACAAAGGGCACCAGCTTTTCAAGACGCTGAAACAGGGCCGCCGTATCCTCGACCAGATCCCCATAGGCCGCCGCAAGATAATCCGCGCGGGCCGCAACACTGGCGGTGACCGTGATCCTCGGCGCCTGCTGCATGGCCTTCCACAAGCTGGGGGGAACCAACAAATCCCCAACCTTGGAGCTTTCGGCCTCGATGAGCACCGGCTGGCCCGGCACAAGGCCGGCCACAAGGGCCGAAAGTCGGCTCTCAAACATCTTCTGCGAGGGCTGGCCACCCGGCCGCGGCCCCAGGACCGAGCCGCGGTGATTGGCCAAGCCTTCGAGATCGATCACCTGGCATCCAAGCTGGGCGACCTCGTGCAGAATGTCCGTTTTGGCGGTGCCGGTATTGCCGTCCAGCAAAACAACCGGCGCTGGAAAGACATCGGTATAGAGCTGCGAAACCACCTGCCGGCGGTAGCTCTGATAGCCCCCCTCGAGCACTGACACACGCCAGCCCACCTGCTGCAGGATGGTCGCAAATGACCCCGACCGCTGCCCTCCGCGCCAGCAATAGACAAGCGGGCGCCAGCCGCCTTCCCTGTCCGCCAAAGGGCCCTCCAAATGCTGGGCGACATTGCGCGCCACCAGCGCTGCGCCCAGTTTGCGGGCCAAAAACGGGCTGTCCTGGACGTAGATCGTGCCCACCCGCGCCCGTTCCTCGTCAGACAGAACAGGCAGATTAATGGCGCCGGGGATGTGATCCTCGGCATATTCGGAAGGGGTCCGCGCATCGATGATCGTATCGAAGGGCAGCGCAGGCAGATCAGACAGGGCAGACAGGCTAAATCGCATGTGGACTGTCTACGCCAGCCTGCCCGCCAGAGAAAGCGGAACCCTCGGCAACGACGTCTGCATGTTTAGGGTGCAGCAGCGATCACCTCGACCTCGACTTTCAGGTCAGCGCGCGCAAGGCCCGCGACAACAAGCAAGGTTGAGGCAGGCAGGCAGGCCTCGGGAACATCCGCGAGAAACCTGTCGCGCGCAGCCATGTAGGCGACCCTGTCGGCTATGTCTGTCAGGTATCCCGTCACCCGGATGATGTCGCCCGGCCCCATGTCGCCTGCCTTGAGGATCTCACCAATGTTGAAAAAACACAGATCCGCCTGCGCGCCAGCGGACGCCGGCGCATTATCTTCGCGATCCACCCCCAACTGCCCCGACAGAACCAGCGTGCGCCAATGGGCCGGGACCTCCCGGGCGTGGGAATAGCGTCCGAAGGGCGGGCGAATACCGGCCGGTGTGATACTGCGTGCTGTCATCCCAAAACCCTCCTGCCGCGCCGTTCCCATGCCAGCTCAAACTGCCATCCGGGCCCGATCTTGATCCCCTAAAGCTCCCTAAATTTGCCTATTTTTCAAGCGGTCGCGGAGATTCCGGCCAAGAAGTCGCGCAATTTGCCGCATAACAAGGCACAATGGACGAAGAATCGCCGTTGTCTGAGCAGCGACATTTACGCTCTTGGCCAACGTCAACTGCAACTCAGGGAGCGCTTCTCATGACCTCATACACAGCCACTGCCACAGCCATTCTGGCATTCGCAGCCGCCGCCACCAGCGCCGCTGCCGATGGACATCTCAAGAAAGTTGTCTTTGGTACAAACTGGCTTGCGCAGGCAGAGCATGGCGGCTTCTACCAGTCCGTCGCCGATGGCACCTACGCTGCTTGCGGGCTTGACGTTGAGATCGTCTCGGGCGGGCCGCAGGTCAACAACCGGGCTTTGCTGCTGGCAGGCCGGATCGATTATCACATGGGCGGCGACATGCTGCAGGCCTTCAACGCGGTAAAGGAAGGCATTCCCGTCGTCTCCGTGGCGGCGATTTTCCAAAAGCACCCGCAAGTCATCGTTGCGCATCCCGAGACGGCCAGCAGCTGGGACGATCTTAAGGATCTCACACTGCTGATCGGCGACAATGGCTACACCAGCTATTATCAGTGGATGATCGCAGAGCACGGCTTCACCCCAGAGCAGCGCGTGCCCTACACCTTTAACCCCGCACCCTTCCTGGCGGATAAGAATACCGGCATGCAGGGCTACCTGTCTTCCGAGCCCTTTGTAGTGCAGAAAGAGGGCGGGTTCACACCCAATGTCTTCCTGATCGCCGATGCGGGCTATTCTACCTACGCCACAACGATTGAGACCATGGCGGGTACAATTGAAAGCAGCCCCGAAGAGGTGGCCTGTTTCGTCGATGCCTCCCTGACGGGTTGGTACAACTATCTTTACGGGGACAACGCAGCCGCAAACGAACTGATCAAAGCAGACAACCCCGATATGGGCGACGACAAGATCGCCTATGCCATCGAAAAGATGCTTGAGAACGGCATCGTGGTCTCAGGCGATGCAGAGACCATGGGCATTGGCGCGATCACCGAGGAAAAGGTGGGCGATTTCTATGGCAAAATGGTTGCCGCCGGGGTCATTGAAGAGGATCTCGACTGGAAGGCCAGCTTCTCTACCGCCTTTGCGAACAAGGGCGTCGGCATGGATATCAAACCCGCTGAGTAAACCCGTCTGAGCACACCGCGCCCCTGCGCCAAGGGCAAAAGGGGCGTGCACATCAAGGCGGCGACCGGGGAGCTTTCCTCTGCGGTCGCCGCCTGCCCCATTTCGATCGCCGCCCCTTTCGAGAGGACACCTGTGAATGCCCCTACCCGCCATAGATCAACGCTCCCCGGTGCTTCGGATGGCAAATGTGGACAAGGTATTTGGGGGGGTAGTGCAGGCTTTGTCGGGCATGTCTTTGAACATCAACGAGGGTGATTTCATTTCCCTGCTGGGCCCATCTGGCTGCGGAAAGTCGACAGCGCTGCGCCTGCTATCGGGGCTTTTGTCGCCCACCGCCGGACGGATCGAGTGGGCCGGCGGCTATCAGAAGGGCGATCTGGGCGTCGTGTTTCAAGAGCCCACATTGATGCCCTGGGCGACCGTCGGAAAGAATGTCTCCCTGCCATTCCGCCTGCGCGGCAAAAGCCAGAAGGCCGTCCAGGCAGAGGTGGAGGAAGCGCTGGCGCTGGTCGGGCTGGAGGGGTTTGAGGACTCCTTCCCGCGCGAACTGTCCGGCGGGATGAAGATGCGCGTGTCCATCGCCCGGGCAATGGTGACACGGCCAAGGCTGATCCTGATGGACGAACCCTTTGCCGCCCTAGACGAAATCACCCGCTTCAAACTGAACAACGACCTGCTCGCCCTGAAAGAACGGATTGGGTGCACGGTGGTCTTTGTCACCCACTCGGTATTCGAAAGTGTGTTCCTGTCTGATCGGATCGTCGTCATGGCCGCCCGGCCCGGCCGCGTCATCCGCGAAGTGCAGGTGGCAGCCCCCTACCCCCGGGATGAGGTCTTTCGCACCTCCGCAGACTATGCGGCCTATTGCCGACAAGCCTCCGAAGCCCTGCAAGACGCAATGGAGGCCGCATGACCTTTCCCAGCGCAACGCGGCCTGCCGCACCCGTGCAAACACAGCCTTCTTCCCCGAAAGCCGCACACCGCACTGCACGTCTATATCTCAGCGCAGCCAATCTGGTGACACAGCCATGACCCTTGCCGACAGTTCACCACAGCCGCAGCCGCAGATTTCGGCACCCGATGCCGAAGAGGCAAAGCGCGCCCGCACCCGCAGGATTGAAAAGACTGCAAAATGGGTGTTGCCCTTTGCCATGGCCATTCTGGCCATTGTTCTGTGGGACAGGATCGTGGTCTGGAATGAGATCCCTCACTACATCCTGCCCAGCCCGGCCCGCGTGTGGGACAGCCTGACGGGGGACTGGGATATTTTATGGGATGCAGCCCTTCTGACAGGCCGGATCACCATTCTTGCCCTTGGCCTTGCCGTGCTAGGGGGCGCGGGGCTCGCGATCCTGTTCAATCAATCCAAGATGCTGGAACTGTCGTTCTATCCCTATGCCGTCATCCTGCAGGTCACGCCTGTCGTGTCCATTGCCCCGCTGATCTTCATCTACGTGGACAGCAAGATCGCGGGCATGTTGCTCTGTGCGTGGATCGTGGCCTTCTTCCCGGTGCTGTCTTCCACCACGCTGGGCCTCAATTCCGTGGATCACAACCTGCGCGATCTGTTCCGCATTTACGGCGCCAACCGGTGGCAACGGCTGACCATGCTGCAACTGCCCTCGGCCCTGCCCTATTTTCTTGGCGGGCTTAAGATCGCAGGCGGCCTGTCGCTGATCGGCGCGGTTGTCGCCGAACTCGTCGCAGGGACAGGCGGGATCGGATCGGGGCTGGCATTCCGCATTCAGGAAGCAGGCTACCGGTTGAATATCGCGCGCATGTTCGCAGCCCTTTCTCTGGTTGCCGCGATGGGGGTGATGATCTTTGCGGCCCTGTCGATCTTCTCGCACCTGATGCTGCGCAAATGGCACGAAAGTGCCCTCAGCCGAGAGGGCTGACCCATGGCGTTCCGCAACCTGCCCTCGGGCCCGATCACATTGCAGAACCTGTCAGTACCCGCCTGCCTGCTGGGCCAGGAGGGGGATCTTGTACGCTGCGATCTGTCGATCGATGCCGAGGGCCGTTTGTCCGGGCCGCAGGCCTTGGCGGTCGACATGGCGGGCGCCCTCGCCTTGCCCGCCTTCGTGGACATGCACACCCATCTCGACAAGGGGCATATCTGGGCCCGCAGCCCCAATCCCGATGGCACATTCATGGGCGCACTCACGAGCGTTGGCGCCGATCGCACGGCCCATTGGACCGCCTCTGATGTGCAGATGCGGGCAGATTTTGCCCTGCGCTGCGCCTACCACCACGGCACCCGCGCGATCCGCACCCATCTCGACAGTATTCCGCCGCAGGATGACATCTCATGGCCAGTCTTCCGTGCGCTGCGCGACGCTTGGGCCGGCCGGATCGACCTGCAGGCCTGCTGCCTTCTGGGAATAGACCGGATGGACCTCTACGGCGCGTTTCCCCACACGGCCGACCTCGTGGCCGAAAGCGGCGGCGTGCTGGGCGTTGTCACCTATCCTGTCGAGGGCTTCGACAGGCTTCTCACAGGCTTTCTGGATCACGCTGTCAAACGTGGCCTTCCCGTTGATTTCCACGTGGATGAAACGATGGACGCCTCTGTCGAAACCCTGCGCCGCATCGCCGAGATCATCCTGGAGACGGACTTTGACGCCCCGGTCACCGTTGGCCATTGCTGCTCACTCTCCTCGCAGGATGAAGCGCGTGCGCTCGATACGCTCGACCTCGTTGCCAAGGCAGGGATCAGCGTGGTGTCCCTTCCCCTATGCAATCTCTACCTGCAGGATCGCCATGCCGGGCGCACACCGCGCCAGCGCGGCATCACACTGGTGCAGGAAATGGTGGAACGCGGCATCCCCGTGGCCTTTGCCTCTGACAACACGCGCGATCCTTTCTACGCCTATGGGGATCTGGACATGCTGGAAGTGATGCGCATGGCCACGCGGATCGGACATCTGGACCATGGTCGGGCAGACTGGCCCCGCGCTGTCTCGGCCACCCCGGCGCAGATTTGCGGCTTCCGCGAAACCTCGCTTGCCGCCGGCGCACCGGCTGACCTGATCATCTTTAACGCCCGCAGCTGGACCGAGCTGCACGCCCGCCCCCATAGTGACCGGATCGTTTTGCGAGATGGTGCCGTGCTCGACACGCGCCTGCCGGACTATGCCGAACTGGACCGACTGATGGAGACACCATGACCGCCGATATTGCAGCTGCCAAATCCGCCCTGAAGCACCTGGAGATCGATGAAAATCCCGTCTCCCTCCGGGCCAAAAGCCGGGATTTCTTCTGGTACTCGCCAGTGCTGAAGGCGCGGCTCGATCACGTGGTCGGGGATTTCGCCGTGGCTCCCAATTCCGAAGCTGAAGTGATCGAAATCCTCAAGGCCTGCTATGCGGCCAATGTGCCCGTGACAACACGCGGGGCGGGCACAGGCAACTATGGCCAGGCCATGCCCCTGGAGGGCGGCTGCATCCTGCATCTCAAGAACATGAACCGGGTGAAAGAAATCTTGCCTGGCCGTGTGATCGTGGAACCGGGCTGCTTGCTCAAAGACCTGGATGCCCAATGTATCGCCCACAGTGGGCAGGAACTGCGCATGTTCTCGTCCACTTGGGCAACCGCAACGATCGGGGGCTTTATCGCGGGCGGATCTGGCGGCGTGGGGTCCTGCACCTGGGGCAGCCTGCGTGATCTGGGGAATATCATTCGCCTGCGCGTGGTGACGATGGAGGAAGAGCCGCGCGTGCTGGAATTTACGGGGGAGGAGTTGGCCCGCGTGTCCCACGCCTATGGCACAAACGGGATTATCACCGAAATCGAAATGCCGCTTGCGCCGGCCTACGATTGGACAGGCTTGTTTGTCACGACAGACAGCTTCGAAAAAGCCGCCGAGCTCGGTCGTGATGTCGCCGAAGAAGACGGCATCCTGATCAAGCTGGCCACCGTGTTCGAAGCGCCCGTGGCCCATGACTATTTCCAACGCGTCAAACCCCATGTGTCACCCGGCGACCATCTGGTTGCCCTTATGGTGGCGCCCCATTCCATGGATGCTTTCGAAACATTTCTCGCCCGGCGCGAGGGCGCAAAACTGATCTATCGTTCGGACGATGAAACCGGGTGGGACAGAACACCGGGGCCCGTCTTTGAGTATGGCTGGAACCACACCACGCTACGTGCCCTGAAAGTGGATCCCTCTATCACCTATCTTCAAGTGCGCTACGCGTTCCCCGACTACCTGGAGAAAATTGCTCAGATCCGCGCGAAGTTCCCTGAAGATTGCCTGCAACACCTTGAGGTGCTGCGCGAAGGCGGAAAGGTGATGTATGCTGGCCTAACCTTGGTAAAATTCACCAGTGAAGAGCGCCTCGACGAAATCATTGCCTATCACGAAGACATCGGCGCGATGGTCTTCAACCCCCATAGGTACACGCTCGAGGAAGGTGGGCGGCAAACGGTCGATGATCGCCAATTGCGCTTTAAGCAGGAAGCCGATCCTCGCGGGCTGCTCAATCCTGGAAAGATGATTGCCTGGGACGACCCAGATTGGGATTACAGCCGGATGTATGCCTATCCAAAACTACAGGCGGCGGAATGAGCAGATGGTCAACGAGGGGGGCTGTCTGCCCCCCGCCCTTCGGGCCCCCCCGAGAGTATTTGCGCCAAGATGATCGGGAAAAGCGCCCTCGGCCCTGTGAGGGACAGCCCAATGGAGCCGAGGGCGGGTGGGTCCACGCCAAACAGAGTTGGCTGCGTTACATCACCTTGGGCGGCCATCGGCTCTCCAGCCTGTACCGCACACGCAGTAGTCACCTACCAAAGTTAATTCTATCTTACGAAGCTTCGATCATCTTGGCAAAAATACTCCCGCCGGAGGCGCCATTTGATACCTCTGCAAACAGAACCCGGTCGGGCCAATGACGCGTGCCTTAGTGTTATTTGCCCACCCTTGTGAGGAAAGTTTCTCATCTGCCCTGCATACAACAGTTGTTGATCGCCTCCGTGCCCGAAACTGGGAGGTAGACGACTGCGACCTGAACGCAGAAGGGTTCAATCCGGTGCTGAGCAACGCGGAGCGCCGTGACTATCACGAAGTGGGTCCAAACATTGCGCCAGTAGCAGATTACGTCGCCCGCGTCAGAGCTGCAGACGCCTTGGTCATGGTCTTCCCTGTCTGGAATTTTGGGTATCCCGCAATTTTGAAGGGCTTCCTTGACCGGGTCTTTCTGCCTGGCGTGTCCTTCCGGCTGGAAAATGGCAAAGTCAGGCCTAACCTGACCCAGATCAAGAAATTGGCCGCTGTCACAACCTATGGCGGCACGCGCTTGCGGGCGCGTCTGTGCGGAGATCCCCCAAGGAAATGCGTGACACGAGCCGTTTGGCATGTCTGCAGACCAGAAAAAATGCGATACCTAGCGCTCTATGATATGAACCGGGCGACACAGCAGAAACGCGCAGCCTTTCTCACACGCGTGTCCCAGGAAATGGAAGCCCTCTGACATGCGCGCGCTGATCATCTATTGTCACCCGTCGCCCCAGAGCTTTACCGCTGCGGTGCGGGATACGGTCGTTGAACGCCTGCAGAGCGCTGGCGCTGAGACCAATATCATCGACCTCTATGCCAATGATTTTGATCCTGTACTGAGCAGAGAAGATTGGGAAGGCTATCTCGACACCGACACAAACACAGCGAAGGTCACCGCAGATGTCGCAGCCCTGCAATGGGCCGATACGTTGATCTTCATCTATCCAACATGGTGGTATGGCCTGCCAGCCCTTCTCAAAGGGTGGCTAGACCGGGTCTTGCTGCCAGAGGTTGCGTTTCACATGCCACGCGCTGACGGTGAAACGATCCGGCCCGGCCTCACCCATATCACCGGGCTGGGCGTCTTCACCACATGCGGTGCAAGCTGGTGGCTGACGCGCCTCGTTGGCGCGCCCGGAAAGCGGACCTTGATGCGCGGCATTGGTCTGCTGTGCAATCGCCGCAAGCGGACAACCTTCGCCGCCCTCTACCTTATGGATACGACCAGCGCCGAACAACGGGCCCGTCATCTGCAAAAGGTCGCCAGCAAAGTTGATCGCTTTGCAGCGTCACCGGGGCGCTCAAAACAAAGGGCGCAAGCATGATGGATATCCCCGTTCTCGACTGGTCCCGCTTTGCCAAAGAGGACAGGCAAGGGTTTGTCAGTGACCTCGCCGCCGCCTGCAGAGGGCCAGGCTTCTTTCTGCTTTCGGGGCATGGCGTTCCACAAACAGTGATCGATTCTGTGTTTAGTCAGGCGGATCGTTTCTTTTCGCAATCCGAAGTCCAGAAACGCTCCTTGGCCATTGACCATACGAACCGGGGCTGGGCGCAACTCGGATCGGAAAACCTGGATGACAGCCAGCCCGGTCAGCGCGATCACAAGGAAGCGTTCAACATCGGGCTCGAGATGGCAGCCGATGATCCTCGCGTGCTGGCAAACGAGCCTTTTCGCGCCCCCAACAGATGGCCAGAACTTCCAGAGTTCCGCCACGCTATGTTGACCTATTTTGACGCCTGCCACCGGCTCGGTGTGGCGTTGCACCAAGCCTTCTCTGCCGATCTTGGCCTTGATGCAAACCACTTCGCCCCGCATTTCACAGCCCCCCTGGCCACGCTCCGGTTGCTCCATTATCCGCCTGCACGCGGCACAGAGGGTGAGATCGGCGCGGGCGCCCATACGGATTACGGCTCGGTCACCTTGCTGATGACCGACGGCGAAGCCGGACTACAGGTGCAACCACGCGGAGGCGACTGGGTCGATGTTCCCCATGTGCCGGGGGCGTTCACCGTAAATATCGGGGATTGCCTTATGCGTTGGACGAACGACATCTATCGATCGACGCCACACCGCGTGCTGCCTCCCAAACGCCAAAGACGGTCAGTCGCCTTCTTCCTCGATCCCAATCCAGAAGCACCTATCGAAGCTCTTCCCGGCACCGGCCCGGCGAAATACCCCCCCACCACCGGAGCCCGCTATCTCAGATCGCGGCTCGATGCGACATATGCAGGCACCACATGAGCAGACGATTTGACTGGGCGCAGTACCGCACAACCGAATTCGAAGGTCTGGATCCGGAAGGCGTCATCGCGGTGCTGCCAACCGCTGCCATCGAACAGCACGGACCCCACCTGCCGGTTGGCACCGACACGATGATTGCACAGGGCATGCTGCGCGAACTGCGCAACCAGTGCCCTGAGGATCTGGATATCCGCATCCTGCCGATCCAGGCCATTGGCAAATCCAACGAGCATATCCATGCGCCAGGTACGCTCACCCTCCCCTATGAGACCGCCCTTGAAAGCTGGATTGAGATCGGCCTGTCCGTGGCGCGGGCTGGCCTGCGCAAGATTGTCATCGTCAACAGCCACGGCGGCAACCTGCCCCTGATCCAGATCCTCGGACGCGAACTCCGTGTCCGCGCGGGGATGATGGCTGTCACCTGCCAATGGGGCAGCTTCGGCCATCCGGAAGGCATGTTTTCAGCCCATGAGCTGGCCTACGGCATCCATGGCGGGGATGTGGAAACCTCGCTGATGTTGGATTTCGCCCCGGAATGCGTAGATATGGGCGCTGCCATGAACTTCATCTCAGCGGCAGAAACCAATCCGGTGCCGCCCATAGGGGCCGTGGCGCAGGCTTGGGTCTCTTCAGATCTCAACGCCCATGGCACCGTAGGCAACGCCAAAGCAGCAACAGCTGCGAAGGGCCAAGCCACCTGCACCCATCAAGTTGCAGGCATGGTGGAACTGCTGCGCAAGATGCGGGCGCAGCCTCTCAACGGGCTAGACCCTACGCAACCTGATCTGTGATCAAACGCAGCCCGCCTCATCATCTTGGCAAAAATACTCCCGCCGGAGGCGGCTGAACGCCCGCAAGCAAAATCCCCGTCACTCGCGCGCGCGCAACACTCGGGCCGGGCGCGCAGCCAGGGGGCGCCACGCGAAGGCAAGGCCCGCCAATGTGGTCATGGCCACCCCGCCCAAAACGATCCCAAGGGCGGAATAAGGCTCAAACCGAAAGCTCGCATTCATGATGAAAGTGACGACCGCCCAGCCGCCCAGACCACCGGCAACCATGGCAACAGCACCGGCTGCAAGGCCCAACAGGGCCGAACGCAGTGCAAAATACGCCAGCACCTGGCCCCGCACCGCACCCACGGTTTTCAGAACCGCCGCCTCAAAGACACGGGCCTTCTCACCCGCGGCCGCCGCCCCAATCAGCACCACGACGCCTGTCACCAGTGTGGCCAACGCGCCATAGGTAATGGCTGCAGCGATCCCCGCCAGCAACTCCGCCACACGATCAATCGCATCCCGGACACGGATCGCAGTGATATTGGGATAGGCCTGCGCCAGATCACGCAGAATGGCGGCCTCTGCCGCTTCTTCGGCGTAAATCGTGGCGATATGGGTGTGTGGCGCAGCTTGCAGAGCAGACGGGTTCATCGACAGGATAAAGCCGATGCCTGCGGTCGAGAAATCGACATCGCGGAAAGAGGTCACAGTCCCGGTGATATCGCGCCCAAGAATGTTCACCGTCATCTCATCGCCCAGTGAAAGGCCCATTTCCGCGCCTTCCTCGGCGGCAAAGCTGATCTGGGGCGGGCCATCGTAATCCTCTGGCCACCAGGTGCCCGAGGTGATCGTCGTCCGGCTGTCAGGCTGCGCGGCATATGTCACACCGCGATCCCCCTGCAGCACCCAATGCTCCCCCGCCACCTCAGCAGCCGGTTGGCCATTGATCCGCGTGATCACGCCGCGCAACATCGGCGCGGTATCAACACGGCTCACCTGCGGATCCCCTTCAAGCCGCTCCAGAAAGCCTGAAAGTTGATCAGGCTGGATATCCACCATGAAATAGCTGGGCGCGACATCTGGCAGATCCCGGGCAATCGCAGACCGCAAATTCCAGTCAATCTGGCCCACCGCCGCAAGGACCGAAAGGCCCAATCCCAGCGACAGCACAACGGATGCCGCCTCGCCCGAGGGGCCTCCGACAGCGCCCAAGGCCAGGCGCACTGCAGGGCGTCCGCGCACTGCACGCGTCCGCGCCACCTTGCGCGACAAAACACGTATGCCCGCCGCGGCAAGAACCAGCAGAACCAGCGCTCCAAGAATGCCCGCCGCCGAAACAAGGGCAAGGTACCATGTGCCAGAGAACCACGCCGCCGCGCCGACAAGCGCTGCAAGCCCAAGCGCGGTCACCAACAGATAGATCGGGCGCGGCAACACCCGACTGCCCCCTGAGATGTCACGAAACAAGGCCGCAGCCCGCACCTGTTCGGTCCGTGCCAGAGGCCACAGCGTGAACAGAAATGCCGTGAGGGCCCCGTAAAGCGCCGCCTCTGCCAATGGCCCGGGATAGACCGATACGATCGCGGGCACAGGCAAGCGATCCTGCAAGAAAGGCGCCGCAAGGAAGGGCACAGTTGCGCCAAGGGCCAGCCCCAGCACAATGCCCACCGCCGCCAGAACCCCGATCTGCATCATGTAGGCAGCAAAGATCGTGCGCCCTTCAGCCCCCAATGTCTTGAGCGTTGCGATCACGGCAACCTTGCCTTCCAGATAGGCCCGCACCGCCGCAGACACCCCAACACCGCCAACCGCCAACCCGGCGATCCCCACAAGCACGAGAAACGCGCCAAGGCGATTGACGAATTCCGTGATCCCCGGCGCACCGGCCCGCGCATCCTGCCAGCGCAGCCCGCTTTCGGCGAATTGCGCCTCGGCGCTTGTCTCCAAAGCGTCCAGATCGCTGCCAAGGGGCAGGGCAAGCCGATATTCCGTATCAAACAAAGTGCCCGGTGCGATCAGGCCAGACGCCGCCAGATCCTCGGTCCGCACCAGTGTTCTTGGCCCAAGGCCAAAACCGCCACCGGCATTGTCAGGCTCGCGCTCAAGCGCTGCCATGAGAATGAAGGACTGTTCGCCGAGGGCGAAGCTGTCCCCCGGTTGCAGATCAAGCCGCCCCATGAGCACAGGGTCCATCACCGCGCCGGGCAGGCCATCCTGCCCATCCAGGGCCGTTGCAAGATCCAGCGCGGGCTCAAGCTCGGGCGCCCCATAGAGCGGCCAGGCGTCATCAACCGCCTTCACCTGTGTCAGCCCGCGCTCGGGCGGGCCCTCCGGCTTTTGCACCACCGCCATCGAGCGGAAATCGACAATTTCCGAGACGCGCTCGGACGCGCTTTCCAGCCAGGCGCGCTCAGCTTCGGTGGCAAAGCGGTAGGTGAAGGTGGCTTTGGCATCGCCCCCCATCAGAACGGCACCCTGCTCGGTCAGGCCCGCCTCAATCGAGACCCGCACAGAGCCAACAGCAGCGATCGCACCGACGCCCAGCGCCAGACAGGCCAGAAACACGCGAAAGCCCGCCAGTCCACCGCGCAATTCCCGACGCGCAATGCGCCAGGCGAGGGCATATCGGCTCATTCCGCGGCCTCCGCGCTGGCACTGCCCGTGCGCTGACCCTGTGCCAATCGGCCATCTGCCAAGCGGATCGTCCTGTCACAGCGCGCTGCGAGTTCCGGCGCATGGGTCACCAGTACAAGCGTGCATCCATGCCTGTCGCGCAGGCCAAAGAGCAGATCCATGATGGCCTGGCCGGTGGCACCGTCGAGATTGCCGGTTGGCTCATCCGCCAAAAGGATATCCGGGCGCGGCGCGGCAGCGCGGGCCAGCGCCACGCGCTGCTGTTCGCCACCCGACATCTGGCCCGGATAATGCCCGGTGCGGTGGCCCAGCCCGACAGCTTCCAGTTCGGCCTCAGCGCGTGCAAACGCATCCGCATGCCCGGCCAGTTCCAACGGCGTCGCCACATTTTCGAGGGCCGTCATCGTGGGTATCAGGTGGAAAGATTGGAACACCACGCCCATATGTTGCCTGCGAAAGCGGGCCAGCGCGTCCTCATCCATGGCGGAAAGATCATTGCCCAGCGCCATGACCGACCCCGATGAGGCCCGTTCCAACCCGCCCATCACCATCAGGAGCGAAGACTTGCCCGACCCGCTAGGCCCGATCATCCCAACCGTTTGTCCCCGCTCAAGCTCCAGCGAAATTCCGTGCAGGATCTCGACCCGGCCCGCATTGCCATCGAGCGCGAGGGTGACATCATGGAGCGACAGGATCGGATCAGTCTGGGAAGCAGTCATGGGGAGAATCCATATGGATCGGCAGGGACACAGGGGTGACCTTCGATATGGGGTTGTAAAACGCTCTGCCAAGATGGCAGCGGCCATGATCTGGGCTTTCGGCCTTGCGCTGCTGGCGCCGGGCGCTGCTGCAAAGGATGCGCAGGGGCGCATCGTGATCGCCGCTTTGGGTGACAGTCTGACCCAAGGGTACGGCCTCGCCCAAGATCAGGGATTTGTGCCGCAGTTGCAGGCCTGGCTGGACCAGGCCGATGCAGGTGCTGTTGTGCGCAATGCAGGCGTTTCGGGTGACACAACCGCGGGCGGGCTTGCGCGCGTGGACTGGACGCTGACAGACGATGTGGATGCCATGATCGTGACGCTGGGCGGCAATGATTTCCTGCGGGGCCTTCCACCGGAACTGGCCCGGGCCAATCTCGACGGGATTTTGGCCAAGGCTGCCGAGCAAGGCGTGGCTGTCTTGCTGGTCGGGATGGAGGCCACGAACAACTATGGCCCGGCTTACAAGGCCGCCTTTGACAGCATGTACCCTGACCTTGCCGAGACCTACCAGACGCTGCTTGCGCCCAACTTCTTTTCCGGGCTGTTCCCAGACGAAGGGGACGCCTCCGCTGCCAGCCTGGCGCCGTTCATGCAGGCAGATGGCATCCATCCCAATGCCGAAGGCGTAACACGGATCGTAGACAGCCTGGGCCCCAGCGTTCTGACGCTTGTGGAGCAGGCGCGCTAGGCACCGCTGCGCGGCGTCTTGCTGGGCGGATGCCAGCATCACGTTGACCGCAGCGCAAGGGCCAGCCAAGGATGGGGCCAGACATCCGAACGGCGGAGGGGCCAAATGGACCTGCTCAAACAGCTACAAGAACTGCTCGGTTCCGAGCATGTGCTCACCGGCGCAGATGCCGCCCGCTATGGCCGGGACTGGACCGGCGCCTACACCTCTCAGCCGCGCGCGGTGTTGCGCCCGGCCAACACGCAGGAGGTGTCAGCCATCGTGCAGGCAGCGGCCGCCAGCGGCACGCCGATTGTCCCTGTTTCGGGCAATACGGGCCTGTCTGGGGGCACCCATGCTGATGGGGCTCTGATGGTGTCGGTGGAGCGGATGAACCGCATTCACGAAATCAACACCGGCGCCCGCATTGCCATTGTCGATGCAGGGGTTGTCCTGTCGCGTCTGCACGAAGCGGCCGCCGATGTCGATCTGTGCTTTCCGCTGACCTTTGGCGCGCGCGGCTCGGCCATGATCGGCGGGGCTTTGTCCACCAATGCGGGGGGGTCAAACGTGCTGCGCTATGGCTCGACCCGGGGCCTGTGTCTGGGCCTTGAGGCAGTGTTGCCCAACGGCGAAATCCTCGACCTGATGGGGCAACTGCACAAGGACAATTCCGGCTATGCCCTGAAAGATCTCTTGATTGGCGCTGAGGGCACATTGGGCCTGATCACGAAGGCGGTATTGCGCTTAGCACCCGCACCCAAAGCCTATGCCACGGCCCTTATTGCGGTGCCTCAGCTCGACACGGCGCTTGACCTGTTGCACCGCCTTCAGGAGGCCACCGGCAACGCCGTGGAGGCCTTTGAATACATGCCCGCTGAATTCCATGCCGCCCATGACGCGATGCATCCCGAACGCCCCCTGCCCCTGCAAGGCTCCCCCGCCATCACCATCCTGATGGAGGTGGGCGCCACAGCGCCCCGCGATGCAACCCCAGACGCCGACGGCGCCATTCCCGTGGTGGACTACCTCGAAAGCGTGCTGGCCGAGATGATGGAGAAAGGGCTCGTCTCCGATGCCACGATCGCCCGCTCCGAAGCCCAGCGACAGGCGCTTTGGGCAACCCGTGAGGCCGCGGCGGAAGTCGCGATGGGCAATGGCCCTGTTGTCCTGTCCGATGTCAGCGTCCCGCTCGACAAGGTGGCGACCTTCCTGGAACGGATCGAAGCACGGGTGGCCGAGGCCTTCCCCGCCTCGAAAAGGCTGTGGGTCAGCCATCTGGGCGATGGAAACGTGCATTACAACGTGCTCGATCAGGATTTGACGCCACACAGCAAAGACCAGATCACCGAGATGATCGAAGACGAGGTCCGGCGCCTGAATGGCAGCTTCTCGGCCGAACATGGCATCGGATTGTCCAAAAAGAACTCAATGGCGCGCCGCAAGGACCGCGTGGCCCTCTCAACCATGCGCGCGATCAAGACAGCGCTTGATCCGCAAAACCTGATGAACCCGGGCAAAATCCTGCCCGATTGATCAACGAAACGCGGCCGGCGCCCTGCCCCGCTTAGCCCACCTTGGGCAGGATGCGGCCCAAGCTGCGCCCCCCCACCACATGCACGTGCAGGTGTGGCACTTCCTGAATGCCGTCAATTCCAGCGTTGGAAATCATGCGAAAGCCGTCATTTCCATCACCCAGGCTCACGCCCGTCATCTTACAGACCTCACCTATGGCGCGGGTATAATCGACAATCTCCTCCGGGCGGGCGTTCTGCGCAAAATCATCAAAGCTGACATAGGCCCCTTTCGGGATCACCAGCACATGGACAGGTGCCTGGGGCGCAATGTCTTCAAAAGCGAGGCTATGCTCGGTTTCCAGAACGGTTTTGTTGGGGATTTCACCGCGCAGGATTTTTGCGAAAATGTTCTGATCATCGTAGCTGTAAGGCATGGGTTCTCCGTAGCGTCAGTGGCTGTCGCGCAGCTTTAGTCGTCAAATAGATTCGGCGTGCGGGCCAATTGCAACGCCTGTTCGCCGCTGAGCCCAAAGAAACTGGCCAGGGTACGGGCGATCTGTTCATCTGTGCTGGTCTGGGAAATGCTATGAAAGCCCGGCCAATTCGCATCATTGATGCGATCGCTCTCCGAGCCAATGTCTTGGCGTATTGTGGGCAAGAGCTGCCCCATGATTTCCTCACCGGTTTCTTTGCCGGCCAGACCATTGCGATTGGCATGGCCCACCAGATAGGCATCGGAGAAAAGACTATTGATCTCTAACAGCCGTGTCGTGCAGCGATCGGCATAGAAATCCTCGATCAAATCGAAGTCAGACGGGTCCACGCAGATCACCAAACGGTCTTGCCCATGATACTCGAACAGCAGGCGCACCAACGCTCGCCTGTGGCGTGAACGCTTCTCAAGGCCCTGCTCAATCCCCCCCAAATCGGGCAAGGGGGTCGATGCCTCGCTGAACATGAACTCTACACAGGGCAGGTCGCTGATCTTGTTAAGTTCGGCCAAAAGCCGCTTGGCCACATGCCACTTCTTGGACACGATCAGCATCAAATCCCGGTCCCGCCCGATTGAGGCTTCGGTTTCCCAGAAACGCGGCGCCGCACGCAGCCCTACGCGACCCCGCGTTGTCACGTACTCAAAAAGCTTACGGCCTTCGTTCACTATTGGGAACGAAAGCCCCTGCCTGAGATACAAACCTGCCAAACGTGCACGCAATTCCTTGGCTTCCGGGCTGATTTTGCGGGCAAACAGGTAATCCTGGCACAGCAGCATATCATGGTGATCGTCGTGGAACACGACGGGCATGCCATAGTCGGTGAACAGCAAGAACGTGAGCGTCCTCGACTGGATTTCGGTTTCGGGCACAAGATGGCGAACGAGCGTCTGGAAAAACGTCTCGTCCGGTATCCAAGTGGTTGCAAAGAAGCGCATCACATCTGGCCGCGCATCGCAAAAGGCCAGCACCTTATCGATTGTGCTCCGTCTTAGACACCACCATTGGCTGCCAATCATCATCTGCAGATCTTTGGGAATAGGCCGCTTCAGCCCCAACCGCTCCTGCATCTTGTAGCTGGCATAAAATCGCTGAGGCTGTGTGCGCTCGTTGAAGAAATGGCGATAAATCAACCGCTCTTCCTTCATCCCAGTTTTGATCCAGTTACTCTCAAAATAGTCAAAGCTTTCGATCCAGTCGCAATCATGGGCATCAAGATAGGCATGGGCGTATTCAGCCGTTTTGATTGCAAAGCAATCGCCCGAAAGCATGTAGAAATGGGTGGCATCCTCAAAGGTCGCATGGGCGGAGCGGAGCGCACAGAGCGAGGCCTTTACCAGTGACCACTCCCCCCAGCCGCAGCGGACCCGCGGCTCTGCCAGCACAATCCCAGCAATGTCGCGCACGCCATCGCGCAGGGCGTCCCACTCAGTCTGCGGTGCGTTGGCGTCAAAATGGATCGCCACATAGTCGCCAGCGGAGGCCAGCGCTTCAGCCTGTGCGATGATTGCATCGGGGTCTTTGTGACACAGCAGGATATAGGCGATTTTTGACACGTTGGGCGGTCCGAGCCTGAGGGGCAAGTGCTGAAACAGCGGCACAAGGGCCACGTACATTCGTCATAGCCCGAACAGTCATTGTAAAGACACAATCTTAATGCTCTTTTGCAAACCAAGGGGTCAGTAAGTGCCGAATTGGCATATGCCAAGTGGAGGTATCGTCGGCAATGGGATTTCCAGGAACCTGGATGACCGAGTCAGAAAGCGTCGTGTATCGGGTCGTGCCGAAATGCGCGTGTTCGACGATTGGTCAGATCATGTACTACTCTGATAATGGCCAGTTCTTTGACGGCGACATTCATGACGCCGATCAAGGGATGCACAAATGGGCATTGGAGCCAAGCCAGGGGCCTATAACCCGCAACGTGGAACAACAGCGTTCCTTCGCATTCACATGTGTGCGCAACCCCTATACCCGCATTCTGTCGAGTTTCTTCGACAAGATCTGTGGCATCCAGCGCAATGGTCAGCGCTACCGGGGCAATCTCGTGCCCATGCTGACCCAACGCTACGGCGTTGAGGTTGGAGACCCCGAAACCGGCTTCGAGTTTGACCAGATCAAGAGTTTCCGTAGGTTTCTGCTGTTTGCCCGTGACACGATCCGCTGGCGCCGCCCAATGGACCCCGACATTCACTGGTCAGCCACCTCATCACACGTGTCTACCTTCATCAGCAATGGCGGGCGGTATAACAAGATCCTCTGGACAGAGCATTTCAACGAAGGGATGCAATCCGTTCTGGATTCCATTGAAACGCCGCACAAGGTTGAGCTTTCCAAGATACCGCGCTTCAACGAAAGCGAGGGACATGGACCAAAACGCGCTCACCCCGTTGAAGACTATTTCGACGATCTGTCGATGCATCTGGTCTATGAAATCTACAAGCGAGACTTCAGACTTTTCCGATATGACTTTGAAAACCCCGCCAACAAGATGCCCGTGGGCGAGATCGATCTGGACGAGGTGCATGTAAAACTGGCTGGCTAAGCCGGGTGCAGCCAATCAGCAATTCGGGACATTGACAGCGAGACCACCAAGACTGGTTTCCTTGTATTTCTCAGACATGTCAGCCCCGGTCTGCCGCATCGTCTCGATGCAGGCATCAAGCGGGACAAGATGCGTGCCATCACCGCGCAGGGCAATCGAAGCCGCAGCAACTGCCTTGATCGCACCAAGGCCATTGCGCTCGATGCAGGGCACCTGAACCAAGCCGCGGATCGGGTCGCATGTCATGCCAAGGTGGTGTTCCAGCGCAATCTCAGCCGCGTTTTCCACCTGCTCCGGTGTGGCGCCCATCAAGGCCGCAAACCCGGCGGCCGCCATCGCAGAGGCAGAGCCTACCTCGGCCTGACAGCCCGCCTCAGCTCCGCTGATTGAAGCATTGTGCTTGACCAAGCCTCCAATGGCTGCGGCTGTCAGGAAGTAGTCTTCAACCCTGTCCGCGCGGGCGCCCGGCACATGATCCAACCAATAGCGCAGCACGGCGGGCACAACACCTGCCGCGCCATTTGTCGGCGCGGTGACCACCTGGCCACCCCCAGCATTCTCTTCGTTCACCGCCATCGCATAGACCGATATCCAGTCATTCACCTGGTGGGGCGGTGGCATGTTGCTGCCCCGCTCCGCCAGAAGGGCTGCATGGATCGCCGGCGCGCGCCGGCGCACCTCAAGGCCCCCGGGCAACGTGCTCTGTGTGCTGTGCAAGCCGCGATCAATGCAGTCCGACATCACTTCCCAAACCCGGGCCACCCCGCGTGACAGGTGCGGGCGTCCGATGCGGGTCACCTCGTTATGGCGCTTCATCTCGGCAATGGAGCATCCGGACCGTTGGGCCATCTCCAGCATCTGTGCAGCGGTGTGGAACGGAAACGGGATTTCGGGGCCCGTGTCGATCTCTTCACCGGCTGCGAGTTCCTCCTCGGTGCGCACGAACCCGCCCCCGATCGAGTAGTATGTCTGGCTGTCGATCACATCGCCCTGTGCATCAGTGGCCATCAGGATCATGGCATTGGGATGGCCCGCCAACGGCCTGTCATAATCAAAGATCAGGTCTGTCTCGGGATCAAAGGACAAGGCGCCCAGCCCTGCGGGGGACACGGTTCTGGAGGCGGCAATGCGCGCGAGATGCGCCTCTGCCACCTGCGCGTCATAGGTCTGCGGATCCATGCCCGCGAGGCCCAGAATGACAGCCCGGTCCGTGGCATGGCCAACACCTGTAAACGCCAGCGAACCGTGCAGAGAAGCCCGCAGCCCATGGGCCTTGAAGGGCGAGGCACGCAGACGATCGAGAAACCGTGCAGCCGCAACCATCGGCCCAATCGTGTGGGAGGACGAGGGGCCGATCCCCACCTTGAACACATCCAACACAGACAGAAACATCACGGTCTCCAAAGCCAGGCACTTTGGCCCTGTGTGGCGGGAGTTTGCGCATTTGCCCCGCTGAAATACGACATCCTGCCCCGCAGGACCGAAGCCCATTGCTTTTGCAAGCAGCTTGCAGGCAAGCACTGGCCCCGCGCCTGCGCAGCAGGCCCGGCCCGGCCCAACGGGCAAAAGCCTATCTCAGATAGGCGCAGGCCGGGCGGGAGCATAGCGGAACCGGTCAATAGCCCGCGCTCCGATCAACGAGATGAAGGAAGGGGGCACCGGTCTCACCCCTTTGGATATTCTCCACGATCACGCGGGCCGCCGTGTCGGGCCGGGTTTCCGAGGCGATATGCGGCGTGATCGTCACCCCGTCATGGGCCCAGAAGGGATGCGCCGCGGGCAGCGGCTCCACCCGGAACACATCCAGCGTCGCATGCGAAACCTGTCCGCTGTTCAGCGCCTCCAGCAGGGCGGCGTCCTCAATCAGGGGCCCTCGGCCGGGGTTGATCACAACAGCGCCGTGCGGCAGCCGCGCCAGCGCCGGGCCCGAGAGCAGGTTCTCTGTTTCGTCTGTCAGCGGCAAAAGCAGCACAAGGATCTCGGCCCGCTCAAGCGCCGTCGCCAACCCTGCCGCACCGTGCACGCACATGACGCCATCAAGTGCCTTTTCATGCCGGCTCCAGCCCGTGACCGGAAAACCGAGCCCGCGCAATGCCAGAGCGCAGGCCGCGCCCAAGGCACCCATGCCCAAAACCGTCACCGGCCTGTCAGATGCCAAGGGGGGGATATGGTGGATCTCATCCCATCCGCCCATTTTGCGGATCTGTCGGTCCATCCCAAGATGGTGACGCAGCACGTGGCCACAAACCCACTCCACCATGCCCTGGGTCAAACCGCCATCCACCATCCGCGCAAGCGGCATCGTGAGACTGGCATTGCCGACGATATCCTCCACCCCGGCCCAAAGGCTCAGCACGGCTTTGGTGCGGGTATAGGGCGCAAAGTCTGACACCGGTCCATTGGGTGCAAAAACGATGTAATCCACTGTTTCCGGCGGGCCCACATCCGGGCCGATCTCCGCGTGGATACCAACCTCGGCAAGCGCCGTTCGCAAGGGCGCTTCATATTCCTGCCAACGTTCGGGGCGCGCGGCAAACAACACCTTAATCGGGTCGGCTCTCATGGCGGTCTCCTCAGGCCAGTTTGCGGCGGGGCCGGTGCACATGGGCCGATTGCACAAGGCCAAAGGCCACCATCAACACCAGCATCGCCGACCCGCCATAGCTGACCAGCGGCAGCGGCACGCCAACAACCGGGGCCATACCCATCACCATCGACATATTGACCGCAAAGAACAGAAAGAATGAGCCCGCAATCCCCAGGATCAACAAGGAGGAAAACCTGTCGCGGTTCTGCAGGGCACTGACCACGCAGAACACGATCAACAGCAGATAGAGGATCAGCAACGAGATCGCGCCGACAAACCCGAATTCCTCAGCCAAAGTGGTAAAGATGAAATCCGTATGCTTTTCCGGCAGGAAGTTCAGCCGCGATTGCGTGCCCTGCATGAAGCCGCGCCCGGTCCAGCCGCCAGAGCCCAGCGCAATCTTGGACTGGGTGATATGATAGCCCGCGCCCAGCGGATCAGCGCTCGGATTCAGGAAGGTGTCGATCCGGGCATACTGATAATCCTTGAGGATCTGCCAAGACGTCCCGCGGGAGGTGAGCACCGCAAAAACGAGGCCTGCGCCACTGGCAATAACGGTTGCGAAATAGGCCCAGTGCACCCCAGCCGCAAACATCACAATCGCCCCGCCGATGCCCAACAGAAGGGCAGTGCCCAGATCGGGCTGCAGAAAGACCAGCGCCATGGGGACAAGGATAATCATCACCGGGATTGCCACCCAGAGCGGCCGCGATGTTTTCTCGATCGGCAGCCAGTCATAATAGGCCGCCAACAGCATCACCACCGTGATTTTCGTCAGCTCCGAAGGCTGCAAACGCATGAAGCCGAGATCGATCCAGCGCTGCGCGCCCATCCCGGTAACGCCCACCACCTCGACCGCGACAAGCAGCACCAGCGAAACGAGATAGCCCAGCCCGGCAACGTTGCGCCAAACATAGATCGGAACCATTGCCACAAACAGCATCACCGCCAGCCCCAACCCAAAGCGCTTGATCTGGGGCTCGGCCCAGGGCTGCAACGTGCCCCCGGCCACCGAATAGAGCATCAGGAAACCGATGCTCGCAATCGTCACCAGCAACAGGATGATCGGATAGTTCAGATAGAGGATTTTGCGCAGGCCGGTGGGCACGGTGCGGATGTTATATTCAAGATAACTCATTGCGCCCCCGCCCGCGTCAGGCCCTGTCCCGCACAGGGGGTTGGCCGCCCGCATCGGGGCGCAGAGGCAGGCTGCGCAGCCGCTCCTCTATGGCCCGGCGCTGTGCAGAGGGATAGGCCTCAAGCGGCGGCATCCCGTCATCGGACAAAGCCGCAAGCAACACGTCGCGGGCCATCGGGGCCGCTGCGGTAGAGCCCCCTCCGCCATGCTCGACAACAACCGATACCGCGAAACGCGGATCATCATAGGGTGCAAAGCCCACATAGAGCGCGTGGTCCCGCTCCTCCCAGGGCACGTCTTCGTTGCGCACCACCACCGAGCGCACCTGCGAGGTGCCCGTCTTGCCCGCGATGGTCATCTCTTCGCCCACGGTACGGCTGGCATAAGCGGTGCCGCCCCGATCATTGTTGACCGTAAACATCGCACTTCGGATGCGTGCAAGGTGGGTTGGCGACAACCCCATGGGCCCATCTGACATCACAGGCTGGGCGTCATCGCCGATCTGCTTCACCAGGCGCGGCCGGATCGCTTCCCCGGTCGCAAGACGGGCTGTCATCACGGCCAATTGCAGCGGCGAGGCAAGCACATAGCCCTGCCCGATTGCCGCGTTGAGGCTGTCTCCTACCACCCAATCCTGCTTGTAGCGGCGGAATTTCCAGTCTTTCGTAGGGGCGGTGCCCTCTGCCACCGCCGACATGGGCAGATCATGGCGTTCGCCCAAGCCAAACTTGCGCGCCATCTCCGAAATCTTCTCGATCCCGACCCGCTCCGCCAGTTCGTAGTAATACACGTCACAAGACCGCATCAGGCTGTCATTGAGATCCATCCAGCCATGACCACCGCGATTCCAGCAATGGAACCGGCGCCCGCCCACTTCCTTGTGGCCAGAGCAATAAATCGTCTCACCCACGGAGACGACGCCCGCCTCAAGTGCCGCCAGGGCCGTGATCATCTTGAAGGTAGAGCCTGGTGGATAAAGCCCTTGCACAGACTTGTTGGCCAAGGGGCGGTAGGCATTTTCGACGAGGGCGGAATAGTCTCGCTGGGAAATGCCGCGCACGAATTTGTTGGGATCGAATGTCGGGCCTGATCCGATGGCAACAAGATCGCCCGTGCGCACATCCATCACCACGATCGAGGCGCTCTCACCCACCATGCGGGCCTGCACAAAAGCCTGCAGGCGGCTGTCGAGGGTCAATTGCAGATCCTTGCCCGGCACGCCTTCCTTACGGCTCAACTCCCGCATGACGCGGCCCCGCACATTCACCTCAACCTGCTTGTTGCCAGCCTTGCCGCGCAGGCTTTTTTCCAGTTTGGCCTCAACGCCCACACGACCAACCTGGAACCGCGGCGTCAGCAGCAGGGGATCAGTGTCGCGGGTCTGTTCGAGATAGTAGTCACTGACCGGGCCAACATAGCCCACCACATGGGCGAAATCCCCGTAGGAGGGATACAGCCGCGACAGGCCCACTTCAGGGCTGACACCGGGCAGTGCCGGCGCATTCACGGCAATCTCGGCGACGTCCTCCCAGGACAGCCGGTCCGCCACTGTGACCGACGTTGTGGGATTGGACCTGCGAATCTCCGTGCGCGCGCTTTCAATTTCTTCTTCGGTCAGCGGGATAAGCGTCCGCAAACGGGCAAATGTTGCCTCCAGATCATCCACGTCAGCGGCTTTGATCACGACGCGGTAGGTCTGCTCGTTCGTTGCGATCGAGCGGCCTTCGCGGTCAAAGATCAGGCCACGTTCCGGGGGAATGAGATCATAGCGAATGCGGTTGTCTTCGGCCAACAGGCGGAACGCATCCGCTTCCTCGACCTGCAGATGCCGCATCCGGCCAGCCAGCACGGCCATGAATGCAATCTGGGCACCGCCAAGCATCAGGCCACGCCGGGTGATCCTGCGAACGCTTTCCTCGGTGTCGCGCGGATTGCGCCTCATGCCCGCTCTCCTCTGAGCGCAAGTTCCTCAACCGTTGCCCGGCGAATGTTCAAAGCCAGTGCGCTGATCAGAACGACCACCGGATACACCAGCAAGGTAAAAGCCGCCTGCAGCAAATAGAGCCCGAAAGGTGGGCGCTCCACAAACAGCAACGACAATATAAGATGGTTCATTGCACACATCGCTGCAAGAACCCCCGCCACAAGACCGAATTCCAGCGCAAACGGGATCTCACGCGTCGTGGCCTGCCGGGCCCGCAGAAACTCCGTGCCCAGCAGCACAAGCGCTGTCCACAACCCCGGCGCTTGATGAAACAGCAGGTCGAGCACCAAGAACACGGCCACGATCAGGGGGGCAGGCACATATTCCGGGCGGCGCATCAGCCATGCAAAGGTTAAGGCAAGGGCGAAATCCGGTCCGGGCAGGCTATCCGCATGCGCTCCGAAGGGCAGCAGGCGCAGGAACACGAACAGCGCCACCAGCCCCACATAGAGCAGCCGGAACCCCCAGAGCCGTGTTGTGAGGGGATCAACCATCGCTGCTCTCCTCAGAGACCGGGATGGCCGGGACGGTGCGCGCCTCTGGCCGCAAAGTTGGCACAACGGGCGCCACGGAAAGCGCCTCCGGGGCAGGCTGGACGGGCCCCTGCGGTTCGGGCTGTGGCGGCACGATCAGGCTGCCCACATCCTCGATCACCTCAGCCTCATGGCTGCGCAAGACCCGCAGGAATTCCAGCCGTTCGTAATCGGCCGACAGCCGCACGCGCAGACGGCCATCGCGCCCCCGCACAAGCGCGCCAATCAACTGACCCGCCGGGAAAACACCGCCATCACCGCTGGAAAACACCTGATCACCCGGGCGGACCAGATCGTCATTCTCGACAAAATCCACCAGCGGCGCGGCAGAGTTGTCGCCGCTGAGGATGGCGCGCTGGCCTGAGGGCTGGATGGTGATTGGAATGCGGCTGGCCGTGTCAGTCAGGAGCAGGACACGCGCAGTCTGAGCGCCCAGCCCGCTGATCCGGCCCACGAGGCCAAGCCCGTCCATCACGGCCCAGCCATCGCGGATGCCGTCCTGTGCCCCCACGTTGATCAGAACCGATTGGCGAAAGGGCGAGCCGCTGTCGGCAATCACCACGCCAGAGACCGATGTCAGCTTGGGATCAAGGCGCACATTGTTGAGGGCCAGCAGCTTTGCGTTCTGCTCTTCGAGCTGGACAGCTGCTTCCTTCCAGACCTGCATACGCTGCAATTCGCGCTTGAGCTCCTGGTTCTGCTCCCAAATCCGCTGATAGCTTTGGAAATCCTCCGCCATGCGCGCCGTGCGACGCACCGGGGCGGCCGCCCATTCGAAACTGGGCACGACTTGATCGACAACGGCCGCGCGAAACCGATCCACCCGCGGGCTGTCGATCCGCCAAAGCAGCAAGATCGCAATGCAAAACAGCAGCATCGCGCCGATCAGGATGCGCCTGATCGGGCTGGCATAGTCTGTCTGTGCAGATCGATCCCGTGCCATTGGCGCAAGCCTCGGTGCTGTCTGTCCTGTTGCCGAGACCAGACGCGCTTGCCCAGCGCGCCAGTTCAGCTTTCGTAGTCTATCACGTGCCGCAACCGGTTTTCATATTCCAGCGCCTTTCCGGTGCCCAAGGCAACACAATTCAGTGACTCGTCGGCCACTGAAATCGCAAGTCCGGTCTGTTCGCGCAGCGCAAGATCAAGGTCGCCCAGAAGCGCGCCACCGCCCGTCAGCATAACGCCACGGTCAACGATATCGGCGGCAAGGTCGGGTGGGGTTGTCTCAAGCGCCGTCATCACCGCTTCGCAAATCTGCTGCACCGGCTCGGTCAGGGCCTCGGCCACTTGCGCCTGGCTGATCTCGGTTTCCTTGGGCACACCGTGGGTCAGGTCGCGGCCCTTGATCTGCATCGAGGCACCGCGCCCGTCATCGGGCATGCGGGCCGTGCCGATCGTCGTCTTGATCCGTTCCGCCGTGGATTCACCGATCAGCAGGCCTTGCTGGCGTCGCAGGTAGCTGATGATGGCCTCATCCATGCGGTCTCCACCGACACGGACCGAGCGCGCATAAACGATATCCGACAGAGACAGAACGGCCACTTCCGTGGTCCCGCCGCCGATGTCGACAACCATCGAGCCGGTGGGATCCGCAATGGGCATGCCCGCCCCGATCGCCGCCGCGATCGGCTCGGCGATCAGCCCAGCCTTGCGGGCGCCGGCCCCCAACACGGATTGACGGATCGCCCGCTTTTCCACCGGGGTCGCCCCATGGGGCACACAGACGATGATCTTTGGCTTCGTGAACGTCGTCCGCTTATGCACTTTGCGGATGAAGTGTTTGATCATCTCTTCCGCCGTGTCGAAGTCGGCAATCACGCCCTCGCGCATGGGCCGGATGGCCTCAATGCTGCCCGGCGTGCGCCCCAGCATGAGCTTCGCGTCCTCTCCGACCGCCAGTACTTCCTTCCGGCCTTGCTTGTTCTGATACGCCACCACGGACGGCTCGTTCAGAATCACACCCTTGCCTTTCACGTAAACAAGCGTGTTCGCGGTGCCGAGATCGATCGCCATGTCCTGAGAGAACATACCGGAAAAGTTGGAGAAAAACGCCATCTGGCCTGCCTTATTCGATGCGGGACTGCTGCGTCGGCCTTTTCAATAGGCCACCCGCTGTTGCACCGCGTTATAAGCTGCACAGGCCTGCTGTAAAAGGGGCGGTATGCATGCGCGGCATCAATTCGCTGCACTGCCGCGCCTGCGAATCGCGCTAACGTAGCGGCAGGAGGCGTTCTATGACAGCAGTTGATACCTATCCGTTCGATCCCCCCGCCGCGGCGCGCGACTTTGGCGCGGCCACTGCGCAAGGGCAGGAATGGTGCCGCCGGGGCCTTGGTTGGCTCTATGGATTTCACCATGAAGAGGCCGTTCTGTGCTTCGAGCGGGCCCTGTCCGAGGATCCCAGTTGCGCCTTTGCCCATTGGGGCATCGGCTTTGCGCTTGGCCCGAATTACAACAAACCCTGGGAGATTTTCAGCCCCAAGGAGCGCGCCCGCGTGATCGCCCGTGCCCAGAAGGCTGCAGAAAAGGCTCAGGCCTGCGATGGCCCCGAATGGGTGTGCGCTTTGGCCAATGCCCTGCCCAGCAGACTGCCTGAAACCCCGGAAGTAGAAGAGTTCCGTCCGCTGGCTGAGGCCTTCGCGGAAAGAATGGTCGCCGTGAAGGAGCGGTTTCCAGAGGATCTCGATATCTGCGCGCTGGCCGTCGAGGCCCTGATGACATGCACCCCATGGGCGCTGTGGCATCTGCCCACCGGGACGCCCGCCCATCACGCGCACACCCTGCGCGCCAAGGCCATGCTGGATGAGGCGTTTGCCCAGAAGCCCGGCGCCGAAGATCACCCGGCCCTGCTGCACCTCTACGTGCACTTGATGGAGATGTCGCCCACCCCGGAAATGGCCGTGCGCCGGGGCACCCGCCTGTGCGAGGTTGCCCGCGATTCCGGCCATCTGCTGCACATGGGCACCCACATCCACGTGCAGGTCGGCGATTACGCACGGGTGGTCTCCCATAACAGGTCGGCCTTCGAGGTCGATCGCCGCTACTGGGATCACATCGGGGACGCGTTGGGCTTTTACCGCCTCTACATGGGCCACAATCTTGCCTTCGAGGCCTGGGGGGCAATGTTTCTTGCGGCACCGGGGCCAGCTTTGCAGGCCTGCGATGATCTCGACACCCTGTTTCCTGACAGTTTCATTCGCACCCACCCCCCCCTGTTCGAGGCCTTCACAACGGTGCGCGACCACGTCTTGATGCGGTTTGGCATGTGGCAGGCCCTGCTCGATTTGCCACTGCCCGGGGATGGGGACAGCGAATTCTACCCGTTCGCGATTGCCCTGCGTCACGCCACACGGGCCGTGGCCGCCGCCAATCTGGGACACCACGCGCAGGCCGATGCAGATCTGGCCGCCTTTGAAACCGCCCGAGACCGCATCGATCCCGAACGGGTGCTGTTCAACAATACCTGCTGGGACATCCTCGCCGTGGCAGAAGGCATGGCGCGGGGCGAGGCGGCAGTCAAACGGGGCGCTGTCGCAGAAGGGTTGGCACATTTGCGAGAGGCCGTCGCCAACGAAGATGCGCTCAGCTACGAAGAACCTTGGGCCTGGATGATGCCCACGCGCCACGCGCTTGGGGCGCTTTTGCTGGATGCCGGTCTGGCCGAAGAGGCTGAAGACGTGTTTCGCACCGATCTGGGGCTCAAGCCCGGGCTGATCCGGGCCTGCCACCATCCCGATAACATCTGGGCGCTTCAGGGTCTGGATGACTGTTTGAAGCTGCGCGGCGCGGATACGGAACGGGCCTATATCGCCCCCCGCCTCGCCGTGGCGCGGGCCTGGGCCGAGATCGAAGTGGCCGCGGCCTGCCAATGCGCTCTGAAAGCTGCACGCCTCTGAGGCGCGGGCGCGATGCAGCCCGCCCCCCGGTTGCAGTGGGGCGAGCTTCAGGGCATCCGGGCGGGCTCGCCGGCTGTGCCCCCTTGCGGGGGCGCAGCGCGGGGCCGGGCCGGGGATGCGGCGATCGTGTCAGCTCACATCGCGGTAGCTGATTTCCTTGGTGTCTTTGCCGGCCTTTTCGCGGCGCACGAGCAGCCGGTTCAGCGCGGCCACATAGGCCCGCACCGAGGCAACAACCGTATCTGTATCCGCAGATTGCCCGGTCACGATCCGGCCGTCCTCTTCCATGCGCACGGTTACCGTGGCCTGAGCATCAGTGCCTTCCGTCACCGCATGCACCTGGTAGAGCTGCAACCGTGCCGCGTGAGGAAAGATGTCCTTGACCGCATTGAAGGCCGCATCGACGGGGCCGTCGCCATTGGCGGTCACCTGATGGTCGGTGCCGTCGACAGTCAGCGTCAGATCCGCGGATTGCGGGGCCTCCGTGCCGCAGATCACGCGCAGGAATTTCAATGCCAGACGCTGTTCCCCCTCGGCACCGGCATCCTGCACCAGCGCCAGAAGATCCTCGTCATAGACTTCCTTTTTCCGATCTGCGAGCGCCTTGAAGCGGACGAAGATATCGGCCAGTTGATTGTCAGCCACCTCAAAGCCCAGATCCTTGAGCTTCGAGCGCAGAGCCGCACGGCCCGAATGCTTGCCCATCACCAGATTGGTCTCTGACAGACCCACGTCTTCCGGGCGCATGATCTCGAACGTCTCCGCATTCTTGAGCATGCCATCCTGGTGAATGCCGCTCTCGTGGGCGAAGGCGTTCTTACCCACGATGGCCTTGTTGAACTGCACCGGGAAGCCCGACACCGTGGCCACCCGCCGGGACACATGCATCAGCTTGGTGCTGTCCACACCGGTGACGAAGGGCATGATGTCGTGGCGCACCTTGAGGGCCATGACAACTTCCTCGAGCGCGGTATTGCCCGCACGCTCCCCCAGCCCGTTGATCGTGCATTCGATCTGGCGCGCGCCGCCCTCCACGGCGGCAAGGGCGTTGGCCGTCGCCATGCCCAGATCGTTGTGGCAGTGCGTGGCAAAGATGATCTCATCCGCACCGGGCACTTCGGCCACAAGCCGGCGGATCAGATCAGCACTTTCGACGGGGGCCGTGTAGCCCACCGTGTCGGGGATGTTGATCGTCGTGGCCCCGGCCCTGATCGCAATCTCCACCACACGGGCGAGGTAGTCCCACTCCGTGCGGGTGGCATCCATCGGAGACCACTGCACGTTGTCGCACAGGTTGCGCGCATGGGTCACCGTATCGTGGATGCGGTCGGCCATTTCATCCTTGGTGAGGTTGGGGATGGCGCGGTGCAGGGGCGAGGTGCCGATAAAGGTGTGGATGCGCGGCGAGCGGGCATGTTTCACCGCCTCCCAGCAGCGATCGATGTCCTTGTAATTGGCGCGCGCCAGACCACAGATCGTGGCCCGGTTGGCGTTTTTCGCAATCTCGGACACGGCGGCGAAATCGCCGTCCGATGCGATCGGGAAGCCGGCTTCGATGATGTCCACGCCCATCTCGTCGAGCAGGCCCGCGATTTCGAGCTTCTCATTGTGGGTCATGGTGGCGCCGGGGCTCTGCTCACCGTCGCGCAAAGTGGTGTCGAAAATCAGGACGCGGCCTGCGTCATTTGCGTCAGTCGTCATCTGGGAAGTCCTTGAAAGTCTGTCTGTCTGCTGCTGTTTCTAGATGGCGCGTCGTGCACAAATCCCCTGAGCGTTCGCGCCGGACGGCACGCTCAGAGGCACGTTAGCAGCAGAAGGCCGGCACGCGCAGACGCACCGCGCAAAGCGGTGGCGGGATTCAGGATATGCCGGTTCGAATTCATGGGCGCCATGATACGCAGGCGCGCTGGATTGAAAAGCCCCAATCTGCAGCAGGTTCAAGGGTGTTACATCATTGCCTGCACTGCAATTAGCCCGGCGGCTTCCGAGGCCAGTTGCACCGCGCCCAGCACGTCGCCTGTCTGCCCACCGATGCGGCGCTGTGCGCGCCATGCAAGATAGGCCGTGACCGCAATCATCGGCACACAGACCCCGATAACAGGCCACAACAAGGCCACTGCAAGCACAGCGCCCGGCACCAGCGCCTTGCCAGACCCGCCCGCGGCCTTGTCGCCCAGCCCGCCTTCCCGGGCCGAGGGCATCCAGACCAGCACCGCCGCCATGCACACACGGCTGGCCACGCAGACACCCAACACCCCAATCAGGGTATGGCGCGCCGGGCCACCCGCCCAGATCTGCGCCAGACCAAGCGCCCACAGTGCCAGAACGACCCCAAGCGCCATCACCCCATAGGCCCCGATGCGACTGTCTTTCATGATCTCGAGGCAATGGGCCCTGTCGCGCCCGCCGCCAAGCCCGTCGGCCGTATCGGCCAGCCCGTCCGCATGCAGGCCACCTGTCGCCATCAGCATGGCGCCCAAAGCAAGAACGGCAGCGATCATGGCGGGCAGCGCTGTCAGATATATCGCGCCGGCGCTGACGGCCCAGATCACCGCACCGATTGGCAGCCCCACCAGAGGATAGGCCCAAATGGCCGCGTTTAACGGGGGCGGCGCCGCAGCGAACCGGCCCACCGGCAGCCGGGTCAGCAACATCACGGCAAGGCGCAGCTCTGCCAGACGCGCGGCAACCGGTGTCATCCGTCTGCGACGCCCGCTTCGGCAAAGGTGGCCATCCCGTTGTGACAGGCCAGCGCCCCGCGCAGGATATTGAGCGCAAGCGCCGCCCCAGTGCCTTCCCCAAGCGCCATGTTGAATGTGAGGATCGGTTCCTTGTCCATCTGCTCCAGCAACTTGGCGTGGCCGGGCTCGGCAGACAGGTGCCCAACGAGGCAGTGATCCAGCAGGTCCGGTGCCATGTCGAACAGCGGCACAACCGCAGCCGTACAGATATAGCCATCCAACATCACGGGGATGCTGCGCGCGCGCGCCTCGATCACGGCGCCGCACAGGGCGGCCTGTTCCCGCCCGCCCAGCGCAGCCAGCATATCCAACCCGCGCAGCCCGGCATGGCGCGCAAGGCCTGCCTCGATCACTTGCGCCTTGAGCGCCTTGCCAGCTTCGTCCGATCCGGTGCCGCGGCCCACCCATTCTGACGCAGCCCCCCCAAAGCCCGCGCAAGCCAAGGCTGCAGATATGGTCGAGTTTCCGATGCCCATCTCACCAAGGCTGATCACGCTGGCCTCAGCGTCCACGGCAGCGGCGCCGCGTTGCATAGCATCAAGCGTTTCCTCGGGCGTCATGGCGGCCGCCTCAGTGAAATCCGCCGTTGGCGTTTCAAGATCCAGCGCAATCACGGAAAGCTCTGCCCCGGCCAGCGCGCACAGCTGATTGATGGCCGCACCGCCCTGCTCGAAATTGGCAACCATCTGCACGGTGACGTCCTGGGGAAACGGGTTAACGCCCTGAGCGCACACCCCATGGTTTCCCGCAAAAACCAAAGCCTGCATCTTGGAAATCTCAGGATGCGCAGTGCCCTGCCAAGCGGCCATGAATGCCGCCAGATCCTCGAGCCTGCCCAATGCAAAGGGCGGCTTTGTCAGGCTCATCTGGCGTGCAGCAGCCGCAGCGCGCGCCTGTTTGTCAGGTTGCGGCAAGGCGCCGAGCAAACCCGCAACATCATTGAGCGACTTGGCTTCAGAAAGAATGGTCATTCGGTTTCACTTTCACAGGACATCCGGCCACGCTGAGCCATACGCTTTCGCAGGCTTCGGCCACGGTTTGATTGAGCCATCCCGCAGCATCGCGGAACTCTCTTGCAAGTTTGTTTTCGGGGACGATGCCGCCTCCGACTTCGTTGGTCACCAAAATCACCGGGGCGGTCTGCGCATCCAGCGCCCGGACAAGGCGTTCGCCTGCATCCCGCCAATCTGCGCCATCCAGCATCAGATTGCTCAGCCAAAGCGTGAGGCAATCCACCAGCCGCGGCGCGTCGCCATCGCTCTGTTGGAGGGCAGACACAAGATCGCGCGGGGCATGAATGGTCTGCCATTCGGGGCCGCGACGGGCTTGATGGACGGCAACACGTTGCGCCATCTCATCATCCCAGACCTCGCTGGTGGCGAT
The DNA here is from genome assembly GCA_022447275.1 of Oceanicola sp. Classification (GTDB taxonomy): domain Bacteria; phylum Pseudomonadota; class Alphaproteobacteria; order Rhodobacterales; family Rhodobacteraceae; genus JAKVBK01. The sequence goes on along the minus strand of JAKVBK010000007.1, from coordinate 61,412 downwards.
ATAGATCGCGCGGCCCATGGGCCTCAGGGCCAGTTTTTCGGCCAGTTGCGACTTGCCCGAACGGGCGCCGCCTGTGATCAGTATCGACTTATGCATCGTGCCGTGAAAAAGCAGTTTTGCGGCAAGAAGGAAAGCAGGAACGCGACATGGCGCAGGCACAGGCGACAGATCAGCCCCGGTTTGGGGCAGAGTTGGTTCTCGTCCGCCACGGCCCCGTGGCCTGGAGCGACCGTCTGTGCGGGCGCACCGATACGCCTGCCCGGCTTGCGGAGGCTCCGATCGCGGCCACCCGCAAACTGCTGCCCGCCGCAGCCCCGCTGATCAGCAGCCCGGCCCGGCGCTGCATCGAAACCGCAGCGGCCCTCTATCCCGGCCAAGATCCGGAACAGGATGCCCACCTGTGGGAGCAAGATTTCGGCGCCCATGACGGATTGCCCTATGCCGATCTGCCGGATATCGGCGTGCTTTCCTCCGAGGCCCTTGCAGCCTATGCCCCCCCGCAGGGCGAAAGCTTTGCAGACGTGGCGCACCGGATCGATGGGCCCCTGCGGGCCCAGGCCAAGCAGGCCCACGCGGATGGCCGCCCCCGTGTGCTGGTGGTCCATGCGGGTGTGATCCGCGCCGCGCTGGGGCTGGTGATGGGACATGTTCCCGCCGGGCTGGCGTTTGAAATCGCCCATCTGTCCGTCACCCGGCTGCGGGCCGGCGCCGCCGGTCCGATCTCGATCATCGAAGCAGGGAAAACGGCGCCATGACGCAAGTGTCTGTTCCGGGCCATTTTGGCGAATGGCTGCAAGGGCGGCTTGGGCCGCAAGGCCCGGTTGCGCTGCTCACCTTGCCTTGCCCTGCCTTGCGCGTCACGGCCGGCCCCGAGACACGACCGACACCGCCCCCGCCATTCAACTCGGTCCAGCTCGATTCTTTCTTCAGAGCGCTTGGCGTACCGCGGCCCAAACCGTGGCCCCTGCTTATCCGCGATATGCCGCTGGGCGCGGGCGCGGGCGCCTCCACGGCAACGTTGATGGCGCTGGCGCAGGCGGCGGGGTTCGACGGCCCGGCAGAGGTTTTGGCCAAAGCCTGCATCGACATTGAGGGCGCAAGCGACCCGCTGATGCTGCCTGCACCAGACCAGGTGCTCTGGGCCTCTCGCGAGGGCCGGGTGCTGGCAGAGCTGCCCGCCCCGCCGGCCTGCGATATTCTGGGCGGGTTCTGGGGCGCCCCGGAGCGGACCAACCCTGAAGACGAAGCCTTTGATGACATCACCGATCTTGTTGAGTTGTGGAAGGTGGCTGCGGGCAATGGCGATTTGGCGGAATGCGCGATGCTTGCGGCGGCGTCCGCACAACGCTGTTCACAGCGGCGCAGCGATGCGCGCGACCCCACATCGGAGTTGGCCCGCGCTCTGGGCGCTCTGGGACATGTCCGGGCGCATACGGGATCGGCGCGCGGGCTGATCTTTCCCCGGGGCGCAATGCCTGCCAAAGCCCCGGATCTGATGTCGGCGGCGGGCCTGCACTCTGTGTTTCAATTCCGCGCGGGCGCCGCGCAATGAGCGGGTTTGCCGCTGCAATGCTCGTGGGCCTGATCCTCGATGCCCTGCTGGGCTGGCCCACGCGCCTCTATGCGCGCATCGGGCATCCGGTCACGTGGCTGGGCCGGTTGATCACCGGGCTGGAGCAGGCGCTGAACCGCGGTTCCCATGCCCAAAGACTTTTCGGCGGCGCGGTCTGTGTCATCGCAGCGCTGGCCGCCACGGTGGGGCCTGCGATCTGGCTGCAGGCGCTTTTGCCCAGCGGCTGGGCCGGGCTTCTGCTGACAGGGGCCCTGGCCTGGCCGCTGATTGCCGCCCGCTCCATGCATGATCACGTTGCAGCGGTTGCCCGCCCCTTGGCCGCAGACGCATTGCCCGAGGCACGACAGGCGGTGGCAATGATCGTCGGGCGCGAGACGGAGGCGCTCAGCAGCGCGGGCGTGGCGCGCGCCGGGCTGGAAAGCCTCGCAGAGAACACATCGGACGGGATCGTGGCCCCGATCTTTTGGGGCGTGGTGGCCGGCCTACCCGGGATTGTGGCCTACAAGACCATCAACACGCTGGATTCAATGATCGGCTACCGGACAGAGCGCTATGATGCCTTTGGCAAGGTGGCCGCGCGGCTCGACGATTTGGTCAACCTGATCCCGGCCCCGCTCACCGGGCTGCTCTTCGCCGCGTCGAGCCGCCAGACATGGGCTGCCCTCGGCTGCATGGCGCAAGATGGGCGCAAGCACCGCTCGCCCAATGCGGGCTGGCCCGAGGCGGCGATGGCGGGCGCCCTTGGGCTGCGCCTGTCAGGTCCGCGTGTCTATGGGGATGGGCAGATGTCCGACGATCCCTATGTCAACGCCGACAAGCCCGACCCGATCGCAGATGATTTGCTGCGTGGACTTCAGCTGTTCGTTCGGGCAATGCTCCTGCTGGGGGGTGTGCTGCTCGGCATCTGGCTGCTGGGCTGACACCGATCAATCAGGCGGCTTCGGCGGAATGAATATGCGCGAACATGGCGGCGATCTTGACCGCGCAAGGGCGGTCTATGGCGGCACGGATTGGCTGGATCTGTCCACCGGCATCAATCCCACACCCTACCCCGTTCCAGCGATATCGGATCAGGCGTGGCAGGTGTTGCCTACCGCCAGTGCCCTGACAGCGTTGGAAGACGCCGCGCGCGCTGCCTATGGCGCAACAGGGCCCTGCATGGGGTTTTCCGGGGCGCAGGCCATTATCCAACTGGTTCCACGCCTGCTGCCGCCGGGCAAAGCCCGGGTCCTGTCGCCCACTTACAACGAGCATGGCGCGGCACTTTCAGAAGCGGGCTGGCAGGTGCAGGACGTCGACGATCTCGACGCGCTGCGCGGAGCCACGCTGGCAGTGATCGTGAACCCGAACAATCCCGATGGGCGCCGTTGGTCGGCAGACACGGTGATGTCTCTGGCCGCAGATGTGGGTCTTTTGGTCGTCGACGAAAGCTTTGCAGACCCGCACCCCGACTGTTCGGTGATCCCGGCCCTGCCCCCGCAGGACGACGGGCCGCAGCCCCTTGTGCTCCGCTCATTTGGCAAGTTCTACGGGCTGGCAGGCCTGCGACTGGGCTTTGCTTTGGGCGCGCCGCCCCAGCTTGCGCAGCTGCGCCAGATGGCGGGGCCTTGGTCCGTTAGTGGCCCGGCACTGGAAATCGGATGCGCCGCTTTGCGCGATACGGGCTGGCGTCAGGCACAGATCGCTTCGCTTGCGGCCGCCAGCGCCCGGCTCGATGCCCTTGTCGCCGCGCATACGGACTGGTCTCTGGAGGGGGGCTCCGCCCTGTTTCGCACCTATCGCGTGGGCTCTGGCGCCGCCGTGCAAGACCGGCTGGCACAGGCCCATATCTGGACCCGCAAATTCACCTATGCGCCCGATTGGCTGCGCCTTGGGCTGCCGGGCGGCCCAAAGGCTTGGGATCATCTGGAAGCCGGTCTGCGCAGCCTCTGAGAGACGCGGGCAAGGTGATTGCGCCTCAGGTCGCAGCCGCCAGAAGGGCCTCGATATCGAGATGCGCTTCAAGGTGCTGGGCCAGCGCGTCCAGCGTGTCCTCCACCGCCTGTTCATAGCCCAGATCAGAGGCTTGCGCGCCATGGGAGGCCAGCCATGCCGCACGAAACCCGTCTTCGGCAAACATTCCATGCAGATAGCTTCCAGCCACCCGGCCATCGGCGGAAATCGCCCCTTCCGCAGCGCCATTCACCCGGGCGAAGGGCCGCTCTGCATCCGGCCCTGACGTGCGCCCGATATGGATCTCATAGCCCTGAAACGGCGTGCCCGAGGCGACATGCTCGGCGCTGACCCGCGTCAGGCTCTTGTCGCCGGTCATCGTTGTCTCAACGTCCAGAAACCCCAGACCCTCTGAAGCACCCGCCGGCCCTTCGATGCCCTGGGGGTCATCGATGACACGGCCGAGCATCTGGTAGCCGCCGCAAATCCCAAGGATATGTCCGCCCCGGCGATGGTGGGCCTGCAGATCGATATCCCAGCCCTGACTGCGCAAAAAGGCGAGGTCGGCCCGGGTGGATTTCGAGCCGGGCAGGATCACAAGATCGGCATCCCCCGGAATGGGGCGGCCCGCATCCAGCATGGTCAGGCGCAGGCCAGGCTCTTGCTCGAGCGGGTCAAGATCATCGAAATTGGCAATGCGTGACAGGCGCAAACACACCACGTGAAACCCGCCTGAGCGCGCCTGCGTGCGGATGTCGAGCGCATCCTCCGCAGGCAAGCGCCAAGCCTGATCAAACCAGGGCAGCACACCAAACCCCGGCCAGCCCGTCTGATCACGGATCATCTGGTATCCATCATCAAACAGGCGGGGGTCTCCGCGAAACTTGTTGACGAGAAACCCCGCGATGCGGCCGGCATCCGTGGGCTCCAATACGGCCTGGGTGCCCACAACCTGCGCGATCACCCCGCCCCTGTCGATATCTGCGCATAGGATCACCGGCACATTCGCCGCCACCGCAAAGCCCATATTCGCGATATCGCCCGCGCGCAGATTGATCTCTGCCGGGCTGCCCGCCCCCTCCACGATCACCAGATCATGGGTTTGTCTGAGGCGCGCGAAGCTGTCCAGAACGGGGGCCATCAGGCTGGGCTTGAGCGCCGCATAGTCCCGGGCTTTCACCGTTGTCAGGCGCTTTCCCTGCACAATGACCTGGCTGCCCATATTCGATTCCGGTTTGAGCAGGATCGGGTTCATATCCGTCCGAGGCTCCAGTCCGCAGGCCCGCGCCTGCAGCGCCTGTGCCCGGCCAATCTCGCCGCCATCGGCAGTCACGGAGGCATTGTTGGACATGTTTTGCGGTTTGAAAGGGGCCACGCGCAATCCGCGGCGCAAAGCGGCCCTGCACAGCCCCGCCACAAGCACGGATTTGCCGACATTCGAGCCGGTTCCCTGCAGCATGATGGCACGTGCCATGGCGTCTCCTCTCCTGTAGTCGGCCCTGTGTTTAGGCCCGCGTCAGACGGCGCGCCCGCGTGCGCCCTGAGGTGGCAGGAACGCCTCAACAGCCGCCTGTGCCACCACTGTCACCTCACCCGAATCGGGGTTCACGATATCGAGCCCGCCCTCCACGGCCTGCACCTGTGCTCGGCCCCGAGGCAATTTTTCGGCGAGAGCAACGCAATCCACACGCTCGGGCCTTTGAACGCCCACGGTCACCTGCACCTGCATCTGATCATGGGACACGCCGACAGCGCCAAAAAGCGGGATCGAGCTGTGACGCAGCGCATCCTCGATCGCGCGCCCGGCCGCCTTGGTGTAATCTTGGCCGTGCAGATCGTTGCCCATGCCCATCTCGATGATGAAACGCTGCAAGCTCATGGGCGCGCCTCCGGCAGATCAAGGGCGACAGAGATCGCCACATTCGCCATGACGGTGGGCAGGCCCTTGCCATCCGGACGCGGCACATCGAGCCCACCCTTGTGTACGTTCACCTGCACCTGACCATAGGGAAAGACCGCTGCAAGCGCCGCTGTGTCCACTTCCTGCGGGCGTTGAACGCCCACATCCAGCGTGATCTGCATGTCTTCCTTCTGCTTGCCGAACAGCTCCGCCAGATTGATCGAGTTGTGCCAAAGCGCATCCTTCACGGCGCGGGTCGCCGCCTCGGTGTAATCCTGTCGGCGCAAGGAACTGCCCATGCCGAACTCGGTCAGCAACCGCTTGACAGCCATCAGAATTCCACCCCGCGCTGGGCTTTCACACCATCCCGGAACGGATGTTTGACAAGCGTCATTTCGGTCACGAGGTCTGCGGCTTCGATCAACTCCGGCTTGGCGTTGCGACCGGTCAGCAGCACATGGGTCATGAAGGGTTTTTGGGTCAGCAGGAAGTCTACAACCTCGTCAATGTCGAGATAGTCGTAGCGCAGGGCAATGTTGATCTCATCGAGCATGACAAAGCGGATGTCCGGATCAAGGATCTGTTCTTGCGCAATGCGCCACCCATTCTGAGCAGCCGCGATATCGCGCTCCCGGTCCTGGGTTTCCCAGGTGAACCCCTCTCCGGAGACGAAGAATCGGCAGGCATCCGCATAGTTGCTGCGCAGGAACTCCTTCTCGCCAGTGGCCCAATTGCCCTTGATGAATTGCACCACTGCGCAGGGCATTTTATGGGCGATGCAGCGCATGATCATGCCGAAACCAGACGAGCTTTTGCCCTTGCCCGGACCGGTATGAACCATGATCAGGCCTTTTTCCTCGGTCTTGGTTTTCATCATTTCGTCCCGCGCGGCCTTGATGCGCTTCATCTTTTCGTTGTGGCGTGCGGTGGTATCATCGGTCATCGGAGAGCCTCTGGCGCTTGACATTGCAGGTGCTAATGGCGCATCCGCGCTTATGCTGGTGCCTGTGTCAAGCAGGTGAAAAGGGAATGTGTCCGCCAAAGAGATTTGGCCAAGCACAGCCGCCCCCGCGACCGTGACCGGAAAGCGGACCCCGCGCCACTGGCCCTCAAAGGGGCTGGGAAGGCCGGGTTCGCGCTCGGGAACCGCCCCGTCCATCGGACAGGTGGCCCCGTGAATCCGCAAGCCGGGAGACCTGCCAGCAAAGATAACGTGAACCGGGCGGGGTGCTCCGGTGGCGGAGTGGCCCCGGCCGGGCCATGTCCGACGCCCTCCCGCCCCCGGAGAGATGGATGAACGGCATGGCGCATTTTTCACCGCGATCGCACCCGCTTCCCGGGCCGCAGAGACCTATGCCCCGCGCAGAGGTCTTTTCTGGCTCCCATCCGTCGCGCACCGACCTGCCTTTGGCCCGATTCCAAGGCTATCGCTCTAATACTCAAGCCACCGCAGCAAGGACCCTGCCCCAATGACTGATCTTGCCAAACTTCCCGTCACCGTCATCACTGGCTTTCTTGGCTCTGGAAAGACAACGCTGATCCGGGAACTGATGCAAAACCCAGGCGGCAAGCGCCTTGCCATCGTCGTCAATGAATTTGGCGATGTCGGCGTCGACGGGGACATCCTGAAATCCTGCGCGATCCCGGATTGTCCGGCAGAGAACATCATGGAACTGGCCAATGGCTGCATCTGCTGCACCGTGGCCGATGATTTCATCCCGACGATCGAAGCGTTGATGCAGCTTGAGCCGCGCCCCGATCACATCCTGATCGAAACCTCCGGCTTGGCCCTGCCCAAACCCTTGCTCAAGGCCTTCGACTGGCCCGATATCCGGTCCCGTATCACCGTGGATGGCGTGATTGCCCTTGCGGATGCAGAGGCCGTGGCTGCCGGACGGTTTGCGCCCAACGTGGCCGCCGTCGATGCCCAGCGCGCTGCCGATGAAAGCCTCGATCATGAAACGCCCCTGTCGGAAGTCTTCGAGGATCAGATCTCCTGTGCGGATGTCATCTTGCTGACAAAGCCGGATCTGGCCGGCCCCGAAGGTGTCGCCAAGGCACGGGACGTGATCGCAGCAGAGGCGCCACGCCCATTGCCAGTGATCGAAGTGGCCGAAGGGGTGGTCGACCCCCGCATCATTCTTGGGCTCGAGGCAGCGGCCGAAGACGACATGGCCGCCCGTCCCTCCCATCACGACACGCCCCATGATCACGATCACGAGGATTTCGAAAGCATCGTTGTGGACATTCCCGAACAAGCTGATCCCGCCGCGCTGGTCGCTGCGATCGAGGGCCTTGCGCGGGATCACAACATCCTGCGGGTCAAGGGCTATGCGGCGGTGTCTGGCAAGCCGATGCGCCTGCTGGTGCAGGCCGTAGGCGCCCGCGTCCGCCACCAGTTTGACCGCCCGTGGCAGCCTGACGAGTCGCGCCAGGGCCGCCTTGTGGTGATTGCCGAGCATGACGATATCCACGGCGATACGATCCGTGCCGCTCTCGGCGCACCCGCGCTGGCTGCCGAGTAAGAAAGCCCAACCGGCCATGCACGTCATCTTCCGCGAAAGCCACGGTCTGGACGAAGCCGACACCCCGTTTGATCTGGGCCAGAGCCCGGCCGAACTGGTGGTCTTGTCGTTTTCAGACAGTGACCTTGGCGCTTTTGCGGAGGGATGGCATCGCGGCGGCGGCCCCGAGGGCAAGCTGCCGCGCCTGCGTCTGGCCAATCTGGTGGCGCTCAAGCATCCACTGTCGGTCGACACCTATATCGAGCAGACACTGGCAGGCGCCAAGGGCATCCTGATCCGCTTGATCGGCGGCGTGCCCTATTGGTCTTACGGGCTGCAGCAGGTGCGCGCGCTGGCAGACGCGAAGGGCATTGCCTTGGCCGTACTGCCCGCCGACGGGCGCCCGGATCCCCGGCTTGACGAAATCAGCACCCTGCCCAACTCGACCCTGACCCGGCTTGCCCATCTGTGTGACACCGGCGGCGCCGTGGCCGCGCAGGCCGCACTGGCGCAGATGGCACTGGCCACCGGGCTTTATGCGGCGCCAGTGGCTGGATCCAAGGCGCTGCCTGCCATGGGCGCCTGGACCCCGGAGGCCGGCGTCCTTGGCCCCACAGCCGCCCCCGTTCCAGATGTGCAATCGCTGCTGGAGCGGCCAGCGGGGGACAGGCCGCTGGTCCTTGTCAGCTTTTACCGGTCTTATCTGGTGTCCGCTGACCTCAAGCCCATCACCGCCCTGTTCGACGCCTTGCGCGCTGCGGGATATACGGTGTTGGGCCTCTTTGCGCCCTCTCTGAAAGCGCCCGAGCCGGCAGCTTGGATGGCCCGGCAGATTGCCCATCTTGGCCCCGTAGCGATCGTCAACGCCACCGCATTTTCAGGGCGCGGCGCGCAGGGCACATCGCCCTTGGACAGTGCCGGTGTGCCCGTTTTTCAGGTTGCCCTTTCCACCGCGACGCGGAAGGCATGGGCAGGCTCCGAGCGGGGCCTGTCGCCCTCTGATCTGGCGATGCACGTGGTGCTGCCCGAGGTGGACGGGCGGATCATGGGCGGTGTCATTTCCTTCAAGGAGCCCGGAAAGCGCGATCCCGATCTGGAATACGCCCGCTTTGCTCACCGCGCCGACAAGGACAGGATTGCCGCGGTCGTTGACCGTCTGGACGGTTGGGTCCGGCTGGCGCACAGACCGGTTGCGGAGCGCAGGCCAGCGCTCGTGCTGTCGACCTATCCGGGGAAAGACTGGAACATGGGCCACGCGGTGGGGCTCGACGCGCCCGCTTCGGCCCAAGCGATCCTGTCTGACATGGCCGAGGCAGGTTATGACACCGCACCGTGCCCGGATCTGCCAGCCCGGCTGGCCGCCCGCGATATGCTCTGGCCCGTTGCAGAGTACCGTCAGGCGCTCGCGCAGTTGCCCGAGGCCCTGCGCACAGATCTCGAAGCGGCCTGGGGGGCGCCTGAAGACGATCCCGATCTGCGCGACGGGCAGTTCCACTTTGCCGCCCTGCGCACGGGCGCAGCCTGGGTGGCGCTGCAGCCAGAACGGGGCACGCCTGCCCTGCGCGAAGACGACTACCACGATCTGTCTCGGGTGCCGCGCCATGCCTATGTGGCCTTCTATCTGTGGCTGCAGCAGCAGGCGGATGCCCTGATCCATATCGGCGCCCATGGCACGCTGGAATGGCTGCCCGGCAAATCGGTCGCCCTGTCGCGCGCCTGCTGGCCCGAGGCGCTGGTTGGCCCTCTGCCCGTGATTTATCCGTTCATCGTCAATGACCCGGGTGAAGCCGCGCAGGCCAAGCGCCGGATTGGCGCGATCACCCTCGGCCATGTGCCGCCCCCCCTGCGCGACAGCGGCACGCCAGAGCGCCTCGCCCGTCTCGAAGCGCTGCTGGACGAATTCTCAAACGCCGACGGGCTGGATCCCAAGCGGCGCGACAGGCTGCAGGACGACATCCGCACCGAGGCCCAAAGCCTGGGCGTAGAGGATGATCTGGGGCTTGCGCAGGCCGGGTGCACCGCCGAGGCGATCACCCGCATCGATCGCTTTGTCTGCGATGTGAAGGAAAGCCAGTTCGGCGAAGGCCTGCATATCTGGGGCCGCGAAGGCCCGCAGGGAGCGTTTGACACCGCAGCCTCCGTACGCGCGGAGCGGCAATCGCTTTTGGATGCCATGGATGGCAAGCGCGTGGAAAGCGGCCCGTCCGGATCGCCCTATCGGGGCCGGACCGATGTGCTGCCCACGGGCCGCAATGTCTACACCACAGACCCCCGTTCCGTTCCGACCCGCGCGGCCTACCGGCAGGGGCAGGCACTGGCCGAGGATTTGATCCGCAGGCATTTGCAGGACGAAGGCGATTGGCCCCGCGGCCTGATCGTCGATCTTTGGGGCTCTGCCACGATGCGCACGGCGGGCGAAGAGTTCGCGCTGGCGCTGGCATTGCTGGGCGTGCGCCCGGTCTGGGACACCGGGTCCGAGCGGGTATCGGGCATCGAAGTGCTGCCCATTGCAGAGCTCGAGCGGCCCCGCATTGATGTCACCCTGCGGGTGTCGGGCCTGTTTCGGGATGTGTTCCCGACGCTTTCAACCCTGTTCGGGCAGGCTGTGCGTGCCCTCGCCGCGCGCGACGAAGCGCCCGACTGGAACCCCTATGCCGGCCAGGATGACCTTGCGCGGGTCTATGGCCCAGCGCCGGGCAGTTTCGGGCTGGGCATGGGCGGCGATCTGGAGACCTACACCGAGGCGGCCCGCGCCGCTGCCGGAGAGGCCTGGCTCAACGCTTCGAGCCATGCGCTGGATGGCGATACCGCCACGCGCGATGACAGCGGCATCCGCGCCCGCGTGGCCCAGGCAGACAGCTTTGTGCACCCCCAGGACCTGCCCGAAACAGATCTCCTGCTGGCCAGTGACTATGCCGCCCATGAAGGCGGGTTTGCAGCAGCCCAAGCCGCTGTGGGCGCGCCCGGTCAGGCCCGCCTCTATCATCTCGACAACACAGATCCCGCACGCCCCCGCACCCGTGCCCTGACAGAAGAACTGGCCCGCGTGGTACAGGCCCGCGCAGCCAATCCGGCCTGGATTGCTGGCATGCAGGCCCATGGCTTTCGCGGGGCGGCCGAGATTGCGGCGACCCTCGATCACATGGGCGCATTCGCCCACCTCGCGCAGGCCGTGCCTGCCCATCTGTTTGACATGTATTTCGATGCCACCCTTGGTGACCCGCAGGTGGATGCCTTCCTGCGCGACGCCAATCCCGCAGCCCACGGGGCCATGACAGATCGGTTTCGCGCCTTGGCTGACGCAGGGCTGTGGCGCACGAAGCGCAATTCGATCCGTGCATTCCTTGAAACCAATCCCGCCGATCTGCTTGCAAAGGGCGCGGCCGAATGAGCGGGCCCGGGCAGAAGCCAGCAGCGGCCTCCGTGAAGGGCTGGTGCCCGGGCGCGCTCCGCCCGATGGAGTCTGGTGATGGGCTGCTGGTGCGTCTGCGCCCCCGTCTGGCCCGCCTGAGCCGCGCGCAGGTTTTGGGCCTGTGCAGCCTGTCCGAAACCTACGGAGTGGGCCTGATTGACCTCACGCGCCGGGCCAATCTGCAGATCAGAGGCGTCCAGCCTGCCACCTATGAACCTTTGATCGCTGCGCTTGACGGGTTGGGCCTGCTCGATGCGGATCCGGCGCAGGAAAGCCGGCGCAACCTGCTGGTCACCCCATTTTGGACCGCGGGCGATCCCACTGAATACGCCGCGCGCGCCCTGCTGGCGGCGCTCTCCAGCCTGCCGGATCTGCCTGCCAAATTCGGCTTCGCGATCGATGCGGGCCCGGCCCCGGTGCTGCAGCAGAGCTCTGCCGATATTCGCGTGGAACGCGCAGCGGGCGGCGGGCTGCTCGTGCGGGCGGATGGAGCACCCCTTGGATGGCCCGTTGCCCCCGAAGCCGTTGTGCCAGCAATTCTGCAAATGGCAGAGTGGTTTGCCGCGCATATGACTGCCGATGCCCGGCGGATGGCGCGGGTGCTGCGCACGCAGCCACTGCCCAAGGCATGGCAAAGCGCAGAGCCCGCCCCTGCGCAGATGCCCGCGCCCGTGGGGCCCTGCGCTTTGGGCAGCTTGGTCGGGGCCGCCTTTGGCCAGATTGAGGCCACCGCCCTGCAGGCCGTGATCGAGGGCAGCGATGTGCAGGCGGTGCGGGTAACGCCTTGGCGCAGCCTGCTTCTGGAGCATGATCCGGCGATGCCACCCGCGCGGCTCGAGGGCTTTTTGAACGCGCCTGACGATCCGCTGCTGCGGGCCGATGCCTGCCCGGGCGCACCCCATTGCGCCTCGGCCAGTGTCCCCACACGGCCCCTTGCGCGGCTGCTGGCTCCAAAGCTGGCGGGCCGCTTGCATGTGTCGGGATGCGCGAAAGGCTGTGCCCGCTCCGGGCCTGCCGATCTCACCGTGACGGGACGTGATGGCCAATTCGATCTTGTGACAGAGGGCCGTGCATGGGATGCCCCTTCGGTAACGGGCCTGTCCCAAGAAGATATCCTGAGCGGGGACGTCCTCCCGCTGTCAACGAATGAGCGGCGATGAAATACGAATACGAAACCAACGGCGCGGCCATTTATGCGCAATCTTTTGCAACAATCCGGGCCGAGGCCAATCTGGGCGCTTTCGACCCCGTTGAGGAACAGATCGCAGTGCGCATGATCCATGCGGCCGGCATGGTTGGGCTTGAAGAACACATTCGGTTTTCGCCGGGCTTCGGCCAAGCGGCGCGCGCGGCGCTGGAGGGCGGTGCGCCGATCCTCTGCGATGCCCGAATGGTGTCAGAGGGGATTACCCGCCCCCGCCTGCCCGCAGAAAATGAGGTGATTTGCACCCTGCACGCAGAAGGCATCCACGCGCTTGCGGCGCAGATGGCAAATACCCGCTCCGCAGCGGCGCTGGAACTGTGGCGCCCCCATCTGGAGGGCGCCGTGGTTGCGATTGGCAATGCCCCCACAGCGCTGTTTCACCTGCTGAACATGCTGCAGGATCCCGATTGTCCGCGCCCCGCTGCCATCATCGGCTGTCCGGTTGGCTTCGTCGGAGCCGTCGAAAGCAAAGACGCGCTTTGGGCGGACCAGCCCGTGCCCTGCTGCATCGTGCAGGGCCGCCTTGGCGGCAGCGCGATCACCGTGGCGGCCGTCAATGCCATCGCGAGCCGCGCGGAATGAGCACTGCCCCCGATAGCTCTGCCGGCACTGCGCCCGGCAGCAGCGCCAGGAGCACAGGCGCAAGCGGCCCGGCAAACGGCCACGGCACGATCCATGGCGTGGGCCTTGGCCCCGGCGGCCAAGACCTGCTGAGCGTACGCGCCGATCGCTTGCTGCGCGGGGCGCGCCACGTCGCCTTCTTCCGCAAAGCCGGCCGACCGGGCCAGGCCCGCCGCATTGTCGAAGGCATGCTGCCCGACGGCGTGATCGAGTTCGCGATGGAATATCCGGTCACGACCGAAATCCCCTTCTCGGACCCGCGCTACAACCAGATCATGTCTGCCTTCTACGAAGCCTGTGCGGCCCATCTGCGCGCGCTGGCAGAAGCCGGGGAAGACGTGGTTGTGCTCTGCGAGGGGGACCCGTTCTTTTACGGCTCTTTCATGCATCTCTACACCCGGCTGCGCGCCGATGTTCCGGTAGCGGTGGTGCCCGCCATCACCGGCATGTCTGCAGCCTGGACTGCGACAGGCCAGCCCATCACATGGGGCGACGATGTGCTCTGCGTGCTGATGGGCACCCTGCCCGAGGATGCGCTTGTCCAGCACATGCAGCAGGCAGACGCCCTTGTCGTGATGAAGATCGGCCGCCAGATCGATAAGGTCCGCCGCGCCCTGCGCACGGCGGGCCGGTACGAGGAGGCTTGGCTTGTCGAATACGCCTCCATGCCCAACCAGACGGTCCAGAAACTGTCAGAGGCTGAGGATCGGGTGACGCCGTATTTTTCCATCATCATCGTCCATGGGCAGGGCCGCAGACCATGACCGGCACACTTGTGATCGCAGGGCTCGGCCCCGGAAATGATGCGCTTGTCACGCCAGAGGTCACCGATGCGTTGGCCCGCGCAACCGATGTGGTGGGCTATATCCCTTACGTGGCGCGCGTGGCGCCCCGGCCGGGCCTGCAACTGCATCCCTCTGACAATCGGGTAGAGATTGAGCGGTCGAACCATGCGCTTGAGATGGCCGCTGCCGGGCGGCATGTGGTGGTTGTCTCCTCCGGGGATCCGGGCGTGTTTGCCATGGCCGCGGCGGTGTTCGAGGCCCTTGAGGCCGGCCCAACCGCATGGCGCAGCATCGAGATCACCGTGCTTCCGGGCATCACGGCCATGCTGGCCGCCGCCGCCCGCGCAGGCGCGCCGCTCGGGCATGATTTCTGCGCGATCAATCTCAGTGACAACCTGAAGCCGTGGAGCCTGATCGAGCGCCGTTTGAAAGCTGCCGTTGCGGGCGATTTTGCCATGGCGTTCTATAATCCGCGCTCCAAGGCGCGACCGCAGGGCTTTGAGACAACCCTCGACATCCTGAAATCCGCCTGCGCGGACAACCGCCCCGTGATTTTCGCAAGGGCGGTTTCGACAGCGCAGGAAGACATCCGCGTGGTGCCCCTGCAAGAGACGCAAGCAGAGATGGCAGACATGCGCACAATGGTGATCGTGGGTGCCTCAAACACGCGCATCATTCACCGTCCGGATTTGCCGGATATCGTCTATACGCCCCGATCCGCGGAAACCGGGGGCTCTGTATGACCATGGCGCACCCAGTCCAAGACCGTTTCAATGTCATGGGCCTCCTGGCGGGGCGGCAAATCGGGCCTGTCGATCATGATCACGGGCAATCCCAGTTCGCGCGCGGCCAGCAGCTTGGCCTGGGCGCCCGTGCCACCGGAATTCTTGGAGACGACAAGATCGATCCCGTGGGTGCGCATCAAGGCCAGGTCGCCCTCTGTGCTGAACGGGCCGCGATCCACAACCACTGTTGCGTGGGGAAACGGCGGCGGCGTCTTGGGGGCATCCACCAATCGCAGCAAATAGCGGTGCTGTGGGTGCGGCGCGAAGGCATTGAGATGCATGCGCCCGATGGCCAGCATGACGCGGCAGGCAGGCCGATCAAGCGCGCGCACCGCAGCCGGGATGTCAGGCACAGCCTGCCACTGATCCCCGGGCTCGGGCGTCCAGGGCGCGCGGGTCAATGCAATCAGGGGAACACCGGCCTGCGCGCACCCCTCCACGGCGTTGCGGCTCATTTGGCTGGCAAAGGGATGCGTGGCATCGACCACATGGGTAAACGCCTGCGCAGCAAGAAAATCTGCCAGCCCTTGCGCGCCGCCAAAGCCGCCCACCCGCTGGGGCAAAGGTTGGCGCACAGGCCGCTCCACCCGACCGGCGAAGCTGATCATGCCCGTCAGGCCCCGCGCAGCCATCTCTCTGCACAGGGCTGTCGCTTCGGTGGTGCCGCCAAGCACAAGGATGTTCGGTGACATGGGTAATGCTCCGTGGGTCACAATCATAGGCCTTGGTGAAGATGGTCCGGACGGGCTGCCGCCCGCAAGCATGCAGGCGCTGAAAACCGCAGAAATCGTGATCGGACCGCCCCGCCACCTGGCGCTTTTGCCTCCGCTTGAGGCACGCTGCATCCCTTGGCCCACCCCCTTCCGCGAGGGGATCGATATCCTGCTGTCCCATCGCGGGCGAAACGTGGTTGTGCTGGCATCAGGCGATCCGTTCTGGTTTGGCGCGGGCAGCGTGCTGGCCCGCACCCTTGGCCCCGACGCGTGGCAAGCTTTGCCGGGGCCCTCGTGCTTTTCCCTGAGCGCGGCACAGATGGGGTGGCCCCTCGAGCAGACAACCTGCCTTGCGCTGCATGCCGCCCCCTTCAGCCGCCTGCGCCCCCATCTTGCGCCGGGCCAACGGTTGATCGTCACCCTGCGTGACGGAAGCGCAGTGGCCGGTTTGGCGGCCTATCTGGATGGGGCTGGTTTCGGGGCGTCTGTGCTCAGCATTCAGGAGGCTCTGGGCGGGCCGCGCCAGCGGCGCCGCGACCTGCCCGCCCACAGTCCGATGCCGGACGATATCCAACACCCGGTCTGTGTCGCCTTCACCGTTGCCGGGGAGGGCACGGTTGTGCCCGTGGTCTCGGGCCGCCCCGATGCGCTTTTTGACAATGACGGTCAGATCACGAAGCGCCCTGTGCGCGCCCTGACACTGTCGGCGCTGGCCGCCCGTCCGGGCGAGCATCTGTGGGATATCGGGGCCGGCTCCGGCTCTATCGGGATCGAATGGCTGCTCTCGCATCCCAGTCTGACGGCCACCGCGATCGAACCCCGCCCGGACCGGGCAGAGCGTATCCGAGCCAATGCGGACGGGCTGGGCTGTGACAGGTTGCAGATCGTGACAGGCGCGGCCCCGGAGGCGCTGGAAGGCCTTGCCGCGCCCGATGTCGTGTTTGTGGGCGGTGGTCTTGATGCTGCGCTGCTTGCGCGGCTGTTGGCCCTGCCGAACGGAACCCGCATCGTGGCCAATGCCGTCACGTTGGAAACCGAGGCCGTGTTGGTTGCCGCACAGGCCGAACACGGTGGCACCCTGCTGCGCGCCGCGCTGTCATCCGTGCGCGCCATCGGGCCAAAGCACGGCTGGCAGGCCGCCTTCCCGATCGTGCAATGGAGCCACACCCTGTGATCGTCGCGGGGTTCGGATTTCGCGCTGGCGCATCGGCCGACGCCCTGCGTGATGCCTATGACAGAGCCTGCCATGCCGCAGCTGTGAAGCAGGCGGATCTGCTGGCCACCCCGGCCGACAAAGCCGCGCAGCCAGCCTTTGGCGCCATGGCAAAGGGCCTGTCTCTGCCCGTGGTTCCGATCCCGGACGCGGCGCTGCAAACACAGACCACCCAGACGCAGTCCGCCGCCGCGCAGGCAGCGCGGGCAACCGGCTCTGTTGCCGAAGCAGCCGCCCTTGCCGCCCTGGGCAGAGGCGCAAGGCTGCTTGCACCCCGGGCCATTTCAAGCGACAGAACGGCCACATGTGCCATAGCCACGGGCCCAAAGACATGACGGTTCATTTCATCGGCGCCGGGCCAGGCGCACCAGACCTGCTGACCCTGCGCGGCCGAGACCTGATCGCATCGTGCCAGCTGTGCCTCTATGCGGGTTCGCTGGTGCCAGAGGCGATCCTGTCCCATTGTCCGCCAGATGCGCGCATCGTGAACACCGCACCGATGGATCTGGACGCCATTATCGCAGAAATCCAGACAGCCCATGACGCAGGCTTCGACGTGGCCCGCCTGCATTCCGGCGATCTGTCCGTCTGGTCTGCCATGGGGGAACAACTGCGGCGCCTCCGCGGCCTTGGCATTCCCGTCTCGGTCACGCCCGGCGTGCCGTCCTTCGCGGCTGCGGCCGCTGCTTTGGAAACCGAGCTCACCCTTCCAGGCCTTGCCCAATCAGTGATCCTGACCCGGACACCGGGCCGTGCAAGCACCATGCCAGAAGGCGAAACCCTTGTGAATTTCGCGGCCACCGGCGCCACGCTGGCGATCCACCTGTCGATCTCGAACCTCGCTGCAGTGGTGGCGGATCTGACCCCTGCCTATGGGGGGCAGTGCCCGGTGGCGGTGGTGTACCGCGCCTCATGGCCCGACCAGCAGATCATCCGCGCGACGCTCGAGACGATCGAAGGGGCGGTCGGCGCCGATATCACGCGCACGGCGCTGATCCTCGTGGGTCCGGCGCTGGCCGGCGAGGGCTTTGAGGACAGCTGCCTGTACGCCCGCACCTACGATCGCCGCTACAGGCCACAAACCGCCGACAGCCCTTGGGCCTCCTGGCAGCATGGAGATGACTGACATGAAGGGCTTGATGATATCCGCACCGGCCTCCGGCACGGGCAAGACAACGGTGATGCTGGGCCTCTTGCGCGCCCTGAAGGAAGACGGGCTGACCGTGCAGCCCTTCAAATCCGGCCCCGACTATATTGACCCGGCCTTCCATCACGCCGCCTGCGGGCGGGCGTCTTTCAACATGGACAGTTGGGCCATGCCCCCTGATCTGCTGAACGCGATTGCGGCCCATTCCGAGGGGGC
This sequence comes from Oceanicola sp., assembly GCA_022447275.1. Taxonomy (GTDB): domain Bacteria; phylum Pseudomonadota; class Alphaproteobacteria; order Rhodobacterales; family Rhodobacteraceae; genus JAKVBK01. Next base: position 43,407 of record JAKVBK010000007.1, on the reverse strand, counting down.
AGATATCTGCGTGGCAGAAGGATCGATGGGCCTCTATGACGGCGTGGCGACACGCGGCCAAACGGGCTTTGGCAGCAGCGCAGAAACCGCCGCGCGCATGGGCTGGCCCGTGGTGCTTGTGGTGGATGTTGGCGGGCAGGCCCAATCGGCCGCTGCAACGGCACTGGGCTTTCAGGCCTACGCCCCTGAGTTGCCCTTCGCCGGTATCATCCTGAACCGCGTGGCCTCGCCGCGCCATGAACGCCTCACCCGGCTGGGCATGGAACGCGCGGGCCTGACGGTGTTGGGCAGCCTGCCGCGACGCGGTGATCTTAAGCTGCCGGAACGGCATCTCGGCTTGATTCAGGCCGTCGAGCATCCTGATCTTGATGCCGCCATTGCGGGCTACGCAGATTTCCTGCGCGAAAACGTGGATCTCGCGGCGATCAAGGCTGCGGCTCTGGGTGGTCCCGCGGGCCAAGACGGTGCTTTACCGGCGCCCCCCGCCCAACGCATCGCCCTGGCCCGCGACGCGGCCTTTTCGTTCACCTATCCGCACCTGCTGGCCGGCTGGCGGGCAGGTGGCGCGGAAATTCTGCCATTCTCTCCGCTGGCGAACGAAGCGCCCGACCCCACAGCGGATTACGTCTGGCTGCCCGGTGGCTATCCGGAGCTTCACGCCGCACAACTGGCTGGGGCCGAGACGTTCCGCGCTGGTCTGCGGCGCCATGCAGAAACCCGGCCCGTGCATGGGGAATGCGGGGGCTACATGGCGCTGGGAGAGGGCTTGATCGACAAGGACGGCACACGCCACCAGATGGCAGGCCTTCTGGGCCTCGTCACCAGCTATGAAAAACGCAAGTTTCACCTCGGCTACCGGCGCGCAGTGCTGCAGGCACCGCTGGCAGGCCATGGGGCTGGCACGGCGCTCAGGGGCCATGAATTCCACTATTCCACCATTCTGGAGCAACCCGACGCCCCCCTTGCAGATGTGTTTGATGCGGATGGCAATCCCGTCGCCGAGACAGGATCGGTGCGTGGCCCGGTCAGCGGCACCTTCTTTCACATGATCACCGCGGAGACCGGCTGATGCCTGGGTTTGTCAGTTTTGTCGGTTCAGGCCCCGGTGATCCGGACCTGCTGACCCTCAAGGCCGTGGATCGCCTGTCAAAGGCAGATGCGGTGCTTTTTGACGATCTCTCCTCGGGCCCGATCCTGGATCACGCACGCCCAGGGGCCGATCTTGTCGGCGTTGGCAAGCGCGCCGGACGGGCGTCGCCGAAGCAGCATCATGTCAGCCGGTTGCTGGTTGAATATGCCCAGCTCGATCAACGAGTCGTACGCCTGAAATCTGGCGATGGCGGGCTGTTTGGCCGCCTCGAAGAGGAGCTTGTCGCCCTGCGCGCAGCCGGCATCCCCTATGAGATCATTCCCGGCGTGCCCTCTGCCTGCGCCGCGGCCGCTGCTGCGGGCATCCCGCTGACCCGCCGCATGACAGCGCGGCGCGTCCAGTTCGTCACCGGCCACGACGCAAGCGGCGCCCTGCCCGAAGACATGAACCTCGATGCGCTCGCTGACCCGACTGCCTCCACGGTGGTGTTCATGGGCAAGCGCACCTTCCCAGCCCTGCTCGAGGATCTGCTGGCCCGGGGCCTGCCCGCAGACACCCCGGCCGTGCTGGCCGAGAATGTCAGCCACCCGGATCAGGAAATCACCCGCACGACGGTTCACGCGCTTGCCGCCCAGCTTTCCCAGGAGGTTGGAAATGCCCCGGCCTTGATCCTCTACGGGCCGCTGGCAGAGGGGTAGGGCAGATGATCCGCGATCTCTGGTTGATTGGCATGGGCACGGGAAGCCCAGCGCATATCACCCTAGAGGGCATGGCCGCCCTGCGCGACGCCGCCACCATCCTTTTGCCGCACAAGGGGGCAGACAAGGATGATCTCGCCGGCCTGCGACAGGCCATCCTTGAGGCTGCTGGCACGCGCGCCCGGGTGGTGCCCTTCACCTACCCGCAGCGCGATCCCGATTTGCCGTACCAGCAACGTGTCGAGGCATGGCATGATGAGATTGCCCTGCAATGGCAGGCGGCCCTGAAGCTGCAGGAACATGATGGGGTTGGCGAGGCTACAGATCGGGACGGCCCCGTGGCGCTGCTGGTCTGGGGGGATCCTGCGCTCTATGACAGCACCTTGCGGATCGCCAGACGGCTGACCCCCGCGCCGCAGATCCGGGTGATCCCGGGGATCACCTCGATCCAAGCCCTGACCGCTGCCCATGCCATTCCGTTGAACACGGTGGATGGCCCGGTGACGGTCACCACAGGGCGGCGGTTGCGTGCCCATGGCTGGCCCGAGGACGCAGACACAGTGGTGGTCATGCTTGATGGCGCTTGCAGCTTCGCAGACCTGAGCGAGCCGGGCCTCCATATCTGGTGGGGGGCCTTCCTCGGCATGCCAGAGCAGGTTTTGGTTTCTGGGCCTCTGCCAGAGGTGGCAGATCAGATCAAGGCAACCCGCGCCGAGGCACGTGCGCGCCATGGCTGGCTGATGGACACCTACCTGCTGCGCCGCAGCTAGCTTTGGCTCAGCTCAACGCGCAGTCCGGGCCCTGTTCAACAGCCACGGCCCCCGCGGGTTGCGACGGCAAATAGTCAAAAACCGCAATGCGCTGCCCGCTGTCAAAGCCGATATACAGCGTTCCGGTCTGGGCATGGATGGCAACGGCCTCTGCGTCACGCCCCCATTCGGAAAGCGGTGAGACCGTGAGCAAGCCACCAGAGCGATCGTATTCGAAGAGTGCGTTGAGCCCCTCATTGTCATCGACCACGAGGATATTGCCGGTTTGAGGGTCTAGTCCGATCCCCTGCGGCTCCCACATCTTTGGCGATTGCGTCCAGCCTTCGATCCGAAAGGTCTCGGCCCCATCGGCACCGAGCCGCTGCACCAGCGCCGCGTCATCACCGACAACAAGCAACCCGCCCTCCGGATGTAGGTGCAGGCCTTCGACGTCGCGCTGCGCCTGCGTGCGATCCCAGTCACCAAAGCCCTCGCCCTGACGCGTCAGACGAAAGAAAGTGCCCCAACCATCCGTGATCAACAGCCCCTCGGCATCAGCGGCCACTGCCCGCACATTGCTCAGCGGCGTATCCAAGGTCAGGATTTCGCGGCCCGAGGGGGACAACAGGATCAAGTTTGGGGATTCATCGGCCACCCAGAGGCCGCACACCCATGGATCAAAGGTCAGCGAGGCCGCCCGGTAGCCTTCCCAGGTTTCACGATGCCACAGCTGCATCGCGGCGGCCGGAAGGGCAGCGGTGAAGGCCCCCGCCAGCGCCAGATATCCCAAAAGCTTCATCTTTCCCCCTCCTGCGATCTCGTCAGGAAAAGATCTGGCCCTATCTGCCCAACGGTCAAACAAGACAAAATCGCGGACATGGAGACGACATGGAACGGGCACTCGTCATCGGGGCCAGCGGCGGTATCGGCAGCGCCATCTGCAGCGAATTGCAAGCGCGGGGCGCAGATGTCACCGGGCTGTCGCGCAGCACGCACGGGCTCGATGTCACGCAGGAAGACAGCATCGCGGACTGCCTCGCCCCGCTCCAGCCGCCCTTTGATCTTGTGTTCGTTGCCACCGGCGCGCTGGACATCGCCGGGCACCGTCCTGAAAAAACCCTGCGCGCGCTGAGCGGACAGGGCTTCGCAGACCAGTTTGCCGTCAATTGCATCGGTCCGGCGCTTGTTCTGAAACACGCTGTGCGGTTGTTGCCCCGGCGGGACAGATCGGTATTTGCTGCCCTGTCGGCCCGGGTCGGCTCGATCGGAGACAACCGTTTGGGCGGGTGGTACGCCTACCGGGCCGCAAAGGCCGCGCTGAACCAGGTGATGCACGGTGCAGCGATCGAACTGCGGCGCAGCCATCCCAAGGCTGTGCTGGCCCTGTTGCATCCCGGCACGGTCGAAACCCGCTTCACCGAGCGCTACCAATCCAGCCACCCCACCGTGCCCGCACAGACATCCGCCAAGAACATGCTCGCCGTGCTGGAGCAATTGGGGCCAGAGGCCACGGGCTCCTTCCATGACTATGCTGGCCAGGAGATTCCATGGTGAACGAGACCCGCCTGATCCTCGTGCTGGGAGACCAGCTGAGCCCCGGCCTGTCGGCGTTGCAGGCTGGCGATCCGGCGCGCGATGTCGTCGTGATGGCCGAAGTGAGCGCAGAGGCAACCTATGTGCCGCATCATCCCAAGAAGATCGCATTTCTCTTTGCGGCCATGCGCAAATTCGCAGAACGCCTGCGCAGCGACGGCTGGCAGGTTGACTACACCGAATTGGATGACAGCGAAAACGCCCAGTCGATCCCGGGCGAATTGCTGCGCCGGGCTGCACAGCATGGCGCCAAGCAGATCATCGCAACGGAGCCCGGGGAGTGGCGGCTGATCTCTGCCCTGCAAGAGATGCCGCTGCCCGTGCAAATCCAGCCCGACACCCGCTTTCTGGCCAGCCATGCGCGCTTTGAGGACTGGGCCGAGGGCCGCAAACAACTTCGGATGGAGTATTTCTACCGCGAAATGCGCCGCGAGACCGGGCTTTTGATGGCCGGAGACAAGCCCGAGGGCGGCAAGTGGAACTACGATCACGACAATCGCAAACCAGCCCCGGGCGAGATCGGGCGCGCCGGCCCAATGCAGTTCACGCCTGATGCGCTGGTCGAAGATGTGCTCGCCCTCGTCGAGGCCCGCTTTGAGGAGCATTTCGGCACGTTGCGCCCGTTCTGGTACGCGACAGATGCCGCGCAGGCGGAGGCAGCGCTTGAGGATTTCCTGACCAATGCCCTGCCCCTGTTTGGCGATTATCAGGATGCCATGACCTCAGAGCATCGGTTTCTCTATCATGCGGTCATCGGCCAATACCTGAATGCCGGGCTGCTGGATCCGCTCGATGTCTGCCAGCGCGCCGAGGCGGCCTACCGCGCCGGCCATGCCCCGCTCAATGCTGTCGAGGGCTTCATCCGGCAAATCATTGGGTGGCGCGAGTTCATGCGCGGGATCTATTTTCTGGGCGGGCCAGACTATGCCAGCCGCAACGGGCTGGGCCACAGCCGCGATCTGCCCGCCTTCTACTGGACAGGCCAGACAAAGATGCGCTGCATGGCCCATGCCATCGATCAAACCCGCGATGAAGCCTATGCTCACCACATCCAGCGCCTCATGGTCACCGGCAACTTTGCCCTGCTGGCAGGCATCGCGCCCCAGCAGGTGGCCGCCTGGTATCTGGCCGTTTATGCAGATGCCTACGAATGGGTTGAGGCCCCCAATGTGATCGGGATGAGCCAGTTTGCCGATGGCGGCATGGTGGGATCAAAACCCTATGTGTCGTCGGGCAATTACATCGCCAAGATGTCGGACTACTGCAAGGGGTGCAGCTACGACGTCAAAGCCAAGACCGGCGAAACCGCCTGTCCGTTCAACGTGCTCTACTGGCAGTTCTTGATCCGCCACAGGGAGGCGTTTGAGAAAAATCCGCGCATGGCCCAGATGTACCGCACGTGGGACAGGATGCAGGAGGGCCGTCAAACCCAGGTTTTGCAGGACGCCGAAACTTTTCTTGCCCGCATGGAGGGCGGTGAAGCGGTGTAGGTCAGGCGAGCGCACGAAAGGCCAAGACGCCTTGAGACGTCCTTGTTTGGTTTCGGATCAGAAGGGGCACTCAGGCCGAGGCGCAACGCCGTCCTGACGCGGGCTCATACGCCCGACACAAGATCTGCTGTGGTCCATTTATCGGCACCGCCGCCGGGCAGCGATCGCATCACTGCGAGACGGTGCCTTCCGCGTCGGTGTCAGGCTGGGGCGACGGGTCAGGCAAAGTATCCACGGCAGATGTTACGGCGTCCTGCAATTGGTTGTTATCCCACGTGCCTTGCACCACCAGCCCGTCCGCGTAAGTCATGGTGCCTTCGCCTTGGCGTTTGCCGTTGGCGAAACTGCCTTCATAGACATCACCGTTGGTATAGGCTGCGGTGCCCACACCCTCCATCTGTCCGCGCGCCCAGCCGCCCTCATAGGTGAAGCCATCCGACATGGTGATCCGGCCCTCACCATCGCGCTGCCCGTCGGAGAACCCGCCCTCGTAGACAGAGCCATCGGGGTAGGAGGCCCGCCCTTCGCCATGGCGCAACCCGTCGCGCCATTCCCCTTCATAAACATAGCCATCGGGATAGCGGATCGTGCCCAGCCCATGGTTGCGGGCATTGAGGAAGCCCCCCTCGTAGGTGGCCCCGCCCGCATAGGTCGCAATGCCCTGCCCCTCGATCACGCCAGCAACCCAATCGCCTTCATATGTCGAGCCATCGGGATAGGTGATCCGCCCGAAACCCTCGGGGAAATCATCAATGAAGCTGCCCACATAGACCGAGCCGTCCGGATAGGTCACGGTGCCATTTCCATGCACCCGCCCGGCAAGCCAATCGCCATTGTAGACATAGCCATCAACCCCGGTGAAGGTGCCTGTGCCTTGGCGACGGTCATCTACAAACTGGCCGTCGTAGACATCGCCATTGGCATAGACCACCCGCCCCTGCCCAACACGGCGGCCATTATCGAACAGCCCTTCATAGACATCGCCATTGGTCTGTTCGAGCCGCCCAAGGCCATTGATCTGATCCTGCCGCCAAGCGCCGGTATAGACCATGCCATCGCTCATCGTCAGGGTGCCCTGTCCCGATCGCAACCCGCTGGACAGGTTGCCATCATAGACCGAGCCATCGGGGTAAAAGACCTTGCCACGGCCTTCTTTGATACCGGCAACCCAATTGCCCTCGTAGCGGTAGCCCGTCGGCGTGGACATGGTGCCAAACCCGTCTGGCAAACCCGCGATGAAGCGGCCTTCGTGGCGGGTGCCATCCGCATGGAGGAACACGCCCTCTCCGGTCATGGCGCCATCTGTCCATTCGCCCTCATAGGAGGCCCCATCAACAAAGGTGATCCGGCCAAAGCCCGTGGGCTTACCCCGGGCAAAGCTGCCCTCATAAATCGCGCCATCGGGATAGCGGGCCACCCCTTCGCCGAGGATCTCGCCCTCGACCCAGTCCCCGTCATATTCAAAGCCGCCGGGCAATCGGTACACACCTTGCCCATGGCGTTGTCCATCCTTGAACGTGCCTTCGTAGACCCCGCCATTGTCATAGGTCTTGGTCTGGACCCGTGCGCCCTGTGCCGCAGCACTGATAGCCCCGAAAAGCACGATAGCGCCCACCGCAAGCGCAGCGGCGAGGCCGCGAGACGGCAGCACAGCAAAAGACTGGATCAACCGGTTCTTGGACATGGAACGGCCTCACATCGATCGAGGGCAGAGCCCCAAACTGCACCAGAAGGTGCGATCACACCACATTTTCGCGCATCAGGCTACGTTGAGGGCTCTATTTCAACAATATCTTTTGCCCAAAGGCCAGAACGCCAAGACCTGCGGTGCGGATGCCACGCAAGCGATCCAAACACATGCGCGTGAGGCGGTGAATAGAGGCAACGCTGCAAGGCGCAGCCTGTGCCCATCCGGAATCAACGCCCCTTGCGGGCCAATGTTGGCCCAATCGGGCTGAGGCTGACGCAAGATCGGCCATTTCGGACTTTCCGCCTGATCCCCAGCGCGCTACATCCCGCGCGTACTGCAGGGAACAAGCCATGGACAGCTTTCGCATCACGCTTGCACAGATGAACCCAACCGTGGGCGACATTCGCGGCAATGCCGACAAGGCGCGCGCCGCCTGGGAGCAGGGCAAACGGGACGGCGCCGATCTCGTGGCGCTGCCCGAGATGTTTCTTGCCGGCTACCAGTGCCAAGACCTGATCCGCAGGCCCGCCTTCGTGGATGATCTGGCCCGTGCAGCAACAGAGTTGGCCGCGGCTTGCGCCGACGGGCCCGCCCTCGGGATCGGTCTGCCCTGGCGCACGGAGCAGGCGCTCCACAATGCCTACCTGATCCTTGAGGGGGGCACGATCCGCAGCAAGGTTTTCAAGCACGAACTGCCCAATGACGGCGTGTTCGACGAACACCGCCTGTTTGCGCCCGGCGATATTCACGGCCCCATTGCAATCAAAGGCGTGCGCATTGGCGTGCCGATTTGCGAGGACGCCTGGCACGAAGATGTTGCAGAGGCGCTGGCAGAGAGCGGCGCAGAGTTTCTCTTTGTGCCCAACGGATCCCCCTATACCCGCTCCAAGCGGGACCAACGGATGAACCAGATGGTCTCCCGTGTAATCGAGACGGGATTGCCGCTGATCTACCTCAACATGGTCGGCGGGCAGGATGACCAGCTGTTCGATGGGGGTAGTTTTGCGCTCAACCCGGGCGGCAAGCTTGCCCTGCAGTGCCCCGTGTTCGACGAGACGATCCAGACCATGACGCTGACGCGCACCAATGACGGCTGGCAAGTGGCTCAAGACAGCCTCGCCCCCCTGCCCGATCCCCTTGAGCAGGATTACCGCGCCATGGTCGAGGGCCTGCGCGATTACCTGGGCAAATCCGGTTTTGGCAAGGTGTTGCTGGGGCTGTCCGGCGGCGTGGACAGCGCAATTGTCGCCACCATTGCTGCGGATGCGATCGGCCCAGAGAATGTGCGCTGCGTGATGCTGCCCTCGGAATACACTTCGGGTACCAGTCTCGAAGATGCTGCCGGCGTTGCAGCGGCGCTGGGGTGCCCGCTCGACGAAATCCCGATCTCGGGGCCCCGTGCCGCCGTGACAGAGGCCCTCGCCCCGCTCTTTGCAGGGCGCGATGCCGATGTCACAGAGGAGAACATCCAGTCGCGCCTGCGCGGCCTGTTGCTGATGGCCCTCTCGAACAAGTTCGGGGAAATGCTGCTGACAACTGGCAACAAGTCAGAGGTCGCGGTGGGCTATGCCACGATCTATGGCGATATGGCCGGGGGGTATAATCCGATCAAGGATCTCTACAAGACACGGGTCTTTGATATCTGCCGCTGGCGCAACGCCAACCACCGCCCCGCGTGGATGCAGGCACCGGCAGGGGAGGTTATCCCACTGCGGGTGATCGAGAAACCGCCCTCAGCAGAACTGCGCGAAGATCAGAAAGATGAAGACAGCCTGCCCCCCTATGAAGTGCTCGACGCGATCCTAGAGGGGCTTGTGGATCGCGAAATCAGCGTGGCAGACTTGATCGCAGAAGGCTTTGACCGGGCAACGGTTGAGCGGGTGCAGTCCCTTGTGCTTTTGTCCGAGTACAAACGCTTCCAATCCGCTCCCGGCGCGCGCCTGTCGGACAGGGCCTTCTGGCTGGACAGACGCTATCCCATCGTCAATCGCTGGCGCGACAGCGGCGCGTAGACCTCCAGCGCGGCAAAACCCACGCCTGCCTAGAGGCGACAGAACCTGCGCGTTCAAATCCCACCCTTTGGACAGCGCACATTGGCAAAATGGATCAGTTCTCAGCTTCGGACGCAAAGTGCCACAAGCTGCATTGCAGATTGGTGTTCGCCACGCGGCGCTACAATGCCGTTCCGCCATCACCATCTTGGCAGTATTTCGCGTAGGTCGTGAGGGGCAGTCCGTAGTGAGTTTCAATGCCACGATATGTCATGCCCAGCCTCTGCATTACGCGATGAGACGCTTTGTTCTCTTGATTAGCAACCGCGAGCACAAATGAAGTCCGGACACCATCGAAGGCAAAGTTAATGGCTGCCCTGCCTGCTTCGGTGGCATACCCTTTCCTGCGCGCCAAAGGCGCTAGCCTCCACCCTATTTCCAGTGGCGCATCCTCGTCATTGGCAATGTTTTGCAAACACGCAGCACCAATAATTCTCTTGCTGGCGCTTTCCCTTATTGCCCACCAACCATAGCCAAGTCGTTGCCAACGTTCCGAGGCTTTGGAAATTGCGCTTCTTGTTTCCTCAAGGGTCTGAACCGGACCGATAAACCGCATTACTTCTGGATCGCTACTGAGAGCATGCAATCCGGCCAGATGCCGATCGGCAAATGGCTCAAGGCAAAGTCGTTCTGTTTCGATTATCATCGGGAAGCCCATATCAAGATGTCGCCAGCGCGCAAACCATTTTCCTAGGTGTTCGCATGGGCAAACGGCAGGGCGCCCTATTCCTCAATCCGCACAGTCCGCTAAGCCCCAGACAAAACCGTTGGCTTCATTTTCTAGGGAGATCTGTGTTTGCAAGCTGCACACCCTCGTCAAGAATACCTCCAAGAGGCCGAGCAGTTTCTATGCAGCACTTGCGGTGGGCCGCCCCGTGAGGAGCGGCCGCGATGTTGCAGAAAAGCCAGCCTTAGCCGAGCAACTGGTAGCTGTGGGGCACATACTGGAAGCCGCCCTCGCCCCGCGGCGCAACATAGCCCAGCGCCGGGAACGGCATGTGATAGCCAATAAAGGGCAGCTTGTCGGCGGCCAGCATGCCCAGGAGGCGCTTGCGCGTGGCTGCTGCCGCGGCCTTGTCCCGGTCAAAGCGCACTTCCCATTCAGGATAGCCCAGCGACCAGACATGGTGGTTGGCCGTATCCGCGATCAGCGCCAGCTGCTGGCCTTCGCTTTCCAGCATGTATGCCATGTGGCCCGGCGTGTGGCCGGAGGCATCCATCGAGGTCACGCCCGATGTCACATCCTGGCCAGCCTCGAGGAAGCTGAAACGCTCGGCATAGGGGGCAACCTTCTGCTGGAACCGCTCATTGTCAGCGGTGTTGGAGGTGTCGAATTCGACGCGACCCGTGATGTAGGCGGCGTTCTTGAACGTTTCGCCAGCATCGCCGTTCATGCCGCCAATGTGATCGCCATGCATGTGCGTCAGAACCACATGGGTGATCTCGTCAGCTGTGACACCCGCGTCGGCAAGGGCCCCCGTGATGCCTTCCTGGTTGAGGCCTGTGTCAAACAGGATCGTCTCAGAGCCGGTGCGCACGAGCGTGGGCGTAAAGAAGAACTGCACCGCGTCATTGGAAATGAAGTTGTCCGCAGAGACTTCCGCGAACTCTTCCTCGGACACGTTCATGCCAAAAATACCCTGAGCATTGTCGCGCGGCATCGATCCCGACAGCAGGGTCGTCACCTCAAATGCGCCGAGGCTGAACGTGCGGGCATTGAGCGGGCTGGGCGCTGCGTGGCCACCGGCAGTGGCAAGACCGGGGGCAAGGGCGGCCGCGGCAGGTGCGGCAGCGGTGGCGGCGAGCGCCTGTCTGCGGGTCAATTTCATGGACATGTCAGTTCCTCCTTCTGCGGATCTGCTCCGCGCTGCAGTTCGCGTGGAGGTAGGGGCGAAGACGGCTCAGACCAGCACAAATGCGCAAAGCGGCCAAAAACCGCCCATCAATCTACTATCAGCGCACATATTCTGTTCAGCATCCCGCGAACAAAGCCCCTCAGGCCTATTCCCACCAGGCGTCGATCCGAGCGATTTCGCTGTCTGACCAGCCGAAATGATGGGCAAACTCATGCACGACAATATGGGCCACCAATGCGCCCAGCGGCACCGCGCCACGCTCGGCCCATTCATCGAGGATCGGGCGCCGATAGAGCCAGATGATGTCCGGGCGCTCTGGTTGGTCCATGACGGATTTCTCGGTGAGGGGGATGCCATCATAGAGGCCCGTCAGCTCAAACGGGCTTTGCAGATCGAGTTGGCGCACCGTATCGTCATCAGCCAGATCAACCACCCGGATGACCACGCCCTCGGCGGCCACAGCAATCGGGCCCGGCAAAGCGGCGCGTGCGGCTTGGGCAAGCTGTGCGATGTCTTCGCAGCTGGGAGCAGGGCTGTCAGTCCAATCTTGCATGGCTCTGATATGGACAAATCCGCGCGTGTGTGGAAGGGGACGGCGGGAAAGATGCGCCCTGCCGCCCCGCGGCACCGCAAAGGAGCTTCGCGATGACTGTCACCCGTTTTGCCCCCTCGCCCACCGGCTATCTCCATGTCGGCAACCTGCGCACGGCGCTGTTCAACTGGTTGATCGCCCGGAAAGCGGGCGGGGAGTTCATTCTGCGCCTCGACGACACGGATCCGGAGCGGTCCAAGCAGGAATACGCGGATGGCATTCAGGAAGATCTGGAATGGCTGGGCCTGACATGGGATCGGGTCGAGACGCAGTCTTCGCGGCTCGATCGCTACGTGGCAGCGGCGGATGAGCTGCGCGCGAAAGCCCGCTTCTACGAGGCATGGGAAACCCCGACCGAGCTGGACCTCAAGCGCAAGAAGCTGCTGAACATGGGCAAGCCCCCGGTGTATGACCGTGCCGCGCTTGCCCTCTCGGAAGAAGAGAAAACCGCCCTGCGGGCAGAGCGGGGCGATGGCGTCTGGCGGTTCAAGCTGGATCATGCGCGGATCGCCTGGGCCGACGGCATCCTCGGCGACATTTCGATCGATGCCGCCTCCGTGTCTGATCCGGTGCTGATCCGGGCCGATGGCCAGTTTCTGTATACGCTGGCCTCGGTTGTGGACGATACGGAAATGGGGATCACCCATGTGGTGCGCGGCTCCGACCACGTGACCAACACCGCAACCCAGATCCAGATCATGGCAGCGCTTGGCGCAGGGCATCCTGATTTTGCGCACCACTCCCTGCTGACCGGCCCGCAAGGGGAGGCACTTTCCAAACGTCTGGGCACTTTGGCGCTGCGCGATCTGCGTGCCGCCGGCATCGAGCCGATGGCGCTGCTGTCGCTCATGGCGCGGCTCGGCTCCAGCGATCCGATTGCCCTGCGCAGCACCCACCAAGAGCTCATCGACGGCTTCGATCTGTCGAAATTCGGCGCAGCACCCACGAAGTTCGACGTCGAAGACCTCAAGCCGCTTACAGCCCGCCACCTGGCCAGTCTGCCGCTTGCCGACATGGCCAGCGATATTGCGGCGCTCGGCGTGCCCGCAGAGCTTGCAGAGCCCTTCTGGAGCGTCGTGCGCGAAAACATCGACACCCGGGCCGATATGGCCGCGTGGTGGGCGCTGTTCCGCGACGGCCCCGCGCAGCCGATCATTGCCGACGAAGATCGCGCCTTCGTGGAACAGGCTTTTTCGATGCTGCCAGATGCGCCCTATGACGCGCAGACGTGGTCTCAGTGGACAGCGGATGTGAAGGCGGCAACCGGGCGCAAGGGCAAGGGCCTCTTCATGCCTCTGCGCCTCGCCGTAACCGGGCAGCAACGCGGCCCGGAAATGGCCGATGTGATGGCGCTCTTGCAAACACGCCCGACTGTCTGATCACGCGACAGCCGGCCCTATTACACGCGCTAACAGCAGAGCGCCTGCACGCCCTGCCTGAGCATGCGCGGCTGCTCAGCTGGCTTCAGTCGCGCGCGCGTGACCAGCGCGGTTGTGTTTTGTCCTGAACGGGACGACGATGCCTTCAGTTCATGAGGGGAGCGGATTATGGCGCAAGAACAAGCCCGGTTTCTGAGCGGAAGCCCGATGCGACATATCACGGTGATGTCGGTCACCGCCTCCGTGGGCCTCATGGCAGTGTTTCTTGTCGACCTCGTAGACATGATCTTTATCTCAATGCTCGGTCAGGACGAGCTCGCCGCCGCCATCGGCTATGCCGGAACAATTCTCTTCTTCACGACGTCCTTTTCCATCGGCGTGGCAATTGCGGCGGGCGCATTGGTGGCAAGGGCCGTCGGCGCAGGAGACCAAGAAACCGCCCGACAACGCGCTGCAACCTCGCTTGTCTGGGGCATCATCCTGGCCACCATCTTCGTGGCGATCGTCTGGTTTTTCCTGACCCCTCTGGCCGCCCTTGTGGGCGCTGAGGGGCGCACGCTCGAGCTTGCGGTGGGCTATCTTGCCATTATCGTGCCATCGCTGCCGCTCTTGTTGGTCGGCATGGTGGGCGGCGCGATCCTGCGCGCCCACGGGGATGCCAAACGGGCCATGTGGGCCACCGTGGCAGGCGGCCTTGTGAATGCCGTGCTTGATCCGATCCTGATTTTTGGCCTCGGGCTCGAACTCACCGGGGCTGCCTTGGCATCTGTTGCGGCGCGCGTGACCATCGCATTGGTCGCTCTGCTGCCGATTTTCAAACACTATGGCGGGCTGAGCATGCCCAGCGTGCCGGCCCTTTTGCGGGATGCAAAACCAATCCTGACCATTGCCTTCCCGGCCATCCTGACGCAGCTGGCCACGCCTGTAGGTCAGGCATGGGTCACCCGCTCAATGGCAGAATATGGCTCCGACGCGGTGGCCGGGATGGCCATCGTCGGGCGGATCGTACCCGTTGCCTTTGGGGTGATGTTTGCCCTGTCTGGCGCAATCGGCCCTATCATCGGGCAGAACGCCGGCGCCGGACAGGCCGCTCGCGTGCGCGAAACCTACCGGGACGGCCTGCTCTTCTGTGCGGTTGTCACAGTGGTTGTGGCCGCGCTGCTTTTCGGGCTGCGCGGCCCGCTCGTTGCCCTTTTCAACGCCACGGGCATCACGGCAGAATTGCTGCTGCTGTTTTGCGGCCCGCTGGCGCTGCTGTGGTTCTTTAACGGAGCGATCTTTGTCTCGAATGCAGCCTTCAACAACCTGGGCCACCCCTATTACAGCACTTGGATCAACTGGGGCCGCAACACGCTGGGCACAATCCCCTTTGTGACACTCGGAGCCAGCCTTTACGGAGCGCCAGGCGTCCTGATCGGACAATATACCGGGGGCGTTGTCTTTGCCTTCGCCGCGGCGTTCCTTTCCAACCGGATCATGACGCCTGACCGCCTCAGCGCGAAAAAACGCGAGGCCTTCCAGCGGGAGGGCCGCCTGATGAGCCTGCTGCACCTGCGCAAATAGGCCCGGGCGCACCCGGCGCTCCTAGCCAGAGATCAGCCGCAGACCGTGCTGTGCAATCATGGCATCCACAAGAGCCAGTTGTTGCGGTGCCAAGACCTGATGGCGCGGGTAAAGCGGCGCGGCCCTGTCATCCAGAACAGGCGCCTCCCAGCCGCGCGTCGTCGCGAAGAAATCCGCCACACCCTCCGCGCCGAAAACCGCATCATAGCCCTGCACCACCACGTCGAGATAGCTCAGCTGGATCGGCGCAGGGGCCGGGGCATCGGCCCCAAATGGCACAACATACATCGCAATCTCGGCCGCCTCGGGCCCGCTATGGACCACCGCGCCAGACACATCATGCCGGGTGTAGGCAGCTTCGCGGGCATCCAGCGCAGCCCAGTCATCCGCCTTGACCGACGCGATCAGCCCAGCGATCTGCGTGCCCGGCTCCGGCATGACGCTCAGCGTGGCATGCGCGCGTCCCGGCAAATGGCGCCACACCCGACACCAGCCCTCCAGCGTTGCCGCATAGGCGGGGTCATGGGCATGGGTCGCGCGGTTCACAAGACTGCCATAGCCAAAGAAAAAACGATTGCTCATGGGGCCGCCCTACACGGTAATCGTCACAGGCTGTGCGAGAACATGTTCTTCGAGATTTGCGCCGGTGCCAATCCGGTCAAGTACCGTGAACAGCCCGGTTCCAGAGATCGGGCACAAAACACCATGCCAGGTATTGCGCGCAATGTTCACGCCTTGATGGCCCTGCGCAAGGAAGGCAACCGGCGTCCCTGGAACGCCTCCTTGATCAGGGGCAACAATGACAAGATAGCTGCTGTTTCCCATCGGCATGAAACACTGGTTGCCCAAAGGATGGCGTTCCAGCAGATCACAGTGATGGGGCATGGGGCGGATCTCGGCTTCGAACAGGCTCAGCCCCACTGCACCGTCGACAATGTCCGCCTGCATCAGGTCAGTGTACCGGCGGCATTTCCCTGCGTTGATCAACACATGCGCGCCGCCCACCTCGATCACCTCGCCAAAAGCGGCAAAGGCCTCTTGGCTCAAAGGCTGGGCAACAAGATTCATCCCAACTCTCCGCCCAACGGGACATGGCGATTGACGTCCTTATACAGCAAATAGCGGAACGGCCCTTCCCCCGTCGCGACACAAGCCTGCGGACAAAAAGCCCGCAGCCACATGAAATCCCCTGGGCCCACATCCACCCAATCGCGGTTGAGCAAATAGCGGGCCGTCCCCTCAAGCACATAGAGCCCATGCTCCATCACATGGGTCTCCGCAAAGGGAATGCGCCCCTCACGCTCAAAGGTGACGATGTTAACGTGGAAATCATGGCGCAGATCGGCCGGATCGGCGAAGCGCTGCGTGGCCCAACGCCCATCACAATCGGGCATCACCACCTTTTCCACCTCACTTTCATGGACAACCCGGGGCGCCGGCCGCGCCACCCCATGGGCAGGCCGGAACCGCTTGCGAATCCAGTGAAAGCCGCAGCTGTCTGTGCCGGTATTATAGATGGACCAGCGGGTCCCAGCCGGAATGAACGCGTAGGAGCCCGGGCGCAAAACATGCGTCTCCTCGCCAATCGTCAGCTCCGCCCCCCCGCGCGCCACAAATATCCCAGCTTGCGCCGCATCATCAGGCTCTGGCGCCGCACTCCCCCCGGAAGGCGCCAATTCCACCGCGTATTGGGCAAATGTCTCGGCAAAGCCGCTCAGAGGGCGGGCAAGGATCCAGGCCCGCGCCCCCTGCCAGCCCGGCAACAGGCTGGTCACGATATCGCGCTGCACATCCGCCGGGATCAATGCGTAGGCGTCCGTAAAAATCGCACGCCCAAGCGGATCACTGGATTGATCAGGATGCCCACCGGGCGGAAATGCATATGTTGGCTCTGCCATGGCTTCACTCTTTGTGGAAACTCGCCAAGAGGTATCTGCTCGCCTGCCCACAGGGCAAGACCAAACAGCCCCCGGCATCTTCTGAGAACCCAACCTGCACAGCCCCAAAACTGCCCAACACATCATCTTGGAAAAATACTCCGGGGGAATGCGCCCGGCAGGGCGCAGGGGGCAGAGCCCCAAAGATGCCCGCATCGAGCGTCTCAGCCATGGACCTCTTCGACGCCGCGCCCTACCCTAGGCAGTGCAATTCCAGTTCCGAAGGCCCATCCATGTCCGATGCTCCCTCCTACCAGGTGCTTGCCCGGAAATACCGGCCCGCCACCTTTGCCGATCTCGTCGGCCAAGATGATATGGTCCGGACGCTCGCGAATGCGTTCAAAGCGGATCGCATTGCGCAGGCCTTCATGATGACAGGCATCCGGGGCACCGGCAAAACCTCCACAGCCCGCATCATCGCCAAGGGCATGAATTGCATTGGCCCCGATGGCACCGGCAACCCCACCACCGAACCATGCGGCGTGTGCGAGCATTGTCAGGCCATCGCCGAAGGGCGCCATGTGGATGTGATTGAAATGGATGCCGCGTCCAACACAGGCGTGGATGACATGCGCGCACAGGTGATTGACACTGTCGCCTATGCTCCCTCCTCTGCACGCTTCAAAATCTACATCATCGACGAAGTGCACATGCTGTCGCGCAGCGCCTTCAATGCGCTGCTCAAAACACTGGAAGAACCGCCCCGCCACGTGAAGTTCATCTTCGCAACGACAGAGATTCGCAAAGTGCCGGTCACGGTCCTGTCGCGCTGCCAGCGATTTGATCTGCGCCGGATTGAGCCAGAGGTGATGATCGCCATGCTGCAACGCATCGCCAGCGCCGAGGGCGGCACCGTTGAAGACGGCGCCTTGGCGCTGATCGCACGCGCCTCGGAAGGCTCGGCACGCGATGCCACCTCGCTACTGGACCAAGCGCTGGGCCAAGCCGCAGGCAACCCGGTCACCGCCGAAAATGTGCGGGCCATGCTGGGGCTCGCCGATCGCGGCCGAGTGCTGGATCTCTTTGACATGGTCATGCGCGGCAATGCCAGCGCCGCGCTGGAAGAACTTGCCAGCCAATATGCCGATGGGGCCGATCCCCTCGCCGTGCTGCGCGATCTGGCCGAGGTCACCCATTGGATCTCCATTGCCAAGATCACGCCCGATGCCGCGGACGATCCCGCCATCAGTCCCGACGAACGAGACCGCGGTCGCCAAATGGCAGAGGCCCTGCCGATGCGCGCTTTGGCCCGGGGCTGGCAGATGCTGCTGAAGGCGATGGAAGAGGTCGCCAATGCGCCCAATGCGATGATGGCCGCTGAAATGGCAATCATTCGCCTCACCCATGTGGCCGATCTGCCCAGCCCGGAAGACCTGATGAAACGCCTGCGCAGCTCGGCCGCCCCGGGCACAGGCGGCGCAACCACCACCCCCGGCGGCAATACCGGGCAGGGTGCCCCAACGGCCATCGGCACTGCCAACCCGCAGATGGGCGAGAGCACAGGCCCTTCCCCGACAATGTCGGCAGCCGTGCCCACCGCGCGCGCCGGCCTGCAGGCCTCTGCCTTGCCCCCCGCCCGCCCGCGCGTGGTCGCAGGTGGCGCGCAGGCCCAGACGGCCCCGGCCGCATCAGCACCGGCCCAATACGCAGATCCCGAAGTTGCGCTCGGCCATTATCACAGCTTCGAACGCGTCCTCGAACTGATCAGCGCAAACCGGGATATGAAGCTGCAAGTTGAAGTGGAGACCGGGGTGCGCCTTGTCTCCTACAGGCCCGGTCGGATTGAATTCACGCCCAGCGATGTGGCGGCACCGGATTTGGCCCCGCGCCTCGCCCAACGGCTGCAACAATGGACGGGCGTCCGCTGGGGTGTCTCCGTCTCAGATGGCAGTTCAGCCCCCACCATCGCCGAGGCACGCGATGCCGTTGAAACCGCACGCCGCACCGAGGCCGAAGCCCACCCGATGGTGGCCGCCGTTCTCGCTGCTTTCCCCAAGGCGAAAGTCACCCATGTGCGGGCGCCCGAGGATCTCATGCAGGAAGCGCAGCACGATGCCTTGGCGGAAGTCGAAGACGAGTGGGATCCCTTCGAAGACGGCTAGGTTTCGGCGCAATCCAAGGCCCACGGCGACACAAACCCAAAGCAACATCCGCGCCCTGCCGGCCTATGGCACCTAACCGTCCGCCAAGGCAGCGGCCCAAGGCCACTTGCCCGGCCACACCCGTCACGAATTGACGCGCAGCAATGGCACTTCCGGCCCCGGCACGCTATCTTTATGCCAACGCGCATTCTGCGCCGCACGACAAGGAAGGACACGCGACATGCTCAAGGGAATGGGTGGTCTTGGCGACATGGCCAAGATGATGAAAGCTGCAAAGGAAATGCAGTCCAAAATGGGCGAGATGCAGGAGAATCTCGAAAACCTCACGGTTGTCGGGGAAAGCGGCGCTGGCCTCGTGAAGGCGACAGCAACCGCCAAGGGCAAGCTCGTCGGCCTTGATATTGACCCTTCAATTTTCCAACCCGACGAAAAAGAAGTGGTCGAAGACCTCATCCTTGCTGCCATTTCCGATGCGCAAGCCAAAGCCGAAGCCAAATCCAATGAGGAAATGCAAAAAATGGCCGAGGACCTTGGGCTCCCGCCCGGCATGGGCTTCCCGGGCTGAGCCCACAAGCACAGGAACAGAGCCAGGCACCAACCCGCCTGTCTTTGTCTTCAAAATACTCTGGGGTGAATGGCCCCAAAGGGGCCAGAGGGGCAACGCCCCTCCCCCGCTCAACTCCCTAGCGAAAGCCAGCAGATGGATCCCCGCGGCAGCGACGATATCCAAAACCTGATCGCCATGATGGCAAAGCTGCCGGGCCTTGGGCCCCGGTCAGCCCGCAGAGCCGTGCTCAAGCTGATCAAGCGGCGCGATCTTCTGCTCTTGCCCCTCGCGGATGCGCTGCAGGCTGTGGCGACAACAGCCCGCGAATGCCAGCGCTGCGGCAATATCGGCACCGCAGACCTCTGCGATATCTGCACCGATCCAGCGCGTGCAACCGGCGAGCTGTGCGTTGTCGAAGATGTCTCGGACCTCTGGGCCATGGAACGGGCCGGTGGTTTCAAAGGTCGCTACCATGTTTTGGGCGGCACGCTGTCTGCGCTTGATGCGGTGGGACCGGAGGAGTTGCGCATTCCCGAATTGGCCCAGCGCGTCTCAGACGAAGGCATCACAGAGGTCATTCTGGCGCTCAATGCCACGGTCGATGGCTTAACCACCGCGCATTACATCGTGGATGCGCTGGAAAACAGTGGCGCACAGTTGACATCGCTTGCCCAAGGCGTGCCCGTCGGTGGCGAGCTTGATTACCTCGACGATGGGACGATCACAGCGGCCCTGCGCGCCCGCAAGGCGCTGCAGTAACCAGACACACCCAAGCCAGACCGGCCTGCGCGCGGCAGCCACGCAGATGGTCGTGGCACAGCCCATAAAACCCAAAGCCCCTCAAAACCAAAGGCCGCACCCGGTCGGGGCACGGCCTTGTCTGTACGGTGCGTTGCGCAGTGCCCTTACTTACCGCAGCAAAGGGCCTGACGCCTGCCTTAGCGCGCGCTGTCGTCCTCATCCTCGTCAGAGGCGGAATCAGGCAGGTTGAAGAAGCTGTCAGCATCCACGATCGGATCCAGATCTTCTTCTTCCTCTCCGCGCGGATCGTCGGTCAGGGTGAAGGTTTCCAAGCCAGAGATCGCGGCGGGGATCTTGGGCTCGGGATCGCCCGCGAGGCTCTGCTCGGTCGAGACCAGCTTACGGCGCTCATCATCGGTCATGACAGCGCCTTCCGCAGCACGCTTGGCGGCGGCCTTTTGCACCGCTGCATCCAGCTCGGATTGCTTGCACAGGCCCAACGCAACGGGATCGATTGGCTGCATGTTGGCGATGTTCCAATGTGTCCGCTCGCGGATCGACTGGATTGTCGGCTTGGTTGTGCCCACCAGCTTGGCAATCTGGCTGTCGGCCAGTTCAGGGTGGAATTTCACCAGCCACAGGATCGAGTTCGGGCGGTCCTGGCGCTTGGACAGCGGCGTGTAGCGGGGCCCACGGCGCTTTTCCTCACCAATTGCAGCCTTGTTGACTTTCAGCCGCATCGCATAGGTCGGATCCTGCTCGGCCTTGTCGATCTCTTCCTGCACCAGCTGGTTGTTGGCAATCGGATCGAAGCCCTTCATGCCGGTGGCCACGTCGCCATCCGCAATGCCTTGGACTTCCAGTTCGTGCAATCCGCAGAAATCAGCAATCTGCTTGAAGCTGAGGGTCGTGTTATCCACGAGCCAGACGGCAGTGGCCTTTGCCATGATCGGCTTGTTCATCGGACGCTCCTTCGACATATCTTTCGCGTGGGCCGACCGGGGCTTCCGGTGGCGGTCCGCGGCGGGGGCCGCGTGTCCTCGCTTTGGGGGATCAAGCGGGATATAAGCCGGTCAGGCCGTAAAGGGAAGAGAGAATGCAAAAACACGCCGTCTGGATCATCACATTCTGTGCCTCCCTGTGCCAATCGATGGCGGTCTGGGCCGCAGATCGGGCCGGAGATTTCGACTATTACGTGCTTGCGCTCAGCTGGCAGCCCAACTGGTGCCTGCGCGAAGGCGATGCCAGAGATGCCGACACCTGCAAAGACGGCGCACAGGCGGGTTGGACACTGCACGGCCTGTGGCCCCAGAACGAACAGGGCTGGCCCCAGTACTGCACCACAACCCGGCGCGACCCATCCCGCCGTCAAACCGGTGAGATGGCCGATATCATGGGCTCATCGGGCTTGGCCTGGCACCAGTGGAAAAAGCATGGCCGCTGCTCCGGCTTGTCCGCAGATCGCTATTTCGAGGCCTCGCGCGCGGCCTACGGTGCCGTCAAGCGGCCAGAGGTTCTGCGCCGGCTTGACCGCGCCGTAACCCTGCCCGCCGAGGTGATCGAAGAGGCCTTTCTGGAGGAAAATCCGCTGCTGTCGGCCGATGGCATAACGGTGACATGCCAGAACAAGCAGATCGCAGAGATCCGCATCTGCCTCGACAAATCCCTTGAGCCAAGGCGCTGCGGCCGCGATGTGCGCCAGGACTGCACGCTCGACAACGCGTATTTTGCCCCGCTGCGCTAAGCCTCTGGGCGGCTAGGGGCAAAGAAGGGCTACGGCACCGGCGGCGCAACAGGGCCGGTGCCGCGATCAATCAGGGCAACAACACCGTCTGGCCCGTGGTCTCACGGCCTTCGAGCGCACGGTGGGCCTGTTGCACTTCTTCAAGCGCAAAGCGCTGGCCAATGGTGATTTTTACCGCGCCGCTCTCCACCTTCTGGAAGAGGTGCCGGGCCATCTCCTGACAGGTTTCGTGCTCTGCAATATGGGTAAACAGCGTGGGCCGGGTCAGCTTCAGGGATCCGCCTGCCGCGAGGGTCTGCAGGGGGACGGGGTCCACCGAGCCGGACGCATTCCCGAAGGAGATCATCATGCCAAGGGGCTTGAGGCAGGAGATCGAGCCCTCCCACGTGCTTTTGCCAACCGCATCCATGACAACGTCGACGCCCTTGCCATCGGTCAGCTCCTTGACCCGTTCGGCGAAATCCTCAGTGGCGTAATTGATGCAATGGGTTGCACCATGGGCGAGGGCCAGCGCGCATTTCTCATCAGAGCCCGCTGTGCCGATCAGGGTGATCCCCTCGGATTTGGCCCATTGGCAGGCGATTAGCCCAACACCACCTGCCGCAGCGTGAAACAGAACAGTGTCGCCCGCCTTCAGGGGGGTCGTGCGGTGGAAAAGATATTCCACCGTCAGCCCCTTGAGCATCATGGCCGCCCCTTCCTCAAACCCGATCCCATCTGGCAGGGGACAGACTTGCGCCGCCGGCATGACCCTCTCTTCACAATAGGCGCCCGGAGGGGCGGAGGCATAGGCCACCCTATCCCCCACGGAGAGATGGCTGACGCCTTCGCCCACGGCCTTGACCACGCCAGAGGCCTCCATCCCAAGGGCTGTCGGCATGGCAAGGGGGTACAGGCCATCGCGTTGATATACGTCGATAAAGTTCAAACCGCATGCCATGTGCCGGATCCGCACCTCGCCGGCGCCGGGGGCGTCAACCGGGACATCCTCGACCGTCAGAGCAGACGCGTCACCGGGCGCATGAATTCGTACTGTCTTTGCCATCTTGCTTGCCTTCCTTTGCACAGCCTGCCTCGACACATAGCAAGCAAAGCGCGCCGGGCGAGACAGAACAGCTGTTTTTGGGGGGCTGCAGGCACGCGGCGGTGCCGCCGCTGCCTGCAGGTTGTACAGAAGCCGGATGTCAGGACGGGCTCAGCCGCCCGCCACTTCCAACACGATCTTGCCGATATGGCCTGAGCTTTCCATGCGGGCATGGGCCTCAGCCGCCGAGGCGAGGGCAAAGCTGCTGTCCATCACGGGTGCGATCCGGCCCGCATCGAGCAGCGGCCAGACATGGCTTGCCAATTGGCGGGCGATCTCGGCCTTGGCGGCCACCGATTGCGGGCGCAGGGTCGATCCGGTGATCGTCAGGCGCCGCATCATGAGCTGCGCGAAATTCAAGGCCACTTTGGGCCCCTGCAAAAAGGCGATCTGCACCAGCCGCCCATCATTGGCGAGCGTTTTCACATTGCGGGGCAGGTAATCGCCGCCGACCATGTCTAGGATGAGGTTTGCCCCGCCTTCCGCCGCCATCACCTCAACGAAGTCTTCGGTGCGGTAATTGATGCTGCGCTCTGCGCCAAGCGCATCACAGGCGGCACATTTGTCATCAGACCCGGCGGTGGCAAACACCCGGGCTCCAAAGGCATTGGCCAGTTGAATGGCCGTTGTGCCAATCCCGGAAGAGCCCCCATGCACAAGAAACCGTTCGCCGCCCTGAAGCCCACCACGCATGAAAACATTCGACCACACGGTGAAATAGGTCTCGGGCAGGCACGCGGCTTCTTTGAGGCCCAGGCCCTTGGGGATCGGCAAGGCATGGGCGGCAGGCGTCGTCACATATTCGGCGTAGCCGCCGCCCGGCAGAAGGGCACAAACATGATCCCCCACGGCGATGCCCGACACACCCGCGCCCACCGCCACAACCTCCCCAGAGGCCTCCAGCCCGGGCAAATCAGATGCATCCGGCGGCGGGGCATAACTGCCTGCGCGCTGCAGAGCATCGGGGCGGTTCACGCCCGCCCAGGCGACACGGATCAGGATGTCACCGGCAGCAGGGCTTGGAACCGCACGCATACAGCTTTGCAAAACATCGGGGCCGCCGGGCTGTGTAATCTCCACCGCGCGCATGGTTTCAGGCAAGCTCATGACATGTCCTTTCTCGTTTCCGCATCTGTTAGGCCACGACGGGCTGCGCGACGCAATGCACCGACATCACCAAATGCGGCAGAGAACTGGCGCGCCTGCGCACAGGCCGACCAATTGTGGACCGCATATCGCGGCCGGGCTGCGCAGCGCGGGGTGTCAGGTATCGCTATTGCCGAGCGGGGCAACATAGCCGGGCAGATCGGAGCGCTTTGCCCCGGGGGCACGGATCTTGTCAGTCAGCGCCCGAGGGCCCGCAAGCAGCTTGGACAGGATCGGGCTCTTGCGCACCTGCGCTTTGAACTTCTCAATGCGCATCACGTCGTCAATGCGCCGGTCAAGAAACTCCCACGTGCGGTGATGATCGGGGCTGTCATCGCCCAGCCAGAACAAAACGACCGAACTGTAAACACCTGAAAGCGTGGCGCGTTTCGTGTACCAGTTGACGTCATCAGAGCGGTCGCCGAGCGCGGTCCAGATCTTGTCAGCGGTGTTCCAGATGAGCTTGCTGCCCTCCGCCGCATTCATGGGCAAGGCAAACAGCGTGGCACCGCGGCGTACGGCTTCTTTGTCTTCGGTGGCCTCAAGCCGGAAGCGAACCGCCGCAGCCACTTTGTCGCGATACCGCATATCGTCAAAGTTCGTCTCCGCAAGGCGCTGCACCATCTGCGCATCGCCCGCCTCGTGATAAGCGACGGCGAGATCCAGTGCGCCCCGCGGGCAAGCAGCCCGGGCATCGGAGAGCGGAATATCCGCATCCTGCGCGGCGGCCCTAAAAGTGGTTTCTGTCCAGCCATCGAAGGCCACGTGGACCATCGCAGCGTCCAGCAACTTCGCCAGAAGCTCATCGCTCCCCTGCGGTTTGGGCGGCTCTTGCTCTGTCATTGCACGGGTCTCCCTTTTGCGGCTGTGTACGCGGCGATCGCCCACAGTTCCAACGGTTTCGCCAGTTATGGACAAGATAGCGGACCGCTGCTATACGGCCACCTCCTGCTATTTCAAAACTCTAACCTAGAAAGGTGGTGACACCACATGCAGGTCAGTGTCCGCGACAACAATGTCGATCAAGCGCTTCGTGCGCTTAAGAAAAAGCTGCAGCGCGAAGGCGTTTTCCGCGAGATGAAGCTGCGTCAGCACTTCGAAAAGCCGTCTGAGAAGAAGGCACGCGAGAAAGCCGAAGCGATTCGTCGAGCACGCAAGCTCGCACGGAAGAAGGCACAGCGCGAAGGTATGCTCTGAGGCAACCGATGCGCGGATTAAAGTGAATTGGGTCTCTGGACCGATTCTGACAGTCCAAATTCTTTGACATTGCGGATTGGGCCCGCGTTTGGGCCCCTTCAAACCCCCGCCGCGCCGCGTCGGGGGTTTTGCTTTGTCGGCAGAAGGTCGGCAATGTGTTGTAAAGGAAAGAAACCACCTTTGGGATGATGGGTTAAGTCTTGGTAGTGGCTGCGCGAAATTTCCGCGCAGGCAGCCAAGGCTTTGAGGTAGAGATCCTCTGATTCGACAAAGATTATTTGGTCAGTAGTAGCGAAGGTGGATTTTTGCCGCTATCGCTGCTTCTCGGCGCAGCATTTACTGAGCAGCGGTGTGTCCAAGTATCTTCGTTACGCAGCATTGGAGCGCACTACGCTACCGGAAACAAGAATCCGACGGAATAAGAATTAGTAGCTCTTTTTTCGTTTCTCGGACTACTTTGATGCGCAGATCCACTAGCTATTCCGCGGCATGATCGGCGCGCAGGCGCGGCAATTCACCTGTCAGCACATAGCGCAGAAGATCAACGACTTGTCCGGGAGTCTCCGTCACAGCCAAAGCAGCCGCATCAACTTCTTTCAGCGCGTGCTGGTGATCCGGGCCGTGCATCACAATCAGGGATTTCCCCAGCGCTGCTGCATAGCCCGCATCAAACGCTGCATTCCACTGTTTGTATTTGTCACCGAAGCGCACAACGACGATATCCGCGTCTTCCAACCCTTTGCGCGTCCGAATGGCATTTACCATAGCGCCCTTGTGATCATGCCAGTACTTGTTCGGCTCCCCCCCGAGGATTGCGACGCCACAATCGTCTGACGCATCATGGTCTGTCACAGCGCTATGGAATACGACGTCAAGACCTGCCGCACCGGCTGTGATCTGCTCTCGCCAATCCGTGTGAATTTCTCCGGACAGGTATACCTTGAGTGTCATTGCACGCTCCTTGCTTTCTCTTTGGCCAAAGGTAGCGGGGGTGGCTGCGAATTCACCCCCTGCCGCGCGTCGAACAGCGCATGCCCAGCCGTCTGTGCGGCGCGGCGTTTTGCATTATGGCCGGCCTTTAAGGTTTACCCGCGCAATGTACCGCCGGTTGCCTTTTCGACCTTGGCCACGATCTTTGCACCGACGGCTTCGATCTGATCTTCGGTCAGAGTTTTTTCCGTGGGCTGCAGACGCACCGAGATGGCGAGCGATTTGCGCCCATCTTCCATCAGGAACTCATCGAACAGAGAGACCCCCGCAATCAACGCCTTGTCCGCGCCCTGCGCCGCATTCATCAGGGTCAATGCCTCAACACTGCCCTCCACCAAGAACGCAAAATCCCGGTCCACCGCCTGCAAATCATGCAGCGTGACCGACCCGCGTGACGGGCCTTTGGCCTTCGGGGTTGGTACTTCTGCAGGCCAGATCGTGAAGCCAACTGCCGGGCCCTTCACATCCATGGCCTTGAGGACCTTGGGATGAATCTCGCCGAAAACAGCCAGCACTTTCTTGGGGCCAAGGCACAGCTTTCCCGAACGCCCGGGGTGCCACCAGGATTGGGTGCCGCGCATCACCTGCATGCGCTCTGGCGCGCCGATGGATGCAAGTGCTGCTTCTGCATCGGCTTTTGCGTCATAGATATCCACGGCACGACGCGCACCATGCACATCGCGGGCGCTGGTATGGCCCACCAGCAGGCCCGTGGCCAAAACATGCTGCTCTTCCGGCTCACCACCATGGAAGGCCGCGCCCACTTCGAACAGTGCCAGATCCATCATCCCGCGCGCCTGATTGCGCGCTGCGGCCTGCAACAGACCGGGCAACAGCGCCGGGCGCAGATGGCTCATCTCCGAGGAGATCGGGTTCTCCAGCATGGCTGCATCATCGCCACCGCCAAACATTTGGGCCGAAGCCGCATCGATAAAGCTATAGGTGACGCATTCATTGTAGCCCAACGCCGCAATCCGGTGCCGCAAAGCGGTTTCACGGGTTTGCATCGGGGTCAGGATCGGCTTGGGAACGCCCGGGTTTACGCGGGGCAGCGGCTTGCCAACAAGGTTGGTCAGGGAGGCAATGCGCGCCACCTCTTCCACAAGGTCGGCTTCTCCGAGCACGTCACAGCGCCAGCTGGGCACATGGGCCATATCCCCCTCAAGGACGAAGCCCAGCGCCTCCAGGGTGGCCCTTTGTGTGGCTTCGGGGATGTCCATGCCGACAAGGCTCTGCACCCGCTGAGGATCAAGCCTGTACGCACGGGACATATCAGGGGCTGCGCCGGCCTCGAACACGTCAGACGGTGTACCGCCACAGAGCTCAAGGATCATCGCTGTTGCCATTTCCAAACCGTCCCGCGTGAATGCGGGATCGACCCCACGCTCGAACCGGTAGCGCGCATCGGTGTTGATCTTCATGGCCCGGCCGGTTTCAGCCGTGCGCACCGGATCAAAGAAGGCCGCTTCGAGGAACACGTTGACGGTTTCGTCTGTACAGCCCGTGGACAAGCCGCCCATGATGCCTGCTATGGCCTCAGGGCCGGTATCATCTGCAATGATCGTGGCCCCTGCGGGGAAGGTATAATCCTTCTCATCGAGGCCCGTGAGCGTTTCACCGCCCTCGGCAGGATAAAGGCGCAGCCCGCCTTTCACTTTATCCGCATCGAACACGTGTAAGGGGCGGTTCAGGTCATAGGTGAAGAAATTGGTGATATCGACAAGGGTCGAGATCGGGCGCAAGCCGATCGCCCGCAGGCGATCCTGCATCCAGGCTGGGCTGGGGCCGTTCTTGACGCCCTTGATCAGACGCCCGGTGAAATTTGGGCAAGCCTGTGCCGCGCTGTCGTCAATTGTCACGGTGATCGGGCTGGGGAAACTGCCCGGCACCGGCGTGACGGTCATGGGCTTCAAGGTGCCAAGGCCACGGGCCGCAAGATCACGGGCAACCCCGCGCACGCCCAGAGCATCCTGGCGGTTTGGCGTGATTGCAATCTCGATCACGGGGTCCACCTTGGCGGGATCATTCTCGGCCAGCCAATCCGTAAATTTCTGACCCACCTCGCCCGATGGCAATTCGATGATGCCATCATGAGCGTCAGACATTTCCATCTCCCGCTCCGAGCACATCATGCCGTAGCTTTCGATCCCACGGATCTTGCCAACGCCAATCGTTGTGTCGATCCCGGGCACATAGACGCCCGGCTTGGCAACCACCACGGTAATCCCGGCACGGGCATTCGGAGCGCCGCAGATGATCTGCAGCGGGCCCTCATCGGTGTCCACCTTGCAGACCCGCAGCTTGTCCGCATCGGGATGTTTCTCTGCCTCAAGCACCTTGCCGATCGTGAAGGCGGCCAAGCGATCCCCGGGGTTGGACAGATCCTCAACCTCGAGGCCCAGATCGTTGAGCGCAAAAAGGATATCGTCCAAAGACGCATCAGTTTCGAGATGGGACTTGAGCCAGGACAGGGTGAACTTCACGGTGGCCTCCTTAGGTTGCGCGCGCGTCTTAGCCTGTTTGGCAAGGCGGCGCAAACGGGCAAAGCATGTTGCGCCATCGCAGACGCGTCTGCGGCCCGCTCACCTCCCACAAGACCACTGAAACACGCTCCTTTGGCCAGCAACGCAGCAAGCATACCGTGGCCCTGCCGGATCCGCGTCGCCACCCCAGACACGGAATGTCGAACCGCATCTGCCACATTCGCGCCCGTATTCAAACCTGGCGCCCTCAGGCGGATATCCGCCAAAAACCCGTGTGTTTTAAGGCTGATCTCGAACAATCCGAAGAAGCTCTGCACACTGGGCCGTAGAATCGCCACAATCAAAACGTAGTTGTGGATCCCAACCGCGGCCTGTGCCGCCCGAATGAGGACACTGCCATGTCCTTCCAAAACTTCTGCCTGAGCCAAGCGGGCTCCACACGGCCGTTCATGTTTGTCGGACTGGTGCTTTTGATCGGCGGGGCCATGATGTCTGGCAATGTGGCGTCTGGTGAGCAAGGCCTTACCTGCCGGCTGACCGACAGCCCAGAGATCAATCGTGTGCTGTGCAATCTGCACCCGGACCGGCTGCTGGCCCTGATGAACTGAGCGGGTGCGCCCGCTGGAATATCAGCGCCTGTTGCGGGCGTTCTGACGCTGCTTGGCTTCAAGCCATTTCCCGACGGCAAAAGCGGGCAGCAAGACGATTGCCCAGCCCAAAGCATTGATCAGTGTCAGGCGCAGCTTGACGTCTGTTGGCATCCGATCTGACATCCACATGGCAACATGTGCCACAGTGATCGTGCAGAGCAGAGCGATCAAAAGCCATTGGTTGCGAGACAGGTGCGGGCGTTTCATCCCCCGCATATAGCCCACACGCCCGCAAGAGCGAGCGTTTGCGGCCGCGCCGCCTGCCTCAGATACCGCGAGGGCCGCTTCAGGCGCTCAGGCCACCATGCAATGTCGGCTTGGCAAGCGCTGAAAATCCGTAGTGCCGCAGCCAGCGCAAATCGCTGTCAAAGAAGGCGCGCAAGTCCGGGATGCCGTATTTCAGCATCGCGATCCGGTCGATCCCCATGCCGAAGGCAAAGCCCTGCCATTGATCCGGATCGATGCCACCCGCCTGCAGCACCTTGGGATGCACCATGCCAGAGCCCAAGATTTCCAGCCAGTCATCGCCCTCACCCAGTTTCAGCGTGCCCCCTTCCCAGGAGCAGCGGATATCCACCTCGGCAGAAGGTTCCGTGAACGGGAAATGGGACGCGCGGAAGCGCAGCTCAACACCATCCACCTCGAAGAACGCGCGGCAGAACTCCTCCAGAACCCATTTCAAGTTGGCCATGGAGATGTCTTTGTCGATGGCGAGGCCTTCCACCTGGTGGAACATCGGCGTGTGGGTGATGTCATAGTCGCAGCGATACACACGGCCCGGGCAAATCACGCGGATCGGGGCGCCCTGCGCCTGCATGGAGCGGATCTGGACGGGAGACGTGTGAGTGCGCAGCACATGTGGTGCGCGCGTGTCGCCCTCTGCGCGGTGCATGTAGAAGGTATCCATCTCTGCGCGGGCTGGATGGTGTCCGGGAATATTCAGCGCGTCAAAATTGTACCAGTCGCTTTCCACCTGCGGGCCTTCGGCCACGGCAAAGCCCATATCGGCAAAGATCGCAGTGACTTCTTCGGTAACCTGGCTGACAGGATGGATCGTGCCTGCGGGACGGCCCCGGCCAGGCAGGGTCACGTCCAACCATTCGCTGCGCAAACGCTCTTCCAGCGCGGCATCGGCAAGAGACGCCTTGCGGGCGGCCAAGGCGCTGTTGATCTCGTCTTTCAGGGCATTGAGCCGAGGGCCCATGATCTGGCGCTCTTCCGGGGTCATCTTGCCCAGCTCGCGCATCTTCAGCGACACTTCGCCTTTCTTGCCCACCGCCTGAACCCGGAGGTCTTCAAGCGCAGCCTCATCAGACGCGTCGGCGATAGCGGCAATGTATTTTGCTTTGAGATCATCCATGGCAGGCCCCTTTTCGATCGCGGGTGGGTTACCCCGGCTGGCGCATACGTGCAAGCCGTGCCGGCCCTCTCGTTTGCCATGCGCCCAGAGCGCGCCGCACAGATAGCCCAAATTTTACCCGAATTCGCCCAAAATTCGACGCGCCTGTCAGGCACTTTTGAGGAAACCGGACAGATTCACCCACTCACCAAGGAAGCAGGTCATGTTCGACCGCCTCAAAATGGCACTGTGCATTTGCTTGACCACCGTTGCGATCGGGCTGGCCCCATCGGCGGCCAAAGCCGTCAGCGTAAGTGCATGGAGCTTCACCGGTCCGGGCATCAAGACCCAGAACAGCACGGCACAGAGCGCCAGCTTTTCCTATGACAGAACTGAGGGTCCAGGGAGTTGGGGTACGTTCTTCACGAATGTCTGGGCCGTTGAGGCCACATTCTCTGGGACAGGGCAGATTGAACTGGACTGGGACTACACCTGGAACCACGCCTGGTTTCTCGCAGGCGCAGCTTTATACCTGACCGCGCCGACCCTTGAACAACTGGTGGGATCCGCCACAGGTTTGCAAAGCTCATTCGGGCAGACCTCTGCCAGTGGCACCACCTTGCTCAATGTGACCGATGGCATGACTGTTCGCCTCGTTTTCGGCGGACGTAACCTTGACGGCGCCCGCTTCCTGAGAGGCACGTTGACGCTGGATTATCGCGATGTCGTCGAAACCGTGCCCCTGCCGCCCTCAGCCTGGTTGCTGGGCGCCGCGATCGCGGGCGTGGCCCTGCGCAGACGCCGTCAAAAACAGCCTGACTGATCACCGCATCAAGAGCACACTGCCCGCTGGCGCGCTTGGCGCACCCTCTGAAATGCAAAAAGGCGCGCCCTGAAGGACGCGCCCTTTTAAATCTCTGGATTGGCCAGATCAGGCCAGAGCAGCTTTCGCCTTGTCAACGATGCCAGCGAAGGCTTCGGGCTCGTTCACAGCGAGGTCTGCAAGAACCTTACGGTCCACCTCGATGCCAGCCAGCGAGAGGCCATTGATGAAACGCGAATAGGTCAGCGCTTCGTCATGGGCGCGCACAGCGGCATTGATACGCTGGATCCACAGGGCGCGGAACTGACGCTTACGGGCCTTGCGGTCACGGGTTGCGTACTGGTTCGCCTTGTCGACGGCCTGTGTTGCAGTTTTGAAGTTCGTGGAGCGGCGGCCATAGTAGCCTTTCGCTGCCTTGATGATCTTCTTGTGGCGTGCGTGGGTGACGGTTCCGCCTTTGACTCGGGACATCTGTGTTCCTCCTGATTAGCGGTCGTACGGCATGAAGCTCTTGGCGATTTTCTCGTCAGGAGCGCTCAGCGTGGTGGTACCGCGTGCGTTGCGGAGGAACTTGTTGGTGCGCTTGATCATGCCGTGGCGTTTGCCGGCCTGAGCGACCTTCACACGGCCCGTAGCCGTGACCTTGAAGCGCTTCTTGGCGCTCGACTTGGTCTTCATCTTGGGCATTTCGATCTCCTTTTGGTGCAGATGCACCGGTCTGGGGGTCTTGGAAACACAGAAAGGCAGCCCTTTTCAGCCCAACCGTGCATGTGGAAGCCGCGCTTTAGGACAGCCCGGCAACAATAGCAAGCGAGAATCGCTGCGCGCCGCAATCAGGCCCGCCAAAATCGCATCGTTGGCTCAGCCGATGAGGCCCATGATGGCTCTCATCATCAAACGTGGCGCATCCGCAAATTCATAACCGGCGGGATTTGTGTGCAGCGCATAAGTCAAGCCAATCCCACCCAACACTGTCCAGATCGCGGCTCCGCGTAAGCTGCGACCATGCGCATAGGAAGAAACAAGGCTGACCACCGCCAGGCAGAAAAAAATCATGCCCATCGTGAAGGCTGCATCCGCATAAGCAGAATAGGTCATGTTAACTCCTTCGAATCGTAAAATACGCCAAGAGAGTTAACCATAAATACGGCGATAGAGCGGCAATTTGCGATGTTTTTGCGCTCGCACTGCCTGAAAACAAGCCCAAACGAGCAGAATTATGCGGGTGGGCGGCCCGCAGCCACGGGGGCCGCGTGCCGCAAAGGCGCCCGATCAGTCCGTATCGGAAGAGAAGATCAACCGCTCGTCACAGGGGGCCACGCGCAGAATGTTCGTCGTGCCCGGCGTGTTGAAGGGCACGCCTGCCATGACAACGATCTGGTCGTCCTGCGTGGCAAAGCCCGCGTGGCGCGCACGGCTGGCGGCCTCCACAACTGCCATCTTGAAGCGATCAAGATGGCCGGTCTGATAGCAGTTTATCCCCCAATAGAGCGTCAACATGCGCGCGGTTGGCATAAAGGGCGTCAGCGCCAGCACCTGGGTGTTGGGCCGTTCCCGTGCCACTTTGCGCGCCGTAGATCCAGTGTGGGTAAAGCAGCAGATCGCCTTGATATCGGTCGTTTCGGCAATCTCGCGCGCTGCCGCCACGATCCCGTCCGACACCGTTGACCGCTCAGCGGTGCGGCTTGCCTCGATCACAGCGCGGTATGTGGCGTCGCTTTCGACTTCTTCGGCCACGTTGGACATGGTTTGCACCGCTTCGACCGGGAACTGGCCTGCCGCCGATTCGGCCGACAGCATAATCGCGTCAGCCCCCTCGTAGATGGCGGTTGCCACATCCGACACCTCAGCGCGTGTCGGGACCGGGCTTTCAATCATGCTTTCCAGCATCTGCGTGGCCACGATGACCGGCTTGGCAACTTGCCGGGCACCGCGGATCAGGCGTTTCTGGATCGGGGGCAGCTTCTGCACGGGCAATTCAACGCCCAGATCGCCCCGGGCCACCATCACCCCGTCAGAGGCTTCCAGAATTTCTGCATAGGCCTCAACGGCGGCAGGCTTTTCGATCTTTGACATGATCGAGGCGCGCCCCTTCACCAGAATGCGCGCATCCTCCACATCCTGGGAGCGCTGCACGAAAGACAGAGCCAGCCAGTCAACGCCCAAATCGCAAACAAACTCGAGGTCACGCTTGTCTTTCTCGGACAGGGCGGCCAGCGGCAGGACGACGTCAGGCACATTGACGCCTTTGCGGTCAGAGATCATGCCCCCGGCCTCAACAACACAATCGGCATAGTCTTCACCGCAATCGGACACCTTCAGACGGATCTTGCCGTCATTGACCAAAAGCGTTGCGCCGGGCCGCAGGGCCGCGAAGATTTCCTTGTGGGGCAAGTTCACCCGTGTGCTGTCACCGGCTGTGGGATCAAGGTCGAGCCGGAATGCCTGCCCGTCCGCCAAATCCTGAGGGCCATCAGCAAATGTGCCCACACGCAACTTGGGGCCCTGCAAATCCGCAAGAATGCCAATCGGGCGATTTGTTTCTTCCTCGACTTTGCGGATGATCGCGTGCCGTGCGGCCACGTCCTCGTGGCTGCCGTGGCTCATGTTCAGGCGGAAGACGTCAACACCGGCGTCCGACAGCGCCCGAATGGTGGCGTAGTCGCTGGACGAGGGTCCTAGGGTTGCAACGATCTTGATCCTGCGCGTGCGTCGCATATGACGGTCTCCGTTTCTGGCAAGGGTCGGTTTATCTATGGCAACCGACGCGTGGCAGGAGCACAGGCAAACCGGGCCATCCCGTTGCCATGCGCGGCCCGCCAAAGAGTTCTTCAATGGGGTTTCACGGTTGTGTTAGCGCTAAACAGATGCGCCTTCAACATGCCGAAGAATCTATTTGTGGGCTGTAGCTTTTTGTCCCAGACCTAGCCATTCAGTTTTGCCCGGCATATGCCCATGCACAGCGCGAAACAGGACGTCGAGATGACCTATACCCCGTTCACCCTCACCGGAGAAAACCGCCCCGGAAAATGGCTGGTCATCTGCGATCATGCCACCAATACCGTCCCCGACGCCGTGAACGGTGGCACGCTCGGCCTCCCCGAGGAGGACATGGCGCGCCATATCGCCTGGGATCCCGGCGCGGCAGGCGTGTCGCGGGCATTGGCCGCGGCCTTGGACTGTCCCTGCCTGTGCTCAAATTTCTCACGGCTGGTGATTGATCCGAACCGGGGCGCGCAGGATCCAACCCTGCTTATGAAGCTCTATGACGGGACGATCATCCCCGGCAATCGCCATGCCGGCACGGATGCGCTCATGCAACGCAAGGCCCTGTGCTACCAGCCCTATCATCGGGCGGTTGCCCGCCATGCGGCCCGCTTAGGCATTCGAATCGTGTCGGTGCATTCTTTCACGCCCGCCTTGCGTGGCCGCGCGCCGCGGCCTTGGGAAGTGGGCATTTTGTTCGATCCGCGCGACAGGCGGCTGGCGGATCCTCTGATCGCAGAGCTTCAGGCGCAAGGCGGCGCGCCCGTGGGCGTGAACGAGCCCTATAAAGGCCATTTGCCGGGCGATACAATTGACACCCATTGCATCGCCCACGGCCGCCCCAATGTGCTGATCGAACTGCGCCAGGACGTGATCGCCACCGAAGCAGATCAACAGGCCTGGGGCACGCGCCTGGCTCCGCTGCTTGAAGCGGCCGCGCAACAGGCACAGGTTTAGGAACGACTGCCCGCGAACAGGGCCCCCAAAGGAGGACGGAACATGGATGAACAAACCCGGATCGAGCTTGAGGCTGCTGCATTTCGCAGGTTGCAGCAGCACCTGATGCAAGACCGCACGGATGTCCAAAATATCGACATGATGAATCTGGCGGGCTTTTGCCGGAACTGCCTCAGCCGCTGGTACCAGGAAGCGGCCAATGCACGTGGCATCGACATGACGAAAGACGAAGGCCGCGAAGCTTTCTACGGCATGACAATGGCAGAATGGAAAGCCAATTATCAAACCGATGCCAGCACCGAGCAGCAGGCTGACTTCAAGGCCGCTTTCGAGGCCAATGTTGGCAAAGACGGCTAAACGCGCCGCCCGGTCTTCTGGCGCGCAGGCCATTAGCACAGCCGCAGCCAACCAGTTGATCGCTGTTGCGACACCCTGCCCCGACATTTGCGCGCAGGGCGCGAGGCCCGCCCGTGCTACGCTCAAGATGCACGTTAAAGCATGGAGGTTGATATGAGCTATGAAGCCCTGTTCGGCTGGATGAGCGTTCTCAACATTGGCATGTTGGCGCTCTATAGCCTGTTGTGGATGGTCGCGGGCGATGCGGTGATCCGGATGCAAAGCCGCATGTTGGGGGTAACAGAAGACGATGCGCGCGTCGGCTGGTACCGGTTTCTTGGCCACTACAAGCTGTTGATTCTGGTGTTCAACCTGGCCCCCTACATCGCCTTGCGGATTACGGCAGCCGCCTAGACACCAGCTGCGAGGGGGCGGCCGGCCTGGAACGCGTGCGCGTTTGGCCGGCCATAACGGGCGCGACAGGTGGCGCGCACGCCCTCTTCAAATGCTTCAGATGGCAGACTTGAGGCTTTCCTCAAGATAGATTTCGCGCAGCCGGGACGACACGCCTCCGGGCGCACCTGCGCCAAGCACTTTGCCGTCGATTTCAACCACGGGCATCACGAAGGTCGAGGCGGAGGTGATAAACGCTTCATCCGCATCCTGCGCCTCTTCGATGGTGAATGGGCGCTCCTCCACGGTCATCTGGGCTTCGCGGGCAAACCGCAAAACTGCCGCGCGGGTGATGCCGTGCAAAATGTCGTTGGACAGCTGGCGCGTGATGATCGTGTTGCCTTTCACGATATAGGCGTTGTTCGACGTGCCCTCGGTGACTGTCCCGTCTTCGATCATCCAGGCATCGTCCGCACCTGCGGCCTTGGCCATCATCTTGCCCATCGACGGGTACAGCAATTGCACCGTCTTGATGTCACGACGCCCCCAACGCTGATCTTCGATAGACACCACCTTAATGCCCTTTTGCGCCGCCGGTGCCTGGGCCAGGCCCGGCTTGGCCTGGGTGAACAGGACGATGGTCGGCGGCGTGTCTGCAGCGGGGTAGACAAAATCCCGATCCCCGTCAGAACCGCGGGTGATTTGAAGATAGATCAGGCCCTCGTCGATTTCATTGAGACGGACAAGTTCGCGGTGCACCTCTAAAAGGGCATCGCTGTCCATGGGCATGGCCATCTCGAGCTCACTCAGGGAGCGTTCGAGCCGCTTTGCATGTCCGTCGAAATCGATCAGCTTGCCGCCCAGCACGCTGGTCACCTCATAAACACCATCCGCGAACAGGAAGCCCCGGTCGAAGATGGAAACGGTTGCCTCGGTCTCGGGCAGGTAGGATCCGTTGACGTAAACGGTACGGGTCATGATGTGGCCTCCGATTGCTTAAAGCGGTCTTTAGCGGGCGAACGCCTGCCGGTCCAGTTGACGATCAGCCCCACAGGGCGGAAGGGGCGGGGTGCAGCACAGAGCCCTCGAAGGTGAGGGCGGGATCACGATCCTCGGCCAAGAGAAGCGGGCCGTCGAGATCCACGACATCGGCCCCCTGCCCCAGCAGCACCGCCGGCGCCATGGCGAGCGAAGAGCCGACCATGCAGCCAATCATGATCTTGAAACCTTGCGCACGCCCCGCCGCGCGCAGGGCAAGCGCCTCGGTCAGGCCGCCTGTTTTGTCGAGCTTGATATTGATCATGTCATAGCGCCCCTTCAGGGCCGGCAGAGAGCTGCGATCATGGCAGCTTTCATCCGCACACAGGGGCACCGGGCGCGCGATCCCGTCAAGGCCATCATCCTGTCCGGCGGGCAAGGGCTGCTCGACCATCGAGACGCCAAGCCGTTCCAGGTGCGGGGCAAGTTCCCCGTAGGCAGCGGCGCTCCAGCCTTCATTGGCATCCAGCACGATGGTGGACTGCGGCGCACCTTGGCGCACAGCTTCAAGCCGCGGCATATCCTCGGGCGTGCCCAGCTTGACCTTCAGCAAGGGCCGGTGGGCATTGCGTGCGGCAGAGGCGCGCATCTCATCCGGGCTGGCCAGTGACAGGGTGAAGGCAGAGGTCAACGGGCCCGGCGCCGGAAGGCCGGCCAATTGCCACACCGGCGTGCCCGCCCGTTTTGCCTCCAGATCCCAAAGCGCACAATCAAGGGCATTGCGGGCAGCGCCAGCAGGCATCTCCTCAAGGAGGGCCATCCGGTCCAAGGCGCCGGAATAGCCTTCGATCTGTGCTGTAACACTGTCGAGGCTTTCACCGTAGCGGGCATAGGGCACACATTCGCCCCGTCCCATGTGCTGCCCATCACTGACCGTGACCGTCAACACCTTGGCCTCGGTCCGAGACCCCCGGGAAATCGTGAACACCTCCGCCAGGCGAAACGCATCACGGCTGACAGTAATCGACATCAGGACCTCCAGACGGGCAAAGGATCACACGGGACGGTGGGCGGGGCGCCGGCCCGAAGGGACAGCGCCGCGCACCGTTCGGGTCAAAGGGCGTCAAGCGCATCCACAAGGCGCTGCGCGCCATGGCGGAACGGATCAACCGTGGGCAGGCCAAGCCGCGCTTCCACCTCGGCGCAGTAGGCCGCCGCGGCCTCTTCCGTCATGTGCTGGGTATTGATCGAGGCCCCGACCACCTTGCAATCGGGGTTGACCACCTGCGCCAGACGCAGCGCCACATCGCGCACATCCTCCAGAGAGGGCAGCGCATAGTCGGGCAGGCCACGCATATGCGGACGGGTCGGCTCATGACTCAGGATCAGCGCATCGGGCTGCCCGCCATGCACAAGTGCCATTGTCACACCGGAATAGGAGGCGTGGAACAGGCTGCCCTGCCCCTCGATAATGTCCCAGTGATCGTCCTCGTTGGGCGGCGTCAGCCATTCCACGGCCCCGGCCATGAAATCGGCGACCACCGCATCAAGCGGCACGCCGCCGCCCGTGATCAGAATGCCTGTCTGGCCAGTGGGGCGGAACGTGCTCTTCATGCCGCGCTTGCGCATCTCGGCATCCACGGCGAGGCCCGTATACATCTTGCCCACCGAACAATCGGTGCCCACGGCCAGAACGCGCTTGCCCGAGCGTTTCTTGCCATTGGCAATCGGATAATCCACGGACGGCACCCGCACATCGTGCAGTTTCCGGCCCAGTGATTCAGCCAACTCTTTCAGGTCGGGCTCATCCATCAGCAGGTTGTGCAAGCCCGAAGCCAGGTCAAACCCGGCCTCAAGGGCCTCGCGCAGCACCACTTTCCATGCATCAGAGATTACGCCGCCGCGATTTGCCACGCCGATGACAAGGGTCTGCGCCCCTTTGGCGCGGGCGTCCTGCAAGCTCAGATCAGCAATGCCCAGATCCGCCTTGCAGCCCGGCATACGCAATTGACCAACGGCATTTTCAGGGCGCCAGTCCTTGATTCCCTGCGCCACTTTCGCGGCAAGCTGGTCCGGGGCATCCCCGAGAAAGAGTAGATAAGGTGTTCTGATCATGACATTTCTCCGCATCAGTCATGCCGGCAAATCCAAAGTGAGTCCCTTCGGCTTGGCGTGTATGCTTATGCGTCCAAAAATTCCAGAATAGGGCCAGATTCGCGCACTGGTGCGACCACAACCGGTAAAAAACGACTTAAAAGCCCTACGGTGTTTCCGACAGGAAATCTCCGGACATGAAAACCGGCCCGTCCACCCCGTCGACGCGGATCTGAGCCCAGCCATTGCTTTCGAAACTCAGCAGTTGAACCGCCTGCCCCCGCACGACGCTTCCCACGACGGCATCATTGGTTGACGGCCCTGCCCGAAGATTCACGCGATTGCCCGTGACATAGAGAAAGACGGGCTCTGGCACGTCCTCCGGCGTGGCCTCGGGCGCCTCCTCTTCGGTTGCATCTGCGGCAACGGGATCGGATGCGGGCGTATCTGCAGCGGGTGCCTCGGGCGCAGCGGCGGCAGCGTCCGTGTTGGCATCTGTGGCGCCTCCGGCATCATCGCCGCCGGGGGCTTCTGGGGCTGACACGTCCTGCTGGTCCGTTTGATCTGAGACCGTCTCAACCGGTTGCTCCGCGGTGTCTGCCGGGGCCTGCTCGGCAGGTTGCTCTGGCGCTTGCGCCACAGGCTGCTCAGCCCCCGCATCCGCCTCTGGCTGTTGAGGGGTGTCTGTCGGCGCTGACGCATCGGCTTCGGCAGCGCCGTCATCGGCACTTTGGGGCAGGTTATCCTGCGCCGGTGGATTGGCAGCTTCACCTGCCACAACGGGTGGGGACGTTGATGCCAATTGCACCGTGCGCTGCCGCTCAACGCGCAATTCCGCCATATCCGTCCGCGACGGCGCATCATCATCTGAGCCCGCCGCAAAAAGAAGAGCACCGAGCAGTACCAACAGCGCCACCGTCAACCGCAAGAGCATCGTTTCACCCATCTTTCCCACTGCCTGCACAGGCGGTCCTAGCACGGGGCAAAGGGGGAAGTCGCCCCCTATCCGCGCTTATGCGCCATCAACCGTCAGACCTACGCTTTACCACGACTCTGAGGTGCCCTATCACGGGGGTATGACCGACCTGCCCGAAATCACGGATCCCGCCCCGATCGCCGAACCTTTGCGCCGCGCCATTGGGGAACGCTACCTGCAATATGCTCTGAGCACGATCATGCACAGGGCCCTTCCGGATGCGCGCGACGGGCTCAAGCCAGTGCACCGGCGGATTCTCTTTGCCATGCGCGAGCTTCGACTTGCGCCCACAGGTGGCTTCCGCAAATCGGCCAAAATCTCGGGCGATGTGATGGGCAACTATCACCCCCACGGCGATGCTGCGATCTATGACGCGATGGCCCGCCTCGCGCAGGATTTCAACGTGCGCTACCCGCTGGTCGACGGGCAGGGCAACTTTGGCAATATCGACGGCGATAACCCGGCCGCCTCCCGCTACACGGAGGCCCGTCTGACAGCGGTGGCGCAGGCCCTCCTTGAAGGGCTCGATGAAGACGCGGTGCCCTATGGCGATAATTATGACGGCACCCTGACAGAGCCCTTGGTGCTGCCAGCGGCCTTCCCGAACTTGCTCGCCAACGGGGCCAGCGGCATCGCTGTGGGCATGGCCACCAACATCCCGCCCCATAACATCGAAGAGCTGATTGGCGCCTGCCTGCACCTGATCAAAGCGCCCGATGCGCGCGATGAGACCCTGCTGCAATACGTGCCCGGCCCGGATTTCCCGACAGGCGGCGTTCTGGTCGAGCCCCCCGAAAGCATTGCCGAAGCCTATCGCACTGGGCGCGGCGCATTTCGCCTTCGGGCCCGGTGGGAGCTTGAGGAACTTGCCCGCGGGCAATGGCAAATCGTTGTCACCGAAATCCCATTTCAGGTGCAGAAATCCCGCCTGATCGAGAAGATCGCAGAGCTGATCCAAACCAAGAAGCTGCCCATCCTCGCCGACATCCGCGACGAGAGTGCCGAAGATGTGCGGATCGTGCTGGAGCCCAAATCCAAGAATGTCGATCCAGAGCTGCTGATGGGCATGCTCTTCAAACAATCCGACCTCGAGATCCGTTTCTCGTTGAACATGAACGTGCTGATCGACGGGCGAACGCCCAAAGTGTGCTCGCTCAAGGAAGTTCTGCGCGCCTTCCTCGATCACCGCCGCGAGGTGCTGGGCAATCGCACCCGTCACAGGCTGGAACAGATCGCCCATCGTCTTGAGGTGCTTGACGGGTTGATCATCGCCTTCCTCAATCTGGATCGCGTGATCGACATCATCCGCTATGACGATGCCCCACGGGCCGCCCTGATGGCTCAGGATTGGGAGAACACGCCGCCGCGCGCCATGACAGAGGCGGATTATATCTCGCCCTTGCCCAGCGGGTCGGCGGCAGAGCAGGTCACCAGCGGCGAGGGAGCAGATGCCGAGGGCCCAGACGTCGCGGGCGACGATGCCGGCCCGGCCGGTGTGATCCGCGATGGACGCCTGAGCAAGCTGCAGGCCGAGGCCATCCTGAACATGCGTCTGCGCTCCCTGCGCCGCCTTGAGGAAATGGCCCTTGTCAAGGAACGCGATGCCCTGCGCGACGAACAATCAGACCTGTCTGGCCTGATGGATTCGGTCGACCGTCAATGGGCAGCGATCGCAGAAGAACTGCGTGACATTCGCAAACGCTTTGGCGCCAAGTCCCCGGGCGGGGCGCGTCGCACCAGCTTTGCCGAAGCCGCCCAGATCGAAGATATCGCGCCCGAAGATCTGATCGAGCGCGAACCGATCACGGTGGTCTGCTCCAAGATGGGGTGGATTCGCGCCATGAAGGGCCATATCGCCCTCGATCAGACGCTCAAGTTCAAGGACGGGGATGAAGGCCGGTTCCTCTTCCATGCGGAAACCACCGACAAACTGTTGCTGCTTGGCTCCAACGGCCGGGTCTATACCCTGCGCGCCGGGGAATTGCCGGGCGGGCGCGGCATGGGCGAACCTGTACGCCTGATGGTGGACTTGCCCAACGAAGTCGAAATCATCACGCTGGAAATTCACCGCGATGGAGCCAAGTGGCTGGTCGCGTCCTCTGCCGGGGATGGCTTCGTGATCGCCTCGGACGATCTGCTGGCCCAGACACGTGCCGGCAAGCAGGTGCTCAACGTCTCAGGCGATACGCGCGCCCTGCTTCTCAAGCCTGTCTCGGGGGATCATGTGGCGGTGATCGGTGAAAACCGCAAGATGCTGGTCTTTGCCCTCGAAGACTTGCCTGAAATGGGCCGCGGCAAAGGGGTACGCTTGCAGAAATACAAGGATGGTGGCCTGTCAGATGCAACCACCCTCACCCTTGCGGATGGCCTCAAATGGGTCACGGAGAAAGGGCAGAACAGGCACCAGGACGATCTCGGCGAATGGCTCGGCAAGCGCGCCGGAACCGGGCGCATGGCCCCACGTGGCTTCCCCCATTCCAACAAGTTCCCACCCAAGATCGACCCATAAAGGCCACACCCCGGCATGTGTGGTAACTGCGAGGATACTGTCGGGCCTAGCGGCCAGACGCTGGTGCGCCCAACACACACGCGCGTCCCGCGTCCATTGGTCAGCAAGGCACCGCTGCCTTGGCCGCATGAACAGAGATGTCATTTGCACCCCGCAGGCACAGCGGTTAACGATGCAGGGATCACACTGGCATAAAGGTCTCGCAATGCGTCGTTATCTTGTTGGTCTCGCCCTCTTTGCCGTTCTGTCCGCCTGCGCGGCAGCGGATGAGGACCTGAACGAACCCCTTGTCCCGCTGGGTGAATTCAAGTTGGGCCACAATATCGTTGTGGCCGACAATGCCGTGATGGCCCCTCCCTCGCGCCGCGCGTCTGAGGACGAGCTGGAAGATGCGATGAAACTGGCGATCGAGCGTCGGTTTGGTCGCTACAAAGGCGATCAATTCTATCACATTGCCATCAGCATTGATGGTTACTCTCTGGCTGTGCCGGGCATCCCGCTGGTGCTGAATCCGAAGTCGATCATGGTGATCAAAGCGACGGTCTGGGACGATGCCGCAGGCGGCAAGATCAACGAAGAGCCAAGGCAGTTCACCGTGCTGGAGCGGTTGAGCAGCGAAACGGCGATCAGTTCGGGGCTGACACAGAATAAGCAACAGCAGTTGAAGAACCTGAGCGACAATGCCGCGCGCCTCATCGAAGGTTGGATGCGCGAGAATCCTGACTGGTTTGCCGACAAGGACGGCCCGGGGCCAGACGAAGCCGAGACCGAAGCAGAGGCCACCGCTGA
The DNA here is from genome assembly GCA_022447275.1 of Oceanicola sp. Classification (GTDB taxonomy): domain Bacteria; phylum Pseudomonadota; class Alphaproteobacteria; order Rhodobacterales; family Rhodobacteraceae; genus JAKVBK01. The sequence goes on along the minus strand of JAKVBK010000007.1, from coordinate 75 downwards.
AGAAGCGGCCACAGGCCCTGAAGCCGAAACCGAAGCCGCCAAGACCGAAGACACTGTCGAAGGCTGATCACAGGC
>JAKVBK010000069.1 GCA_022447275.1 Oceanicola sp. | reverse complement strand
GATTTTGGACATAACCGGTAAGTAACCACAAAGGACTCGTTGAAACGCGCAATAAGCAAACAAACAATCCTAAACACTGGATAATCGCTTTCCGCGTGATCTCACGGATACTGTTACAGTCATCGTACTCTTCAAACGCCCCAACGAAAAAAGTTCTAAACGGTGTTAATCTGTTGTTTCGCACAATCAGCCGAAATTAGTCATCGGAGCGGGGCATCTTCATAAAACGTAGTGTTAGCATATCGATTGTAGAGCCAACCTTAAAAACGCGCGGTCGCGGCAATTGGGAACCAGCGATACACTATGTCCGCGAAAAGTTCTTGCTTTTCGTCGTTTACCTTGGAACGCTGCAACTGTGAACGAGCGAAAGCGGCTCGCCCCTTATGATTGGGGTTGGCGTCCCAAAAAGCAAAAATGCAGGCGCCTGAGAGCCAAGCGGTGACTGACTTTTTAGTCGGCGGCCGCAGAGGATTACGATGGTCTCGCATAGGCGGCCTTTGTCTTTTGCCGAATACCGCGGACCTCATCAGAAGCTGAAGCAATGTTCCGGTTCGATCCGGTTGGGAGGAAAGATGAAGACATTTTGTTCTATGATCGTCCTGTCGTTAGCATTTTCAGGGCCAGCACTGACGCAGTCAGCAAGCGATCTGAATAATGATACCAGCGACACCAGCAACGTGCTGACCTATGGCATGGGTTACAGTCAACAACGCTACAGCCCACTCGACCACATCAACACAGACAACGTATCCAAAATGACGCCGGTATGGGCCTACAGTCTCGATGACAGCCGGGGACAGGAAAGTTTCCCGCTGATCAAAGACGGCGTGATGTATGTCACCACCCACAAATCAACGATCGCTTTGGACGCCGCATCGGGTCAGCAGATCTGGAAGGCTGGCGTGGAGTATCCCGCTGAAACACCGCGCGTCGCGTGCTGTGGCATCGTGAACCGGGGCGCAGCGCTCTATGATGGCAAGCTGTTCCGTACGACGTTGGATGCCAATGTGATGGCACTGGATGCGGCAACGGGCGAAGAGCTTTGGAAATCCAACTCGATTGATTTCAAAGCAGGGTATTCGTTCACCGTGGCGCCTTTGGTTGTCGACGGCGTTGTGATCGTTGGCATCTCTGGCGGCGAGTACGGCATTCGTGGCTACATCGAAGCCTATGACGCAGACACGGGCGAACAGCTCTGGCGCACCTACACGGTTCCCGAGCCCGGTGATCCCGGTTCTGAAACATGGCCTGAGGGCGATGCATGGGAACGCGGTGGTGGCCCTGCATGGCTAACAGGTACCTATGATCCGGAGTTGAACCTGGTCTATTGGGGAACTGGCAATGCAGGACCTTGGAATGCCGGTGTCCGTCCTGGCGACAACCTCTACACCACGTCGATCCTGGCGCTGGATCCAAAATCTGGCGAGATCCAGTGGCACTATCAGACCACGCCGAACGATCCGTTTGATTACGATGCCACAAACGAACTGGTGCTGGCTGAAATCGACGGTCAGAAAGTGGTCATGCAGGCCAACCGGAACGGCTTCTTTTATGTTCTGGACCGAACGAACGGCAAGCTGTTGGCGGCCAACAAGTTCGTAGATCGGGTGGATTGGGCTGACAGTATCGATCTGAATACCGGCCGCCCCGTCGAAACGCCGGTAGCACTGGGTGCGAGGTCGGGCGAGCAGGTCACCTTCTGGCCAAGCGCGTTTGGCGGCAAGAACTGGTCGCCTATCTCGTATAATCCCGATCGCAATACGGCCTTCATCAACACGCTCAACATCGGCATGAATTACAAAGCAGTCGAACCCACCTATCGCGCAGGTGTGTTTTACTTTGGCGCCGAGTTCAGTTGGGATTGGCCGGAGCAAAACCGTGGTTACCTGCGGGCGATTGATCCAATGACAGGCGATGTCAAATGGCAGGACGGAACTGGAATTCCGCGCTTTGCCGGCATCCTGTCCACCGGTGGTGATCTCGTCTTTACCGGCACGCAAACCGGCATGTTCGAAGGCTTCCATGCGGAAACCGGAGAAAAGCTCTATGAGTTCAATGTTGGCACGGGCATCGTGGGCCAGCCCATGACTTGGGACATGGATGGTCGGCAGTATGTCAGCCTCGCTGTCGGCAGCGGTGCGGTTTACACGCTGTTCTCTGGCGACGAACGGCTGGCGAGCGCACCTGCGGGTGGCTCGATCTGGACATTTGCGCTGCCGGAGTAGAGCTCTTGAAAACGTCAAACACTGTTTTGGCCGCAATATTGGCGCTCTCCGGAGCGCCAATATTCGCTGAGGGTACTGTTCCAGACCTGGAGTTTGGCACAAAAACCTACAAGGATTTTTGTTCGCACTGCCATGGTCTGAACATGGTCAATCCCGGTACATCCTCATACGATTTGAGGAAATGGCCGCGGGATAACAAACCCGACTTTCTGCATGCAGTCGCTAACGGCAAGGGTGACATGCCCGCATGGGGCGACATCCTTTTACCCGGCGAATTGGAGGCGCTTTGGGTCTATGTCGCAACGCGCGCCGGCACAGAGCCGCTGCCCGAAGAGTAACCCCCAAAGGAGCTGCAGCACATTATGTGGAAAGGCGTCACGCTTTTAAGTCTGCTTGTCGGATTTTGCCATCAAGCAGAGCCGGTAAACGCGTCCAGTGCAGAACTTCAGACCCTCACACCGAAAACCCTGACAGTGTGTTTGCCACGCAATGGCGGGGTCATGTCCGGCAGGCGACTGACCGGTGGCAGTGGCTTCGACTACGCTGTCAGCACCGCACTTGCTGAACATATGGGGCTTTCCCTTTCGGTGGTCTGGATCGAAAATGAACTTGACGAAGAGAGTGACCCGATCCGGGAAACCTATGCACTTCTGGCGTATGGGCTGTGCGATGCGGTGCCGGGGCATCCGCGCTATGAAAGCTCGGTGGGTGCCCCCGATTTTGCGCGCGCGTCGCTGCCCCGTTGGCTGGATATGCCTCAGGAAATCGATCCGGACACCGGCTTGCTCAAGGATACGCTTGCCGGATTTGTCGATGTGTTTCCAGTTGCGGTGACAGAAGGCTACATGCGGTCAGAGATCGGCATGCTGTACCGCAAGGGAGGCACAGAGCCGGAAGGCTTGCAGGACCGGAACGGGCGGAAGGTGGCCGTCCAGCAAGGCACGCTGTCTGGCGCAATTGCGACGGTTCAGGTCGCCCCGTCCGAGCGCGCCGACATCGTAACACTCAACCCGGGTGCAGGGTTTCTTTGGGACGTGGAAACCAGTGGATACCCGTTGGCTTTGGTTGATGTCGCAGCCTTTGATGCGCATCGAAAAGCCTTTCCGGCAACCACATTGCAACTGGCAAACTGGCGACATCCGATTGGAATGGATATTGGCATCGCGGTCTTGGCAGATAACGCGCCCTTACAGGCTTCGTTAAACAGCGCGATCAAGGAACTTTTGATCAGTGGCGATTTGCCGGGCGTAGCCGCCGCTGAGGGACTGACCTATGCAGCGCCCCAAAGCGCCCACCTGATGCCCGTCCTCACACTTGCCACTTTGAGGTCAATGCGATGATGCGCTCGGTTCTCAGCGTGATCTTGGCCTGTGTCGCTTCAATTGCGGGCGCGGCAGACGTGAACACGGCCATTATCAGGGTCGAGTACCCACAATTGGCGCCGATTTCGCGGTTCGAGGAGAAAACGGCGGATCTGGCCTTCGCCGGTGCAGACTTGGCAACGCAGGACAATCAAACAACAGGCCAATTTCTGGGTCATAATTTCAAGACAATACATGTGGCTGCTGAGCCGGCTGACGTTGTGTCTGCTGCGGCTGAATTGCGGGCAAAAGGAATTGAGATCATTGTGGTGTCCGCCCGCGCAGACGAACTCTTGGCCATTGCTGACGCAGCACAGGACGCTTTGATCCTCAATGCGGGGGCCGCTGATACGGCGTTGCGCGGGGCTGAGTGCCGCGCAAATGTCCTGCATTTAACCCCGAGTGATGCGATGCGGGCAGATGCGGTCGCGCAATTCTCAGTCTGGAAGAAGTGGACGCGGTGGTTTCTGGTGCGCGGGTCAAACCCCGCCGATATCCAATTGGCCGAAGAGTACAAACGCGCCGCCAAGAAATTTGGGGTGAATGTTGTAGAAGAGCGGGAAATTCTGGATACGGGCGGATCGCGCCGCGCTGACACAGGGCATGTTCTTGTTCAAAAACAGATCCCGGTGCTTGTGCAGAACCCCAAAAGGCACGACGTGGTCATCGCCGCAGATGCCTCAGATGTCTTTGCGCCCTATTTGCCGTTTCATCTGTGGGACCCCCGCCCTGTTTTGGGATCGGCGGGCCTGCGTCCCGTAAGCTTCAATCCCGCCACAGAGAGTTGGGGGGGCACCCAGTTTCAGACCCGCTTTGAAAAGCTCTCTGGCCGATATGTAACAGAGGCGGACTACGACGCGTGGCTTGCCCTGCGCGCGGTTGGCGAAGCCGTGGTACGCACAGGGAGCGCAGACCCAAGTGACCTGCGCACCTTTATGTTGAGCGACGATTTCGAGTTGGCGGCTTTCAAGGGCCAGCCGGTGACTTTCCGAAAATGGAACGGCCAGATGCGTCAACCCATCTTGCTCTATGACGGGCGGATCAATGCCAGCGTTTCCCCTCAGGAAGGCTTCCTCCACCCCGTTTCGCCCCTGGATACGCTGGGAGCAGATGAACCGGAAACTGACTGCAAAGCTTTTGGAGAGTAGTATGCGCCTATTGGTTCTTTTCTTCACTTTTCTGCTCGCATCCGTCGCCCATGCCGATCGAATTTTTGTCAGCAATGAACGCAGCAACACGGTGACAGTCATCGACGGCAGCACTTGGGAAGTTTTGACAGAATTCCCGGCCGGTTTGCGCCCGCGCGGGATCACCGTCAGCCCAGATGGGAGCAAACTCTATGTCTGCGCTTCGGACGACAATCTCGTCCGCGTGTTTGATACCAGCAGCTATGAAGAGCTTTTCACATTGCCTTCAGGCCCGGACCCGGAATTGTTCGTGCTCGAACCAAATGGCCGTCGTCTCTACATTGCCAATGAAGACGATAATTTGGTCACCGTCGTGGATACGCAGACCAAAGAGGTTCTCGCCGAAGTCCCAGTGGGCGTTGAGCCCGAGGGCATGGCGATAAGCCCCAATGCACGCATTGTGGTCAATACCTCGGAAACAACGAACATGGCGCATTTCATCGACACCGAGACCAACACCATCAAGTACAACATGCTTGTCGATCAGCGCCCCCGCTATGCCGAGTATACGTCTGACGGAACACGCCTGTTTGTGACCGCTGAAATCGGAGGCACGGTTTCCGTTTTCGACATTGATGGTGATGGCGCCCCAACAGAGGTTGGCAAAATCTCGTTTCAAGTTGCCGGCGTGCAGCCAGAATGGTTGCAGCCGGTCGGCGCCAAGGTAACGTCAGACGGGCAATGGCTGTTCGTGGCGCTTGGCCCCTCCAATCGTGTTGCTGTGGTCGACGCGAAGACATTGGAGGTGGAGAAATACATCCTTGTCGGCGAGCGGGTTTGGCAATTGGCATTCACGCCGGGCGAAGAGTACCTGCTGACAACGAATGGCAACACAAATGATATCACAGTGATCGACGTGGCCAGCCAGGAGGCGGTACGCTCAATCCCTGTGGGACAGCAGCCTTGGGGCGTGATTGTTGCGCCAGGTATCAATTAGGAGGGAAAATGCATCGTTCTGTATCGGCTATCATTGCTGCGTTGCTTGCAGGGCCCGCACTTGCCGCGCCACTGTGCGACAACTTCGGCTTTGCGGGGCTTCTGGCCGCTTGCAATCGCGGCGAGGAGATTGAAATCACCCTCGCTTCAGGCAAACCCTTGGGCGAGGATGTTGTTTTGCAATCCGGTGCCTATTACGAGATGTTGATCACGTCCGACGGCAGCGCCGAGCTTGCTTTGTCGGGCCCGGGCTTTTTCCGCGCAATTTGGATGGATGAGATCGTCATAAATGACATCGAGATCCGCCCCATGGCGATCGACAGCTTCGAATTCGATGATGCGGGGACGGCAGAGCTTTCATTCATCGCGATTAAGCCGGGCGCTTATGAACTGAAAATCCCAGGCTCAGTTGGAGAGTCGCAAAGGATCAAAATTCAGATCCAGTAGAAGGCTAGCGGGATACCCGCATCCGCCGTAAGGAAAGAAGCGCCGTGACCGCATTGGAAGTGGAGAATGTTGGTTTTCGCTACGGTGCCCGCACCGCCCTGAGCGCGGTGTCCTTTCGCCTTGAAGAGGGTCAGTTTTGCGCTCTTTTGGGCCCGAATGGCGCTGGGAAATCAACGCTCTTTTCCATACTCGCACGGCTCAACGATATCCAAGCCGGTCGGGTGACTATTGCTGATTGCGATCTGGCCGCGCAGCCGCTCAAGGCACTGGCACAGGTGGGGATTGTTTTCCAACAACCAACCCTCGATCTGGATATGACTGTCCAGCGAAACATGATGTACTTTGCCGCCCTTCATGGCCTTCACGGGGCGCGGGCCCGCCGTAAAATCGAGCAGGCACTGTCTCTGCTTGGGATGGCTGAGCGCTCCACCGAAAAGGTCCGCACATTGAATGGCGGTCATCGGCGCAGGATGGAAATTGCGCGCGCCCTCATTCACGAGCCAAAGCTGCTTTTGCTAGACGAGCCTACAGTGGGCCTCGATGCGGAAACACGCAGGGCAATAACGGACCATGTTCACAATCTTGCCGCTTCTGGCCTGAGCGTTCTTTGGGCGACACATTTGGTCGATGAAGTCGATGACGGCGACCGTGTGATCGTTCTGCACGAAGGCCATGTCAGGGCGGACGCAACGGCCGCAGATCTTGCGGGCAACCGCTCCTTGGTCGACGCCTATCTGGAGCTTACAGGCGCGGCGGAGACATCATTGTGACGCGGTACCTTGTTGCCTTCCAAGCGATCGTGGCGCGCGAATTGTTGCGTTTTACATCGCAACGGGGCCGCTTTCTGTCTGCGCTCGTGCGCCCGTTGGTCTGGTTGCTGATCTTTGCAGCTGGGTTTCGGGCGGCATTGGGGATTTCAATTATCCCCCCTTACCTCACCTACATAACCTACGAGGTCTATATTCTGCCCGGTCTGTGCGCGATGATCTTGCTGTTTAACGGGATGCAGTCTTCGCTGTCTCTGGTTTATGACCGCGAAATGGGCTCGATGCGTCTTTTGCTGACAGCGCCCTTGCCCCGATGGTGGCTTTTGCTTTCCAAGCTTTGTGCGGGCGTGTTCGTTGGTGTGTTGCAGGTCTATGCCTTTTTACTGCTTGCCGCCCTCTTTGGCGTAGACCTCCCGCCTGCCGGCTACCTCCTGATTTTACCTGCCCTCATCATTGCAGGCTTCATGCTTGGCGCACTTGGGCTGCTGATTTCGAGTTTGGTTCAGCAACTCGAAAACTTCGCTACGGTGATGAATTTCGTCATATTCCCGGTCTTTTTCCTGTCCAGCGCGCTTTATCCCCTTTGGCGCATGCGGGAGAGTTCGGAATTTCTATACTATGTTTGCGCAGTGAACCCGTTCACCTATGCCGTCGAGTTGATCCGGTTCAGCGCTTACTCAGCGTTCTCGTCCATGTCGCTGCTGATTGTGGTGATCACCGGCATCTTGTTTTTCGGGTTTTCAGTTATCGCGTACACCCCGGCCCGTGCCGGCCAGAGAGGACGGGGGCCAAGTCAGACATGATCCGAGCGATTGTCTCCACATGGCTTTGCTTTTTGTTCTGGAGCCCGCCTGTCGCGGCGGAAGAGCGCGTGGATGTTGCACTTGTCCTTGCCGCAGACATTTCCTACTCGATCGGTCCTTACGAGTTGGACTTACAACGCCGCGGCTACATCCGGGCCTTTCGGTCGACAGATGTCATAAAAACCATCACCAGCGGTCGACGTGGCCGCATCGCGGTCTCCTATCTGGAGTGGGCGGGGGAAAATAGTCAAACTCTGGTGTTGCCGTGGACGATCATTGACGGGTTCGAAACCTCCTATGGCGTTGCCGAAGCTCTGACCAAAGCGCCCTTGCAGCGCAGCGGAGAAACATCGATTTCAGGCGCTTTGGACACGGCCCGCACATTGTTTGCAACGGCGCCCCCGGCAGATCGGCTTATCATTGACCTGTCAGCCGATGGCTACAACAACTCAGGGGATCTGGTTGAAGCAGCCCGTGCGCGCAATCTTTGGTTCGGGATCACGATTAACGGCCTGCCAATCGTCAATGATGACGCGCCGGACCTGGAAGCCTACTTCCGTGATTGCGTCTCCGGTGGACCAGGGCACTTCAACATCGCCGTAAGCGAGTTTGATCATTTCGCCCCAACCTTGAAACGCAAACTGATTGCAGAAATCGCGGGCCTTGGACCTGAAAGAGTTTACCGCGCCAATGATGCCCCCCAGGCAGATTGCGAGATAGGTGAGCGTAAAGTACGCGAGGAATATAACCGCCAACTCGACGATATTACGGGAGGAAAATCAGAGCGTTGGCGGTGGTCAGAAGATTGAAAGAATGCGCCTTGCAGTGATTTGAGAACAGAAATCTCATCAACGGAAAACCCGGATCACACCCGCCTGCACAGCTTGAGAATTCGAGCTGAAAGTGCGCCTCAACCGAACTTCCGATACGTGAGGTCTGACGCACTCGCCCTGCTTGTCATATCTTCGATCATGGCATCAACCTTAGGCCGATAGGGTGACTTTCGGCAAACAGGGTCCGTCGCCCCGGGATCGGCAGCGAGCGCTGCCGCCTGGCACCGGCATCCGCCGAAATCAACATCGCGGCGCTCACAGGACTGGCACGGTTGGGGCAACCAGTCCGTTCCCCGGTAGGCGTTAAACGCATGGCTACTGCGCCAGATTTCACCCAAATGCCGATCGGCCACGGACTCGAATGCCAATCCAGGAATGCTATCTGCCGCGTGACAGGGCATCACTTGCCCCGCCGGAGACACGACCAGCCCGGTGGATCCCCACCCCCCCATGCACGCCTTTGGAAAATCGGAATAATAGTCGGGGGGCACGAAATCGATGGCCATTCGGTTGCGATAGGTATCGCGCGCAATGGCAATGTCTTTCTTGAGTTGCTCGACCTGACTTTCCGTGGGCAAAAGGCTCGCCCGATTGCGCGTGGCCCAGCCGTGAAACTGCACGCAAGCCACCTCGATACGCCGGGCGCCCATGGACAGAGCCAAGTCCAGCGTCTGCCCCAAATCAGCTAAGTTCTGTCGGTGCATCACGGCGTTCAATGTCAGCGGAAGGCCAGCATCCGTCACCAGTTCTGCCACGCGCATCTTGCGGTCGTAGCCCCCTTTGTAGCCGCCAATGCGATCGGCCATTTCGGGGCGTGCCCCTTGCAAAGACAGTTGTACATGGTCCAGCCCGGCATTGACCAAAGCGGCAAGCCGCGCCTGCGTGAGCCCGATCCCGGACGTGATCAGATTGGTATAGAGCCCAGCCGCATGGGCAGCCGCGGTCAATTCCACGATGTCGCGGCGCGATGCCGGCTCTCCGCCAGACAGGTGCAGCTGGAGAACGCCAATATCGGCCGCTTCGCGAAACACCCGCGTCCAGGTGTCTGTGGTTAATTCCTGTTGCTTCTGTACCAGCTCGAGTGGATTGGAACAGTACGGGCACATCAGCGGGCACCGATGTGTCAGCTCCGCCAGCAGGGCAATCGGAGGATTTGGCTCAGGCATCGCGATCTCCTACCAATAGCTGCGTCTTCAAATCGTTCAGAAATGCGTCGACGTCGCCCCGGATGACTTCGGCTGGCGCATCAAATGCGCGCGCCAGATCCTCTACAATCTCCACAACGGACTGTATGCCGTCTACACGCCTCAGAATTTCATAGGACACCCCGTCCAGCATTAACGCACGCTCCGGCGCCAACAAAACGTTCGTGTTCCGCACCTTATCAAAGTGCAGTCGAACGCCGGAGAGCAAGTAAGGTGTCACACTTCAGCTCGTGCGCCGCCGTCACCCGGCTTCCACGCGCCCGGTGGTATGCGGCCGGGTGCAACATATGCGCTATACAATGCGTCAAGCTGGGCCCACAAAACGTCTGTTTTAAACGTCAGGGCTGCAGCTGCTTCGTCTTGTTGCGCTTTGGTGACGGACTCGTCCAGCACATAGCTCAGACCGAAAGCCACATCCTTTGGAGCTTCATTCAAACGGCGCCTGAAATAAGCCAATGTCTCTTCTGTCGCAAAATCATAGTGCTCTAACAGCCCCGCGATCCGTTGACGGTGAATGCCCGAGGCAAACAGTTCCGTCAGAGACGAAGCCACGGCTGCAACAAAAGGCGCTTCGCGGACGAACCTGACATAGGCATCGACCGCAAAACGCGTCGCTGGCATGACACCTTCACATGAGGCGACATACTGCGGATCAAGACCAACGGCTTCTGCCAGCCTAAGCCAACGTCGTATCCCACCTTCCCGACCGTTTTCAGGATCTGGGTCTCCATCGTGGTCTTCAATGCGTCTGCGCCACGCGCGACGCAGGTCAGGGTCTGAGCAGCGTGACAGGAAAGCCGCATCCTTCATGGGAATACTGCATTGGTAGTAATACCGGTTGATCACCCATGCCTGCACCTGCTCGGGCGTGCAGGCACCGGAGTGGAGCTGTTGATGGAACGGGTGCTTGTCATGATACCGATCGGCTCCAATCTGGCGCAGTCGGGCTTCAAATGCGTCTCTGGATTGCGCGGTCACACTATGAACTCCATGCCATCTGCACAGATCTCCCAACCTGCCTCGATTACGGATTGCCGCTCTGGGCTGTCTGGTTGAAGGATCGGGTTTGTGTTGTTGATGTGAATATAGGCCCTGCGGCCTGACAGGCCTTCCAACTGGGCCAAACTTCCATCAGGGCCAGAGATCGGCAGGTGCCCCATACGCAGGCCCGTTTTCATTCCAGCGCCCATTTTGGGCATCTCGGCATTTTGCCAGACTGTGCCGTCAAAAAGCGTGAGGTCAGCGGACGCAAAGCGCGCCTTCAGGTCGGTTGTAACGCGCGCGCACCCCGGCACATAGGCCAGCGACGCCCTGCCATCTGACACCATCAATCCGATCGTGGTTTCCGTTTCGGCATCGGTGATTACCTCGTCCCCCTCTAGGTAAAGCGGCACTTTGCCAGGAACGGAAAAGACCTCCACTTCCAGTCCGGCAACCCTGAATTTCTGCCCCAAATCCATCGGGTTCCAACGCACGAAATCCGGGTCCAGCACGCCGAAGATTGGGTTCTGCGCTAAAGTGCGGGTGATATCGGGCGTTGCAAAGATCTCAAACGCAGTCTTTTCCCGCAGGACGAGCAGCCCTGCGACATGATCCACATCTCCGTTTGTAAGCAGTACAGCCTTAACCGGCGTCCCCCGCATCTCCTTTGGGTGCAGCGCGGGGTTTGCATGCATTTGTTGTCGGATGTCAGGCGATGCGTTCAGGATAATCCAATCCTGTCCGTTGGCTGACACAGCCACAGACGATTGCGTGCTGGCTGGGATGACGCCTGCGCGCGCAGCACTGCAGTTTACACAACCACAATTCCATTGCGGCAGCCCTCCTCCGGCAGCCGCACCCAAAATCAAGATGTGCAAGGGCTCAACTGGACCCAGTCAAATCCGCTTAGATCGGCTCGTGGCCGCGGCCGCGGTCGTCATCTTCTGCCGGCTGGTACATGTTGATTTCCATGCCGCATGCAATGTCTTTTACCTTTGGTGTTGTCCAAGCCATGTGGGCCTCCCTGACGAAATCAAAGTAAAGCTCCTACAGACTGACGGAAAGCTCTCTTCATTGCAAGAATTTCAAGTTTGCAAGGGGAAACACTTGCTAGTTCGAGACAGCGTCGGGCAAAGTTTAGGAATGTCAGAGGCGGCAGGCTCCGGGCCCGGCACGCCAGCCAATCCGAAACAGATCAGGTGTTTTCTCGCCCAGCTATCAAAGGATGCAGTTCGCCCTCGCCCCAAACGAAACGCATTGGCACATAACTTTAGGGCGACGGCGTTGTGTAGAGATAGGCAGCGCCGCCGGAGCCATCTATGTAGTCGCCGACGATGGATGTTTTTCCAGATATGGCC
>JAKVBK010000068.1 GCA_022447275.1 Oceanicola sp. | reverse complement strand
CGAGAAGGCGACCATCACGCCGGTAATCAACGCACCGGCCACGAAAACCAGCAGGCGGAAACGGGCGACGGGGATGCCCAAAGTCGAAGCGGTTTCATCCCCAACAGTCATGGCGTTGAGTTCAGAACTGCGGCTCATCAACCAAGCGCCACAGGCCACCAGAACAACCAACGGATAGATAAGTTGATCCCATTGTGCGAGGCCAAGCCCCCCCAACATCCAGAACACAACCGTGTGGGATGCGCGCGGATCGCCCAGAAAGATCAGCGCGTTGGCAGCGGCCATGATTATGAAAGACACGGCCACACCTGCAAGCACCAGACGATCGGCACTGGTGGCATCCGCCAGACGCGATACACCAAGCACGATCAAGGTGGCTACCAAAGCCCCCGCAAAAGCCATCAGCGGAACCGTCAAAAGCCCCAGGAACAGGCCGGTATGCAACAATGCAAGGATCGCACCAAATGCCCCGCCGGAAGAGATGCCCAGCAAGTGCGGATCTGCCAGAGGGTTGCGCGTGACCGCTTGCAGACTTGCCCCCACGAGGGCCAGACCGGCGCCCACCATTATGGCCAACAGGGCACGCGGAAAGCGGATATCCCACACGATCGCCGCGCGCCCCTTGCTCCAGCTCTCCTCGAACAGCCCTGGGACAACCTTGTTTCCAAGCACGCCCCAGACAGTGCCGGTCGGGACGGAAACCGCCCCCACCGATACTGCGATGGACAAAGACACCAGCAGCAGCGCCAAGCCCCCAATGGCCAGCGACATTCGCCGTCCAGATTGAGTTTCATGGAGCGACTGTGCTGCTGCCTTGACCATGAATTATTGCGCCCAGAACGCTTGCGCCAAGGTCTTGATGGCCTTGATGTTGCGCGGGCCCGGCGTCGCCTCAACGTATTCGAGGGTCACGAAGCGATCGTTCTTTACCGCATCAATATCGGCAAATGCAGGGTTCGACATCATGAACTCTCGTTTTTGCTCGGCGGTCACCGAACCATAGTTGACGATGACGATCACTTCGGGGTTTTGTTCGACAACCTCTTCCCAAGTGACCGTGCCCCAGCTTTTCTCAAAGCCGTTCATGACATTGGTGCCGCCCGCTGCTTCAATCAGGGCTGTCGGCATCGCATAGAGCCCAGCCGTGAATGGCGCGTCTTCCCCGCTGTCATAGACGAAAACACGCAGAGGATCACCGGCGTCCAAACCTTCGGCAAACGTTGCCAGTTCAGCTTTGTAGCCATCCACCAGAGCCGTGGCTTTGTCTTCAACATCGAAGATTCTACCGAGGTTCATCAGGTCCGCATACATGTCATCGATGCTGGCCTTGGCCTTATCCATGATGTGGGTGCAACTCTCGGTCAGTTCGTAGACTTTAATGCCAAACGGGGCGAGCGTCTCCGGGGTCACTTCCCCGCCCACTTTCATGCCGTAGTTCCAGCCTGCGAAGAAGAAATCAGCATCGGCCCCAACGATCACTTCCTTGGTTGGATACTTGGCAGACAGTTCCGGCAGTTCTTCCACGCCTGCGCGCATTTCCTCGTCGAGCGTCTTCCAGCCGGAAATACCGGTGTAGCCCACCATGCGATCTGCAAGGCCCAAGACCAGCATCATTTCCGTCAGGTTGACGTCATTCGAAATGGCACGCTCGGGCGGTGCGTCGAAAGAAACAGTCCGGTTGCAGCTTTCAACAGTTGCGCCGGCAAATGCAGCGCTCGAGAGCAGGCTAAGTGTCAGAGCGCTAAAAGTTACAGCTTTCATTCGGTAGATCCTCGCTAGAGATGGAAAGTCAGGTGGTTTCGTTCGCTGGGCGAAAGACGTTCGCGCCTCGCTGTTACGGAAAATGCATCCGAGACGGTCGCCTCGGTCAGCACGTCTTGAGGCCGACCAAAGCCCAAGGCGTGCCCCTGCTGCAAAATCAGCACGTCGTCGCACACTTGGGCGGCCATGTTGAGGTCATGCAGAGATGTCACGATGGTGAGGGGCAGATCACGGATCAGCGCCAAAACCTCAAGCTGATGGCGGATGTCGAGATGGTTGGTTGGCTCGTCCAGGATCAACAGCCGCGGCTCTTGGGCCAGCGCACGGGCCACCATGACACGCTGCCGCTCCCCGCCAGATAGCGTGCCGAAATGGCGATGCGCGAAGGCTTCCAACCCAAGACGTGACAGCGCGGCCTCTATCACCTCGATATCATGTGCCCCGGAGGCGCCTGCGAACCCGCGGCGATGGGGCGTTCTGCCCAGGGCAACGATTTCCTGTACCGTCAGCGCGAAATCAGTCGGCTGTTCTTGAAGCACCGCCGCCACCCTTTGGGCCACGTCCCGCGCGCGTAATTTCCAGATATCAGCGCCGTCGACCAAGATGCTGCCCGTCGCAGGCCGCTGATAGCGATAGAGCAGTCGCAAAAGCGTGGATTTACCGGCACCATTGGGCCCAACAACCCCCAGAACGCAGCCTGGCGACAGGTCAAAACTGACAGGATGCAGGATCGGCGTACCGCCCTTTGGCGCCTGCCAACTCGCGGCTTCAACCAATAGACGCGCCGCTTTGGCACCCTGCGATACTGCTTGGCCAGACGGAGCTTGGGTGCTGGAAATATCTTTCATTCCTGCGGCAGCCCAAGTTCAGAAACCAAAACGGACCTGCTATTCAATGGGGGAAGACGTCCCAATATATTTGCGCGCAGCGCTTCCGGGCGCGCGGTGCGTTCCACAAACCCTTCCTCGCTGGCAGCATAGCGCTCAGCCAGATCAAAGAGTGCGGCAACATGGGTTGGATTGTCCGGATCAAGGTCACCGAACAGGTAGGAAAACGCGTCTGGCGCGCTCAAGGCTACCACACAAGGACGTTTGCATTGGCTCATGCAGCGCACCCCCCGTATCTGCATCGGCGATGCAGGGTGTTTGGCCAATTCTGCTGCCACATGCAATGCAAGACGTTGCCCACCTCGTACGCCATGAGCCATTTCGCGCCCATCACGACACGTCAAGCAGATCGACAATGTTGGTTTTTCGACGGTCACGCGTCCCCCCCGCCCCGGATGTAACGTTGCAACGTTGCGGCACCAAAACAAAGTTGATAAAAAAGATCAAGTATTGTTATTGGGGATCTAAAGATGGGAACAACCGAGAAGCGTGTGACCCATGCAGAAAGAGTGTTTTCCTATCTCCAAAAACAGGGGCGGCCGCTCTCGGCCTACGAGATTCTTGAAGGGCTGCGCTGCGATGGCGTCACGGCCTCCACAACCGTGTATCGCGCGCTTGAAAAGCTCAGATCCGCCGGACGCATCCACCGGATCGAGTCGCTAAACGCTTTTACGGTGTGCTGCGGCGAGCATGGCGGCCACATGCCGGTCTTTACGATTTGCGATGACTGCGGCGCCGTAACAGAGTATCTCGATACAAACGCTGGAAATAGCATTGCGGAACTGTCCAAACGGACTGGTTTTGCCGCACGCCACTCCATTCTCGAAATTCACGGCCGATGCAGCGATTGCGACACAGGCGCACCACAGCAATGAAAGGACGACATATGGAACAAGGCAGTCGTGTTCCCGTCACCGTCTTGACGGGTTTTCTGGGTGCGGGGAAAACAACCCTGCTCAATCGCATTCTGACAGAACGCCACGGCAAGAAATATGCTGTCATCGTCAATGAGTTTGGCGAAGAAGGCATCGATAATGACCTTGTCGTGGATGCCGATGAAGAAGTCTTTGAGATGAATAATGGATGTATCTGCTGCACTGTGCGCGGTGATCTCATTCGCATCCTCAGCGGCCTGATGAAACGTGCCGATCAACTGGATGCGATCATCGTGGAAACAACGGGCCTCGCAGACCCTGCCCCCGTCATCCAGACCTTTTTCGTGGATGCAGAGGTGTCCCGGCTCACCAAGCTGGACGCCATCGTGACTGTGGCGGACTCTGTGCATCTGGAAGCCCAGTTGGGTGCGCATCATGAAGCCGAGGAGCAAGTGGCTTTTGCCGATGTCTTGCTGCTCAACAAGACAGACCTCGTGCCGGGCGAAAACCTTCAAGACGTCGAGGCGCGCATTCGCAAGATCAACCCCTATGCACGGATCATCCCAACAGCCCATTGCACGGCGCCGCTCGACGAACTGGTTGGCCTGAATGCATTCAGCCTTGATCGCGTGCTCGAAGTTGAGCCCGATTTCCTGACTTCAGATCATGACCATGAGCACGATGACGATGTGAAAAGTGTCTCCTTTACCTCTGACACACCGCTGGATCTCGAGAAGTTCCAGACATGGTTCGGTGAATTGCTGCAAAGCAAAGGACAGGACATCTTACGCTCCAAGGGCATTCTGGATTTCGCGGGAGAAGACGAACGCTATGTGTTCCAAGGGGTGCACATGCTGATGAGCGGCTCAGCGATGGGAGATTGGCCCGCAGGCACCCCGCGCAATTCGCGCGTTGTATTTATCGGCCGCAATCTGGATCAGATGGGTCTCGAGGAAGGGTTTGAAGCGTGCAAGGCGGCATAGTAACGGATCCGCCCACAAAACCCAAAGCCGCCCCAACCGCGCTTGAACAACGCGGCACACGCTTTGAGTTCGGGGCCCCCGTCACCGGGGCAGTCACGGCAGGCGAAGCTGTCGCCGTTGCTTTTGGCGATGGCATGGTGCGCTTCTTCTCACCGGGGGCTGCACCCCGTGAGGTAAAGGCGCATTCAGGCGTTGTTCTCTGTATCGCAGCCGATGGCGCCCATGTTCTGACCGGGGGCGATGACGGCCGCTGCCTGCGCATTTCACCCGATGGCGAGATTCAGGAATTGGTCTCATTTGGCACCCGCTGGGTGGACTGCGTTGCGGCAAGTCACGGCCACTTGGCCTGTTCATCGGGCCGCACGGTGCAGATATGGATGCGCGATGAGCCAAAGCCTGCCCTGCTCGAGCATCCCAGCACCGTGGGCGGCCTTGCCTTTGACGCCAAGGGAAAGCGGCTCGCCGTCACCCATTACGGAGGGGCGACAATCTGGGCCCGGGAAAAGCGCTGGAAGTCGAAGAAGCTATTTTGGAAAGGGTTTCACGGCGACACCACCTTCAGCCCTGACGGCAAGTATCTGGTCAGCGCCATGCAGGAGAAGACGCTGCATGCCTGGCGGTTGCGCGGCAAGGGTGGCTTTACGATGCCCGGCTACAAAACCAAAATTCAAAGCCTGGTCTGGGTGGGCAGCACGCCACATCTTGTCACCTCAGGGGAAGATGAGGCCATCGCATGGCCCTTCGACGGGAAAGACGGGCCCACCGACCGCAAGCCGGTCTGCGTCGCCTATAACGAAGATGAGCTTGTCTCGACCCTGTGCCCCCTACCCGGAGAAGAGGCGGTCTTCGCCGGTTTCCGCGATGGCATGGTACAACTGGCGGAGCTTGACCCAACCAAGTCTGCCTTTGTCGTCTCACGCCCAACTGGTGCAGAGGTTGCAGCGATCGCTGTGGTTGGCCTTCATATACTGGTGGGGGACGTGCAAGGCTCTGTGTTGTGGGCCCCCCTGCGCGCCGGTGATCGCTACGCCCGCACAGCGTGACCCAAGCCGCAGCTCACATACATTCACTGCCAGCCGTCAGCCCCTGAACACATCCCTACAAGCAAAAGAGCCGCTTCTGTTATGCCGATCCCTACGACAATTTTGAATGGCTTCCTTGGTGCAGGCAAAACAACCCTCCTGCAAAGCCTTCTCGTGCAAGCACGTCAATTGCCTGATGTCACGCTGGGGATAGTTGTCAACGAAATGAGTACCCTCGATGTCGATGGCTCCATCCTCGACACGACGGAAGTGATTTCGCGCAACAGCCCGCATTTCGCCTCTATCCCAGGCGGCAGTATGAGCAGTTCTCAAGGGTTGCCACATTTCACGGAAGCCGTTGGCAAAGTTCTGGCAGACGGCGAGGTGACGCATCTGATCATTGAAACATCGGGCAGCACGCACCCCTGGCCGCTGCTCGAGGCCATCCAGACGATGCCCACACTGCGCCTTCACGGATTTCTGTCGGTGGTCGATACGGTTGTCCTGCAACAGGATCATGACCTTGGCCGCGCGATCCACCGTGATGCCAGCGCGAACCTGCAAGCGGGCCGGCGCGGTGTAGCCAATCTGTTGGCCGAGCAAGTGATGTTTTCCAATCGCGTCCTGCTCAGCAAAGCTGACAAGGTGGATACAAGCGTCCTTCAAAATGTCGCCCACGCAATCCACCCGCTCAATCCCCAGGCAGACATCTTGGCCATGCAATGGGGCAATATGAGCCTGCCAAAGATCCTCGACATGCCCGCATACGATTTTGGGCGGGTTGAAACATTGGGCCGGGAACTGACGGAGTGGGAAGCAGACCATTCAGAGGCGCCCATGGCGCAGCCCGAGACCTATGCGCTGGACAGCCGGATTTTGCGCGACCCAAGGCCGTTTCATCCGCAACGTTTATGGGATGTCTACAATCAGTATTTGGGCACGGGCATCTACCGCAGCAAAGGGTTTTTCTGGCTGCCCACCCGAGACAATATGGTGCTGCTCTGGAACCAGACAGGCGGTAGTGTCGGCTTAGAAATCTTGAACTACTGGAAAATCGCGGCGCTGGAAGATGAGAGCTTGAACCTCGCGGACTGGGAAAAAGACGCCATGCGCGACAAACTCACAGCTGCTCACCCAGACTTTGGAGATCGGCGTTGCCAATTAACAGTCATTGGGGATGCTTCCCAACTAGATGATTTTGTGGACGCTTTGCAGACATGTTTTTGCACCCAAGACGAGATCGAGGCTTGGAAAACCGGCAGCAGCAGCTTTGCGGACCCGTGGCCCAAGAGCGTGGCCACGCTACGGGCGGAATAGTCGGTAAGAACCATCCAACACGCGCCGTGCGATAGGGCATCACATCGACGTGGCGCCAAGACAAACATCGACAGGTTGCTCACAAACGATACCACGCCCCCCTCAAGTTTTTAGGCTTTGAGCGAGAGCGTTCAGAGAAAACATGGCATTACGAGACTGCCGCAACGTCAGCGGACAAAAGCTTTCACTAGCACGTCCCTTTCAATAGGCTCAGCTGAGGGACGGACATTTCAAGAGGGCGGTATGGATCAGCCAAACCCAGAAACAGGTCACGCAGAGGCTGAACAGCTCGGGCTCCATCCGGAATTGGCAAAAGCCTTGCGGGCTGCAGCAGAACCCCGGCGCGTGATGCGCGGTGACGTTTTGATGGAGCAAGGCTCAAAGGCAGACGCGCTCTTTTTCGTTCTTTCTGGGCGTTTCACCGTCATTGTGAACGGGGCCGCAATTGCTGAAATCGGCTCCGGGGAACCTATTGGTGAAGTGGCCTTTCTCGGTGGCGGAACCCGCTCGGCAACAGTCGTTGCAGCGCGCTCCAGCGAAGTGCTTGTGCTGACCCAAGAAGCATATGATCAGGTACTAGATCGCCAGCCTGCCCTTGGCAGCGCTATCATTTCTGCGCTTGCCAACCGCTTGCGCACGGCCGTGTCCAAGACCCCACAGATGCGGCCACGGCCTGCAAATGTCATCGGGATTTTGCCGGGCGGGAATGCTCCGCTCGATTTGACCGCGCTGGCGCCGCTGCTCGCAGGCCTCAATCAAACGGGCGCGCCTGTTCTGACCAGCGCTGCCGATTTGGGATCGGAAGGATCAGTGGCGGATCTGGCGTTGCATGCAGATGCGGGTGAACGCCTTGTGCTGACTTGCGCAAACCCCGAAGAAGACCCGGCATGGGCAGACGAAGTCTTTCAAAATTGCGAAACCATCATCGTTTGCGTGGATCGCCGCACCGCAACGGCTGGATCGATAGGGCAGCTTGAAAGCCGGATTGCAGACAGCGTCCTGCGCCAGAATACGCACCTCGTCCTATTGCGCGAGCCCGGCACAGAACGCACAGGGAGCGCAGCCTGGCTCGACGGGCGGTCTTTCGGGCTGCATCACCACATGGAGGCCGGATCACAGGCGGATGCGGCTCGCATCACCCGGCTGATTGACGGCGAAGGTCTCGGCGTTGTGTTTGGAGGCGGCGGCGCTTTTGGCACTGCGCATCTGGCCATGCTCAAAGCCTTTGGAGCCCACGGGATCGAATTTGACATGGTGGGCGGCACATCCGTCGGCGCGGCAATGGCAGGCGCCTTTGCGATGGGCCTCTCCATGGATGAAGTGATTGACCGTTTTGTCGAAATGTTCGTCACATCTGGCGCAGCAACCAAATTCACCCTGCCCTTCTGGTCCATCATGGATCACAAGCCGTTCGACGCCCAACTGCAGCATCATTATGGCGTTGACAGAATGGCAGAAGATCTGGCGATCAATTTCTTCGCTCTGGCAACAAGTTTAAGCCAGAACGCACCGGTTGTTTTGCGACGTGGCAAACTTTGGGAAATGGTGCGAGCCTCTGGATCAATACCGGCTGTGTTCCCACCCTATGTCATGGAAGACGGCGAAGTTCTCGTTGACGGCGGCCTGTTCAACAATGTGCCCGTTGACACCATGCGCAGCTTAAAAGGTGGCCCGAACCTTGTACTGCGCCTCGAGCCCAAAACCGATTGGCGCGTCGATATGGATTACGCGAAGCTGCCCGGACGCGGCGGTGCTTTCAAGCGGGCCATCTTTGGCCGGAGGGCTGGGAAAGTCCGGTTCCCAAGCACATCGTCTGTCATGACCCGCTCGCTGATTGTGAACTCCGAAAATCTGCAGGCCAATATCGATCGCGAGCAAGATATCTTCATCGATCTGCAGCGCATAAAGGGCATGGGGTTCATGCAGTGGCAAAAGGGACGGGACCTGTTTGACAAGACCTATCAGGAGACATCTGAGCGTCTCGATAAGCTTGCAGCACAGCATTCCGGCCTCGATCTACTGCGCGCCCTTGCGGAAACGCCATAGAGCAGGAGAACAGCGAAAGCAGGAGGACTGGCCATCGAAGGCTCAGCCTGCTGCGCAAAGGAGCATCTTGCACAATGTTTGGACGCGATTTGCATGAGGCCGGGGTGAATTGCTCCCTTCTACAGGGCGCCGTAACGTAGATTGTTGCCGTCCCACCTGCATACCCCTAAATCTTCGTCAGACGTACGAAAGGGTGCCCCATGAGCACATATGAAAATCTTCCCAGCAAAAGCTTTCCGCCCGGCGCCAAGCTCCTGATCGAGGGCCAGCAGGACAACCAACTTTTCTTTCTGATCGAGGGGGAAGTCAGTGTGACACGCGGTGATAAAGAGGTGGCGCGGGTTCGGATGCCCGGCGCTGTATTTGGCGAGATGTCCGCGCTTTTGGAGATGCCCTATAGCGCCAGCGTTGTGGCCGTGACAGAGGTGCGCGCCTACGCCTCAGACAATGCTTCCGCCTTTATCGAAGCCAACCCAAGCATCGCCATGCACCTTGCCCGTACATTGGCGCAACGCCTCCACAACACCACTGGTTACCTAGCAGACATCAAGCAACAGTTCTCAGACCACAGCAATCATCTGGGTATGCTGGATGAGGTACTGGATGAACTGCTGACGCAACAAAAAGACGATGCAATTGACCTTACCGAACGCGCTGACGACCCTAGGCTTTGAGCCAATCGGGCAGGCTATGCAGCGGCGTGGGGCGGTTTTCAGCCGCCGATAAATCAATCTCTTCGGCGCCAGCAAGCGAATGCCACATTGCTTTGCCCTGAACGGGATCGAGGATGATGTGGGCGGGCATGTCACCAGGCTGCTGCCCCATATTGAATACCCAGCTATTGCCAACCCTGTCGGCCCAGGCGCCCTCCCCTATGAATGGCGCTTGATGGACATGCCCGGACAACACGATCTGCGGTTGGTGCTTTTGGATCCAGGCAGCAAGCTCCGGATCACCGAAGTGGCGCTTGCCGGCCCAGCTTGTCGGGCTGTCGGGCGGCGGCGCATGATAGACCCAAATCCACGGCCCCTCTTCTACAGGTGCGATTTGCTCCAGTTGCTGATCGATGGCATCACGCGTCTTTGGGCCATCCCACCACGGAAAGACGGATACATGGCTTGCGCCGAGCGCAATATGATCCCCATCTGATGCAATCTCGCCCTCAGGCCCAAGGTCTTTGACCCAGCCAGCGACCCGCTCGCCATCCTTTGTCACGTCCAAGTCGTGGTTGCCCGAACAGACGATCAGGCGCGTGCAAGCGGCGATTTTCTTGAGATAGGTGCGTACGACAACAATTTGCGCATCAATCCCAACGGTTGCCGCGATCTGAAGCATGTCTCCAGCGATGACAACCGCATCAAAATCCTCGGCACGGGCAAGCACCCAGTCGAACTGTTTCAAAGCGTAGTGAAGATCAGCGACAATCAGGATCTTTGTCACGGTGCTATCCGCCAGGTTGAATCAAAGGGTTTGAGCTCTGCCAATACTAAGATGGCGTGGGCGACACGAGGGAGCAACCGGGAAACTTTTGACCCCTTCTGTTCGAAAAACGAGGATTGGGGCGCGGATCTGAATGGGATTCGACCGAACATCATTGCAAAGACCCAATAATATCATTGCTGCGCCGCAGGCGATTGCTGAACTCAAGCACCATATTTGTCAGGATCACAGAATGGGCTTCTGGGTCTGAGACAGACAATTCCTTGAGATGCTCCGCAGACAGTCCGTAGCACACAACCTTCTCGTCCGCGACGATGTCGGTAGACCGCAATCCCCCTTCCAGAACGGCCATCTCGCCGAAGAACTGGCCAGGTCCAATACATGCGACGCGAATGTTATCCCCAGAAGCATTCGGCACCATAACACTGACAGACCCCCGGGCGATCACGAAGGCCATGGTGCCGGGCCGTCCACGCCGAAGAACATAATCGTTCGCCTCAAACTGCATCGGCTGGATCATGGCCTCCACCATGCGCAGTTGTGCGCGATTGAGCCCCTTGAACAGTTCCAGATTGCCCAAACCATAGCGGGTGGCATCAAACGGCTCCCGCACTGTTTCGAGCAGGCGCTCCTCATAGACCTCCACAGCGCCGTCAACATTGGTGAACACGCGGATGGCGCATGCCTCGGCAATCTTGGTCAGGACGGGGGCGGCAGCGCCCCCCGCAGAGTGCACCTCGGCGAAGGCCACTTCTACATTCCGGTCCGCCAGCCCCCGCAGAAAGCTTTCAAAGAACCGCTGCGCCGCGGCATCGACAGAACGCAGGCGGCGCATGTCGAACACGAGGTGGCTGACCGAAGAGGTGAGATCTTGCAACTGACGGATCATCCTCTCGGCAGACGCGAGATACAGGGCTCCCTGCAACTCAACCAGACCGATCTGCCCACCATGGGTGGCCAGCAAATCCCGTTCTCGCGGGTTCCTGATCCGCATGCTTGGCTGGGCAGAGGCCCGCGTTTCCCGTCGCACAACTGTTTCAACCGTGGCTGCGTTCATGAACTGATGCAGGCCGAAATCGCCGCTGATGCGGCGACATGCAGCGATACCCCGCACCGAATTGCCAATTTCATCCAATGGGGGCGACCAGACTGCGATCGACAACTGGCCCGGCAAAATTGCGAGCACCCCACCCGAAACGCCGCTTTTGGCTGGCAGACCTACCTCGTAAGACCACTCACCGGCATAGTCATACATCCCACAACTCATCATCAGCGTGAGCACGTCACGCACCTCTGCAGGGCCAAGAAGAACTTCGCCAGTGCGAGGATGCACGCCATTATTGGCTAACGTGGCCCCCATCAGTGCCAAATCAGGCGTGCTGACCAGCAAAGCGCATTGCTTGAAATAGAGGTCCAAAACCTCTTCCGGATCGCGGTCGATCATGCCCGTGTTGAGCATCAGGTAGGCAATTGCCCGGTTGCGGTGGCCCGTCGCGGACTCAGAAAGGAAAACACTGTTGTCATGCGTCAAGCGACGCCCGGCAAAGCGGGAAAAGAGATCCACAACATGCGCCCAGCGTTCTGATTGGCTGTCACCTTCACTCAGGGCACTGACGGCGATCGCGCCCGCATTGACCATGGGGTTGAATGGTCGGTTGTTGACCTCGTCCAGAACGATGGAATTGAAGGCGTCGCCCGTCGGCTCAACGCCGACCTTCTTGAGCAAAGCCTCTTGGCCCAGCCGCATCAGCGCACCCGCATAGGCGAATGGCTTGGAAACTGACTGGATTGAGAAAAGCGTTTCGCTGTCTCCAACCGAATAGACCTCTCCGTCAATTGTTGCGAAGGAGATGGCGCACCCGTCAGGTGAAGCCTTGGCAAGTTCGGGAATGTAGCTTGCGACCTCACCGGCATCGAGTGGCTTCAAGCTCTCAAGCAACTCATGCAAATAGTCCTCAAAGGGTGCGCTCTTACGATCGTGCATGGGTCTCCTCACTGCTTTTCGAGACCCTCACCGTTTTGGACGACAAGACAATCCACAGCCTCTGCCCGGCCAGACCGTTACGGGCGGCAAAATTCGCTTGCACAAAGTTTCATCGCACCCGCGTAATTTTTGGGACACACAAGGACCCAAATAATGCCCGAAAGGCGTTCCAAACCGCTCAAGTTGATGAGAAGCTCCACAACAGACAGTGTTGATTGGCGAGCCAGAGATGTGCGCTCTTGCCCCCTAAGAGAGGGCAAGAAATGGACAGAGGAAAGCAACTGGATCGCCCTGAAAGGACGGATGCGTGCCGCAGTTTGATATCACGATCTGGGGGAGCCGCGGCTCTTTCCCTGCGGCCGGAGCTGCGATGCGCGACTACGGGGGCAACACGTCTTGTGTCGAAGTCCGCGTGGCAGATCGCACGCTGGTCCTTGACGCAGGAACCGGCATCGAAGCTTTGGGGCGCGATCTGCTTCAGCGCGGTGCTCCCCCGATAGACCTTTTCCTAACCCACGGACATTACGATCATGTCATGGGTCTGCCATTCTTTGCGCCACTGCACACGCCAGACTATCCCGTAACGCTGCACTACGCGGGCTGTGACGCGGCCAAGGACGGCGCCGCACTGCTGGACCAGTTGATCGACACCCCGTTCCTGCCGTTCCGCGCAAGCGACTTTCGCGGCGACCTGCGGTACGAAAAGCTACAGGCCCACAGTATTGTCGAGCTTGGCGATGGGTGCACACTGTCCACTTTTTCAGTGAACCATCCGGGCGGCAGCCTGGCCTTCAGACTAAGCTATGCCGGGCAAAGTTTTGTTTATTTGCCGGACTTTGAGCACGACGATGGCCCGCAAGATGCGGCTTTGATCTCTTTCCTTCAAGGGGCTGATCTGGCGTTGATGGATTGCTGCTATCTGCCTCAAGAATACCCAAAGTTCATAGGGTTCGGACACAGCCACTGGCAGCGCGTTTCAGAGCTAGCGGACGCTGCAGATATCGGGAAATGGGGGGCCTTCCATCATGCGCACACGCGCACCGATGCTGAACTGGACGCCCTATCGCAATCAATCT
>JAKVBK010000067.1 GCA_022447275.1 Oceanicola sp. | reverse complement strand
GAGATATCCCCGATCACAGAAAGCGCGCGGGGAGTTGATGCCGCAGACGTTGGAACGAATACAGGCGTTCCGGGGCGTGCCAGAATGCAGTTTAAAAACACATCATGTTGGAGGATTTCTGGAAACGGGCCGCCCGTGGCCGTTTCCGGCATGTCCCAACGCGTGGGAAAGATGCCCATGGCAGTACACAGATCGGCCGCCCCTGTGCCAACGCGGCCGAGGGCGCCGATGATCAAAACAGTTGGCCGTGCGTGGCCAGAGCGCGCAAAGCCTTCTTGCAGGTCTGCCAAAAGGCGCGCCTGTGAAGGCCAGACACTTACAGGTGCGCATTGCCCGTTGTTGCGTTGCGCCAGCCAGGTGAACAGGGACACGGCCGCACCGACATAGCCTGCCCAGTATCCAAATGCCGCAACACGGCGGCCCTGTGGGTCGACCAGATACTCCAGATCATAAAGCGCACCGCCGCCGGCCTTGAATCTCTCAAGAAGACGGCGGCCCGCTGGTTGGCCCTTGTAGGCATGGCCGAACATGATGTGGCGATGGATCAGAGGGGTGCCGTCCTCGGGCAGCTCCTTGAGACCAAAAATGATCGCTTCTTTGGGGGCGTGACGCCATGCGCCTGGCCCTGCGATCTGCGCGCCTGCGTCCCTGTAGGGTTGTATGGGCAGGGCCCGTGTTGGGCTGTCTTCAACGGTAACCGTGAAACCCTGCGCAATGAGAGCGGCCACACCGGTTGCCGTGATACCAACGCGTTGTTCGTTCGGACGTTCTTCTGCCCTGACCCAAAGATGCGTCATTTTCACCCCCCTCTGGCTGTTGCTGCACAGGTGTCACGGGATGAGAGCATGTTCAATAGTCATGGCAGCTTGGTCCGGTTTCTGAAACTGCTGGCGGTCATTGAGCGTCATGCCTCGAACGGATCTCTCTAGCTGAGAGCCTGCTGTGCATAAAGAGGCCGACTATAAACAGGACGTGCTTCCGCTGTGTCGGTTCGAGCATCTGGTTAGAACACGCCACGAGTGTGCTGTCAGAATGTGTTGGCGGTAGGATGGTGCGCTGGTTGATGAACATCCGCTTTTTATTGAACGATCGTTCAAAAAACAATTGACGACTCTTGGGCAACAAAGCCTATAACTTTTAACTAAGTCGAAAACGACGCCGTGCCGCACAGGCACATTGGGAGGATTGCTGTGAACGCTTCAGACACGCCTACGGGCGGCCCTGTATCTATACCTGCTTTGCTGCGGCGGAATGCACGCAAGTGGGGCGCGCGCGCCGCCTATCGTGAAAAGGCCTACGGAATCTGGCAGACCTGGACTTGGACGCGCACGCTCGTTGAGGTCGAGGGGCTTGCCATGGGCCTGATGGCGTTGGACTTGCAGCCCGGTGATCATGTCGCCGTGGTCGGCCGCAACCGGCCAGAGCTCTATATGTCGATGGTGTCAGTTCAGATGGCCGGGGGCGTGCCTGTTCCCCTGTACCAAGACGCTGTTGCCGAAGAGATGGCCTATGTCCTGGAGCATTGTGGCGCACGCTACGTGATCGTCGGCGACCAGGAGCAGGTCGACAAGGTGCTCGAAGTGCAGGACCGGGCGCCGGCGATTGAGCATATCCTCTACCTCGATCCGCGCGGCCTGCGGAAATACGATCACAGCCGTTTGCATGCGCTTGAGGATATCATGGCAGAGGGCCGCGTCGCCCATGAACGCTTTGAGGCGGAGATGAAGCGCCGCGAGGCCGCGCTGGATTACGACAGTACCTGCGTGATGCTCTATACGTCTGGCACGACGGGCAAACCAAAGGGCGTCGTTCTTTCCAACCGGAACATCATCGAAACCTCCAAGGCGTCGTCCACCTTTGACAAGCTCAGCGAGCAGGAAGAAGTTCTGGCCTATCTGCCCATGGCGTGGGTTGGTGATTTTATCTTTTCGATCGGTCAGGCTTACTGGGCGGGCTTCTGTGTGAACTGCCCCGAAAGCGCCGACACGACCATGGTGGATCTGCGCGAGATCGGGCCGACCTATTACTTTGCCCCACCGCGCGTGTTTGAAACCCAACTCACCAATGTAATGATCCGCATGGAAGACGCGGGCCGCTTCAAGAAGCACCTGTTTGACAGGTTCATGGGCGTTGCAAAGCGGGTTGGCCCACAAATCCTCGACGGCAAGCCTGTCTCGAGCACAGACCGCTTCATGTACTGGCTGGGCAATCTGCTGGTTCTGGGCCCCCTGAAAAACACCCTTGGCTTCACGAAGGTGCGGGTGGGCTATACGGCGGGCGAGGCAATTGGCCCTGAAATCTTTGATTTTTACAGGGCCATGGGCATCAACCTCAAACAGCTCTACGGCCAGACAGAGGCCAGCGTGTTCATCACCCAGCAGCCCGACAATGAGGTGCGCCCGGATACGGTTGGCGTGGCCTCCCCGGGGGTTGAGATCAAGATCGAAGAGAACGGCGAGGTGTTCTACAGATCACCCGGCGTATTCCAAGAGTACTACAAAAACCCGGAAAGCACCGCTTCAACCAAGGATGACGAAGGCTGGGTTGCGACTGGTGACGCCGGGTTCATCGAGCCAGACACCGGCCATTTGCGCATCATTGATCGCGCCAAAGACGTGGGCAAGATGTCCTCCGGGGCCCTGTTTGCGCCGAAATACGTGGAAAACAAGCTCAAGTTCTTCCCCAATATCCTCGAAGCCGTTGTCTTTGGGGGCGGTCGCGACCGCTGCACCGCGTTTCTCAACATCGATCTGACGGCTGTGGGCAACTGGGCTGAGCGGAACAACATCGCATACTCCTCTTATCAGGAGCTAGCCGGCCATCCGGAGGTGCTCCAGACCATGCGGGAGCATGTGGAGGAAGTGAATGCCTCGGTGGCGCAGGATGAAATGCTGTCCGGGTGTCAGATCCACCGCTTTGTCGTCCTGCACAAGGAACTCGACGCCGATGATGGCGAACTGACCCGCACCCGCAAAGTGCGGCGCCGCATCATCGAGGACAAGTTCGCGGATATCATCACCGCGCTCTATGACGGATCAGACAGCGTCTACACCGAGACGGAGGTGACCTACGAGGATGGCCGCAAAGGCGCTATCAGTGCCACGCTCAGCCTCGTCGATGCGGACGTGGCGGCAGTGGCGCAGGCCAACAAGGTGGCCGCTGAGTGATCTGGGTGTTCGCCATAGGGCTTTTCCTGGTGGCGCTGGCTTTGCCGGTGCCCGGAGATTGGGTGTTTCTCAATCGGCCGGGCCTGCGTTTGCGCTTTAGCCAGCTGGGCCTTGCGTGCTTGTCTGTGGCGCTGATTTTTGGCGATTTCAATGCGCAGGCAGCGGCGTTCATTGTGGTCTTTGCATTGCTTGCGATCGTGGTGGCCGAACTGCTGTTCTGGCTGGAAGGCGGGCGGTTCACACCGAACCGCATCCGGGCCGGGTTCCGCTGGTTTTTCCTGGTCTCCGGGCCGGGCAGCCCGCCGATCCGTGGGGGATTTCTCGGGCTGGGCGTTGTGACATTGGTGCTGCTGGCCATGTTGCTGGTGGTGCGCCCCGTGGTTCGAACCGCGGTGGGGCTGGAAGAGAGCGCAGAGGCTGAACCCTTTGCGCAGCGAGCGTTGATACGGGGAGAGCTGTCCGCATGAAGGACATGACCGAAGGCTACACCACTCCGGATGGCCGCCAGATTGGCGGCGTCATGATGGAGATGAAAAACATCACTCTGCGGTTCGGTGGCGTGGTGGCGATCAAGGACATCTCGTTTGATATCCGCGAGGGTGAGATCCGCGCCATCATCGGCCCCAACGGCGCCGGAAAATCGTCCATGCTGAATGTGATCAGCGGGTTCTACCATCCGCAGGAAGGTGAGGTGTGGTTTCACGGCAAGAAACGCCCCACCATGCGCCCCTACCAAGTGGCGCGGCAGGGCATTGCCCGCACCTTCCAGAACATCGCGCTGTTCGAGGGCATGTCGGTGCTCGACAACATCATGACGGGCCGGCTCAACTATATGAAATCCACCATACTCGATCAGGCCCTGTGGTGGGGCAAGGCCGAGCGGGAGGAGACCGAAAACCGCGCCAAGGTCGAGGAGATCATCGATTTCCTCGAGATCCAGTCGATCCGGAAAACGCCGGTGGGCCGCTTGCCCTACGGTCTGAAAAAGCGGGTTGAACTGGGCCGCGCCCTGGCAGCACAGCCAAAGCTGTTGCTGTTGGACGAACCCATGGCTGGCATGAATGTCGAAGAAAAAGAGGATATGAGCCGCTTTATCCTCGACGTGAACGACGAGTTCGGAATGACCATTGCCCTGATCGAGCATGACATGGGCGTGGTGATGGACCTCTCTGACCGTGTGGTCGTGATGGATTACGGCAAGAAGATCGGTGATGGCACACCCGACGAGGTGCGCAGCAACCAGGCCGTGATCGACGCCTATCTGGGGGTCTCCCATGACTGATCATCCTTTGAGCTGTCTTACAAAAACGGAGCGCAGCAATGCCTGATCAACTACTCTTCGCGATGGAAGTGGCTCTGAACGGGCTGATGGCCGGGGTGATGTATGCGCTGGTCGCGCTCGGCTTCGTGCTGATCTTCAAAGCCTCTGGCATCTTCAACTACGCGCAGGGCGTTATGGCCTTGTTTGCGGCTATGACAGTGGTTGGGATTCAGAAAGGCCAAGTGCCTTTCGCCCACTTGATCAACGCAATTTTCGGCACCCATATTCACTACTTCGGATGGAACGTGCCGGCCCTTGGGGCGATCTTGCTGACGGTCATTGTCATGGGGCTTTTCGCCTGGGTGGTGAACAAGCTGGTGCTCAAGCACCTCGTCAACCAGGAACCGATCATTCTGTTCATGGCCACGATCGGGCTTGCCTACTTCCTTGAGGGCGTGGCGGACCTGATGTGGGGCGCGGACATCAAGAAGCTGGATGTCGGCCTGCCACAGGGCATCAACGGCTATATCGATGAAACCACCTTCAATCTGTTCGGCTATGGCTTCTTCATCGACAATCTCGACATTACGGCCAGCGTGATCGCGGCCATTCTTGTGACGGCGCTTGTCCTGTTTTCGCAATACACCAAGCAGGGCCGGGCCCTGCGCGCGGTGGCTGATGATCATCAGGCCGCGCTTTCGGTCGGTATTTCGCTGAATTTCATCTGGGTGCTGGTCTGGACCATCGCGGGCTGCGTTGCGTTGGTGGCGGGCATGATGTGGGGCGCCAAGTCTGGCGTTCAGTTCTCGCTTTCGCTGATCGCGCTGAAGGCGCTGCCCGTGTTGATGTTGGGGGGCTTTACCTCGATCCCGGGCGCCATTGTCGGCGGATTGATCATCGGCGTGGGTGAGCAACTGTTCGAGTTTGCGATCGGCGCACCCTATCTCGGGGGCGCAACCCAGAACTGGTTTGCTTATGTGCTGGCCCTTCTGTTCCTCGTCTTCCGGCCGCAGGGTCTGTTCGGCGAAAAGATCATCGAGCGGGTGTGAGCATGCCAGCTTTGCACATAAACGCCATTTCTTGCAGCAAGGTGCGCCCGTGATCCCAGTATCAGATATCTCTCAGGTGGGGGCGACACGGCGTGTGGTGCTGGGCTATTGCTCCTCTGCCAGTGTGATGTCCGCGCCTTTGGACAGGGCACGGCTCCAGAGCAGGATCACGCCTGCAAGGCAGGCAACAAAGATCGTGGCGCCACTCCATGCGGGCAGATTGAACAGCAGCATGGCCAAAAGCGCGGGCAAAGCCGAGCCAAGGGCGATCAGGGCCAAGGTTACCCCCGGCTCGAAGGCAGCTTCCTGCGCCGGTCGTGCAGGATCCGCAGCCAGGGCTTTGGGCTTGGCCCGGGGTGTGGGCACGGCAAGCTCTGCCTCGTCCACGCCTGCCAACAGGTTTGCCCGCCGGGACTCAAACTCTTCCGTCGATATGAACCCGGCATCGCGGGCATCCGACAAACGCTTCAGCGCTTCCACCACAGTCATGGGCACCACCCCAGTCATTCACATCTCAATCATGGGTAAGAATACTGGCAAAACCATGAACGCGCTGGGGAAAAAGACACTTACGGTTAACGGGATCGGGGGCACAAAAGCCCGACCCAGCAGGGAGACATAGGGATGTTTTATCGCGAAGCAGGGGACTTTAAGACGTCCTATAGCGACGACAGCCAAACCTTCCCGATCGCCTTCGACAGGTATCGTTACTACGCGGTTCTGGCTATTGCTGTGCTGATCGTGCCTTTCATAATCAACGATTACTGGGTGAACGCGATCTTCCTGCCCTTCCTGATCTACGCGATTGCTGCCATCGGGCTGAATATCCTGACGGGGTATTGTGGGCAGGTTTCGCTGGGCACCGGGGGGTTCATGGCCGTGGGCGCCTATGCCTGCTACAAACTCATGACTTCGTTCCCAGACGTCAACATCATGATCCACGTCTTTCTGTCTGGCTTGATTACGGCGGCTGTCGGGATCCTGTTTGGTCTGCCCTCATTGCGGATCAAGGGATTTTATCTGGCGGTGGCGACGCTGGCAGCGCAGTTCTTCCTTGTCTGGCTCTTCAACCGGGTGCCGTGGTTTTACAACTACTCGGCATCGGGGCAGATTTCCGCGCCGGAACGCACCCTGTTCGGGCAGGCCGTGACCGGCGCCAATGCGGATCCCTCAACCCGTTATCTGGTGTGCCTGTTCTTCCTGTTCGTGCTGGCGTGGCTGGCGCGCAATCTGACGCGCGGCTCACTGGGCCGCAGCTGGATGGCGATCCGCGACATGGATATTGCCGCAGAGATCATCGGGGTGAACCCCCTGCGGGCGAAACTGTCCGCCTTTGCGATCAGTTCCTTTTACGTTGGCATCGCGGGCGCGCTGTTTTTCAGCGTGTATCTTGGCGCTGTCGAGGTGGGTGAAGTGTTCGGCATCAATGTCAGCTTCTTGGTGCTGTTTATGATCATCATCGGTGGTCTGGGCTCGATCTTTGGCAGCTTTGCCGGGGCGGCGTTCCTCGTGCTGCTGCCCGTTGGGCTGAAAAATCTTCTGGTGACGGGCCTTGGGTGGCCGACAGATATTGCCGCGCACCTCGAATTCGTCATCATTGGAGCCATGATTATCTTGTTCCTTGTCGCCGAGCCCCACGGGCTTGCCCAGCTTTGGCGACTGGCAAAGGAGAAACTACGACTGTGGCCGTTCCCGCACTAAGAAGGCGGGCCGGCACCCCGGCGGGATTGGCCCGCCACATCTGAAACGTGCTTTGAAAGTGATCTCAGGGAGGAGACTCGACATGAAAGCAAAGACCCTCGCAACCACCGCCGTTCTGGCGGTCATGGCTGGCGCACCGGTCATGGCGGACCTGGTGTTCCCGTCGCTCAGCTACCGGACAGGTCCCTATGCGGCCAACGGCATTCCTTTCGCCGATGGGTATGCAGACTATTTCACGCTGCTCAATGAGCGTGACGGCGGCATTGGCGGCGTTGCTACCCGCCTGCTGGAATGTGAAACCGGCTACAACACCCAGAAGGGCGTTGAGTGCTATGAAGCCACCAAAGGCGAAGGCGCGCTTGTGTATCAGCCGCTTTCCACGGGTATCACCTACCAGCTGATCCCCAAGGCAACGGCTGACGGCATTCCTGTCCACTCGATGGGGTATGGCCGGACATCTGCCAAGAACGGTTCGGTGTTCCGCAACGTGTTCAACTACCCGGCCAACTACTGGGATGGTGCATCCCACGCGGTGACCCACATTCTCAATGAGAATGGCGGCGATATCTCGGGCAAGAAGATCGCGCTGGTCTATCACAACTCTGCTTATGGCAAGGAGCCGATCCGTACGCTGGAAGGTCTGGCGGAAAAGCATGGCTTTGAGCTGCTGCTTCTGCCGGTGGACCACCCCGGTCAGGAACAGAAGGCCCAGTGGCTGCAGATCCGCCGTGAGCGTCCCGACAATGTCCTGATGTGGGGCTGGGGCGTGATGAACCAGGTCGCAATTCAGGAAGCGGTGAACATTCGCTATCCGATGGAGAACTTCATCGGTGTGTGGTGGTCCGGATCCGAGAACGACGTGCTGCCTGCGGGCGATGGCGCATCGGGCTACAAGTCGATCACGTTCCACAACATCGGTGCGGATTATCCGATCTATGATGATCTGAAGACCCATGTCGTCGACAAAGGCCTCGCGGCTGGCGCTGGCGATGCCCTGGGCACCGTGCTGTATAACCGCGGCATGTATGCGGCCATGCTGGCAGCGGAAGCTGCGGCCAAGGCGCAGGAAATCCACGGCACCGCTGACATCACCCCTGCGATGATGCGCGATGGCATGGAAGCTCTGGAGATCACCGAGGCCCGCATGGCCGAGCTGGGTCTGCCGAACTTCGGGCCTGAGTTCTCTGTGTCGTGTGGCAACCACGGTGGCGACGGCTTTGGTGCCATCGTTCAGTGGGATGCGTCGGCCGGTTCTTGGAACAAGATCACCGAGTACTACCAGTCTGACCAGGACATCATCATGCCGCTGGTTGCTGAAGATTCGGCTGCTTTCGCTGCTGAAAACAACATTGAGGCTGCCTGCAACTAAGCGGGTATGCCGACCCCGGCCGCTGCGCGTGCGGCGGCCGGGGGACCTGAGTATTTTTGCCAAGATGATGAGCCATGCTGGATTCTGCAAAGACCGACGAGACGCTGCTTGAAGTCAACAATATCGAGGTGATCTACAATCATGTGATCCTTGTTCTGAAAGGTGTCAGCCTGTCGGTACCCAAGGGGGGCATCACGGCTCTGCTGGGTGGCAATGGTGCTGGCAAGACAACCACTTTGAAGGCCATTTCGAACCTGTTGCACTCTGAACGGGGCGAAGTGACCAAGGGATCGATTAAGTATCGCGGGGATGCGATTGCGGCTTTGAACCCGGCAGAGCTTGTGAAGCGCGGCGTCATCCAGGTGATGGAAGGCCGCCATTGTTTCGAACATCTCACCGTCGAGGAGAACCTCATGACGGGGGCCTACACGCGGCGGGATGGCGGGGGCAATGTCGCGCAAGATCTGGAGATGGTTTATGAGTATTTCCCGCGTCTGAAGGAACGTCGCAAAAGTCAGGCTGGTTATACCTCGGGCGGTGAGCAGCAGATGACAGCGATTGCGCGCGCACTGATGTCGCGGCCTGAGACCATTTTGCTGGACGAGCCCTCAATGGGATTGGCGCCGCAATTGGTGGAACAGATCTTCGGCATCGTTCGGCGTTTGAACGAGGAACAAGGTGTGACGTTCCTGTTGGCAGAGCAGAACACAAACGTGGCCCTGCGTTTTGCCCATTACGGTTACATTCTGGAGTCCGGGCGCATCGTGATGGACGGGCCTGCGGCGGAGCTGCGGGAGAACCCGGATGTGAAGGAATTCTATCTCGGCATGTCGGATGAGGGGCGCAAGAGCTTTCGCGATGTGCGGTCTTATCGGCGCCGCAAGCGCTGGCTGGCTTGATGCGCGCCGCCTGGTATGAGGGCTTTGGGCCCGCTGCTGATGTCCTGACTGTTGGAGAGATGGCGGACCCGGCACCCGGGCCCGGCGAGGTGCTGGTACGTGTGCGGGCCTCGGGCATCAATCCTTCCGATGTAAAGCTGCGCGCGGGTGCGCGACCGGGCGCTGTGATGGCCTTTCCCCGCGTCATCCCGCATTCGGACGGGGCCGGCGTCATCGAAGCTGTTGGGGCCGGGGTGGACGCCGCCCGTGTGGGCCAGCGCGTCTGGCTGTGGAATGCGCAATGGCAGCGCGCCTTTGGCACGGCAGCAGAATACATTGCCCTGCCAGCAGAGCAGGCTGTCGCTTTGCCAGACCAGACAGCGTTTCATGAGGCCGCGTGCTTTGGCATCCCGGCCATGACCGCGTGGTACGGACTGTTTTCAGACGGGCCAATCGAGGGTCAGACGATCCTTGTCACCGGAGGGGCCGGCACGGTGGGCCGCTATGCCTGCCAAATGGGCAAACTGGGCGGGGCGCGGGTGATCACCACGGTCAGTTCTGCGGAAAAGGCGGCCCATTCCATGGCCGAAGAGACGATCAATTATCGCGAAGGCGATGTTGAGGCCCAGGTGATGGACATGACCGATGGTGCGGGGGTGGACCGGATCGTCGATGTGGATTTCGGCGCAAATCAAGCCACGAGCCTGCCAATCATAAAGCCTGGCGGCGTGATTGCTTCCTACGCGTCGGCAGCCGACATGACGCCCACGCTGCAATTTTACGGGTTCATGTTCAAGAATGTGACCTTGCGCATGTTGATCGTCTATCAACTGGATTCTGTTGCCCGTCGCAAAGGTGAGGCGCAGTTGACCCGCTGGTTGGAGGCGGGGGCCCTGCAGCATGCTGTCGTACGCTGCGGTGGGCTCGATGACATTGCGGCGGCCCAGGACACGGTTGCCGCCGGCGCCAAGCTTGGCACCGTTGTGCTGGACATGTGAGGGACGCATGTCCCCGATCCCATATACGCTTTTGCGCCCCTGATATTGTCTAGCAAGGGCGCCAGACGGAGAGTTTTCCCATGAGCTTCTATGACGCCCTTGAAACCCGAAGCGCCGATCAGCGTGCCGCCGATTTAGCACGTGATCTGCCAGCGCAGATTGCCCGTGCTCAGGGCCTTTCTGGCAATGCGAGCGCCCTTGCGGGGGTGCAGGCAGCATCTGTCACGGATATGGCGGGGCTTGCCAGCTTGCCGGTTTTGCGGAAATCGGCCCTTGTTGAGGCGCAGACGCCTGACGCGCCGCTGGGCGGCTATGCGGGGCCTTTGTCTCAGTTCAGCCACGTCTTTCAGTCGCCGGGGCCGATCTATGAGCCGGGCGGCGTTGAGGGGGATTGGTTTCGGCTGGGCCGGTTTGCCCACGCGGCTGGGATCGGTGCTGATGACATCGTGCAAAACTGCTTTGGCTATCACCTCACCCCTGCGGGCATGATGTTTGAAAGCGCCGCCCGGGCTGTTGGGGCTACGGTTTTGCCAGCGGG
Source organism: Oceanicola sp. (assembly GCA_022447275.1). Taxonomy (GTDB): domain Bacteria; phylum Pseudomonadota; class Alphaproteobacteria; order Rhodobacterales; family Rhodobacteraceae; genus JAKVBK01. The sequence goes on along the minus strand of JAKVBK010000067.1, from coordinate 2,544 downwards.
CACGGGCCAGACCGAGCTTCAGGCGCAGGCCGCCGTTCATGTGGGGGCCACGGCCTATGCGGGCACGCCAGATTACCTGAAGCTGATCCTCGAGAAGGCTGATGAGTTGGGGCTGCAGACCCGGTTTGCAAAGGCGGCCGTGTCTGGCGGTGCGCTGTTCCCATCACTGCGTGATTGGTATTCTGATCGGGGCGTTGCCTGCCTGCAATGCTACGCAACTGCCGATCTGGGCAACGTGGCCTACGAGTCCGAGGCCATGGAAGGCTTGATTGTCGATGAGGGTGTGATCGTCGAGATCGTGACGCCTGGCACCGGCGATCCCGTCCCCGAGGGGGAGGTCGGCGAGGTTGTCGTGACAGCTCTGAACCCCGCCTATCCCCTGATCCGGTTTGCGACCGGTGATCTGTCGGCGGTGCTGTCGGGCACCAGCCCCTGTGGCCGTACCAATATGCGGATCAAGGGCTGGATGGGCCGCGCAGACCAGACCACCAAGATCAAAGGGATGTTCGTGCGCCCCGAACAGGTGGCGGCCTTCGTTGCCAAGCATGAAGCGATTGCGCGCGCCCGTGTGGTGGTTACCCGGGAAGGCGAAATGGATGCGATGACCGTGATGGTTGAGACGGAGGCGCAGGATGCGGCCGCGTTTGAGGCCGCCATGATCGAAACCTTGAAACTGAAGGGCCGGATTGAACTGTCTGCGCCCGGCACTTTGCCCCGGGATGGCAAGGTGATCGACGACCAGCGCAGCTACGACTGACCCGGCCAGACGGCCGGGTGTGAGGGAGGAAAGTCCATGCGAAACCCCTTTATCCTGTCCGTCTTACTGAGCGCTCTGGCCCTGCCGGCGCTTTCCGATCAGGCCCTTCTGTCCGGTGTGCCAGAGGATGATTCCCGTTTTTGGCGCGGCGTGCCCAGCAGTGCGGGTGAAGCACTTTCCGACGCAGGTTTTCAGATAATCCGCGCGGAGGGGAACGCCCGCGCATTGCGGGATGCTTTGGCCCGTGTGCTGGCCCGGATTGATCAGGATGAGACGGTTGTCATTCATCTCAGCGGTCACTTTGCGCAGGCAAATTCTGGCACATGGTATCTGGGCGCCACCGCAACCGGCACGGATCTTGCGCAGGTGGGGTCTGTTGGGGTGTCCCTCGATGTGATCCTTGAGATTGCTGGCCGCGTGCCAGGGGGCGCTTTCCTGGTGCTGGGAGAGCCTGAGCGGCGCCTGTCTCATGGGGTAGGCTTGCGCGCGGGGATTGGGCCCATGGACATCCCGCAGGGTGTGACGGTCCTGCAAGGACCAGAGCCTGACCTAACCCGCTATGCCGCCAGCGTACTTTATCGGCCCGGCGCCGATCTGGACGAGGTGCTGCTTGGGCAGGATGCGATCACTGCGTCGGGTTTTCTGCCAAGCGGGCATGCCATCGTTGTTTCTGACGCGGTGCCGTCAGAGCCAGACACCTCCTTCGCGCAGGAGCGCGACTTCTGGCAAAGTGTCCTGCGCGACAACACCGAAGCCGCCTATCGCGACTATCTGCAGCGTTATCCCAACGGAGTCTTCCGGGGTGAAGCCAACGCCCGTCTGCAGGATATCCTCAATGATCCAGCCCGCCGCGCAGAAGAAGCCGAGGCCGCCCTGTCGCTGTCCCGCAGCGAGCGGCGCCGCATTCAGGCTGACCTGACCGAGCTTGGCTTCAGCACGCGCGGGGTGGATGGCATCTTTGGTGGCGGCACGCGGGCTGCGATCCGCGGCTGGCAGCAAGGTCAGGGCCGTGAGGTAACTGGTTTTGTCGACGCAGAACAGGTGAGCCAACTGCGCCGTCAGGCCAACGCCCGCCGCGAAGAGGCCGCCGCGCAGGCGGCTGCAGATGACGCCCTGTGGGACCGGATCGGCGGGATGGACGCACGGCGGCGGGACCTTCGGGACTATTTGAACAGGTATCCCGACGGGCGGCATGCCGAAGATGCGCGCAGCACCTTGCAGATGCTCAATGAGATTCGCAATTCCCGCGCCAGTCGAGCCGAGCAGGACGATTGGATCGCGGCGCTGCGGGCGAACACGGCGGCCGGTTATCGCGCCTTTATCGCCGCACATCCGCGCGGGGTCTTTACCGCCGCTGCGCGCGCCCGTCTCGAAGAGATCGCAGGCCCATCGCGCGACGATGCGCGGGAACAGGAGCGTGCGCTCAACCTCAATCCGGTGACACGGCTTCTGGTCGAGCGGCGGCTGAGCCAGTTGCGCCTGTCGCCCGGATCCGTGGATGGGACGTTTACACCCGAAACCCGCGAGGCAATCAGCCGGTTCCAGCAATCCCGTGACCTGACGGTATCGGGGTATATTGACCAGGCCACCATCACCAAGATGTTGGCAGAGATCGGGATTACTTTCCGCCGCAATTGAGGGCGACCATCGCCCTCTGGGTGCGGAACCTGTGCGCCTACAGCGAGGGTGCCAAACACAGGGGGCACCGCTGCGCGCCTTTGCTTGGGCCTTGCGGAGAAGGTGCGGGGCAGCGGATCAGGGACTGCGGCCAGCGACTGGAGCCCGAG
>JAKVBK010000066.1 GCA_022447275.1 Oceanicola sp. | reverse complement strand
CAACCGAGTTCATTGAACATGCCAGCAAAGACGCCGATGGTAATATAGATGGCGACGGGGCTTCGAGAGCGAGGCCGACGACCAGCCTTGCGAGGACAAGGACTGAGGCCAAATTCCCAGAGCATCAAAACAGGGTCACCCCCCCCTTTTGGATACTCATTACACATATTTTACACATCGGAGTATCTAAGCCGCTGTTCTGGCTTGCCTCTTTGGTGCGGTCGAGAAGACTCGAACTTCCACGGGTGTTACCCCACAGCGACCTCAACGCTGCGCGTCTACCAATTCCGCCACGACCGCAATCCGAAGCAGTGGCGCGGGTGTAGCCCTTCGCGCGCGCGATGAAAAGCGGTTTTTTTTAGGTTCAGGAAGAAAGCGATGCGGGCCGAAAGAAGATCAACGTTTACGCAGTTTTCAGGTGCCGTGCTTGACACAAAATTTTCTCTTGCCACAGTAAAGCAGGGGGTCAGAGGCCATATTTGAAAGGGTTTTTGGATGAAATACGCGGGTTATCTACTTAATCTTTGCCTTGTCGCAGGTTTGGCAGCAGCCCCAATCGGGCGCGCGTCAGCCGGTAGCAGCGACATCGCAGGCGGCATCATCGGCGGTATCATCGGTGGGGTAATCGTCAATGAAGCAGCCAAGAATCGCACACGCACGACCACTACGACAACACGGGCGAAAGTGAATTCGGCTGCACGGGCGGCAAACAGGGAAACGCAAACAGCGCTGAACTACTTCGGATTTCCCGCTGGCACGCCAGATGGTGTCATGGGGCGTCGGTCCCGCGCGGCCATCAGCCAGTACCAAACCTGGATGGGCTACCCCGCCACCGGGCAGTTGACGGAATATGAACGTGGCTTCCTGATGACTTCGTATAACCGTGCATTGGCCGGCGGTGCGGCAACGAACGTTGCCATCGCGCAAAACCCCAACGGTCCGCGTGGACTGCTGATCGCCTATCGTGACGAATTGGCCAATCCAACACCGGCCCCCTCCACAACCACAACCGTTGTTGTGCAGCCCCAAGCCCCTGCAACCACCGTGACAACCGGCGTCGAAAACGGTTTGCCAACATTCATGGCGGACACTGCAGAGGTGAGCCTTGCAAGCCACTGCAACACTGTGAGCCTCATCACCAACACCAATGGTGGCTTCACCACGCTGGCCAATATGTCTGATCCGCTTGTCGCGCTGAACGAACAGTTTTGCCTGGCCCGGACATATGCCATCGCCGAGGGCGAAACGCTGGCCGCCAAGCTCAACGGTGTCAGCCCACAGCAGATCGAGGCACAATGCAAAAGTCTGGCGCCAACGCTGCAGCCATACGTGTCTGCAGTCAGCCTGCAGCCACGCGAAAAGGTTTTGGGTGACGTAGCCGCATTTGTCCTTCAGTCCGGCATGGCCCCGGGGCAATTGGCCGGCACCGCCAAGATATGCCTTTCTGTTGGCTATCGCACGGACGACATGTCCGTTGTGCTTGGCTCTGCTCTTTTGCTGACAGCGATTGGACAAGGCGCCTATGGCGAGCTTTTGGGCCACCACCTGCTTCAAGGCTTTGGGGCCACCCGGCGCCAAGACTTGGCGCAGGCCTGGTACACCGGAGCACATGAAGCCATTTTGCAAGGCCAACCAGCAGCGTTTTCACCCGGTGATCCCAATCGGAACCAGCTGGTGCATCGGGCGGCAATGGAGGCTGCAGGGGCACCCGCGCCGGCGCCCGCCCCCACGCAAGCCGGTGCAACCGGCACGCTGAAATTATTCCAGATCGACCAGTAGAGAAGCTGATCTGCTGCTTGCCTGCATGGCCCCAGCGCAAAACCGGGGCCATGCACCTCGATTACGGTTTCCCTCGCGCATCATCACGCGGCTTGGCCACGCTTCAAAGATCGTAGGGGCGCGGTGCGCAAAGCCACAGCAAAAACCGCCCCGCCACACAGGGCGATCACCCCATATCCAAGCTCCGGCATCTCAGGGAAAAACATCCGGTTGAAAACGCGTCCCGGCAAGAAGGTGAACAGCCCCGCAACGGCGAGCCCACGCCAGTAGAGTGCCCGCATGGCCAGGCCATGGGCTTCCCAGCGGCGCGCGAACGCATGGCGCATCCCATCCACCAGAGACCAGAGCGTAAGCACCGCAAGCAAATGAATTGGGCTGAACGGCCCAATGACACCAAAGTGATGGATCCAGAACGAGGACAGCGCCACAGTGAACATTGCCCCCACCCAGAGATACCCCGTCCACCGATGCAAGCTGTCGCGACGTGTGCGATATAGGGCGATCGGCCCCAAAAGAAGCGCGAGCAGAGCCGAAGCGATATGCAGTTGGATGACAGGATCGGTATTTATGAGCGGTGTCAGCGTCATGGTGTCCTCTGGCGCTTGGCTGAGAAGTGGCAATGACATACCCCTGAACCCAAATCATGTCCGCGCCCAACACCCGATGCGCGGGTAACTCGGAGAACTTCGTGGCAGACAGCCAAACGCATTCCACGCTTCGCGAATGGCGGATGCACATACGGCAGCCGGTGACCCTGGCAACGCTGGCAGGACTTGGCTTGCTGCTTGCACTTGCGGGTCCCTTCGGCACGGATGATCTGCTCTCATTGCCCGCGGCATTTGCCTATTGGGGTTTCATTGCAGCGTCGACTTATTCACTGGGCTTTATGCTGGCCGACGCCACAGAACATAAGCTGCGCCACCGCTGGCCCGCCCCCTTCCGGGTTCTTCTGTGCGGCAGCCTCACCGCAGTTGGTGTGATGGCCATCGTCTTTGTTCTGAACTTTTTGGTATTCGGATTTATCCCGGCTGGGGAAAGAGGCGCGGCGTTCGCAGCAACGGTTTATGCCGTCACCCTTACGGTGACCGCCCTCCTCCATATCCTGCAAAACCATTATGTCGCTGCAGCCAGCCCTGTCGCCCAGTCTGCCCCTTCCGATGCGCCGCCCACGCAACCAGCGCCCCCGGAACTGATGGCCAGGATCCCGCTTGAAACCAGAGGGCCGCTCATTGCGCTGAGCGTGCAGGACCACTACGTCGAGGTCCGCACAACGAAGGGAACACACCTGCTGCTCATGCGCCTCTCAGACGCGATGCAAGAAGCCCGCGCCGCAGACGGCTTGCAGATACATCGCTCGCACTGGGTTGCGCTCGATCAGGTCACTGCGGTCAAACGCATTGGAGACAGAGCGATGGTCACACTGTCAGATGGCACGGAGCGCCCCGCCAGCCGCCGCTACATCCCCGCATTGAAGGAGGCCGGGCTGCTGCCCCGGTAATTTGCATGGTTGAATGGATCATCTCCGAAGGCCTGACCGACTATGCTGAGGCCGTGGCGTTCATGGAGCAGCGCGTAGCCGATATTCGGGCTGGGACGGCCTCGGAATGTATCTGGCTCGTAGAACACCCGCCGCTCTATACCGCCGGCACCTCCGCCAAGCCCGAAGATCTTGTGCAACCGGACCGCTTTCCAGTCCATGTCTCGGCGCGGGGCGGGCAGTATACCTATCACGGGCCCGGCCAGAGGGTCGCTTACGTGATGCTCGATGTCGCCGCCCGTGGGCGCGATGTACGCCGTTTTGTTGCCCAGCTCGAAGACTGGGTCATTGCCACGCTGGCCAGCTTTAACGTGACCGGGGAACGACGCGAAGGCCGCGTCGGCGTTTGGGTGCAGCGCCCGGAAAAGCCATTGGGGCCATCCGGCGCCACACGCGAAGACAAGGTCGCAGCCATTGGCATTCGTCTGCGCAAATGGGTCAGCTTTCACGGCATCTCGATCAACCATGACCCAGACTTGGAGCATTTTTCAGGGATCGTTCCCTGCGGCATCACCGAGCACGGTGTTACAAGCCTCGTTGATCTGGGTCTGCCCGTCTCGATGGATGATCTTGATGTTGCTTTGCGGAGCTGTTTCGAAGCCACCTTCAAGACATCAACACAGTAAAGAAGCCCCCATACGGCGCGCAGGGGAAACGCCCCGCGCACCGCTGTGTGCTTTGCGGGGTTAGCCGGCGCTGAGGTGGTCCTTGACCATCGGCCCCACGGCGCCGAAATCCATCTGCCCCCCGTGGCGCTGCTTGAGCAGGCCCATCACCTTGCCCATGTCGCGAATCGATGCGGCCTGCGCATCCGCAATCGCAGCCGCAATTGCCTTGCCCACCTCTTCATCTTTCAACTGACGTGGCAGGAACTCTTCGATCACCGCGATTTCCGCCTCTTCCTGCGCGGCCAACTCAAGCCGCCCGGCCTCTTCGTAAGCTTTCACGCTTTCCCGGCGCTGCTTGACCATCTTTGCAAGGATTTTCTGCACTTCGCTGTCAGAGACTTTGCCCTCAGGATTCTCAACCCGCTCTGCAATATCGCGGTCTTTGATTGCGGCATTGATCAAGCGCACGGTCGACAACGATACCTGATCCTTGTCGCGCATGGCCTGTTTCATTGCCGTCGTGATACGTGTTCTGAGATCCATCACCGCGTGCTCCCCTTGCATACAGGCCTTGCAATCTAGCTCTGATGCCGCAGGTGCACAACTATCCGCCCTTATGCTTGACCAAATCGCCGCCTCCCCCTAGGTTCGCGCCGCTTTGCCCTAGGAGTTTCCCATGATCGCCACAGCCCCGGCCCCGCTTCCCGGCACGACCGAAAAGCCAACAGCTTGCCTTGCTCTCGCGGATGGAACTCTTTTCTTTGGACGCGGATTTGGCGCGACCGGACAAGCCGAGGCAGAGCTGTGCTTCAACACTGCAATGACCGGCTATCAGGAGATCATGACAGACCCCTCCTATGCCGGTCAGATCGTCACCTTCACCTTCCCCCATGTGGGCAATGTCGGTGTAAACCCGGAAGACGATGAAACAGCAGATCCGGTGGCCGCGGGGATGGTGGTCAAATGGGATCCGACCGAGCCCTCCAACTGGCGCATGACCGAAGAACTGTCCGCGTGGCTTTCGCGCCGCGGCCGGATCGGCATCGGCGGGCTGGATACACGGCGGCTGACCAGAGCAATCCGTCAGCAAGGGGCACCGCATGTAGCGCTGGCCCACAACCCCGACGGCGTATTTGACATCGAAGCGCTGGTCGCTGCTGCCCGTAGCTTTGCCGGGCTTGAGGGCCTCGATCTCGCCAAAGACGTGACCTGCGCACAATCATACCGCTGGGATGAGATGCGTTGGGCTTGGCCAGACGGATATACCCGGCAAGAAGCGCCGGTGCACAAAGTGGTCGCAATCGATTATGGCGCCAAACGCAATATCCTGCGTTGCCTCGCCTCTGCCGGCTGCGATGTGACCGTGCTGCCTGCCACGGCAACGGCTGAAGAGGTTCTGGCACATGAGCCTGATGGCGTGTTCCTGTCGAACGGCCCTGGTGATCCAGCCGCCACCGGCGCCTACGCCGTGCCCATGATCCAAACCGTACTGGAGCGCGATCTGCCCGTCTTTGGGATCTGTCTTGGTCACCAGATGCTGGCACTGGCCCTTGGCGCCCAAACGATCAAAATGAACCACGGCCACCATGGTGCGAACCATCCCGTGAAGGACTATGAAACCGGCAAGGTGGAGATCACCTCGATGAACCACGGCTTCACCGTCGATGCGCAAAGCCTGCCTGAAGGCGTTGTCGAAACCCATGTTTCCTTGTTTGACGGCTCGAACTGCGGCATCCGCCTGAAGGATCGCGATGTGTTCTCAGTTCAACACCACCCCGAGGCCTCCCCCGGCCCCCAGGACAGCTATTACCTCTTCGAACGCTTCGCCGCCGCGATGGCGAGCCGAAAGGGCTAAGGGCGTAGGCAAGTCTGAATGCCAAGCACGCCGCGACCCTTCGCGGCGTTCTTTTTTGCAAATACCACGACAAACCGCGCCCGAGATCATGTCAGATTAATCGGCTCTTAACCGCTTTTACCGACAATTTTCGACAATTGGATCGGATGAGTAGGGACGCTGATGGCTGGCAAGTCAGCAATACTGCGCCACAGGAGTGCAGAGCACGCAGGGCAGCTACAGCCCGTCGGCACGGGTGGGCTTGTTGAAGTCGATATCCCCCCCTCTCGCAATAGAGCGGGGCGCGAGGGCCTGTCCCGCTTCCCACTTGGACAGGGTCTGGTCGAGATGGGCGCGCTTGAACCGGGCGATCTTGCAAAGGCGCTGGCGATCCAGCAAAGGCAAGACGCGCGGCTTGGCCAAATCCTATTGTCACAGGGCATGGTCACAGAAAAAGACCTGATCCAGGCCCTTTCCGAACAGTGGCGGACGGATGTTGTATCCCTAGAGGATGCGCCGCCGGATCCCCGCCTCATAGACAAGTGGGGGGCTGGGCGCTGTCTGCGAGATGGTCTAATTCCGTGGCGCAAAGCTGGCGCGGTGACTGTTGTAGCAACCAGTCAGCCAGACATGTTCCTGCGTCACATAGACGAACTGGAGGCTGCGTTCGGCCCCGTTGCTCAAGCCATCTGCACTGAAAAAGACCTGCATGCAGCGATTGCCCGCAGCCGCTCAACGGCCTTGGCAAAGGCGGCTGAAACAAGGGTGGCTGCGCCGTTTCATTGTCGCGGCATAGGGCATGCCCGCGCCCAGCGCTGGCTCATGTCGGCACTCTGCATTCTTGCAGCTCTGTTATGTACCTTCCCCGTCGCCACCTTGAGCGTCCTTATGGTTTGGGCCGTATTTTCCCTGGCAGTGACAGTATCCGTGCGGATTGCCGCCCTGATTTACCGTGTTGAAGACGTGATGGACCGTCGCCCAGCGCAAGAGGCTTCTCAGAAACCTCCCCTCATCACCATGGCGCGGCTGCCCATGATTTCGATCATGATCCCACTCTTCCGCGAGGAAGATATTGCGGGGCGCCTGCTGCAACGGCTTGAACGGTTGCGTTACCCTCGGGAGTTGACCGACATCTGCTTCGTTGTCGAAGCCAGCGATGACAAAACCCTGCTCGCATTGTCCCAAATCTCCCTGCCCCACTGGATCAGGGTGATTACTGTGCCAAAGGGCGACGTGATGACGAAACCCAGAGCGCTGAACTACGCGCTGGATTTCTGTCAGGGCAGCATTGTTGGCATTTGGGATGCAGAGGATGCCCCGGCGCCCGATCAACTGCACAAGGTGGCGCGCCGCTTTCATCAGGTTGGCGCCGATGTGGCTTGCCTTCAGGGCAGGCTAGATTTCTACAATGCCCGTACAAACTGGCTATCGCGCTGTTTTGCCATGGAATACGCAACATGGTTCAGGGTTTTGCTGCCGGGAATGGTGAAGCTGGGCTTTGCCATCCCTCTTGGAGGAACAACCCTGTTTTTTCGGCGCAACGCGCTTGAGGAAATCGGCGGCTGGGATGCCCATAACGTAACTGAAGACGCAGATTTGGGCATTCGCCTTGCCCGCCTTGGGTACCGGACAGAAATGGTCGACACGGTGACCCATGAGGAGGCCAACGCACGCACCGTGCCTTGGATCCGCCAACGCTCACGCTGGCTGAAAGGCTACGCGATTACCTACGCCGTCCATATGCGCAACCCGCGGCAGCTGTGGCGCGATCTGGGCGCCTGGCGCTTTTTCGGGGTGCAGGTTGTTTTCTTGTGCACGCTTTCACAATTCCTGCTGGCGCCGCTTCTTTGGTCTTTCTGGTTGCTGGTCTTGGGCCTGCCCCATTTTATGCCCAGCCTTGTTGGGCCTATGGGCTTGTCGGCCTTGGCGGGCATATTCTTTATGTGCGAACTCGTCTCGCTTGCCGTGGTTGGCTTTGCCCTGCACGGCATGGGCCGACGGTGGCTTTTGCCTTGGGTGCCCACGCTGCATCTGTATTTCCCCTTGGCCGCGCTGGCCGCCTACAAGGGGTTTTACGAGTTGCTGGCGAAACCCTTTTATTGGGACAAAACAAACCACGGCATTTTCGACGAGACCTGCCCCCTGCCAGAGGGAGAGGAGCCAAAACCAAACGCCCTCTGATAAGAGCAGAGATTTGGTTTACTGGGCCGCGTGCGCTTCCGCATCCGTCTTTAATCGTTGGACAAATGCCATGGAAATATGCGCCTTGAGCGCCTCATAGGCCGCTTGCTCATCCCGGTTGCGGATCGCATCGACGATCGTTTGGTGCTCTGCCAGTGCAGTTTCACCCCGCCCCGTCGCGGCCAGGGATGTAGTCGCCATCAATGCCATCGAGCGATAAACAAGGTCCAATTGCTGGAACAGATATCGGTTGTGGCTGGCCAGATGAATCTGTCGATGAAAGCGCCGGTTGGCCCGTGATAACAGGTTTGGCTGATCCACAAGGGCTTTATCGTCTTCGATCATCTCCTGAAGAACGGCGATTTCTTCAGCATTTGCGTGCCGCGCCGCCAGACGGGCAGCAAGTCCTTCAAGCTCACTGCGCACCACATACAACTCCGCCAGTTGGGAATGATCCAGCGACGCGACAATCAATGACCGGCCATCACGCGCCAAAAGCGACTGTGTTTCAAGCCTTTGCAGCGCTTCACGAACCGGGGTCCGCGAGACACCAAACCGCTCAGCAAGCTCGCTTTCCACAAGGCGGTCGCCCGGTCGGTAAACGCCCACATCAATCGCTTCGAGGATCATCTGATAGGCATCTTTATGCGGCGTGCGATCGTTCGGCATTCTGCATTTCCTGTCCGTTTCCCCTGTAGCGTAGGGCGCGATGGCTTTGCATACAAGCGTACACCGTATTTCCTGCCCGGCGGAATGCTTGATGCCCCCTCCCTGCCCCGCTACATCCGCCCTATGACGCGCACGCAGTTTTCTCATGTAGACACCTGGGTCTTTGACCTCGACAACACGCTTTACCCCCCTGAAGCACACCTGCTCGAACAGCTTTCCCCCCGAATGACCGACTGGATCGCGGCCAACCTCGGCCTCAAAAGGCAAGAGGCGGACGAATTGCGGGAGGATTATTGGGCACGCTATGGCACCACGGCAGCCGGGCTGATGGCCAAACATGACGTGGCCCCGGCGGCCTTTCTAGCACATGCGCATGACCTTCCGCTGGATGCGCTCAAACCCGCGCCCGAGCTTGCCGCAGCCATTGCCGCCTTGCCGGGACGGCACCTCGTTTTCACCAACTCACCCGTCGATTGGGCCCACCGCGTTTTGAAGGAAACCGGGCTGGATCATGTGTTTGACGCCGTCCACGGCGCCGAAGATGCCCAGTATATCCCCAAGCCAAAGCCACAGGCATTCTCCAAAGTTTTCGAAGTTGCAGATATTGCACCGCAAAAGGCCGCCTTTTTTGAAGATGACAGCCGCAATCTGGAAGTGCCTGCGCGTCTCGGTATGCGCACAGTGCATGTCTCGCCAAACCCCGAAACCGCGCCCTACATTCACCACGGAACTCAGGACTTAACAGCGTTTCTGCGCGACATCGCCTGACACGGCCTTTTGGGGCATTTGGCCCACGCATCACCGATCCGCCTGTCATGTGCGCAGCAGAGGGTTCAATTTGTCGCCTACTTGTGGGCGCAGGGCGCTATAGCTTAGACCCAGAGCGCAGGAGGGTGGCATGGCACGTGAACACACCGATATTCTGATCGCAGGCGGCGGCATTGCTGGCCTCACGGCGGCGGCTGCATTCGCTTCGCAGGGTCGCCAGGTAACGCTTGTAAGCCCCGCGCCCCCCGTTGTCGCCCAGCAGGAGGACGGCTCTGACCTGCGGTCGACGGCCTTTCTGCAACCCGCCCGCGATCTGTTCGACATGGCGGGCTTGTGGCCGCACCTTGCGCCCAAGGCGATCCCGCTTGAGGGGCTGCGCATTGTCGACACGGTAGACTGGCCCCCCCGCACTCGTGACAGCCGTGAATTTCGCTCTGAAGACATCCTGGACGGCCCGTTTGGCTGGAACCTCCTGAATGTGGACACCAATGCAGCGCTGATGTCTGCCCTCGAGGGCCGCGACGGCATTACGCTGCGCTTTGGCACCGGCTTTGCCGACATGTTGACCCGGGATCGTGAAAGCATCGTCCGGCTCAGTGATGGCACCCGGCTCTCGGCGCAGTTGGTTGTGGCAATGGACGGGCGCAACAGTGCCGTGCGCGCAGCGGCGGGCATCGATGTGGATGTGATCCGCTATGGGCAGACCGCACTGGCCTTTACGGTGCAGCACCCCCTGCCCCACGGCAATGTCTCGACGGAATTCTACAATGAGGGAGGGCCCTTCACGATGGTGCCTCTCCCCGATGTGGACGGCCAGCCCGCCTCCGCGATTGTTTGGATGAACCCGTCTGCCAAGGCGCAAAACCTATCGTCACTGTCCAGCGAAGAACTGTCTGACATCGCCAGTCAGCGCGCCTGCAACATGTTTGGGCCCCTTCGGATTATCTCTCCGATCCGGCATTGGCCCATCGCAGCGCAGAAGGCGCGGGCACTGACGGCGCCGCGCACGGCCATCCTTGCCGAGGCAGCCCATGTGGTGCCCCCGATCGGGGCGCAGGGGCTCAACACGTCGCTCAATGATCTTGCGGCGCTCCTCAAGGCGATGGAGGGCGCAACCGATCCCGGCGCGCCCGCCGTACTGGCCGCCTACAACAAAGCACGCGCCGCAGATATCAGCCGACGCGTACAGGCGATTGATCTTTTCAACAGGATTACGCGCTCTGGCCTTCCCAGCCTGCAACACCTGCGTTTGTCCGGCCTAAAGGCAATCCACGGGATCGCACCGGTGCGTAAGGCCGTGATGCGTGCGGGGATGGGCGGCAACTGATATCGGGCCGCGCAAAACGCGCGCCCGACATCTCTGCATTGCAACGAACCGAGTATGTATCTTACAGGGCGGCGTCCAGTGCCGCCTCAAGCCGGGCCACAGACGCATCGACGTCGCGCAGTTTGTCGATCCCGAACAGGCCCAATCGGAACGTTGAGAATTCCGCGCCTTCGTCGACCATCAGCGGCACCCCTGCAGCGATCTGCACCCCCTGCGCCGCGAACACCTTGCCCGATTTCACGTCCGGATCATCCGTGTAGCTGACGACCACACCCGGGGCGGCAAACCCATCTGCCGCAACAGACCGGATCCCGCGTGCGGCCAGCATCTCGCGCACCCTGCGGCCTTGCTCCCACTGTGCTTCCTCAAGGGCATCCAGCCCGTAGTCGCGGCTCTCAGCAAGCGCATCCCGGAAAGACCGCAAGGCATCCGTGGGCATCGTCGCGTGATAGGCGTGCCCGCCCGCCTCATAGGCCTCCATGATGCTCAGCCACTTTCCGAGATCCACAGCAAAGGAGGATGACGCACGGCTCTTTGCGACGTCGACTGCCCGTTCCGACAGCATAACGCAGCCCGCTGAGGGTTGTGCCGACCAGCCTTTTTGCGGGGCCGATATCAGCACATCAACGCCGGTGGCTTTCATATCGATCCAGGCACAGCCCGAGGCAATGCAATCCAGTACCATGATGCCGCCGACAGCATGAACAGCGTCTGCAACGGCCTTGATGTAGTCATCCGGCAGGATCATGCCGGCGCTGGTTTCCACATGAGGTGCAAAGACAACGGCGGGCGCTTCCTCCGTAATCCGGACAACCACATCCTCGATCGGTGCGGGCGCAAAGGGGGCTGTCGTGTCGTTCCCAGTCCGCCGGGCCTTCATAACGGTCTCACTGGCGGGCAAGCCGCTGGCTTCGAAAATCTGGCTCCAGCGGTAGGAGAACCAGCCGTTGCGGATCACCATGACTTTCTCATCGCCAGCGAATTGGCGGGCCACGGCTTCCATCGCATAGGTGCCCCCGCCCGGCACAAGCGCCACTGCATCCGCATTGTAGGCGGTTTTGAGCATCTCAGAGATGTCCCGCATCACCTTGCCAAAAGCGGCGGACATGTGGTTGAGCGACCGGTCCGTGAACACGACCGAAAATTCGAGCAGGCCGTCAGGGTCAATATCGGGCAGTAATGCAGACATGGGGGCTCTCCTTTGTGGCTGACTTACAATGAAGGGCAGGAACCGGGTCTGGGAAGGGCCAAAACGCCGCGCCGTGGGGCCCTAAAGCGCCCCCGGAGGCCTGTCGCGACGCGGATCGGAAACTAGCCCAGAGGGCCGGGGCGCCGCTCTTCACTCAGCAGAACATTCGCCTCTACCTCGCCGACACCGGGCAATGTCATGAGGCGGCGGCGCAAGACACGCTCGAAATCGGGCAGGTCCCGCGCCGTCACACGGAGACGATAATCATAGTGCCCCAGCACATGTTCGATCACCTGAACTTCGGGGATCGCACTCACGGCGCGTTCGAAATCCTGCAGGCTGACACGGCCCTTTGCGGCCAGCTTCACCCCGAGAAAGACGGTTACGCCAAAACCCAGCGCCTCCCTGTCCAGCAACACACGGCGCCCCGCAAAAACGCCTGCCTCCTCCAGTCGGCGCACCCGCCGCCACGTGGCTGGCTGCGACAGCCCAAGACGCCGCGCCAATGCGCCCGCAGACAGCCCGGCATCGCGCGACAGGGCGCGCAGAAGCTTTCGGTCAAGGTCATCAAGCTCAAGTGACATGGGCGCCCCCGGAGCCAAAACCGCCCCGCCCAAATATGTGCGCCAAAGGTTTGCCGGGTTGATGGGAAGCAGGGGCCGTCATAGGGGCAAGGCCTCCGCGCGTTTGATCGTGGCCACATGCATCAGCGCTTCGATGTCAGAGATATGCGGCAAGGTCAGAATGCGGGCGCGGTAGATTTCCTGATAGTGGGCCATGTCACGGGCAATCACCGCCAGCCGCACATCGACACGGCCTAGGAAAGTTTGGATTTCGAGCACTTCTGGCACGTCCCGGGCGGCTGCGATGAAGGCGTCGAACGCATTGCGGGCGGTTTTATCCAACGTGATCCGCAGCGACACCTGAACCGAGAAGCCCAGCTTCGTCCAGTCAATCACCCGTTCCTGGCCCTGCAGAATGCCCGCTGCCCGCAACTTGTCGAGGCGGCGCGCGGCCGTTGCAGGGGCAAGGCCCGCCCGCTCCGCCAGCGCGGTGTTGGACAGCTCAGGCGCATCCAACAAGTGCCTTAGAAGGCGTCGGTCTACATCGCTTACTTGCATGAATCCATCATTTATACCAATTTTGACGAATTGAAAACTTCCAAACTGTCAATTTTCTAGGCTAATTGACAGGCATTTGGCACCAATTCTGCGTAGTCTGCGCCTCAGTTAAACTCGACCAAAGGATAGACCCATGCGCGTCTACTACGATCGCGATTGCGATGTGAACCTGATCAAGGAAATGAAAGTAGCCATTCTGGGCTACGGCAGCCAGGGCCACGCCCATGCGCTGAACCTGCGCGACAGCGGTGCCAAGAATGTAGTTGTCGCCCTGCGTGAGGGCTCTGCCTCTGCTGCAAAAGCTGAAGCCGAAGGTCTGCAGGTGATGGGCATTGCCGAAGCGGCCGCCTGGTGTGACCTGATCATGTTCACCATGCCCGACGAACTGCAGGCCGAAACCTACAAGAAATACGTTCATGACAATCTGCGCGATGGCGCGGCCATGGCATTTGCCCACGGCCTAAACGTGCATTTTGGCCTGATCGAGCCCAAGCCCGGTGTCGATGTGATCATGATGGCGCCCAAGGGCCCTGGCCACACCGTGCGCGGCGAGTACACCAAAGGTGGCGGCGTGCCCTGCCTTGTGGCCGTTGACCAGAACGCATCTGGCCGTGCTCTCGAAATCGGCTTGTCCTACTGTTCGGCCATCGGTGGCGGCCGCTCCGGCATCATCGAAACCAACTTCCGCGAGGAATGCGAGACCGACCTCTTCGGCGAACAGGCCGTTCTCTGCGGTGGTCTGGTTGAGCTGATCCGCATGGGCTTTGAAACCCTCGTCGAAGCTGGCTATGCGCCCGAAATGGCGTATTTCGAGTGTCTGCACGAAGTGAAGCTCA
>JAKVBK010000065.1 GCA_022447275.1 Oceanicola sp. | reverse complement strand
AGGCCGAGCGTGATCGTCAGTTCGAAGAATTCAAGGATCGCGCCGGCACCATCATCAACGGCCTGGTAAAGCGTGAAGAATACGGCAACGTCATCGTTGACGTGGGCCGGGGCGAGGCTGTCCTGCGTCGCAACGAAAAAATTGGTCGCGAAAGCTATCGCCCGAACGACCGCATCCGCGTCTATATCAAGGACGTGCGCCGTGAACAGCGGGGCCCACAGATCTTTCTGAGCCGCACCGCGCCCGAATTCATGGCCGAGCTGTTCAAGATGGAAGTGCCGGAAATCTACGACGGTATCATCGAGATCAAGGCCGTGGCTCGGGATCCCGGGTCGCGCGCGAAGATTGCGGTTGTCAGCTACGACGGCTCGATCGATCCTGTTGGTGCCTGTGTCGGCATGCGCGGCAGTCGGGTTCAGGCTGTTGTGAACGAACTTCAGGGCGAAAAGATCGACATCATTCCATGGAACGAGGATGTGCCGACCTTCCTTGTGAATGCGCTTCAGCCGGCCGAAGTCAGCAAGGTTGTCCTGGACGAAGACGCCGAGCGGATTGAAGTTGTCGTTCCCGACGAACAACTGAGCCTGGCCATTGGTCGCCGCGGCCAGAACGTCCGTCTGGCCAGCCAGCTGACCGGACTTGATATCGACATCATGACCGAGGAAGAAGAATCGAAGCGCCGTCAGGCTGAATTCGAAGAGCGCACAAAGCTGTTCATGGAAACGCTTGACCTGGATGAGTTCTTTGCACAGCTTCTGGTGTCCGAGGGCTTTACCAATCTCGAAGAGGTGGCCTACGTTGAACTTGACGAGCTGCTGGTGATCGACGGCGTCGATGAAGGCACCGCAGAGGAGCTGCAGACCCGCGCCCGGGAACACCTCGAAGAGCAGGCCCGCAAAGCACTGGAGGCAGCCCGTGAACTGGGCGTCGAGGACAGCTTGATTGACTTTGAAGGCCTGACACCCCAGATGGTGGAAGCCCTTGCCAAGGACGGCGTTCTGTCGCTTGAGGATTTTGCGACCTGCGCGGATTGGGAACTGGCAGGGGGCTGGACATCGGTCGATGGCGAACGTGTCAAGGACGATGGCATTCTCGAACCGTTCGATGTGTCATTGGAAGAGGCGCAAAACATGGTGATGTCCGCCCGTATCATGCTAGGCTGGGTTGACCCTGCCGATCTAGAGGCCGATGCGGCCGAGGACAGCGAAGAACCGGGCGGTGATGCTGCAGAAGAGGAGCAGGTCTGAGCCTTGCGCAGACCGGAGGTCGAGTGATGACCAGAGGTGGTGCAGACAAAAACCGGACAGCGGGCCCCGAGCGCAAATGCCTTGCGAGCGGGGAAAGTCAGCCCACAGCTGGGATGATCCGTTTCGTGGTTGGGCCGGACGACATGATCGTGCCGGATATCCTGGGCAAGTTGCCCGGTCATGGGCTCTGGGTCTCGGCCGAGCGTGACGCGCTGACCAAAGTGGTGAAAAAAGGGCTGTTTTCGCGGGCAGCGCGCGCCAATGTGACGGTGCCTGGCGATCTGGTGGTGCAGCTTGACGCCATGTTGGCCCGGCGTGTGATCGATCTGATCAGCATGGCCCGCAAGTCCGGCAAGGCCGTGACAGGCTACGAAAAGGTCAAAAGCTGGCTGGACCGTGAAGAAGCAACCGTTCTGATTCAGGCCCGTGATGGATCAGAGCGCGGAAAGACGAAACTTAGCACGCCGCACTACGGCAGTTACATCGGATGGCTGACTGCGGACGAGCTTGGAATGGCTTTTGGACGACAAACTGCGATTCACGCTGCTCTGGGCACTGGCGGACTCGCGGATCGTGTTGTAGAGGAAGCCATCCGTTTGAAAAGCGTACGTGTCGGAGCGTCCGGTGCAGATCACGGCGGCAGGGGTCGCCGGAAAGGAAAAGAGCTTAATGAGCGATAACGACGGCAAAAAGACTTTGGGTTTGCGCGGTGGCGGGTCCCGTTCGGGAAACGTGAAGCAAAGCTTCAGCCATGGGCGCACCAAGAACGTCGTGGTTGAGACCAAGCGCAAGCGCGTTGTGGTGCCCAAACCGGGGGCTGGCAAGCCGTCGGGTGGCGGCGGCGCAGCCGTGGGTGGCAGCGGCAAGCGGCCAGCTGGGATTTCAGATGCTGAAATGGAACGCCGCCTGCGTGCGTTGCAGGCCGCGAAAGCTCGTGAAGCCGAAGACGCAGCACGACGTGAGGCCGAAGAAAAGGCCCGCGCCGAAGAGCGCGCGCGCCGGCGGGCCGAGGCCGAAGCCAAAGAACGCGAAGAACGCGAGCGTGAAGAGCGCGCAAAGGCGAAGGTCGAGGAAGAAGCACGCAAGAAACGCGAGGCTGAAGAGGCCGCAAAGCGTGCAGCGGAAGCTGAAAAGGCGGCCAAGGCAGCGCCAAAGCCGGCGGCTGCGGCGCCCTCGTCGCGCCCCAAGCCTTCGGGCACTGGCGCGCCAACACCGCGGAAATCGGATCGTGATCGTGAAGAACGTGGTCGCAACAAGGGCCGTGGCGATGACAGCGGACGACGTTCGGGCAAACTGACCCTGAACCAAGCCTTGCGCGGCGGCGAAGGCGGCCGTCAGAAATCCATGGCCGCGATGAAGCGCAAACAAGAGCGCGCGCGCCAAAAGGCTATGGGTGGCACGGTCGAGCGCGAAAAGGTTGTGCGGGACGTGCAGTTGCCAGAGGCGATCACCGTCAGTGAATTGGCCAACCGCATGGCCGAACGCGTGGCGGATGTGGTCAAGGCCCTGATGCAAAATGGCATCATGGCCACACAGAACCAGACGATCGACCAGGATACTGCCGAACTCATCATCGAGGAATTCGGCCACAAGGTGACCCGTGTGTCCGATTCGGACGTCGAAGATGTGATCGACTCCGTCGAGGACAAGGACGAGGATCTGAAAAGCCGTCCGCCCGTGATCACCATCATGGGTCACGTCGACCACGGCAAGACGTCATTGCTGGATGCGATTCGCGACGCCAAGGTTGTGGCCGGCGAAGCGGGCGGCATTACCCAGCACATTGGTGCGTATCAGGTGACAACCGACAGTGGCGCGGTGCTCAGCTTCCTTGATACGCCGGGCCACGCGGCCTTTACCAGCATGCGCTCACGCGGAGCGCAGGTAACTGACATCGTGGTGCTCGTTGTTGCGGCCGACGATTCGGTGATGCCGCAAACGGTTGAGGCGATAAACCACGCCAAGGCCGCCGGCGTGCCGATGATCGTGGCGATCAACAAGATCGACAGACCCGCTGCTGATCCCAACAAGGTACGTGCAGAGCTTTTGCAGCACGAAGTGATCGTAGAGCAGATGTCGGGCGAGGTTCAGGACGTTGAGGTTTCGGCCATCACTGGCCAGGGCCTGGACGAACTCCTGGAAGCCATCGCTCTGCAGTCTGAAATCCTGGAATTGAAAGCCAACCCGGACCGCGCAGCCCAGGGCGCTGTGATTGAAGCACAACTTGACGTCGGCCGTGGGCCGGTTGCCACCGTTTTGGTTCAGAACGGAACCCTGAAGTTGGGCGATATCTTTGTTGTGGGCGAGCAATACGGCAAGGTCCGCGCGCTGATCAATGACAAGGGTGAGCGCGTCAAGGAAGCCGGCCCCTCGGTTCCTGTTGAGGTGCTTGGCCTCAACGGAACACCCGAAGCCGGAGATGTGCTCAACGTCGTCGATACGGATGCGCAGGCCCGCGAAATCGCTGAATATCGCGAAAAAGCGGCCAAGGAAAAACGCGCAGCCGCAGGTGCTGCGACAACGCTTGAGCAGCTCATGGCGAAAGCCAAAGAGGACGAGAACGTTTCCGAACTTCCCATTCTGGTCAAGGCCGATGTTCAGGGCTCTGCCGAAGCAATCGTGCAAGCGATGGAAAAGATCGGCAACGACGAAGTCCGCGTGCGTGTGCTGCACTCTGGCGTCGGTGCGATCACCGAGACCGACGTTGGCCTTGCAGAGGCAAGCGGTGCACCGGTTTTCGGTTTCAACGTGCGTGCCAACACTCCGGCCCGCAACAGTGCCAACCAAAAAGGCGTCGAGATCCGCTATTACTCAGTGATCTATGACCTTGTAGACGACGTGAAACAGGCCGCGTCCGGACTGTTGAGCGCCGAGATCCGCGAAAACTTCATTGGCTATGCCGAGATCAAGGAAGTCTTCAAGGTGTCGAACGTGGGTAAGGTGGCAGGCTGTCTGGTCACAGAAGGTGTGGCGCGTCGCTCGGCTGGTGTCCGACTTCTGCGTGACAACGTGGTGATCCACGAAGGCACTCTGAAGACGTTGAAGCGCTTCAAGGATGAAGTCGCCGAGGTCCAATCGGGTCAGGAATGCGGTATGGCGTTCGAAAACTACGACGATGTGCGCCCCAAGGACGTCATCGAAATCTTCGAGCGCGAGGAAATCACCCGCAAGCTGGACTGATCTTACGCGTCACGGACAAGCAGGAAATACAAACCCCCGCACGCCATCTGCCGTGCGGGGGTTTGACTTTTGGGGGCGGTTTGAAATCGGCTTTGACGTCGACATGGCGCGACAGTTGTCTTGCCTGAATGGCGGGCGCTGCGGCGCGTTCAGAATGGATTTCCCGAACTGATCCATGCCTCGATCGGGACCCCTCCAGTGTTCTTGACCCTGCCTTCTGGCAAAGCTGCGAAGGGCGGCTTTCACCTTGTTCCAAGACAAGAGACCGCCAAAGGCCTTTCGCAGGGCAAAGCCACCACCCCGCCCTGCGTCATGATGCAGGACTACTGCAGCCGGCATCCGACGGGCCGCATCACGTACTTCGGGCTCTGAACCGTGGTTTTCTGCCTCGCAGACATCATGACTGCCGATGCGTAGGATTTTACCTGTATGGGCGGCAAACAGGGCCTTCGCCAAACGACGTGACACAAAACGATTTTCGGACGTGCCGATGTGCGAAAAGGGCCAGGCACAGTTGGCTCAGTGCCCGTGTCCCTCAATGTCGCCGTGGATCGCAAACTGCTCCAGGCCTGCCTCTTGCGGCTCGATCACGCGATAGCTTTCGCGGACTCCGGCCTCGGTCAGCTCACGGGCAACGGTCAGCAGGGTGTTGGGGTCGTGATCCTCGCAAAGCTCCGCCATCTGCGCCAGCTCGTCGCGCGCGACGGGCAGGGCCGCGTCAACATTGGGTGCGTCGTAGTAGGTCACGAAGTGATGCGCCAGCATCTGGTTCAGAGTTTCGACTTCGCCCGCCTCAACCTCGGTCACGGCGACGAAAGTCACGCGCCCGCCGGTCTCCAGCCCCAGCCAGCCGTTTGAAAAGGCCTGTTTCGCCTTGCCGCTCAGGTCGCCTTCGGTCCAGTTAGAGAACTCGAACCCGCCCGAGATGCACCATTCGCCGGTGCGGGCGGGGCTGGCGAAGACGCGGGTGTCGCTTTCGTCAAAATGGATGGCACGGGCGAGTTTCATGGGGCCTCCAAAAGCTCTGTCAGCGGGATCAGATGGGTGGTGCCGGTGCCGTCGCGCACCAGCTTGCCAAAGTCTTCGTCGACGCCCACAAAGGTGCCGATCTCACTCTCTTCGCCGATGCCATGCACCAAGCCGCGCCATTCGGCATGCAACACGCGGTTGCCCCGATCTTCCCACCGGGTGATCCAGTTCAGTGTGTGTCGGGCCCAGGCCTCGAGCAGCGCCAAAGGCGTCACATCGGCACAGCCTTCGGCATAAAGCGCTGTCTCATTCGGGGTTGTGCCCATGTCTTCATTCGGCGGGACGAGAGGCAGGCTGAAGCCGACCACCAGCCAGTCCGGCAGCACCGCAGGATCACCTTGCGATGCAGCCACACGAAACTGCCCGCAGGCCGCACCGTTGACGCGGATCCCGCCGTCCCAATTCAGATGAACCGCCACTTCAGGCGGTGCCAGCGCACCAAGGGCGTTCTGCAGGCCCACGCCACACAGCGGCAGCATGGCCATGGCGCGGCCAAGATGCACCTCGGGGGCAAAGACCAGCGCAGCTTGCATCTCGGTCGCGCCCAGCTGGTGGCTGATCAGCCCTGCGTCACAGCCCGTGGCCGCGCGCATCACCGCGTGGTCAAAGGCGTCGCCCTGTGCGGCCTCGCCCCACATGAGGGGTGGAAATGTCGGCGTTTCCGTCATGCCACGCCTTGCGCCACAAGGGCAGAGGCCACCCTGTGAAAGGCCTTGGCCTGTGGGCTGTCCGGAGCACTGGCGGTGATGGGGGCTCCGCCGTCCGATGACAGCCGGATCTGCAGATCCAATGGCACCTCCGCCAGCAAGGGCACGCCCAGTTTTGCAGCCTCGGCCGTCACACCGCCATGGCCGAAGATATGCTCTTCGTGGCCACACTTTGAGCAGACATGGGTCGACATGTTTTCCACCATGCCAACAATCGGGACCTTGAGCTGATTGAACATGTCGATCCCCTTGCGGGCGTCCAGAAGGGCAATGTCCTGTGGCGTGCTGACAATGAGCGCGCCGTCAACCTGTGCCTTCTGGCTCAGCGTCATTTGAACGTCGCCAGTGCCCGGCGGCAGATCAACCAGCAAGACATCCAACGCACCCCATTGCACCTGCATCATCATCTGCTGCAATGCGCCCATCAACATTGGCCCGCGCCACACGACGGCCTGATCTTCATTGGTCATCAGGCCAATGGACATCATTGTCACACCATGGTTGCGCAATGGTAAAATGGTTTTTCCATCCGGACTGGCAGGGCGGCCCGAAACGCCCAGCATACGCGGCTGACTTGGACCGTAGACATCAGCATCCAGCAACCCCACGCGGCGCCCTTGCTGCGCCAAAGCAACCGCAAGATTGGATGACACTGTCGACTTGCCAACCCCGCCTTTGCCACTGGCAATTGCAATGATGTGATCAACGCCGGGAATTTTTTCAGGGCCTTTGGGCGCAGCTGGGCGGCTGGGCTTCAGATCCGGCGGCGGCGTGTCAGAGTGACCTGTCAGCACGATCGAGACCTGATCAATCCCGTCAAGCGCCTTGAGGGCCTCTTCTGCCTTGGCCTGTGCGGCCGCATAGGCCGGCGCCTGGCTTGGCGCGATCTCCATGACAAAGCGTACCGTGCCACTTTCGACGTGAAGGGCACGCATAACGCCTGAGGATACGATATCGCCGCCAGCCGGATCAGCGATGGTTTTCAGGACATCAAGCACCTGGTCTCGGCTTGCCATGATATCACTCACCGCCCGAAATCTCGCCAGTTACTTCGTGGGTCATGCCCAGCTCTTCGATGGTCACCACAGCCTTGATGGCAAAGCTCTTGCCTGTTGTGTCCCCATTGCGCATCGCGGTCTCTATCGCCTGCTGCGAGGTCACTCCGACCTGCTTTAGAAATTTTCGCATGGACATGTTCATTTCGTCGCTCATCTGGGTCTCCGGGCTAGGGTTTTGGCGTAGGATTGACGCGTTCCCAATCGCAAGCATAGGCTGATCGCATGGGAGTAAAACGGTTTTTCAGGATTTTGTTGGCGATGTGGCTGCTGCCGGTGATGGCTTTGGCAGATGATCGCCTGGTGCGGCTTCATGCACCCCAGGTGCTGATCGAAACAGGCTTGCTGAAACACATCCTGCCGCGATTTTCCCTGAAAACTCAGGTGCGTGTCCAGGTGGTCCGCGACGGCGAAGCGCGGGATGCGACGCTTGGAGGCAGCGGCACTCCGTTGTTTTTCGGTCTTGGTCAAACCTGGCATCTGACGGTCAAAAATCCCGATCATCTTGGCAGCAAGCGATTCTCTGACTGGTTGGGCTCTCAGGTCGGTCAACGCGCAATCACAGGCTTTGCCCCGAATGGGCAGGCTCTTTTCGCGCCCCCTGCGGACCAGACGGTGGCCGTGGTCGACGTCAGCCTGGATGGCGATGCCGACATCGGGCACAAGGTGTCGCGCCGTGCGTGTGCGCGCTGCCATGCGGTGGACGCGGCGACACGTTGGAACAGCATTGGCTCCACTCCCAGCTTTGCGGTCTTGCGCAGCTTTGAAGACTGGGAAGAACGTTTTTCGGTGTTCTACATCCTCAAACCACATGGCGCCTTTACTCAGATCGAGGACGTCACACCCCCGTTTCCTGCCGATCGCCCGTCGCCGATCGTGCCGATCGCATTGACCCTGGATGAGGTCGAGGCCCTGTTGGCCTATGTCGCGACCATGAAAGCCGCCGACCTGGGGGGCGCTCTGGTTCATCAGTGATCACGCCGGGTGCCAAGGTAGTCGTCGGTCGTGCGCGGACGCGGGCGGTCGTTGCCCTGAAACGGATTATCCTTGGCATGGTATTGCGCATTCACTCGGCAATTTTCACACATTTGGATCATGCGGATCTTCTCCTCCGAAAACATCGGGTGATCCTGAAGTTTCTTGGTAATCCGCTCAACCGTGGATTTGACGCCGAACAACGCGCCGCATTCAATGCAGGCAAAGGGCTCTTCCTCATTCAGGATACGCTGTTCAAGCGCTGACTGAGTCAGATCAAGACGCGGTTCCAGCGTGATCGCCTTTTCGGGACAGATGTTGGCACAGAGGCCGCACTGCAAACAGGCGTCTTCCTGAAAACGCAACTGTGGGGCGTCCACGTTGTCGCCCAAGGCGCCCGAGGGGCACAGCGACACGCAACTCAGACACAGGGTACATGCCTCGGTATCAACCCGCACAGCCCCATAGGGTGCGCCTTCGGGCAGCGGCAAGAGCTCGGTGTCGCTGTTCAGGGCGCGGGCGGCCTGCCGGGTGATCTGACGGCGTGTGCCGATAGGACGAACCGGGCTTGCCAGGGGGGCGGTCGGGGTCAGGACGTCAAACAGCGCATCCGAAAGAGCATCGGGATCCGAAATGTCTTGCAGCGTCACCAGTGTATCGATTGGGTCGCCGGCAATGGCATTGGCCAGCGCCACTTGTGACATGATGGCGGCGCGGTCGGCACCTGGCCCAGGCAGGATGGCCACACTGGCAAAGCCAGCAGCAAGTGCGGCGACCATCTCAGCATGGCCAAAAGCCCCGATCGCGCTGACGTCAAGCGGGATGACATCCGCTGGCAAGCCGCGCCCAAACCGCGCGGCGAGGCGGATCATTTCAGCCCCATGGGCGTCATGGGTCAAAAGCCGCGGCGCCACGCCGCCCGCATCAAGATAGGCCTTTGCCAGGGTCTGAACACGGACCATCGTGTGGTCCACCGGTGGCGCGTCGTAACTGATTGCGCCTGACGGGCAAGCCGACGAACAGGCCCCGCATCCCGCACAGATCATCGGATCAACTGTAACGTGGTCACCGGTTGGGGTGATGGCGCCGGTCGGGCATAGATCAAGGCACCGGGTACAGCCCGTTTGCTCGGCGCGTGCATGTGCGCACAACAAAGGCTCTGCCCGAACGTAAAGCGGTTTTTCAAAGACACCTGTCAAATGCGACGCTGCAAGAAGCGCCGCCTGAACCCCCGCAGCATGCGTTGGATCGGCACGCAGATAGCCTTCACGTTTTTCATGCGCCGCAAACAACGGATCCCCCCCGCGCAGATCAACGATCAGATCGCAGTCCGAATGCCCTCCATCCTTCGGGTCGCTCAATACAAAGTCACCGCGGCCACCGGGTTCAACCATCTGAAGCGCATCAATAACAACCCGAAACTGACCCAGCGCCCCGGTGGCACGTCGCAGTTTGCCGATCACGACGTCATAATCGCGCGTGTCAGGAAGCTGGCTGGCGGTGTCCATCAACACTGTCACGCCCAGAAACTCTTGCAATGTCTCTGCCGCCGGCAGTGTCACCTCGGCAGGCCCGAGGATCAGACACAGCCCCTCCGAGACCACGTCAACGGTCTTTGCAGACGCCGCAGGCAACAGCGCCTCTGCCACCAAAGCGGACATTTTGGGAAGCGTCGACGCGGTGTCAGCGGTCCAACCTGCCCGGTCACGGAGATCGAGCACAGGGGGCGCAGGGCTGTCCATTTCGTCGGCAAGCGCCTCGAACACCCGTGATTCCTGCGTACAACAAAAAAGTGCATCACCCTGCGCAATCGCCGCGGCGGCCTGGTTGATCTGGGTGGTGCACAGGGCCGAACAAGAGGGGGGCACCGTCAAACCGGTTGCATCGGCCAGAGCCCTGACATCAAGGCTTTGCGTGCCCGAACATGTACATGTTATCAACGACTTGGGCATTATTTTCTCCCTGGCAGCGCCGAAGATTCAGCGTGTCATTTCGCTTGGGTCTTGCAAAACCCTAGGCATGATTCGTAGCTGCTCACAACCGGTTTTCCACAAAATCGTGGATCGCTTCGGCCCTCTGCAGTCAGCTCAACTTGCAAAGTGATTCGCAGATACAGCGCGGTCGTGAAATCCGACAGGAATAGTCAAATTAGACATTTAGACCTTCGGAGAATCTGACTTTCAGGAGGCTTGCCCAAAATGTCCCGAAAGTGCTGAAGAATGCGGCAGTATACAAAAATTTCTTTCCGCGCTCGTGGCGCGTGGCCCAAGGTCATAAGGAGGAGGTCTGTCGCTCTTGATCCACAACCCGAACATGTATCGCTCTCTCCCGATTGGTGTGGTCTTGCGGAAAGCGCCCGGCGTGACGCGATGGGTGCCTTGGAACTGGACCGTTTCGGCCGTGTTGCCGGGGGCTGGTGCTGCTGACTGGCGAGAACTGCGCCGTGAGGGAGAGGCGATCGAATATCATGCTGCGACCGTGTCGCTGGATCTGCACGGGGCTGAAACAGAGGCGTATCTGCACGGTCTGACCGCTCAGGTTCCGAGCGTTTTCGTCGTGATGCGAGAGGCAGACGGTGACATCCCTCTGGAGGTGCTATTGGTGACCGCATCACCCTATGAAGCGCAGGATTACACCGACAGCGGCGAAGAAATCGTCGAAAAGGTAGCAATGCCGCCGGGGCTGATTGCCTGGGTGAGGGACTTTGTCGAGGCCTACCACGAAGATGAGGTCTTTGTGAAACGTCGTCGCGACAAGGCGCGTGTGGATTTGGTACAGGATGGTATTGGCGATCCACGGATTGGCAAAGCGGCGGACATATATGCGTCGCCTGCTCTGCAACGGAGGCGGTTGCAATGAGTATTTATCAGAAAGATGAAAAGGGCGGATGGATCCAAATCAGAGGTCTTGCATGACTGATTTCTGGGGCCGCAGGAAAGCTGCCGTTGAGGCTGAGGCACAGGCTGAAGACGCGCTCCGTGTTGCCGCAGAGGTCGAAGCGCACGAGAGCGCGCTGGCGGAAAAGAGCGATGAAGACCTACTATCCGAGTCTGGATTGACCGAGCCTGAAGCGTTGGAAAGCGCGGAGCAGGTACAGGACTTTCTGAAAGCCGATTTGCCGCGCCGTCTAAAGACGCGTGCATTGCGTCGTCTGTGGCGATTGAACCCGGTTCTGGCCAACCTCGATGGTTTGGTCGACTACGGCGAAGACTATACAGACAGCGCAACGGTCGTTGAGAACCTTCAGACCGTCTATCAGGTCGGGAAGGGTATGTTCGACAAGCTCGAGGAGATGGCCAAAAAGGCTGAAGAGACGACTGAGGCCCCGGTAGATGCAGCCGCCGTACATGAGAGCGATGCACAGGGAAAATCCGCTGACGCAGACGCGACTGACGACACGCCCGGAACGGCAGCAGTGACCGACGGTGTGCTTCGGCCTTTGCCCTCTGACGACGCAAGCCCGTCTCTGATGTCACAACGCCGGATGCGTTTTGAATTTAGGGCCACGGAAGGATGACAATGACCGCAGCAGCCACAATCAACATTCCTGAAGAAGACCGCTTGCGGGCCGATCTTTATAATTACCTCGGCCTTGTTCTGGCCGGACCGCCAGATGAGATGCTGATCGGTCAAACCGCGGGTCTGTCCGGGGATGACAGTGCCTTGGGCGAAGCGATTTGCACCCTGGCACGTGTGGCAAAAGTGACGAAGCCCAAGAATGTGGTCAGCGAATACAATCGGCTGTTCATCGGGTTGGGGCGGGGTGAGCTGTTGCCCTATGCCAGTTACTATCTGACCGGTTTCCTGAACGAAAAACCTTTGGCCTTGCTGCGCCAGGACATGTCGGCGCGCGGATTGCAGCGGGCGGCAAATGTGTTTGAGCCCGAGGACAATATTGCCAGCCTGATGGAAATGATGGGGGCAATGATCGTCGGCCGGTTTGGGACGTTGGCCGATCTGAGCACGCAGCGCGACTTCTTTAACAAGCACATTGGCCCTTGGGCGGAACATTTCTTTTCTGACCTGGAGGGAGCGAAGAACTCTGTCTTCTACGCTCCGGTCGGCAGCGTCGGCCGCGCGTTCATGCAGATCGAGGCTGAAGGTTTCCGTCTTGGCGGAACCTGACTGACGCAGCGCCGCAAGGCGCTGGGCATCGGCGGGGGGACCCGTCGTCATCGGCGGGACACCGCCACATACGAAACGGGAGGAGATTTCATGAAGAAGGAAGACGGCGCATCCCGCCGCGAATTCTTGAAACTGGCGGGCACAGCAACGCCCATCGCTGCGGCTGCGGTGGTGGCAAGCGGTTCCACAGCGCAAGCAGATGAGCCGGACCTGTCATCGGACAAGATGCAGGATACCGCACACACGCGCGCCTATTTCGCCAGCGCAAAATTCTAAGACGGCACAGCCCGGCGCAAACCGGACCTTGTAAAATCGGCCAAGCGGTGACTGGTTGCGTGACGCCCGACTGCCAACTTGGCCCTTTGTCCAACCAAGCAAGCGTTGCCCAGGGACAACGCCAGCAAGGGAGAGAGAAATGCTTAGGAAAAAGACCAACGGGGTTGCGCGACGCCCCCAGCGGACTTCGATCCTGTCCGAGGTGGGAACGACCTCGGTTGACCGCCGCGCCTTTCTGCGCGGATCAGGTCTGGCCATTGGTGGCCTGACCGCGATTGCCGCAACCGGCGGCACGGTGACCCGCGCAGAGGCAGCAACAGCTGGCGGCGCGGTGGACCTGAAGAAAACCGTCTGCACCCACTGCTCGGTCGGGTGTACCGTTGTGGCCGAAGTCAGCGATGGCGTCTGGGTTGGGCAAGAGCCCGGCTGGGACAGCCCATTCAACCTGGGTGCGCATTGCGCCAAGGGCGCGGCAGTGCGTGAACACGCCCATGGCGAACGCCGCCTGAAATACCCAATGAAAAAAGAGAACGGCGAATGGGTCCGTGTCTCGTGGGAGCAGGCCATCAACGAGATCGGCGATGGCATGATGAAAATCCGCGATGAAAGCGGACCTGACAGTGTCTATTGGCTCGGCTCGGCGAAGCACAACAACGAACAGGCCTATCTGTTCCGCAAGTTTGCCGCCTATTGGGGAACAAACAACGTCGACCACCAGGCGCGGATCTGTCACTCGACCACGGTTGCGGGTGTTGCCAATACATGGGGCTACGGCGCCATGACCAACAGCTACAACGACATTCACAATTCGAAGGCCATCTTCATCATCGGCGGCAATCCGGCCGAGGCACATCCTGTCTCGTTGTTGCATGTCCTGCGCGCCAAAGAGCAGAACAACGCGCCTTTGATCGTGTGCGACCCGCGCTTTACGCGCACCGCCGCGCATGCCGATGAATATGTCCGCTTCCGTCCGGGCACCGATGTTGCCCTGATCTGGGGTATCCTGTGGCATATCTTTGAAAACGGCTGGGAGGACAAAGAGTTCATCCGCACCCGTGTCTGGGGCATGGACCAGATCAAGGAAGAAGTGGCCAAGTGGACGCCCGAAGAAGTTGAGCGTGTGACCGGTACTCCTGGATCGCAGTTGCGCCGCGTGGCGCGGACCATGGCAAACAACCGTCCGGGCACCGTGATCTGGTGCATGGGCGGCACGCAGCACACCAACGGCAACAACAACACGCGAGCCTATTGCGTGCTGCAGTTGGCGCTGGGCAACATGGGCACCAGCGGCGGCGGCACCAACATCTTCCGCGGCCACGACAACGTGCAGGGCGCAACAGACCTT
>JAKVBK010000064.1 GCA_022447275.1 Oceanicola sp. | reverse complement strand
AGTTTCAACACGACAGCGTCGATACGCCAAATACGCGGTGGGGCGGGACAGCTCGGCCAGATGCTTATCGATGCCGGGATGGCACGCTCTGGCGATGTGGTCTTGTTTGTGACTGACCCTGGAATTCGCGCATTGCAATTGGATCAGGGCGCACGTGACAGCCTGCACGCCGCAGGCCTGCAGGTTGCGATTTTTGACGCCATTACAGCGGATCCGGAAGCGGAAGCCGTTGAGGCGGCTGCCGCTGCTGCGCGCGCTGCCGCTGCGCAGGCGGTGGTCGGTTTTGGAGGGGGATCATCCATGGATGTGGCCAAGGTCGCAGCCCTACGGGCGGTGTCTGATCAGCCCCTCGAGCAGATGTTTGGTGTTGGCATGGCGCGCGGGCGCAGATTGCCATTGGTGTTGGTTCCCACCACGGCGGGCACTGGGTCTGAGGTGACGCCGGTCTCCATCCTCACCACGGGTACGGAGGAAAAGAAGGGGGTCGTGTCCCCCTTGATCCTGCCCGATATCGCGGTGCTGGATGCTGAACTGACTTTGGGATTGCCACCGGCTGTGACGGCAGCCACTGGTGTGGATGCGATGGTCCATGCGATCGAGGCTTTCACGTCTCGATCCGCAAACAACAATCCGATCAGCCGCATGTTGGCTGTTCAGGCGCTGCGTCTGCTGTCGGGCAACATCCATCAAGTTGTGCAAGACGGCGCGGATATTGAGGCGCGCGAAGCGATGCTTTTGGGGGCGATGTTGGCGGGGCAAGCCTTTGCAAATTCACCTGTGGCGGCGGTGCACGCGCTGGCTTATCCGGTAGGAAGCCTCTTCAAGGTGCCGCACGGCCTGTCGAACGCTTTGGTTTTGCCTGCGGTCATGCGGTTCAATGCGCCGGCCTGCGCGACAGAATACGCAGAACTGGCCCCCCACATTTTCAAGGATATGTCAGCCACTGGGCAGGCGGGCGTGGTGGCGGAAGAATTGATCACGCGTCTTGATGCCTTGAACGCAGATCTTGGTCTCACGGGGGGGCTGAGCGGAGTAGGAATTACCGGCCAAGATATCGCCCGGCTTGCAAGGGATGCGATGAATCAAACCCGTCTTTTGGTGAACAATCCGCGCCCGGTCTCTGAGGAAGACGCACGCGCTATCTATCGCGAGGCGCTGTAAATCATGGCACAAAGGCCTGCCCCTGCAACCCGCGATCAGTTTGCCGTGTTTCGTCCGCTCCAGACCCGATGGATGGACAACGATATCTATGGGCACATGAACAATGTGGTGCATTACTCTTTGTTTGATACAGCGGTGAACGGTTGGCTGATGGAGCAGGGGCTGCTCAATCCGCACAGCGATACCAGCTATGGTTTGGTTGTGGAGACAGGATGCCGCTACCATGCTGAACTGGCCTTCCCCATGCAAATACATGCTGGGCTGCGGGTCAGTAAACTGGGACAGTCTTCTGTGCGTTTCGAAGTAGGGCTCTTTGCCGATGCGGCCCAACAGGCAGCAGCTGAGGGCCACTTCGTCCATGTCTATGTTGGCCGCGAGGGGCATCGCCCTGTTGAGATCAACGCTGCGCGTCGGGCCGCCTTCCAATCCCTAATGCTGCCGCCTTAGGCGCCATCTTCAAAATAACGAGCCAGTTTTCGGCTAGTCGTGATCGATATGGTGGGACACCATAAAAATTTGTGCTAGCTTTATTTGAAATGGCGGAGAATGGCTGTGTTCGGGGTTCTGCTGGGAAAAAATAGTCTTACTGAAGAAGTCTTGGTGCACTCAATCGAGTACACCAACGAAAATGGCCATAGTTCTACTGTGTTCGATGAGGGGCGGTGTCCGTCGGATGTATTTTCGGACGAATTGGCAATCTTCCTTGCGGCTCTTGCCCCTCTCTTTTCAGACTTTCCTATTGCATCCATCCCCGATGACATCGCGCTGGATATTGGCGACAGCAAGTTAGCCGATATGCGGATATGCCGGATGTCGAGCACGGGTGTAGATACCAGGTTTATGGTTCGGTTTGCCCATGTTGACGGGAGCCTCGAGCCATTTTTCAAGCAGCCGTCCGCCAGCCCTGATAACCGAGACGTTTTGGAAACGGTGCTGCAGCCAGCCCTGCGTATCGCTGAGCGCTTGCGCACGGTTTATGAGGGCAAACTGGCCCCGTATCCGCGTCATCGCTTGCAGGCGCATGAAGACGAGTTGGAACAGATCAGCGAGAAAGCGGTGCGGGTGATTACCAGCAGGCGTTGATCGAGGAACGCCCTCGGAACACATGGGCTCCGGTTCAGTCTAAATGCCGATTGCCAGCGGCCCGATTTCTGGGAAATTCTGTGACACAAGAGTTCGCGCTTGTGGGCAAGGGCGCCAGGGGCTCAAGCCGTGCTTTCAATTTCTCTTCGCTTTTTCTCAAGGCAATCAATTGCTGGCTTTGATCTTTTCTGTTGCCGCTCATTGCCTTTGTTGAGCGTAGGAGTTCCAGCAGAGGATTCACCAAGCCGAAAAGAGTATCCACTGCGAGATCGGATGCGCTTTGATCCGTTGGCAAACCGGGCAAGGCAGTCGTTCTGAAAATGGACGTGGGTGAGCCGAACATCTCCAAAAAGTGTATTGATACCTTCTGCGTTCCAGCGGGGCCCTGTGAACGGGCCACATGGAGGCCGCGCAGGATCACTGACTGGCTGGCGAAAGTGTATTCCGAAGATGAAAATACCGGGCAGTCCTGACCCACAAGTGCTGCAAGACGCGCCAGTTCCTGTGCTGCAGCGCCTGCAAATACGTCCTGCAAAGAAGGCATTGCCGTGAAGGTAGATTTGTTTTCAAATTGGTGATGCCGAAGCTTCGACCCAATCACCTTAGGCTCAGTTTGCCCGTTGCCGAGCCACAATGTTACAACAAACTTTGCCTGGCCGTGCGCTGCCAATGTTTGGCGCATGCTGCAATTCCCCTTGCCTTGGATCGTCGATAGATAAACTGGCCGGCCCTAACAAAGCGTTAACCATCATTTGAAACAAGCTTGGAACGCCTAGCTCCAGTCGCGAGAAAATATTTTGCGATTGGCAGCCGTTTTTGAGCCGTTCGCCATTCCCATGCGGGCCGCCGGGCGCTGGCCTGACGAAGAAGCTATTTTCAGGAGGTTGTTGTTCTGATTGGTGAGACTCTGATCCCGTGACAAATGCTTTTGGCCCCTCACTGACTGAGCTTTGCAGGACAGCGTTGGGACCTTTGCTTTGGAGTGGTTGCGCCTATCTCAGATGCGCCTTCGGAAACTTGATCAATAGGCCCAACTCCGCCGGTGCGATCGCTTTTGTATCTAGGCGACATGAGACTGTGACCGAACGGCCGGTCTCAGAGATTTTCCAGTGGTCTGGGGCGCGTTAGCGGTAGGCTGAATACAGAATTTGCTTTTGGTTGCCATGTGTCGGCTTGCTGGCGCCACTCCCGGTTTTCAGCCGGTGCCGAAGCTTTCCGGTGCCACTGCCGGGGACACCTACCTAAACGTATACAACGCCTAATCGTTCCCGTTCCCGGACAAACTTAATCTGCAATATCTATCGTCCTTCGATTTCCCGAAGATGGAGCGGTGACTTTGCAGGAGATGCGCCATGACACTTCATGACAAACCAGATGCGGCACAGGCGACGAAGATCACCGGCGAGGAAAATCCGGCGCCGGTGCTCGGTCAAGTTTGCGAGCGTCCTTGGGGTAAGTACCAAACGGTCGATCTGGGCAGCCGTTTTCAAGTCAAACGGATCACTGTAGCGCCCGGCGCGCAACTCAGTCTTCAATCCCACGTTCACCGGAGTGAGCATTGGTGCGTTGTCAGCGGAACGGCACAAGTCACTGTTGGAGAGGAAGAGTTCCTGCTTGGTGAAAATGAGAACACCTATATCCCGGTTGGTGCGGTCCATCGGCTCTGCAACCCGGGCAAAGTCGATGTGGTAATGATTGAAGTGCAGACCGGGTCATACCTCGGCGAAGACGACATCATCCGATACTCCGACATATACAACCGCGTTTGAAGCCAAATTCACGATGGCTAACCGTCTCCCTGGCCGAGGCGTATTTAACCGCTCATGTTGCCTCGGCCCGGAGGCCCCACCGTTTCTAGAAACGGTGGGGCTTTTGATTCTAATGCACAAAATGCGAGGGCTGCCCCCTCGAGGGCGGGCACCGATATTCCGGTAGGGAAAATCTAGAGAACGGGCAGATGTCTAACAGCCAGCCTGCCTGCCGAGGTGAAAACTGGCCTGTGCAGATGTGCGTTCCTGCGCACTCCTATATTGATGCGGACCATGCATCCCCGCTGCGGATTGGTGCGGGCGTATCCTTCTTGAGTTTGCTTGATCCAGAACGCACCGGATGAAGCCGCTGAAAGGCAAAGCTACAATTGCACAAAATCACGGTGCGATGGTCCAAATGCGGATTTCTGGTTGCGGCAGCGCTGGATATGGCTGTCTCTGGAGACGCGCGCTTTGCAAGCGCGGTGAGGCAAACGGCATTGCAATCAAATCAGGAGGTGAGCCCATGAGCCTGTTCGACGAAGACTTGTTCCGCAAAGGGTTGGAGCAGCGCAAATCCACACTCGGTGCTGCCTATGTCGAGAAAAACCTGGAGGCTGCGGATGAGTTTACGCGTCCGTTCCAAGAGGCCATGACGGCGTGGTGTTGGGGCTTTGGCTGGGGGGACGAGGTCATTGATGCCAAAACCCGCTCCATGATGAACCTGAGCATGATTGGAGCGCTCGGCAAAATGAACGAGTGGGAAATCCATTGCCGCGGCGCGCGGACCAACGGTGTGAGTTGGGAGGAAATCCGGGCGATCATCCACGTTGTCGGGATCTATTGCGGTGTGCCGCAAAGCCTCGAATGCTTCCGTGTTGCCCGCAAGGTGCGGGACGCGGAGCAGACCGAGGGCTAAGTTGGCACAATGCGGTGTCCGGTCCGCCAAAACATGCGCGTGTAGGTCAGCCCAAGGTTCTGCGCTGTATTTAGGCGCTGGGCATGCTTTGGCCTTACGTGTCAGGCGCCGATAGGCGCTAGCTCGCAGCCGCCGCGAGGGCTTTGGGCAGGGCGGCGGCGAAGGCATCCAGTTGCGCTTCGGGGCCTACAGATACACGAATGCAGCGGTCTTGTGGGGCCACGAATGGCATCCGCACAAAAATCCCGGCTGCGATCAGTTCGGCCAACACCTTCCGGGCAAAGTCGCCGTCCTGCCCACAATCTATTGCCACGAAATTGGTGGCGGATGGCAGTGCGTGCAGACCGTTCTCTTGTGCGATCTCTGCCAGACGCGCACGGGCATCGGCAATGCGCTGACAGGTGCGTTTCAGATAGCTCTGGTCTGCCAGAGCCCCAAGCGCTGCGGCCTGTGCCAAACGGCCCACACCAAAATGATTGCGCATCTTGTTGAACTGACCGACCACGCTTTTTGCGCCCAAGGCGTAGCCCACGCGCAAACCAGCAAGTCCGTAGGCTTTGGAGAATGTGCGAAACCGCAGCAACCGCGTATCGGTGATGTCCAGTGCTGGGATGGCCTCCGCTGGCGCGGTGTCGCTATAGGCCTCATCCAGCACCAAAAGGGTGGTTGCAGGCAGATCGTCGAGCAGTTCAGTGATCCGCTGCCCGGACATCCAAGAGCCCATCGGGTTGTCGGGATTGGCGAAGTAAATCAGCTTGGCCTCGGTCTCGCGCGCTTTTTCGATCAGGGCCGGCAGATCCTCATGATCGTCGCGGTAAGGCACGGTGTGCAGAACGCCCCCATTGCCAGCCACATGATAATTGAACGTCGGATAGGCACCGTCTGAGGTGACGATGCTGTCGCCCGGAGCAATCATCAGCCGCGCCAATGTGCCCAGTAACCCATCGATCCCTTCGCCCGGCATGATGTTGTCGGCATCGACACCATGATGGGCGGCCAGCGCCTGCCGCAAGTCGTGCATTTCCGGATCGCCATATTGCCAGACGTCCTGTGCTGCGTCCTTCATCGCGTCGATCGCTTGGGGCGATGGGCCAAAGCCGGATTCGTTGGCGCCCAGCCGTGCCGCAAAGCCAGCACCACGGGCGCGCTCCTGGGTTTCGGGGCCGACAAAGGGCACCGTGGCGGGCAGTTGGGTGGCAATTGCGGTCAGTCTGGGATCCTGTGTCATGGCGCTTGTATGGCGTGTTGAACGGGCCAGAGGCAAGGGGGCCTCTGCTGCCCCCCTGTCGCAAGGACAGCGCCTTTGGCATCTTGTGTCTGAGCATATCACGCGACAGTGTGGCCGCAGCGCGCCAGCCAGGAGGACAGGGATGACGGCACCGCAGTTTTTCGAAACGCCCCAAGGGCGCCGACTGGCCTTTCACAAGAGGGAAGGAAAGGGGCCCGGGGTCGTGTTCCTCGGCGGCTTTATGTCTGACATGGAGGGGACAAAGGCCATCCACCTGGAGGCCTGGGCCCGTGCGCAGGGGCGCGCGTTCCTGCGGTTTGACTATTCTGGCCATGGCGAAAGCGACGGCGCGTTTGAGGACGGCACGATTGGGGTTTGGGCAGAGGATGCGATGGCAG
Organism: Oceanicola sp.; assembly: GCA_022447275.1. Classification (GTDB taxonomy): domain Bacteria; phylum Pseudomonadota; class Alphaproteobacteria; order Rhodobacterales; family Rhodobacteraceae; genus JAKVBK01. Next base: position 7,742 of record JAKVBK010000064.1, on the reverse strand, counting down.
CCATCTCTACGCTGACTGAGGGGCCGCAGGTTCTGGTGGGCTCTTCCATGGGCGGCTGGATCAGCCTTCTTGTCTGTCGCAGCATGCCTGAAAAAGTGGCCGCCCTTGTCACGATCGCTGCCGCTCCCGATTTTACCGAAGACAGCATGTGGGCCGGGTTTGATGCCGCGCAACGGGCAGCCCTAGAGCAAGCGGGATCGATCCAGATCCCGTCGGACTACGGGGATCCCTACACGATCACGCGGGCCTTGATTGAAGACGGCCGCGCGCAATTGGTGCTGCGCGCTCCGTTGGCCCTTCCATTCCCCGTGCGTTTCCTGCAAGGCACCGCAGACACAGCTGTCGAGATGTCGGTTGCCACGCGCTTGCTGTCCCATGCGCAGGGCGATGACATGCGGCTGACCCTTGTAAAGGGAAGTGACCATCGGTTCTCTGAGCCGAAAGAATTAATGTTGATAGAGCAGGCAATCGAAGAATGCCTCGCGGTGGGGAGATAAGCAGTATGGGAAAAGTGGCGACATTTTTGGTTGGAGCGCTGGCGATCATGCTGACAGGGGTGTGGTTGCTTGCACCACGTGTGGAACTGTCAATTGCAGCTGCAGATGTGGCCGCGCGCAACGCCATTGCCGCTTTGCCCAGCCTTGAGGATATCCAGAACTGGCTGGAAAGCTCTGAGGCCGAAGTGGCGAACCTTCGGCCGGGATCGGAAAAGCGGGTTGTTTGGGCCGGAGAGCCCGGGGAGAAAACGCCCATTTCGGTGGTCTATGTACATGGCTTCTCCGCCGGGCCTGAAGAGATCCGGCCGGTTCCCGACAATGTTGCAGAGGCGCTGGGCGCCAATCTCTATTTCACGCGCCTGACGGGGCACGGGCGGGACGGCGACGCCATGTCGGAGGCCACTGCCGAGGATTGGATGGCGGATTACGCAGAAGCGCTCGCTGTCGGGCGCGCGATTGGCGACAAGGTCGTTGTGATCAGCACCTCCACTGGCGCCACGCTGGCCGCGTTGGCCACCCCCTTTGACTGGGGCACGGAAGACGTGGCGGGGCTTGTCTTTGTGTCGCCGAACTTCAAGGTAAAGGCTGCTATGGCGTCCCTTCTGGATTGGCCGGGCGCACATGTGTGGCTGCCCGTTATCGCAGGCCAAGAACGTGCGTTTGAGCCGTCCAGCGATGGTCACGCCGCCCATTGGACCACGCGCTACCCGTCCAGCGCTGTATTCCCGATGGCGGCCGTGGTGCGTGCTGCGCGCGAGATGTCTTATGACGAGACGAGCGTGCCGGTTCTGTTTCTGACATCGCCCGATGACAGCGTTGTCGATCCCGCGGCAAGCGCAGAAGTGGCTGCGCGCTGGGGGGGGCCTGTGAAAGCGATCAGCTATGACATGGGTCCAGGGGATGACACGTTCTCGCATGTCATTGCGGGCGATATCCTGAGCCCCGGCCAGACAGAGCTGGTCACATCCGACATCCTTGAATGGGTGAACACACTGCCCTGATGCAAGCGGAGTGCTTTTGCTGAGCTCTCTTATTCGGATTGATTTGCAATCGTATGCAGAAAAGTCTTGAGACGCCAAGCAGCACTGGTATCCTGCGCTATGACAGGCCGGGCTTTGAGGAGTCTGGTTGCAATCCAACAATGGGAGGCGTGCATGGCTGAATATCTCAAGCGTGGCAAAACGGCCGAGGCGCGGGCCGAGGATGATGCCAAGGTCCGCCATACGGTTGAAGGCATCCTGAGCGATATTGAGGCGCGTGGCGATGCGGCCGTGCGCGACTTGAGCGCCAAGTTTGATGGCTACACCCCAGATGCGTTTCGTCTGAGTGACAGCGAGATCGCGGCGGCAATGCAGCAGGTCTCGACGCGGGAAATGGAAGATATCCGCTTTGCCCAGACCCAAATCCGTGCCTTTGCCGAGGCCCAACGGGCCTCCATGACGGACGTGGAGGTGGAAACCATGCCCGGGGTTATTCTGGGGCATCGCAACATTCCGGTGAATTCCGTGGGATGCTATGTGCCGGGGGGCAAGTTCCCGATGGTGGCTTCTGCCCATATGTCCGTGTTGACCGCCAAGGTGGCAGGGGTGAAGCGTATCGTTGCTTCTGCACCGCCCGTGGAGGGCAAGCCCCACCCCGCCATTGTTGCCGCCATGAAAGAGGGTGGAGCCGATGAAATCCTCTGTCTTGGAGGGGTGCAAGCTGTGGGCGCGATGGCCATTGGGACGCAGAGCCTTGCCCCTGTCGACATGCTCGTTGGGCCCGGCAATGCCTTCGTCGCGGAGGCCAAGCGCCAGCTTTTCGGCCGCGTGGGCATCGATCTGTTCGCCGGACCGACAGAGACATGCGTGATTGCCGATACGACGGTGGATGGGGAGCTTTGCGCCACCGATCTGTTGGGGCAGGCGGAGCATGGATACAATTCACCGGCGGTTTTGATCACCAATTCCCGTGCTTTGGCAGAGGACACGTTGGCCGAGATCGACCGAATCCTGGATATCTTGCCAACGGCTGAGACGGCACGGGTGTCCTGGGAAGATTATGGTGAGGTCATTTTATGCGCCGATCATGACGAGATGCTGGCCGTTTCGGAGGAAGTGGCCTCGGAGCATGTGCAGGTCATGACGGATCGCGATGACTGGTTTCTGGCCAATATGACGAACTATGGCGCCCTGTTCCTTGGGCCGCGCACAAATGTCGCCAATGGGGACAAGGTGATCGGGACGAACCACACCCTGCCAACCAAGAAGGCGGGCCGATACACGGGCGGGCTTTGGGTGGGTAAGTTCCTGAAGACCCATTCCTATCAGAAGGTTCTGTCTGATGAAGCCGCCACGCTGGTGGGTGAATATGGCTCGCGTCTGTGCATGCTGGAAGGGTTTGTCGGTCATGCGGAGCAATGCAATGTTCGGGTGCGCCGGTATGGCGGGGTGAATGTTCCCTATGGTGCTGCCGCGCCTTACCGCGACGCTGCCGAGTAAGTTTGGCGGGGCAGGGGCGCTGCCCCCGCGGCCCCATGGCCGCTCCCCCGGAGTATTTTTGCCAAGATGATGGGGGCAGGCCATGTCGGACATCAATCAGCGCAACAAGCAGATAGCGGCTGCTTGGTTTGCCGATATCGATGCGGCTCGACCTGATCAGATGGCAGGCGTGCTGAGCGCTTATCTTTCTGAAGATGTGGTGTGGCAGGGGTTTGCGCCGATCGGAACGTTGCGGGGCCAAAGTGCGATTTGCGCGGATTTCCTGCAGCCGTTTTTTGGGGCTTTTGCGGATTTGGAGCGTGACACTCATATCCTAATGGGAGGTGTGTCTGACGGCTGTGAAGCACCTGGATGTGACGGGGCCCATTGGGTGGGCGCAACGGGGTATCTGAGCGGGCGACAGGCCGGCCCTTTCTTGGGCATTGCGGCAAAGGGTGCCGATGTGCGCCTGCGTTGGGGTACGTTTCTGGAGTTTGATGCCAACGGGCGCATTAGACGTATTCAGGAGTTGATTGATGTAGTTGATTGGCTGGAACAACTCGGTTGCAGCCCTTTGCCGCGACCGCGCGGTGTGCCTGCCGTTTGGCCTGCGCCCACCGGTTTTGACGGGGTGCTGCGAGCGCCGGAGGAGGCCGCAGTGTCTGCGGAGGTGATGGCGTTTGCACGCGCGTTCATTTTTGGTGGCTTGAATGGGTTCGACGAGACTGATCTGGCGTCCATGGGCATGGCCCAATATTTCCATCCAAATCTCAAATGGTACGGGCCCGGCGGGATTGGCGCATGCCTGTCCTTTGCGGAATTCGAAACATTGCATCAGGCGCCGTGGCTGAGGGCATTTCCCGATCGGAAGGTGGGCGATCTGGACAATTTGATCACCGAGGGGCGGTTGGTGGGCGCCTCAAGCCTGCCTGGCGTATGGCTGACCCATACGGGCCCCTACCTTGACCATGCCCCCAGTGGCGCAAGGGCGGGCGTCAACGGAATCGACTTTTGGCTATATGATGCGGGGCGATTTACGGAGAACTGGGTGTTTGTCGACATGATCCACCTGTTTGACCAGTTTGGCATCGATTTGCTCGCCCAAGCCCGTGCGCAGGCGTCCAGCAGGAGATAGGGCTTGTGGCGGGCGCAGGCTTTCGCCACGGTGCCAGAATGGAACATCGCGTCTCTCTGATCACGCTTGCCGCCACAGATCCGCAGGCGTTGGCGAAATTTTATGCGTCTCTCGGCTGGCGCCAAGTTGATGAGACCCCGAAGATCGTTGTCTTTGACCTTTTGGGCCAAGCGCTTGGCCTTTATGAGCGGGCTGCTTTGGCGGAAGAGACAGGTGTGCCGGCGGCTGCTTCTGGCAGCACCGTGCTGAGCCATAATGTGGAAAGCAAACAGCTGGTTGACGACTTGATGGCCCGTGCTGGTGCCGCAGGAGCCACCATTTTGAAGCCGGCCCGAGACGCGTTTTGGGGCGGGTATCATGGCCATTTTGCAGATCCTGAGGGCAATGTCTGGGAGATTGGGTTCAACCCGTTTTCCCCCCTTGGCCCGGATGGCGCCTTTCAGTGGCATGGCGCCAAGCCTGTGTGATGGCCTTTGCTGCTGGGCGCCTGGGGAGCGTGCGTACAGCTAAAGATCATCTTTAGTCCTGCTGATTTCCTTTCGAATTGAACCGGTGCTGAATGGGGTTGCGTCGCTTTGGTGTCGACATGGGCCTTTGGGGTCGCTAGCCAGTATGCATAGGATTGCAAAACGAGCCTGCCCATTGGGAGAGTGACATGACAGTGCAACTGCCCCGCACCCCTTCGCATCGCCTTGATGGGCGGCGTGCTCTTGTCGCGGGTGGATCGCGCGGCATTGGGCTGGGCGCTTCGGTTGCCCTTGCCGAGCTTGGGGCGGAGGTTGTGATTGCCGCGCGCGGGCTTGAAGCGGCCGCACAAGCCGCAGAGGCGATTGTTGCCCAAGGGGGGCGTGCGCGCGCCGCTGCTCTGGATGTGGCCGATCTTACGGCGCAGGACAGCTTTTTTGCCGAGCAGGGTACATTTGACGTTGTGGTGAACTCTGCCGGGTTGGCCCGCCATGGCCCCGCCATAGAGACCACGCCCGAGGATTTCGACACTGTCTTGAACGTGAATGTGCGGGGGGCGTTCTATTTGGCGCGCAATGCTGCAAAGGCCCTGCAGAAGGCGGGCAAGCCTGGCTCGATCATCCAGATTTCAAGCCAGATGGGGCATGTGGGTGGGATTGATCGATCCGTGTATTGTGCCACCAAGCATGCGGTTGAGGGTTTTACAAAGGCTATGGCGATTGAATGGGGGCCGCGGGGCATCCGTGTGAACACCCTGTGTCCCACCTTTATCCGCACCCCGCTGACCGAGCAGACCTTTTCCAACCCGGAGCGCGTCGCGTGGATCGAGAGCAAGATAAAACTGGGGCGGATCGGCGTTGTAGAGGATATCATGGGGCCAGTGCAATTTTTGGCCAGTGATGCTTCGGCGCTTGTGACGGGTACGTCCATTCTGGTCGATGGCGGTTGGACAGCGGGCTGAGTACGGCCAGATCGGGAAGGAGGCGCAGGATGACACGCAAGATCACGTCTTTGGATGTCGCGGAGCGGGCCGGTGTCAGCCAGTCTGCCGTGAGCCGCGTCTTCACGCCTGGCGCATCCGTGTCCAAAAAGATGGCAGACAAGGTGCGCAAGGCGGCCGATGAGCTGGGATACCGTCCGAATGTCTTGGCTCGTTCTCTGATCACGGGCCGGACACGGATCATAGGCCTTGTGGTGGCCTATCTCGACAACATGTTTTACCCCGATGCGCTGGAGCGGCTGTCCAATGCGCTGCAGGCCGAGGGCTATCATATTCTCGTTTTCATGGCCCGTGGGCGGGGTGCCGAAGCCGATCGCGTGATCGAGGAACTGCTTGACTATCAGGTGGATGGGATTGTGGCAGCCTCTGTTGGCATGTCCGACGAGCTGACAAGCCGGTGTGAAAAAGCCGGCATCCCGGTGGTTCTGTTCAACCGTGAAATGGAAGATCCGCGCTTTTCCGCGGTCGTGGCTGACAATAAGACGGGCGGGGCCATCGCGGCGCGTGCGCTGATGGCGGGCGGTCACAGGCGCATTGCACACATTTCCGGCTGGCTTGGGGCATCGACGGGCCGTGACCGCGCTGACGGCTTTGTGGGCGCGTTGGAAGCCTCAGGGCAAAAGCCGATTTGGGTGGATGACGGCGCCTATAGCCGCGACACCTGTGCGGCCATTGTTCGGGCGCGCTTTGCAGATCCAGCCACGCGCCCGGATGCGCTTTTCGTTGGCAATGATCACATGGCCTTCGCAGCCCTTGATGTGTTGCGGAGCGAGTTGGGGCTGTCCGTGCCAGACGATGTCTCAGTGATCGGTTTTGATGATGTCGCAGTGGCGGCTTGGCCGGTCTATGACCTCACGACCTTGCGCCAACCGATTGCGCGCATGGTGGATGCCACCGTCGCGGCCTTGTTGGGCCGGATTGAGCAGGGGCGCGCGCCGGAGCGTCAAGTTTTGGAAACGCGGCTGGTGCGCCGCAGTTCGGCCAGGCTGCCGGAAGGATGGACAGATGACGATGCAGGGATTTGACGCGGGCTTTGAGGATTTTCCTGATTACATCCTAAAAATCACCGAGGAAATCTGGGAGAACCGCGGGCTTGGCCCGTCGATGAAGCGGTATTACCACCCGGACGTTATCGTCCGGATGCCAGGGGGCATCTCCACGGGCGAACCTGCCTCCACGGCCGCGACGGTTGCGACCTTGCAGGAATTCCCTGACCGCACCCTGCTGGGTGAGGACGTAATCTGGTGTGGCACGCCCGAGGCGGGCATGCTGAGTTCCCATCGCATCCTGTCGACGGCCACCCATCTGGGCGATGGCAGTTTCGGGAGGGCGACCGGCAACAAGGTTGTTCTGCGCGCGATTGCCGATTGCTGGGCCAAAGACAACATGATCGCCGATGAGTGGCTGGTGCGAGACAATGGCGCCATCGTGCGCCAACTGGGTGTCAGCCCCGAGGATTGGGCGCGGGCTAAGATTGCCAGCGCCGACCCGCAGAGCCTGCCGCGTCCCTTCACGCCGTCCCAAGATGTGGTTGGCCCCTATACGGGGGCGGGTGCACCGGGCGTGGTGGGGGGCACCTATGCGGAGATGCTGACCCGCATCATGGACGCAGATTTCGCGACGATCCAACGTGACTATGACCGCGCCTGCCACCTGTGCCTGCCCGGTGGGGAGACGGCCCACGGCCGGCCCGCTGCGGATGCGTTCTGGATTGGCCTGCGCGCGGCCTTCCCCTCGGCGCGCTTTGACGTGCATCACGTGATTGGCCGGGATGCGGATCCGATGATGCCACCCCGGGCTGCGGTGCGCTGGTCGCTGACAGGCACCCATGATGGGTGGGGTGCCTTCGGCGCACCCAGTGGGGCACCTGTGCATGTGATGGGGATCTCCCATGCGGAATACGGGCCCCGTGGGCTGCGCCGCGAATGGGTGCTGTTTGATGAGACTTCGATCTGGATGCAGATATTGCTGCACAAGGGGGGCTGAGCCGCAGGCCCCTTCGCGCGGTACAGTTTAGCCGCGCGCATAGGCCCCAATGACGCGCGGCCTATATGCTCGTTTTCTTGAAGATCGCTTCAGGCAGGGCGCAGATGATCGACATCACCAACCACCAGATCGACTTGGTGTAGACGACGTTTCGCCGCTTGATAACCGCCGAGACCACGTCCCTTGCCACCTTTTCGGGG